>JAQBSZ010000040.1 GCA_027623555.1 Pseudomonadota bacterium | reverse complement strand
CTGATTGTTCGCAAACAACATCCCAGCCCTCGGCTTGAAGTCGAAATTCATAGGCTTCGATTGCTTTCAATCCGCAAACACAAACGTAAAACAAGTTAATCCATTGAGTTAATTCGACATTTTCTGGGGATACCTCAGGGTCTGTCCCTGTTTTTTAGCTAGTTTCTGGTGGCCACCACTTCGCTTAGTAAACTGCTAATTCTGTCCTGGTCCAGCCAACGACCATTCACAACTACTCCTGCAATCATGTTCAATGCTTCGATATTGACCAGAGGGTTCTCCCGTAGCAAGACCATGTCGGCGCGCAGACCTGATTTGATATCTCCGAATTGATTGGCAGCATTCAGATGTCGCGCTGCATCAATGGTGGCGCTTGCAAGTATCTCCGCGTTACTGAGGCCCGCCCGTGACAAAGCAGCGAACTCATGTTGCAGCGCATAACCCGAAATCATCAGCGGGTTGGGCGTATCGGTGCCAGCCAGTAGTAGCACATCGGCGTCATTCAGCGCGCGGGTCAAGGCACGATAGAACTCAATCTCAGCACTGCTGCCTCCTGCCGATGTCTGTAAGAGATTGCCACGAGCTTGAGCGGGCGCACGAAAAGAACTCCACCATGGAGCGATACTGTTGGGTGTATAAATCATCTGTGGTCGGTCAAATAACTGGTCGAACCATTGTGTGCGGCGCGCGCTAAGCACCTCCATCACCGCCAGGGTGGGAGTGATTGCGCTGCTACCCGCGGCGATCTGGGCAACTATTGCAGGGATTCGGGATGCATCGAAGTTATGAGCAACAGTAGCCCTGGCGATCTGTTCCACATGTTCAATCGATAGTAACTGATCGTCCAGGACTCTCTGCAGACCCACCGCTTCTGGAACATGACCTAGCAACGGCATGCCAAGCTCTCTGGCAGTTGCGACCATGGCACTGTAGGTCGCCTCTGATAGTCCATCGTAGACTTTGATAAAGTCATAGCCCTCGGCGTAAATATCCAGTACCGCTTGTCGCGCTTGCTCGGCATTAGTAACTAGCTGGTAGGAAAAATTTTGTGCTGTGCCCGCCAGCAGAGGGCTGCTCATATACACTCGCGGACCAAGAAGACTGCCAGCTTCGATTCTAGAGCGCATCGCGATCGCCTCTGGCAAACCGTTCAGGTCAAGCACGGTCGTAATGCCATTGGCGATATAGCGCTTAAGATCATCTGCATCCAGATGCACATGCATATCCGCCAATCCGGGAATCCCATACAGGTTTTGTCCATCCACACTCGGGACAAATGCTTCCACGTTAACGCTGCCTGCATTGTCCACCCCTACGAATACACCGTCGGCAATTAGAATAGTCTGAGACTCAAGCAACTCAGCTGCGGCGATGTCAACGATGGTGATGTTTTCAATCACCAAATCGGCACGCTGTTGCGCATTGGCGACTTCGGCAACCATGATGGCGCCAAATAGTAGTGGACTCAGGTGAAAGAGACGGAGCAGGCGTGAAGCAGCAGCAGGCAGGTTAAGAAATTTCATGGTGTTTCTCCATTTGATTCTTTTTAGGAAAACAGGACAGACCACGTTTTCTTAAAAGGCAGGACTCATGGTTGCCTGCCTGGCGGAAAACTTGGACTGTCCTTGTTTTCAGAGCTTGTTGCGGTACACCTGTCTCGCTGCATCGAATTGACCATAGACATGGGCCTTCTCCGCATCGGAGCGCCAACCCGGCCAGGCTTCGGCGAGTTCCTGTAACTTGTCGATCCACTCGAGTGCATAGCTTGCCGATTCCGGATTACGAATGGCTTGGTTACCGACCTGGAACCACACCGGGTTGGTGAAGGCCTGCACGTAATCCACATCCATGGGGAACCGCCGCCCCGGGTTTCCCTCGGTACGCAGATGGCACCAGCCGGAACGCTCGATTTCGACGGCATAGGAAATATCCAGGCTCATGCCATTGCCCCGCACCGGAAAGCGTTCCACCTCCTGCCCGTTGCATACCAGCAATACTTCATCCAGTTTGGTTACGGAGCGCAGACGGCCGGAGATTGTTACCGACTCGCCGGCAGCAGGCAGTGCGACCGTGTCACCCGGCAGCGCAGCACCCACTGCCATCTCCAATAGTGGCCCGGAGCTGACAAAGGCACGGCCGCGTATCAGGCCATCGAACCAGGCTTCCATGTCCAGGCCCTTATTGCCGGTATACACATAGGTGCGTACTGAGCCCACCAGCTTGCTGCGCTGCAGTGAACTGATGGAGTCCTCTCCGCCGGTCGCGGTGACCCGCAGGCCGTTGTTCCACACGGCATATAAAGGAAAGAAGCCGGCGCGATTGGCATCGGACCATTCCAGGGCATCAGTGGTCTCCAGAGCAGCATCGACGATGAAGCCCTTGCCACCACCGAGGTTACCCAGTAACGGATCGTTCTCGCCGAGAAAGGGATGAACATAGCCAGTCACCGCTCCCTGTGCCTTGGCCTTGAGAAACATATCGGTGTTGCTCGGATACAGGCTCTCGATGGCGGTTCCTTCGTAGCCTGTGACGAAGGGCGAGAGCAGCTGCTCTTCCATCCCGAACATGAACACGTGGCCATAGAATGGCGGCCTGAATTCCTGGCCGACGACCACGATTTGATCTGGTTCCGAGGTGGAATGCGGGCCGCCACCGGGCTCAAAGTAGTGGTAATCGAGAATGCGGTTGTCCTTGTTCGCCACCTGATTAAGCACCAGATCCTGATCTTCGGCACGGGACATCATCATCATGTTCTTGAGCGTGTTGTGCAGATTGCCACCGTAGTTAGCGTGCACATGGGTGGAGGCGCTGTACCATCCCTTCGCCGCCATGTCAGTCATGCGTTCCAGGTTGATGGTCAGCTCGGTGACGGCCCCGGCGATGATATCGGCGCTCGCTGCTTGCGGATAAAACTCAAAGCCCTTGACTGCCAGCAAGTCTGTCTCTCCCACCGGGAGGGTGACGGCGAACTCGCCAGCATTGTGAAAGATCATGTCACCCAACGTTCCTGCACGGGCGTAAGCGTCGTTTGGTGTATAGAATTTCCCATCGCTGGCAGTCAGGTGAATGCGATTGTGGGTAAGTTCAGTGGTGCCGGCATCCACAACGCGCAATTTTAATACGCCCATCGGGCGCAGGTAATGTTGTTCGGCAATATCGACTGCGAGCTGTTTCCCACCGTAGGTTTCCAACAGCATTAATCTGGACAGGCCGGGCTCGTTGGAGACAAAGGCAATCCACTCCCCATCAGGGGACCAGCGCGGATGGAAGGCATCGTGTTGGAAAAAGGTCAACTTGTAAGGCTCCCCACCGCTGGTCGGCTGCACATACAGATTGTTATATTGATCCGCCGAACCGCTGGTTGAGGAATAGACGAAGCGCTTGCCATCGATTGAGACATCTGGCCTGGTTCGGTAAAGCGTCTGCTCGGCAAGTACTGTGGTTGCCTGCTGAATACCATCCTCGATTGCGGGCACCCTTAACACGTTTCCCGAGCCCAATGGCACATTTCGATTTGAGACGAGCAATAACTCTTCCCCATTCGGCAGCCAGGCCGGCGTGATGTGCACATCGACATTGCCGAAATAGAGGCGGTTGTTGCCGTAGTCGTTATCACGACTGATAGCAACCGGAGCGCCGGCCCATTGTCCATTGCTTATCGCGCGCACATACACATTGAAGTAGCCGTTGGGGTTCGTCGACACGTAAGCTATTCGGCTGCCGTCCGGCGAGAAGACCGGGTCGGTATAAATCGCCTGATCATTGGTGAGCCTGGATATGATACCGGTTTCTGTATCCAGTATTTCCAGCTGGATGCGCTCGTGATCGTAGTCGGCGGTGAAGATGATCCAACGTCCATCGGGAGACCAGTCCGGTGACGAGTGATAGGCGTCGCTGTAAGTTATTTCGTAGGCGATGCCTGAGTCCGGCGCCACTTTCCAGATTGAGCCCTGCATCGCCACGGCTATCCATTCCCCGTCCGGAGACCAGTCCGGAGCCCAGGGCGTGGCACTGGGTGATGGGGGAAAGTAGAAGTTGTGCATGTAGTTGCCGCCGCTGCGCGCATCGGGATAGGCTCCCTGGGCACTCAGGTTGGTAGCGAACAGCACAACGCAGGGATATACGAGCAACCCTGCCAGACACTTGCGAATTAGCCGACTCATGGATTGGTCTCCTGCCTAATCATTGCGGTTTCCAGAAGGGTGAGCCTATCCCATTACCGATAGCGGTGCCAGGCACCGGTGCCTGGCACGTTTTCTCCTTTTCTCAGCTTAAACCCGGCCCAGGGCAAAGCCCTTGGCGATGTGGTTACGGACGAAATAGATGACCAGGGCACCGGGTATGATAGTGAGCACGCCGGCTGCTGCCAGCACTCCCCAGTCCAGGCCAGAGGCGGAGACAGTGCGTGTCATGACGGCCGCTATTGGCTTGGCGTCGGTGACGGTCAGCGTGCGTGCAATGAGTAATTCTACCCAGGAGAACATGAAACAGAAGAAGGCCGCGACGCCGATGCCGCTGGCGATTAATGGAGCAAAGATCTTGACGAAGAAGCGTGGAAAAGAATAACCGTCGATATACGCTGTCTCGTCAATCTCCTTCGGCACGCCGGACATGAAGCCTTCCAGTATCCACACGGCCAGGGGCACGTTGAACAGACAATGGGCAAGCGCCACGGCAATATGGGTATCGATAAGACCGAAGGCGGAGTACAGCTGGAAGAATGGCAGCACGAACACAGCCGGTGGCGCCATTCGGTTTGTCAGCAGCCAGAAGAACAGATGTTTGTCGCCGAGGAATCGGTAACGGGAGAATGCATAAGCGGCTGGCAAGGCGACACTTACTGAGATTACGGTATTCATCGCCACGTAGATCATGGAATTGATATAACCACTGTACCAGGAAGCATCCGTGAAGATGGTGAGGTAATTGTCCAGCGTGAAATCCTGAGGCCACAGGCTGAACGTGGACAGGATCTCCTGGTTAGTCTTGAAGCTCATGTTCACCAGCCAGTAGATCGGCAGCATCAGGAACAGAATGTAAAAGACCAGTGTGAATGTCTTTACATAACTGTGGCTGTTATTCATAGCGCCCTCCTCCTGCACCGGTTCCTGCCTGCTTTTCATAGCTGGTCATTACGGTATAGAACACCCAGCACAAGGCCAGGATAATGAGGAAATAGACGATCGACATGGCGGCTGCCGGACCCAGGTCGAACTGGCCCACTGCCATCTGCACGAGATCGATAGACAGAAAAGTGGTTGCGTTGCCTGGACCACCACCGGTGATAACAAACGGTTCGGTGTAGATCATGAAGGAATCCATGAAGCGCAGCAGCACGGCAATTAACAACACTCGCTTCATCTTCGGCAGTTGGATGTAACGGAAGATTGCCCAGCGCGATGCACCGTCGATCCTGGCGGCCTGGTAGTAGACTTCTGGAATCGCCACCAGGCCCGAATAACACAGCAACACCACTAGGCTGGTCCAATGCCAGACGTCCATGACCAGCAGGGTAATCCAGGCATCGAGGGTATCCTGAGTGTAGTTGTAATCCACGCCCAGATTCGCCAGCCCATAACCCAACAGGCCGATATCCACCCTGCCAAATACCTGCCAGATGGTTCCGACCACGTTCCAGGGGATCAGTAGTGGCAATGCCATCAACACCAGGCAGATCGTGACGCCGATTCCTCTGCGGGGCATTGCCAATGCAATTACTATCCCTAACGGAATTTCTATGGCCAGAACCAGTGCCGAGAACAGCAGCGTTCTTTGCAGGGCGTTATGAAAGCGCTCCGAGTTCAATACTTCCTGGAACCACTCCGTGCCTACCCAGAAAAATTCGTTATTGCCAAACGAGTCCTGCACTGAATAATTGACCACCGTCATCAGGGGGATGATGGCACTGATGGCTACCAGAATAAGCACTGGTAATACTAACAACCATGCCTTGTTGTTGTGGATTTTCATGACCCAGCATCCACCAGGAAAGAATCCTGATACAGATTCAATTTAGCTGGATCAATCTTCAGGAAGGCATGCTCGGGAATGGGTGTGCCTTCCTGCACGATCACAGCGATCTGCTGTTCTGCGAGTTGGGTGCGAACCACCAGGTGTTTGCCGACGTCCTCTACAGCCACGATCTGTACGGCAATACCTTCACTGGCTGAGAGTTCGATGTGTTCCGGCCTGATTCCCAACTCAAGCCCGACACCCGCAGCGGATATTTGGCGCTGCAAGCCAATTCTATTGCCAGCAACAACGGCATCGGCGCCATCGATTTCACAGGCAAGCACGTTCATTCCTGGCGAACCAATGAACTGACCAACGAAGGTATGCTGCGGCCGGTCGAACAGTTCCTGCGGCGTACCAATCTGCACAACCGAGCCGTCGTACATGACAATTACCTGGTCGGCAAAAGTCAGGGCTTCTGTCTGATCGTGGGTGACATAGATCATCGTATGTCCGAAGCGTTGGTGAATCTTCTTCAGTTCTGTACGCAACTGCCACTTCAGATGTGGGTCGATTACTGTAAGCGGCTCGTCAAAGAGTATGGCGTTGACGTCGCTGCGCACCAGTCCCCGACCCAGCGAAATCTTTTGTTTGTCATCGGCATTCAGGCTGCTTGCACGCTGCCCGGCTCTGCTCTGCATGCCCAGCAGAGCCAACACTTCTTGAACTCGACTCTCTATCTCTTCCCTTGCGAAGCCACGGTTTCGCAAGGGAAAGGCGAGATTCTCCGCCACCGACAGGGTGTCGTAGACCACCGGAAACTGGAATACCTGCGCGATATTGCGCTGTTCAGTTCGCAAGCCGGTCATATCTATGCCATCGAACACGACCTTTCCTTCAGTCGGCTTAAGTAGACCAGAGATGATATTCAACAGCGTGGTCTTACCGCAGCCCGATGGCCCCAGCAGCGCATAAGCTCCACCGTCCTGCCAGTGTTGATCCAGCCAATTCACGGCGTACTTCGGGTCGCTGGCCGCATAACGGTGGGCGACACCCTGTAATTCTATGCTCGCCATGCTATCTGCCCGCTCCCGCGATTGAACTAACAAAGCGGTTTTGCGCGTCGAACAACAATGCATGTTGTTGCTGCACGAAAAAATTGACTGGCTGTTGACCGGCCAGATCATTAATGCCATGCAGCAGCGCCACCCAGTCCTCATCAAAGAAATCGAAATGCACGTAACTTTCAGAACCGGACAGTTCCGTGACAGATACCTTACCACTGAGTTCGATATCGCTGGACTGCTGTGCCCGCATGGTCAGATGGTGAGGTCTTATCCCGAGTGTGTAGTTGCCATCCGGATTCGATGCAGCCGACAGCGGCAGGACCTGGCCGGAATCGGCAAGATGAAATTTCCCATTGATGCATTGCAAGTCAATGGTATTCAGGGGTGGGTCGGAAAAAATTTTCGCTGTCTGCAACACGGCGGGTTGCCGATAGGAATCCAGCGTGGCACCAAACTGCACCAATCTACCCTCGTGCAGACAAGCGGTATTGCCGCCAAGTATCAATGCCTCGGTGGGCTCGGAAGTCGCATAGACAAACACCGACCCCATCTCGGCGAACAATTCCGGTAATTCGGCGCGCAGTTCTTCACGCAGCTTAAAGTCCAGATTCGCCAATGGCTCATCCAGTAATACCAGGTCGGCATCCTTGGCCAGCGCTCTTGCCAGGGCTACCCGCTGTTGTTGACCACCGGAAAGAGTATCCGGTGTGCGCCCCAGAAAGTCCTTGAGGTCTAACAGCTCCGCGACCTCGTTTACCCGTCGCTTGATATCCGCTTTAGAGCGTCCGATTACTGTCATCGGTGAGGCGATATTGTCGTACACAGTGAGCGTCGGGTAATTGATAAACTGCTGGTAGACCATGGCAATCTTGCGGCGCTGCACGGGAACACCGATTACCGATGTACCGTCGAAATCTATCGACCCCGAATCAGGTTTGTCCAGTCCCGCCATCAGGCGCATCAGGGAAGTCTTGCCTGCAAGGTTTGGCCCCAACAGAATGTTCAGCTCTCCCCGTTGCAGGGTAAGGCTAATATCATCGACGTAGGTTTCACCGCTTACTTTGCGAGTTACGTTGCGCAGCTCAAGCATTGCGGCTGGCTATTGAATGGGACTGCTTAATATAGTTTGACAGGGAAGTCGTTTCTTTTGCGCTAAACTGGTAGCCAAGCTTGGTCCTTCGCCACAGAATATCTTCAGCAGTTCTGGCCCATTCCTTGATGCACAGGTAGTCGACCTCTCGCTGATAGAGACTCTTGCCAAATTTTACTCCCAGGTCACCCAATCCTCGGGCATCGCCAAGAATGTCAAAGCTCAGGGTGCCATAACTGGCCAACCACCGGGAGATCAGGTCCGGGCCCAACCAGGCGTACTTGGTTGCCAATTCTTGAAACAGATTCTCTGCCATTTCGAAATCACCACCCGGAAGCCTGGCTCGCTTCGTCCACGACCCGCGCATGCCAGGGAAATAACGGCCCAACCGATTCATCGCGTTCTCGGCGAGTACCCGATAGGTGGTAATTTTTCCACCATAGACTGACATCAAGGGGAAAGGATCCGCAGTCAATTCGAGACGGTAATCCCGCGAAACCCGGCTGGCGATCATTCCTTCCTGGTCAATCAGTGGCCTCACCCCGGAGTATGTGTGGACTATTTCAGAGCGCAGGATGGACTTCTTGAAATAGAGATTAACGATAGAAACCAGGTACTCGATTTCATTGCTTGATATCTCGACGTTATCAAGCTCGCCCGTATACTCCTCTTCGGTCGTGCCAATTAACGAGTATTTCCCAAGATAGGGGATAACGAACACCACCCTGCCATCGTGATGCTGCAATAAAAAGGCCTGCTTACCGTCGTGAAGTTTCGGCAGCACAATATGACTCCCTTTCACCAGACGAATTGGGTAAGGCGCAGGCTTCTGTGTGAGTGATTCCAGCAGCGCAGAGACCCATGGCCCCGATGCATTCACGATGCCACGAAAATACCTGGTGGAATCGCTGTCCTTGATATGGTCATGCAGCGTTACCTGCCAACCCTGTGCGCTCTCGGCAATAGCTGTACATTCCGTCCGGGTTAATATGCTGGCCCCTTTCTTCTGTGCCTGCAGGGCGTTAAGCACCACCAGTCGAGAATCATCCACCTGGGCATCCCAGTATTCGAAGCCTTTCTTGATCGCGTCATTCAGTGGTCCACCCGCTTCGTAGCGGAGCGCACGGGATTGTTTGAAGCGTTGTCGCTTTGCCAAATTGTCATAGAGAAACAATCCTGCTCTGACGAGTAGTGAATTTCGCGAATGGGGCATCTGTGGAATTTGAAACGCAAGAGGACGAATAATATGTGGGGCGGCGGCGGCCAGCACATCTCTTTCTTTCAGAGATTTGCGCACCATGCCGAATTGGTAGAATTCCAGGTAACGTAAGCCGCCATGAATGAGCTTGCTACTGGATGACGAAGTGGCGCTTGCCAGGTCTGATTTTTCACAGAGTACGACATCGAGTCCGCGCCCTGCGGCGTCGGCTGCTATTCCAGCACCGTTGACTCCCCCACCGATGACCAGAAGATCATGTGTTTGGTTTGATTCAGCCACGTAAAGGTTTCTAGACAAACTCGAAGGGACTTAGTGTAACATGACTGGCTTGTTAGACACCTGAATATAAACTGTCAAGTGGTGCGGATCTTCAGAGTAGCCACGGCTACGTCCAGCATCTATTATTGCCTTCTAATAGTACTAACCATCTTCAATGACCAGAAATATTCTCGCAATTGACCAGGGGACTACGAGCAGCCGGGCGCTGGTTTTTGATCAGACCGGCAACCCTGTCAGCGTTGGGCAACAGGAATTCACTCAACACTTTCCCGCTAACGGCTGGGTCGAACACGATGCCGCAGAAATCTGGCAGACTACACTCAGCAGTTGTCTAGCGGCGATCGAGAACGCGAAAATCACCTCCCGGGACATCGACTGCATTGGCATCACCAACCAGCGGGAAACTACAGTGCTCTGGAATCGGGAAACTGGCGAGCCTGTCTACAATGCCATCGTCTGGCAGGATCGGCGTACCAGCGATTATTGCGAAGAATTGCGCACGAAGAACCTGGAGGCTACGATTCAGGAAAAAACCGGTTTGTTGATCGACCCCTATTTTTCAGCGACCAAGGTTCGTTGGGTTCTGGACAATGTGCCCGATGCCAGGCGCCAGGCTGAAAAAGGCTTGCTTGCATTCGGCACGATAGACAGCTTTCTTCTGTGGCAACTCACCGGCGGCAAGAGCCACGCCACCGATGCCACCAACGCTTCCAGAACGATGCTGTTTAATATCAAGGATCAGCAATGGGATGAAGAATTACTGAGCCTGTTCGATATCCCAGCCTCATTACTCCCGGAAGTAAAGGATTGCGCTGCCGATTACGGGGTCACCGATCGCAATCTGCTCGGTAGTGAAATCCCCATAACAGGTATTATCGGAGATCAGCAAGCCGCCGCCTTTGGTCAGGGTTGCTTCAATATTGGCATGGCGAAGAGCACTTATGGTACGGGCTGTTTTCTGTTACTCAACACTGGCAAGGAGATTGTGGACTCTGCCAATCGCTTACTTAGTACCGTGGCGTACCGAATTGCCGGAGAAACCAGCTATGCCGTGGAAGGCAGCATCTTCATGGCCGGTGCAACCATGCAATGGATAAGGGACGGATTGAAACTTATCGAACATGCCGAAGACTCCGAGAAACTCGCCGCGTCAGCCAGTGAGGAACTAAGTGTTTACCTGGTGCCGGCCTTCACCGGTCTTGGCGCACCCTACTGGGATCCCCATGCCCGTGGAGCGATCTTTGGCATGACCCGAGACACGGGTGTCAGGGAGATCGTCACCGCCGCGCTCATGTCGGTGTGCTACCAGACCAGGGATCTGGTCGGCGCGATTGAGCGAGACGGGGCTTCGCTAAAGATCCTTCGAGTAGACGGTGGTATGGCGCGCAACGACTACGTCCTGCAGAAGCTGGCAGACCTGCTGAATTGCGAAGTGCATCGACCCAGGATCACTGAAACCACTGCTCTGGGAGCGGCTTACGTAGCCGGGTTGCAGGCGGGCTTGTTCGCAAGCCTCGAGGAGATTGCTGGTAAATGGCAACTCGAACAGGCTTTTTCACCAGCGAAGGATGAGCAATGGCGGGAACGGCAATACGCGGGCTGGCTGGACGCCGTTAGTCGAACCCGGGTTAGCTGACAGATTAGCTTATGCAACTGCATCTAATACGACATGGCCAGACTGACTGGAACTCCGAACGTCGAGTACAGGGTCAGAGTGAATCCCGACTTACCGAACTGGGCCTAAAGCAAGCCAGGCAATTGGGTGAAAAACTGCAGCAGGTGCATTTCGAGCAAGTGTTTTGCAGCAGCAGTTTGCGCACCCGACAAACAGCGGCGCAGGCTTTTCCTCATCACGAAGGAGCAATCGAGTATCTGGATGAACTGCGAGAAATTCACATGGGGCCCTGGGAGGGACATTTATACGATGAGGTAGAATCGCAGTATCCTGAGTCGTTCAATCACTTCTGGAACGAACCCCATCTGTTCAACATCTCCGGTGCCGAGACATTCTATGATCTGCAGCTACGGGCGATCCAAACCATTGACGGCATTGCCGTGCGCCATCCTGAGAAACAGATTGCCGTTGTGAGTCATGGTGCGTTAATCAAGTCAGTGCTCTGCCATGTTGAAAACCTGCCCATGGAACAACTCTGGACACCACCGCATATGCATAACTGTGCCCATAGCATTATCGAATTTGACGCCGCAGGAAATCGGCGCATCATTCAGTACGCAGACAAGCCGTTTAAGGAAGTCAGGCCATCTTGCTGATGTTAATATCGCGCCTACGATTGTGATACTCTAATCGGGTTGCCGCTGGAAACTTCGTCAAAAAGTACAGAAATCATGCCGACTTCAAAAATCAGGCACATGGCCTTGTTCATTAGTATCGTAATAGGCGTATTGTTAGCTTCGCAATTGATTGGCTATTGGGTTAACAACACTATTGCGCAGAATTCCACGGTCGAATTGAATAGCCTGATCCACTTCACCCACATTCGCAACTACGGCGGTGTGTTTGGGCTTGCCCAGGGGATGGGTTGGATTTTTGGCCTGATAAGCATCGGCTTGTTGTGTGCAGTTATGGCTTACTTGTGGTTTGGCAAGGCCGTTCAGCACTATGAATACATCTGCTTCGCATTCATCGTTGGCGGAGGCGCCAGCAACATCCTGGACCGACTCATCTACGGAAGCGTCATCGACTTCATCGATATTCAACACATCCCTTATTGGAACTACGTATTCAACACAGCCGACGTCATGGTGCATGTCGGCATCTGGCCGATGCTGGTCCTCAGCTTCCTGGCCCATCCTGCATCAGATGATTCCTCCGCCTAATTCTCTGTTAGAGATACTGAAAAAATACAGGAAGTTTTCTTTCAGCAAAAGAAGAGAAAGCAAAAAAAACCCGACCTCAGGTCGGGTTTTCTTAAAATAAAATACTTAGATCCGATAGCAGAGCGTATAGCTATCGTCTTCTGAATACACGCCGCCACCACCCATTACAGTGTTAGACGGATTAGTATTGGTACCAGTTGTACCCAGTGTTGCTCTGACACGGCCAGTAGCACCGGAACCGTCATCCAGCTCACCGTCGATAGCAATCGCGGCGGAACCAGGAACCTGGCTCAAACAGACCTTGTTTCCTCCGAGGTTGCCACCCATATTGGCTGAGGTTACCCCAACCATGCCGCCCCAGGAATTTGTCGGTAATGCAGCGATCCCAGTATCAGTTGGAGAGCCAGAGATGAAGCCAGCGGCTTTTAGTTGACGCCAGAACGTGCCGCTCTCACCCGCCCCATTAAAGGTAGCATTGACAGCCACTTCCAGGCGCCCGTCGGCGTCGCCACCAATCGCCGCACTGGTCCAGCTTGAGCCCCGACCCGCCAACGTGGCCGTTGGGCCATCATCGCCAGGAACACGACCATAACGGTCCTGGTAGGCGAATACAGCCGCCGCCGTTCCATTCATGTCTTTGACAGCCTGCTTGACGCGGGAGTTCTCAATCAACTCCTGGCCCTGCAATACCCCGCCAACCAGCAGACCAATAATGACCAATACAATGGCAATTTCGATCAGCGTGAAACCTTGCTGTTTCTGCACTGCGATTGCCTTCATTGAGTTTCTCATGGGTTTATCCCCCTGGAATAAATTGTCTGAATTTCGATAACTAAAATTACTACAGATTTTGTAAGGTGGCGCCACTATATAGAGCGGCCGAACCCCCCGCAAGATGTAGGTTTTTTTTACAGAGATTTTGGCAGGTATACCACGAAAGTCATGGGCTCGTCTTTGGGTGTAATAGCCTGCAGAGAGCCGCCGGCCCGCGTAACTAGCTGCCTGGCGTGGTATAGGCCGATGCCCAGGCCATCTCCCTTCTCACTCCAGAACGGCTCAAAGAGCCGTTCTGGCCACACACAAGGCCGGCCATTGATATCCCGTATGGAAACTGCCAAATTCTGCTCCGAATCTTCTATCTTGATCTCGATAGATGGCTGAGACGTAGGGTTTCTGCGGCTTTCATCAATATAGTTGCCAAACAGGTTGTCGCAGATGCTGTTGAGTGACTGCTCGTTTATCAAAGCCTGGCCAACACCGCTAATTTCGATATTCAAATCATGTATATGTGCCGTTTTGTGAAACGCTTTACATAGATCTACCGGTTTCATCGCCCGTTGGGGTGCCTGGCTGGAGA
The DNA here is from genome assembly GCA_027623555.1 of Pseudomonadota bacterium. GTDB lineage: Bacteria > Pseudomonadota > Gammaproteobacteria > Pseudomonadales > Pseudohongiellaceae > UBA9145. The sequence continues at coordinate 22,124 of JAQBSZ010000040.1, read as the reverse complement.
GTGTACTGAGGAATCGCTCTGATCTTTCGCGCAGGGTGGGCATGACAGTTCGAAGACTATCCAGCAGTTTTTCTTCCTTGTAGCTCGGGGTTGATTCGAGTTACTCGGCTACCAGGCTGATCAGCTGCACGATATTCTTCATGTCATGTTGCAGAAACACGCTCATCTTGGCGGTCTGGGCGAAGGCTCCCTGCACGGTACCGAGCTTCACCCACATATCGGTATACAGCAGAAGAAAGAAACTATCGGACAGGACCGTGCTGAAGTAACGTTGCTCAAAGCGACGCTTACCGTCGTACAAATTCACCATCAGAGTGATGTCTTCCACTTCAAGTTTGCGATGGATGAATATCTCTCCTTCTGCCCCTTCGGTGTGCGCGAGACTGGAGCCGAACCAGTCGAGTTGCCAGCTAATACCTCGGAATCCTGCCTTGGACAGAGGAGTCCAACAGCGGCGCAGAAAATCTGGCAGATCAAAACCGAGTTGCTGATTGAGAGTAACCAGCTCATTGGTAATGCGTGCGCGCCTGCGCGCCTGACCGAGCAACCAGGTAGTTGCCAGGATGATGCTGATTCCGATCAGAATCAGATAGGGATAGAGACTAGCCATCGTCACGTTTGATGCCGAATTTTTTTAGAAAATAATAAATGCTTTCCCGCTTTAACCCGAGTCGGGCGGCACTCTGATAGACGTTAAATTGAGTATCTTTGAGTACTCTCCTGACCAGTTTTTCTTCAGCTTCTTCCCGAACTGCTTTCAAGCCATCGGCAACTTTTGCATTGATCTGCAAGCGAGTAAGCCCTTGCTCTTCAGATAGCGTTCGCTCCTTGCGATAAAAAAGCACCGCGCGTTGCACGGAATTGAGGATTTCTTCTGACTTGGAAGGCTTGGCGAGGAAGTCGAAGGCACCTTCCTTGATGGCGGCGAGCGCAGAACTCTCTTCATCCTGACCGGTTAACACGACTATCTTGGCAGCATAGAGCTGATCTACGACCGATTTTATAATGGCCAATCCTTCGCTGGTGGTATGAGGAGAGGGTGGCAGGCCTAGATCAAGCACGATTACGGCTATCTGAGGATCTTTTTTTAGGATCGACTCGGCAGTGACCTGACTATCGGCCTCTTGTACATGGTAGTCGTTATTCTCGAGCACGTTGCGCATAACCAGACGCAGTGCCGCGTCGTCTTCCACCAGCAATATACGAATCGATGGATCGACTTCGCCCTCTTCTGCTGCCTCATTCTGGCTTGCTTCCTGTTCCTGATCGTTCACGGAATACTCTTTATCTGGTTAAAGTGATTTAAGCGAACAGGCAGAGTTCTTTTTGGCACGCCCGGCGGCAATCATTCTGGTGTGCAGAATTTTGGGTGGAAATAGAGGGAAATAGAGGGACATCCACGTAAAGAGATCTCATTATGGTAGTTGCCCTGCAGCAATCATCCTGGTGTAGAGAACGTTAGGTGACATCCAGGTAATCACATCATCATAGGTGTCTTCTATATAGGTAGCCGCTGAGACGAAATTAGGATCATTGCCGTGCCGGTATCCTGCAATGGTGACTTCACCGGAGTTTTCAGTTTCATCCACATCGGCGGCAGTAAAATCGTTCCAGTCCGCTCCCATTGAAAAGAGTACTACCGGGACTGCACTCACTATCTCAGTGCCACAGGCAGCGGCGGTACATACCCGTAAATTTGGTGCCAGGGCGCCGATGGTTGCCGTGCGCATACCGTTTACTGTGGTGAAGGCATTACCGTTTGCCGTGCTCACCGAGTAACGAAACGGATTCAACCACTCGTCCACTAACAGGCCATCTGCATTAATTGGCCCGGCCAGCCCAAGGGTTGCAGAGGGTATGAATCCATGTTGTTGGGTACAGTTGCCGCCGCCCAGAGGCGCTTCGGCTCCGGCACTGACCGCTGTCGCCGGGCATGGCAGCCGACCGGTAGCCTGGGCGAAACCATACAGAGCGTCCAGCATCTCATCGAGACTGCTCTGGGCTGCATCGCGCCGGTTCATCTCCTGCGTGGTGGTAACCGACATTAGCAGACCGCCGAGTAAAAACCCCACGATCATCAAAACCACAGCCATCTCCAACAGGCTGAAACCAGCAATGCTTGCCTGTGTGAGCGTTGTTTTTGTTAATTGCCTGGCCATCAGCATTGAGCGCCTGTTCTGGTAACGCTTAACGCCGATTCAGCCAAACTATAAGTGATGCCACAGCCGGTAAAGGCCACCGTAGCCGTGTCAGCGCTCAACTTTGTATAAGTGGAATTTGCAATCCAGCCGTTGTTTGCCAACCAGGCTGGAGCCGCGGCGAGTGCGGTTGCATAGTCGACCAGCAGCGGATCATCGAAGGAGGTGTCGTCTGGATAGGCGCCATCTACTGCATGGTAGTTATCCAGTTCGAGTTTGATTGCCTCGGCAACGCGCGCAGTAACTGGGGACAAGATTTCAGTAATTGAGATAGCAAGTACCCGGTCATTGAAATTATCAGGATCCGCGGCATCGTTACTGACAAAATTCTGGCCACCGGCATTACCTGCTTCGAGGTAGTTCGAATTGGTATTGTTACGCCGTGTTTGTGAGCCGAGGATTTCACCGGGAGCTATGAGCACGGCGGCGATGCCAGCTTGCCCATCCAGGGTTAATGTACCGGCCGTGGTGGTGTTCAACGCTCCAGCGGGCAGGCGGCGGAATGCATTGGATAATGCATACCAGAGTTGTTGATCCGTTGCATCGTTGGCCGTCGAAATTGGCAGCACGGAAGTAGACGGCAGTACTACGGAGCGCGGTAATCGACCCAGTGCGTTGAAAGCACAAGGCGTATTTTCTACTCCATCACCGTTTGTATCAGGACAGGGCAGGTGACCGGGTCCGGCGCCTGCTGCACCGTAGTAGTCTGAGTGTAATATTGCATAGGAGATTAGGGTATCTTTTGCATCATTCAGCACTCTTGCCGTATCAAGGCTGTTGCGCTGCTCGACCAGGTTATTATTCATCACGTTGATAAACACGCTTGCACCCGTCATCAAAATTAGCATCGACAGGATGAGAAGAATTACACCGCGCTGCTGGGCAGCAAAGGTAAGCGGGCGGGCGTTCATTGCGATGACTCTCGGAGATTTTCAGCGTCTTGAACAAGTTGTGCAGGATCGACACTGAGGTCGATTACGTTGGCAGGTACTTGCGTATTATCCTCAACCGTCGCACCAGCGCTACTCGGCGTCGGTGGTAATACTTGATAAGATTCCAGCAATTGTCCGGTAGTCAGATTGAGCACCTGCCCCGGTTTAACATCGTAACTCGCTCCTGTCCGTGGGTTACGAATCCTTACCTGGCCCTGGGAGAATGGCGACAGCAATTCAATATTGTCTGGCAAGCTGTCTCGCTGCAAGGCCACATTATTAATCCAAACGGTATAGCTTCCGTCACCGCGCAGAACCGTACCTCCCAATGAATAGACAATCTCTTCCGGCTCCTCATCCAGCGTGATCGGCAATTCTATTACCTGTAATGGAGCCTGGGGAAGATCGGGCAGCAGATCTGGTCGGGAAGCGCGCAGTCGGCGTCTTTCCAGCTCCGCTCTCTCGGCAGGGGTGGAGAAAAGCCGCACCAGGGATTGGGCGCTGGCCTGCTCTGGCAGCAGAACCAGTCCGGCTGCTGCCAGGATGCTGAAACACAGCGCAGACAGCAGCGGTGGGATGCTGCTCTTGACCAGGTTTCTTATGCTAAATCCTTTCATATCAACAAGTTATACACCAGAGTAAGGTTCGTTCCTGAGTGTATACCAGTAAAATTCACAAGTTGCTACCTGGTGCGGCACAACTCTGAGAATATCTTCCTCAAGGACCGGTGTGTCGCTAAGTGCACAGCGATTTACCACCATTAATCGACCATCGCGCAGGAACGCGGAAAGAAAGCGTACTAGATCTTCTTCGTGCAAGAGTGGAATTTGCACCTGCACCCGACTGCTGCGCAGCGAGATCTGCTCATCCGGGAACTCGACTTCTTCAGGGTACGCCAGCAGAATCCTGTCCTGCTCACTTATCTCCACCGAAATCGGGAAGAGCTGGAATCTTTCTCGAATGATGCTGATCTCATCCAGCAGTGCGACCCGGCCTTCCTCTTCCATTACCCTATTGGCAACCATCGTGTTGTAGCGATCGATATTATCTACGATGATCTGCTCCGAAACTTCGATCGCACTAACCTGTTCAGAGATCACATCCAATCCAGCCGAAGCATTAAGCTCGTCCATGCGAATCTCATCCCGAATATAGTCAGTACCCAGGTAGAGCACTACGGCGGCCAGAATGGATATCAATAGCCACACCAGTGGCCACTTCAACCACTCCAAATCTTCTTTGGTATTTCGCCGCTTTAGTGCCATGGTTAAGAGCCTACCTGCACATTCAGTGCAAACTCTGCATTGTCTATTTCATCGTTAATTACGGTTATAACCTGCGCTTCGGGTCCGGATTCAATGGGCAATTTGATCGCAGAAACTGTCGCACCCTCGATCTGGTCCAGAGCATCCATGAATCGACTCAATAGTGTCGAGGAATTCTGAATGCTTCTGCTACCGATTAACGTGCCAACCAACTGCACGTTTACAACGGCTGCGTTATTCAGAATCGCCTGGGTAAAACTAATGTCTTCCTCTTCCGGCCCCAGATTCCAGTCAATGGTCGTCAGGACAATAGAGGGATGGCCAGCAAGTACCTGGCTTATTTCGCTAAGTATGCTAATCGGGTTTCGAATCTGGGAGTCAATCAAGTTGAAATTGCTCACCGCCAACTGCATGGCCTCTGATGGTATCGGGGTTTCAGGGAATTGGGCGGTTAGCTCGTCATAGAGAGTTTGAATCGGTACCACGTCCTGGGTTAATTGCTGAATCCTGGTTCGATGGTCCGCCACATCGAGGATGATTGGCAGAGCAATCAATCCTCCAGCCACGGCTATTGACAATGCCGCCAGGCCTATAGCCGTTCGTGCCCTCCTGAGATGATAGAAGCGTAAGGCAGCCGAAGGCGCATAGCGGTTCGCGAGTAAGCCTTTTCGCACTCCCCAATCAAGGCAGAGCAGCACAGCAGTGATTGAACTTTGCGAACCGCCATAGCGATCAATCTGCAGCATGTCCATGGAGTTGTGATGCATGATGCTGGATAAACTTCGATGCTTCAGAAACCTGGCGAAGTCCAGTTGTTCAAGCTGCGGCGTAATAATATGCACATCCAGCGCTTCTTCAAATTCTATAAGCTCGACACGCTCCAGGTAGCCCCTGGTTTGCTCACAGGCCTCGATAATGGCCTCGGCCAGGTTAACATCCGGTCCGGTAGGAGACGGAGTCAGGCGACTGAACATCATCATGCCTTTGACGATAAACGTCTGGCGAATTCCGGACGCTTCCCAGTTCGCCAGCAGTATCTTCTCGCTGGTCATCAATTCGTACTCTTCGGCAATCTTGCAGAGCGCGTAGGCAGGACTCGTGACACATTTAATGGGTATCTCTTCCTGCAGCAGGACGCGTACCCAGTGATCAACGATGGAGTTTTTAGTCAGGGCACTGAACAAAACCCTATCATCCTTTCTGCCACTGGATTCCCTACTAAGGAGTGAAGCCGAGCGATAATCTGCACCTCTGAAGTGCTGGGTGGTCTTGCGCCGCAAAAATGACGCCCGGTCAAAGCGACTGACATGGGGAATGGTTTCAATCAGAAAATCTTCAGCAACAGAATCCACCAACAGGGTTACCGGAGATGGAGCGCTGTCAGCCAGGTAAGCGCGAAAATTTTCGTGGTCGGAGTCTTCGTCAGAGAATTTTCCAACGTGCATCAAACGATCACTCTCCAGAATAAACACGGAAAGCCCTTCCGAATTTATCAGCATGATGCGTTTTGGTGATTTTTTTAATAGTCCCAACATGTACTTGGCTTTATCCGCAGTTGTTATTGTCAGAGTTGCATATTGCTAATGGAATCGTAAATAGGGCCCATCACCGAGAACATCACCCAACCGAGAATACTGCCCAGAACCAGTGTCATGGTAGGCTGAATCATCGCCTGAAACTTTTCTATCGAATCCTTGATATCCCGATCGTAGAAATAACTGACATTTAGTAGTGCCTGGTCCAACTGTCCGGTGGTTTCACCTATTCTGATCATGCGCACTACCAGGGGCGGGAACAACCCTGTGTTTTGAAAACTGATCGAAACACCCTTCCCTTCCTGGATGTCCTCTCTGGCTTTCGACAGCGCATTTCTGATCGCTGTATTCCCGGCTATTCGTTCGGTAATTTCAATACAGTGTAAAATTGGAATGCCCGCCTTGTACATCATGGCAAAAAAATTGGCGAAGCGGGACAGGATAATCTTCTTCAGCACCGGTCCTATCTGCCAGATGCGCAGCTTGAACGAGTCCAGCTGGTAACGCACTTCCAGACTCACCGATGCCATGGCTCTAACGAGCCCAGCCAGCATCAGGGGCAAGATCGTAAACAGGTACCAATAAGTCGCGAAAAAATTGGACGTTGCAATCAATGCCCTGGTGTGAAATGGCAGGGTTGAACCGATACCTTCAATAAAACTGGTGAGCTGCGGCACCAGATAGATCATTAGAAACCCGATGACGAAAAATATCGCGGTACCGACAAAGGCGGGAAAGATCATAAGCTTCTTTGTGGTAGTAATAAGCTCATCTTGCCATTTGATCATTTGATTCAGAGATAGGAAAACTTCGGGCAGCGTGCCACTGGTTTCTCCTGCAGCGATCAGGTTTACAAACATTTCATCGAACACTTTTGGGTGTTCAGACAACGCCGAGGACAGATTCTTCCCAGCTTCAATATCTTCGATAACCTGTGCAATTATAGATCTGAAGCCCGCCTGCTCAACGCTATCACGCAGATCAACCAATCCATCGATGATGGAAACGCCTGAGCGTGTTAGCTGCTCCATATGGAAGCAAAAATTAATGAGATCGATACGACGAATCGTACCGGCCGCTATGCCTGCTTTCTTGTCCTGCACGAACTTGCACTTAATGAGATCCATGCCCATCTTAGTGAGACGCATCTCCAGATCGTTTTCATTGGCAGCATCCAGTTTCCCCGAGTGGTGGCGACCCCTGGAATCTACAGCTTTGTAATTAAATAAGGCCATGCTTCGTTTCTCATTATTAGTTCACTCGCTCCGTGAGGTCCACAACACGTGTAATCTCTTCAAGGCTGGTGACTCCCTCGAGTACTCTGCGACAGGCATCGTCTGCCAAGGTCTTGAATCCGGAAGCGATAGCCGCCTTGAAAACAACGTGTGCCGAAGAATTTTGAGAAATCAGGTTCTCCAGATTCTCACTGATCTGCAAAATCTCGACGATGGCAATACGGCCTTTGTATCCAGTTTGATCACAGACGGGACAACCCACCGCTTCATAAATCGTAATTTGCGACGGGGTCGCTTCTAGTCCCAGCAGTTTGCGCTCCAGTTCGCCAATTTCCTGTACTTGCTTGCATTTCTTGCAGAGTCTCCGCAGTAGGCGTTGAGCGATTATACCGATCAGGTTGCTGGCCAGTATGTCAGGTAACACACCAAGGTTTTGCAGGCGAGGAATTGATCCAATTGCCGAACTGGTATGTAAGGTTGAGAAAACCTGGTGACCCGTCATGGAAGCACGAAACGCCATCTCCGCAGTCACGTCATCCCTGATCTCACCGACTAAAATCACATCAGGATCTTGCCTCATCATGGAACGAATACCTTCATCAAAACCCATCTTTGCAGATTCGTTGATAGAGGTTTGGCGGATCATCGTCATCGGATACTCAACCGGATCTTCCATCGTCATGATGTTTATGCGTTCAGTATTTATATGATTGAGAATTGAATATAGCGTAGTGGTCTTGCCACTACCGGTTGGCCCGGTAACCAGTATCACGCCCTCCGGCTTCGACATCATGATTTTCATTGCATGCAGGTTGTCATCACTCATTCCGAGCGAATCCAATGGCACTATGCCTTTTCTTCGATCGAGAACACGCAGCACCACGTTTTCACCCCAGGATGTGGGTTGTGATGTAACTCTGAAATCAATCTGGCGACCAATAAGTGACAGGGAAACCCGCCCATCCTGAGGCGCCCGCGACTCGGCGATATTCATATTGCTAATCACTTTCAGTCGCACCACCATCGCTGCCCAGTAACTCTTGTGCAGGCTTCGTACCTGACGTAGCACGCCGTCTATCCGATAGCGAATCCTTAGGAACGATTCTTCGGGCTCGAAGTGTATATCCGACGCATCCCGTTGCACGGCATCTGCGAGCAGGGCATTGATCAGGCGCTCCATAGGGTGATGAAACTGGTCATCGGACTGCATGGCATCGAAATCGACTTCTCCAGTCTCGATCTCTTGCAGGATTCCGTCGATAGAGAGGTCGATACCGTAGACATCTTCGGTAACCCGCACGATATCGGTGTCACTACCCAGCACCGGTTTTATTTCCAGCTTGCTGTCGTGTAATGCACGAACCTGATCGAGCGCGACGATGTTGTAAGTGTCTACCATCGCCAGCGTTAATTCATGATCGAGTTTGTTATAGAACAGGGGTAGGATCTTGAATCGACGCGCCAACTCCTGCGGGACCATCTTCAGGGCCGCAGAATCGATCACGATATTATTCAGATCGACGACCGAGTAACCCGTATCTTCACTGAGGGCGTCGCGGATGATGGAATCCGTGACAATTCCGAGCTCGATCAGTACTGCGCCGATCCGTTTACCAATAACTTTTTGTTCATGCAGAGCAATCTTCAGCTGATCGCTAGTAATAATACCCTTCTCGACCAGCACCTCACCCAGCTGCCTGTTTCGCTTTGGTTTGACTTCTTCACTCATCGTGCCGATGTCCTGCTAAGGTTCTCCAACCTGGTGCGGGCCATATTCAGATCAAACCCGGCAGGATGGTTTTCTGCATACTCGAGCGCAGCCCGGTAATAATTCTGCGCCGAATCAGCCTGGCGAAGATGCTCCAGGCTTACTGCCAGATTGAAAGCATAATCAGGGTTTACCTGGCTGCCTGCCAAAGCATTGGATCGGGCCAACTGCAAAGCATTGAAATAATATTGCTGTGCTTGCGACCAATTCTGTTGCGAGGCATAAAAATTACCCAACGCATAAACCAGCGGCGCGACTGAAGAATGAATTTCCAACAGCCTCTTTAGTTCGCGTTCCTGTTCTGCCGCATTACCATTGGGCCGGAGCTCCAGAAAACCTGCCCGAGCTACCGGATCACTAGGATCGCGAGACAGCAATCGGGAATAAAGCTCCATAGCTTCAATGGTATTGTTCTCAGCAGCTGCTATGGCCGCCAAACCCAGCAATGCATCGCGATGTTGGGCGGCACCTAGCAGTGCGCGCTGATAGAGGTCTCTGGCCGTATTGAGATTGCCAGCCTGATAAGCGCTATAAGCCTGTTCAACCAGGGGATCTATCGATGAAACTGATTGCCGCCGCTGGAAACTGATCAGGTTAACCGGCTGGATTGTCGCCGGATTGGGGGCGATCGCAGCTGGCTCAATAACGGGTCTCGCTTCAGCTGTAGCTAGCTGCCCAGTTACTTCAGTTGTAGTAGCTTCGACAAAGCGGCTGGTTGCAACTACTGGTGCTGCAGGCTCCCGTTGTGGTGAGCTAACTGGCGCAGGAGGCTCTGGTGCATTCACTTCACCTATTACCTGGGAGATCACCTGAGAACTGGCGATAGTCGGTTGCAAACTATTGGCAATGGCCGTGGGCGTGATTTCGATAACCGGTTCATCGACCGGCTGTGCCAATATGACCTCGGCCGCAGCAATGGATTCTACGGGGGTTGCTGGCTCAGTAAGCGCGCTAGTCAATTCTGGCTCAATATCATCTGGCTCGGCTTGGTCAGCAATTGCATCCTGGCGTGCTACATAATTTACCGGAACCGCGATCCCGCTGTCGGTGCTGACGGATACGTAAAAGTAAAATCCAAATCCCAACACAACCACTGCAGCAATGCCCATTCCTGCCATCATGAAATTCTGGCGGTTTCTCCGGGATGGACGCTTGGCATCGAACACCGATTTCGCCGCGAGACGACTACCCGCCGTCTTTTCTACTATCGTCTCAGCTTTTGGTTGTGGAATGGAAAACAGCGCGTCATGGTCATCGGCACTCAGTTCAAGGGAGGCTGGAACTTCTTCCTCAGAAGTGAGCTCTCTCTCCTGAATGTGCGCCTGGTTTTCTTCTTCCTCTACTGCATGTTGCTCTATTGCCTCCTGATCCAGAGATGCAGAGTACTGCTCTGCATATGATTCTTCCAGGATTTCAGCATCTGCTGCCTTTTCGAACTGGGGTTGTAGTTCCAAGTCAGCTGTTGATTCCGACTCTTCACCGATATCATCACTAAGAGAACTGGTCTGCTCTGACTCTTCACCGATATCATCACTAAGAGAGCTGGTCTGCTCTGACTCTTCACCAATATCATCAATGAGTGAACCGGTCTGCTCCGACTCTTCAAACTCAAGCATCGTGTCAGGAATATTTCCTGCCGGTGTTTGAGAAGTGTCTTGCTCAATTTGTCGTGCCGTTTCTATGGGAGCTGATTCGCCCGGTGTCGACGCAGCTACCTGTTGCTCATCAGCGCCCGCTTGGGATTGAAGTTTTTCAGACTCAGCAGCGGACTTGTTCTCCTGCTCGGCCTTCTTCTTGGATTCCTCGGCCTTGCGCAGCGCGTCCATTAATAGACTCATTGATATGTCTCTTTAGCCTTCTCTTCACTTGTGAGAATAGTAGTAAACCCTAAAGTCCTGCGCTCGACCCTGGGCTGGTTGGCAAGAACTGCCTGAAATCCTGCAAATCCCCATTGATGCTGGCTTGCCGGATCACTACAGGTCTGATGAAGATAATGAGTTCAGTCTTGATAGTCGAGTCATCTCGGTAATTAAAGAAGTCCCCGATAAAGGGAAGGCGACCCAGCCCGGGAACTCCAACGGTACTGGCATCGACCGTATCCTGCATAAGCCCGCCCAACACGGCGATTTCACCGCTGTCCACTTTGAGAATGGATTCGATCTCTCGAATCTGTAACTCGGGAATGGAATTTATAACTGAGGCAGTTGCCAGGGCCGGGTTCGGGTCATCTACGAAACGAATAATTCGGGAAATGGTCGGCCTTACATTCAGTGTTATCTGATCGTTCTCACTTATTTGCGGTGTGACCGCCATCGTAAATCCAACCGGCACCGTATGCACTGAACTGGTGAATGTGGGCGCTAGTGCCGGGCTTGTGGCTGTGGCTGGGAATCCAGCTTCGACTTCGATCGTAAAGTAAATCTTGTTGTCAACAACGCGCAACATGGCAGTCTGGTTGTTCAGCGCCATCAGCTTGGGGCTGGATAACACGTTGATATCCCCAAACTGGGACAGCAGGCGAATCGTGGCATTTATTGCATCGGGTCCGGCGCTCTTGTCGATCGTTAGTACATTGGTTGGCGCTGTATTCAGGTTGAGTCCGGTAAGATCCTGAGAAAAGTTCACCTGGCCGCTGTCCCTGGCAACCGCGGCCCAATCTACTCCGGCCTGATACTGATCGCTAAGGCTTACCTCTACAATGGTGGCTTCTATCATTACCTGGTAGAGAGCCCGCGTACGTACTGACTCGATGAATTCGTAGATCTCTTCATGCTGGCGATGACTCGCTCGCACCGAAACCAGACCGCTCTCCGGACTGACGATGATAGAACTCGGGGCAGTGCTTTCCTCTGACGTACTCTCTCCGACGATCGCAGACAGGTTTGTTTGCAACATTACCCAAAAATCGTTCGCAGAACTCTGTGACAGAGACGTTGTTGAATTGTTAGCCTCACCGCCACCACCGGCATCATCACCGATTCCTCCTGTGACTGCGGAAGAGACGGAAACTTCGGATATGGAACTCCTGGCGACATTGACATAGTCGATGTGGTAACTGCGCAAGACTGGCAGGTCGGGCTGTACAACGAGATAATCCGGGCGGGCAAAATTCCAACGGATATCGACCTGGTTGGCAATCCTTTCCAGTATCTGCGGCAAAGACTGGTCGATGGCATTGATGCTGACAACTCCGGCGACAGAGGAATGCACATCGATATTGATATTGGCGTCTCTTGCCATGGCAAACAATAACTCCCTGACTGAGACGTCCTGTACGATTACCGAATACAATTCCAGGGGCGGTTCCGCCTGCGGTGGAGTGACAACAGGCAGGTCTCTGACAATCTCAGGAATGTCAGTTAGCGGGGCTGGTTCTGCGGCTGTGATATGCCGACCCTCCACTTCCATGGTGATGCGTTCATCAAGCGGTGGCAGGTTCAATGTGTCACAGGCAACCAGTAATAGACTACCCAGGCCCATGCAGGTGAATTTCAATTTAGTGTGATACTTCATTGAGCACTACTCCAGAATCAGTGCGGCTATCGTATTGTTTGTATTACATTCGACACTGCTCATGTTTTGTACGAATGGCTTATAGTCGTGAAGCTTTGCAGAAAGTTGGTCGATAAAATCCTGTGCCATGCTTAATCCCGGGAAATTTCCGTACTTGATGGTCCAGTAACTTCTGTTCTCCAGCGTCGACATACAGACATAGGCTGCTTCTATGAGTCCGACTTCATCGAGTTCGGCGAGAAATGCACCGGCAGTTTCCAGGTTTTCCGTGGCGCCGGAAACGAACTGCACGGTGTAGCTGTCCTTGTCTGATTTGCGGAGCCAGTCGATGGAAGCCAGCACCCGTTCCTGCACAAGATTTCGCGCATAGGGAGCGGAATCCCCCGATGTAAAGGCAGCCGGGATAACTACTTCAACAGGTAGTTGTGCCAGCGGTGCTTCTCTGTTCAGACTCATCGGTTCTGCAGTGACGGGTTCCGGGTCAGTCTGAGCATTCTGGTCAGGTAAGACATTCTCAGTTTCTTCCCCCCGCCAGGGGTGCCTGGATTAGCTTGCTGATCGGCTCTGCCCTGGTGGTAGCGACAAGCTGTCGAGGATCGGTATCCAGAGCGAGCCGAAACAGGCCTTGCGAAGGTTCGGAAACCCGTCCGTTAGTGTCATCCAAATTCAATGTAACAGCAATGTCTTGCGGTTGCGTCCAAAGGAAAATCGTTAATGCAACGACTGCAAATAATACGCTGGCACTCACCACATGTGCAGGTGAAAACACCGTCTTGATGACCGAGGCGGAATATTCAGAATCGCGAATTGCGGCATAGACGTGCCTTGCTTTCACTACCGGTGGTACATCCGGACCCAATTTCTCTGGAGATTCGAGCACGTTTTCCGCGAAAGCAGCCAACAGGGCCTTATCGGAAAGAATATTTATACGCCGGGTCAGGCCTCCAGATGCCTTGGCAATAAGCCATTCGGCGGCGCGCGTGAACAGTATCGGACAGGGACATCCTGCCGCACCGAGACGAAAGTGTATGTAGTCTGCTGTTTGCTCTCTAGTGAGTGGGCTCAAATAAAAACTGTGGGTAATGCGCTCTCTAAGCTGACGAATATGTTTGGCGCTAAGATTGCGATCGAGCTCCGGTTGACCAAACAGGATAATCTGCATGAGCTTGTCACGGTGAGTCTCCAGGTTGCTGAACAGGCGAATCTCTTCAAGAGTCTCAACCGGCATTCCCTGCGCTTCTTCAATAATTACCAGCACCTTGCGATTCGCCGAGTGCTGCTTTAAGAGATAATTCTGTAGTTGCTGCATGACCAGCAGCTTGGAAGTGTCCCTGCGCACCGGGAGCTTCAATTCGAATGAAACCGCATAAAGGATTTCGTCCGGGCTAAGATTAGGATTGGCGATATAAACCACTTCGGTGGTTTCGGGAAGGCGTTCTTCCAGCATGCGGCATAACATGGTCTTGCCACTGCCCACTTCTCCAACTACTTTCAGGATCCCTTCGCCGGTCTCAATGGCATAAAGCATGGCATCGAGTACTACTCCGCGACCCTCGCTACCACCGGAGAAGAATAGCGAGGTATCCGGAGTTATACGAAACGGGTGCCGTTCCAGGGAGAAGTATTCCAGATACATAGATTTTAGCCTCTAGCCAAAGAACCAGTAAGATTATTGCGGTGTTTTTTAATCCAGCAACAAGGCCTGATTAAGAAACCAGTTCTAATAGGTTGTATCGGTCTGGAACTTCAGAAATTGACTGAAAAGGACTAAGAAAAGCCAGATTTTTCGGGGATTTGAGCGTGTTTGGCTAAATTCTATTCAGCCGAAAAGGTCAGTGATTGATTTCGACCCCAATTTCGAACTCTGCAAGCCTTTCAACTTCAGCTTCGGCTTCCGTCCACCATTGCCTGATTGCCGGATTTTTGAGCAAAATTTCCTGGTATTGCTGACCAATCGTCGAAATTTTGACGCCGTAAGTGAGAAATCGCATCGCCATTGGGGCATACATGCAGTCAGCAATGGAAAAGTCACCAAAGAGGTAGTCTCCCCGGCCTGCAAAGCGCACCCTGGCTTCAGACCAGAGCGCATCAATGCGTTGCACCTCCGCCTGCACATCGGTATCCAGAGCCAGGGCTCGCCTTGCGCGACAATTCATGGGCAGTTTGTTGCGGATTGCCATAAATCCGGAGTGCATCTCGGCACAATAGGAGCGACAGATCGCCCGCTCATCGATTGCCTCCGGCAACGCCCGATTCGCCAGATACTTCTGTGAAATGTATTCGCAAATGGCGAGCGAGTCCCAGATGGTGAGCTGGTCATCGATCAAGACCGGCACCTTGGCAGCGGCAGAGAATTTCAGCAACTCCTGCTTATAGTCCGTGGTAAACAGAGGAATACGAATCTCCTCAAACTGCAGGCTATAGTGAGTCAACAGAACCCAGGCGCGCATGGACCAGGATGAATAATTTTTATTACCAATAATTAACTGCACGGGGATAACTCCGCAGAGCCCACGATTGTCTGAATCAGCGGGAGTGTGGGACTATAGCGATCTCTTTAAAACATAGGAACCCCCGATGATATGTGATCAGAAGCTCCTCAGGCAATCAGGGGCAGATGCGTGCTCTGATTCAGCAAATCATTCCGCGGGAAGCTACAGGAGATATCGTTTTGACAAGATTTAGCGGGGTGCTGGCACCCGTCATTACGCCTTTTAACGAAGATTTATCCCCGCACGTCGAGAGCTTCATCGCTCACTGCCAGTGGTTGGTGTCACAGGGTTCCGGCCTGGCAGTATTTGGTACGAATAGCGAATCAAATTCATTGTCACTGGGTGAAAAAATGGATCTGTTGGACCAGCTGGTCCAGGCCGGCATCGACCCCGGACTTATGATGCCTGGCACTGGAAGCTGTGCACTCACCGATGCGGTGCAGCTCACTGCCCACGCCGTGGCGCTGGGTTGTGGGGGCACATTGATGTTGCCGCCTTTTTATTACAAGGGAGTAAGTGATGACGGACTGTTCGCTTTCTTCTCGGAGGTCATCCAACGCGTGGGTAGCGATGCCTTAAACATCTACCTCTATCATATTCCTCCGATTTCTCAGATCCCGCTTTCCCATGAACTCATTGAGCGCCTGGCCCAGGCTTACCCGACTACTGTTGCCGGCATCAAGGACAGCTCTGGAGATTGGCAAAATACTCAAGCACTGAATGCCCTTGGTTTGGCAGATTTTCGCGTATTCTGTGGTTCAGAAAGTTTCCTGCTGAGAAACATGCAACATGGTGGGGCCGGTTGTATTTCCGCCACTGCCAATGTCAATCCCGCCGCCATAAGAAATCTCTTCGAGTGTTGGCAGGCCGATGACGCCGACCAGCGGCAGAATCGACTCGATGCCCTCAGAAGCATCTTCCAATCACTGCCGATGATTCCGGCACTGAAAGCGGCTACGGCAATCTACACCGACAACCCGATCTGGCTCACCGTTCGCCCTCCTCTGCTGCCATTAGACGAAGGCCAGGCAGCCTTGCTCGAGAAACAACTGTTAGCTGCGAAATTCGACATGCCAGACATACAGCAATACCAGAAGTAAAGCTGTGCCGGCGCGGCGGATAGGGTCACTCAACACAGGCCATTTTTGACAAAAATAGTTACTTTTGGCCAATAGACAATGGCACTGCAGTCCGGTAGCCTCAGGGAGTACTTCGGCTCGTTGCGATCCGGATTTAGGGATTGTAACGGGTTGAATTTGCTACACTTTTAAGGGGGCTGCTTGTTTCAGAGTCACTGGCAAACAGTACTTGGGGAAAACTCGAGATTTTTGGTACTCATTTTTATGGGCGAGGCAAAAAATGATAAGAATTGAAGCTATTCTAAAGCGCTTTAAAACCATGGCGTTGACCGTGTTATTGCTCGGAGCATCCGGCGGATTGCTGGCCCAGGACACTGTTGAATGGTTTACCCTCGGCAATGACTATGCGCACACACGTTACTCAGCCGCGAGCGAGATAAACGCTGAAAATTTCAGCGAACTCGAAGTCGCCTGGGAATGGGATGGAGCAAGTCTGGGCGCAGTTAGCGGTCGTTCCACACCGAGCTACATCAACGGCACCCTGTATACGGTCGCCGGATCACGCCGACACGTGGTCGCCATCGATCCCAAGACCGGAGAAACTCTCTGGACGTATCGTCTGCCGAATACTGAGCGCTGGGCCTATTCCATGCGCGCCGATTATGGCAAGGGTATAGGATACGCCGAGGTTGATGGGCGCGGCGTAGTCTACATGATTACACCCGGATTCTTCCTGACAGCTCTGGATGCGGAAACTGGTGCTCCATTGCAGGGTTTCGGCAAACCTGTTCCAATCGACGGCTTCCCTGAAACAGGAGTCGTGGACCTGCTGGCTGATCTTGGCCATCCCTACGATCCCTATTCAGGCATTCCGCTGGAAACCGGGTACATCACTTCATCGTCACCCCCCATCGTTGTTAATGACGTGATTATCGTTGGTAACTCTGCCGAACAGGGGTATCACCAGTCTCGAATCGAAAACGTGCCAGGTGACATTCTTGCTTACGATAAGCGCAGTGGTGAGTTCCTTTGGAAGTTTAACGTAATTCCCCGACCTGGCGAGTATGGTCATGAAACCTGGGAAAATGACGCATGGCAATGGACAGGTGACGTTTCATCCTGGGCTCCAATTTCTGCCGATGTTGAGAATAACCTGGTGTACATTCCCACCAACGGCGCGACTATCGATTACTACGGTGGTTTCAGGCCAGGTGACAATTTATATGGCACCAGCCTTATCGCATTAAATGCGAGTACCGGCGAACGGGCCTGGCATTTTCAGATGGTGCATCATGATATCTGGAACTATGACAACCCAACGGCGCCAGTGTTACTCGATCTGAATATTCCTGGACAAGGCGCAGTGCCGGCAATCGCACAGGTTACCAAGCAGTCCTACGTCTATGCGTTCAACCGCCTGACAGGCGAGCCACTCTGGCCAATCGTGGAACGACCGGTTCCTCAGTCGCTGGTTCCCGGTGAAACGCTCTCACCGACTCAGCCATTTCCAACCAGGCCAGCACCGTTTGATATGCAGGGCGTGTCTATCGACGACCTGGTTGACTGGACGCCGCAACTGCGCCAGCAAGCCATTAACGCGTTTGCGGACTACCAGATGGGGCCCTTGTTTAACCCACCGCTGCATCGAGATAATGACATCGGCAAGCGTGCCTCCATGATTTGCCCGGGTGGTGGCGGTGGTGCCAATATCACTGCCCCTGCCGTGGCTGATCCGACTACTGGATATCTGTATGTGTCTTCACATTCGGCCTGTAGCCCGGTGCAACTGGTTCCTGGTGAAGAAGCCGATCTGCAGTACGATGCACCCACTGGCACCACGTTTTCGCAATATGCTAACGGTCCAGGAGCTGGAGCGCCCCGCCATGCAGCAGGCATTCCACTTTACAAGCCACCTTATAGCCGGATTACGGCGATCGACATGAACACTGGCGAACATGCCTGGATGATTCCAACTGGTGAGACGCCGGCAAGAGTTCAAGCGTTAATTGACGATTTGAACCTGGATGTTCCCAACACTGGCACCGGGGCTCTGGTACCGATGGTGGTTACGCCAAACATGTTGGTGTATTCCGACACTGACAGCGCCGGCACGCCCATGCTTTACGCGATTAATAAGGCAACCGGCAACATCGATGGCGCTGTCGAAGTACCTGATCGTAGCCGCTATGGTATGAGCACCTGGGTGCACGACGGACATCAGTATATAATCCTGCAAACAGGAGCAAAGCTGACGGCGATGGCATTGCCTGGTGCGGCGGCGGAATCCGGCGCTCACTAGTTGGTACTGTAACAAACTAAAAAACCCGGCTACTTTTCAGTAGCCGGGTTTTTTATTGTCTTATTCTATACTTTAAATTACTGCGTTCGAATCTGAGTATAGTCTGTATAGCCCATCAGAATTTTTTCTATACCATCCTGCTTTCTGGTGCGCATTCCGGAGTTGATAGCCTCAAAATGAACCTCAGACGCTGGAGCCCTGCGCAGAATCATCTTCTTGATGTTGGGTGTGTTCATCAGTAATTCATGTACACCCATACGACCTCGATAACCCGTGTCTAAGCAGGCAGGACAACCTGGCGCCTTGTAAAGCGTGAACTCGCCCTTCTGGGAAAAGTTCTCGCGCCAGGAATCAATCTGGCTCTTGATATCTTTCTTTTCAGGATCTGCGCGACTGCCATCGGGAATCGCTTCCCTACAGTGCTCTATAGCCAGAAATTCCAGTTCACTTTCTTCCGGATGATAGGGTTTCTTGCAGGAAGTGCAGAGTGTCTTGGTAAGCCGCTGGGAGAGAACTCCAATCATCGCATCGGCAAAGTTGAAGGGATCCATGTCCATATCTAGCAGGCGCACGATACTCTCTGCGGCACTGTTGGTGTGCAGGGTTGATAGCACCAGGTACCCTGTCAACGAAGCTTCGATTGCAGTGCCGGCAGTTTCCGCGTCACGCATCTCACCGACCATTATGATATCGGGGTCTGCCCGGAGGAAGGCACGCATGGCACCGGCGAATGTCATGCCAACTTTTTCATTAACCTCGACCTGCCGCAGTCCCGGCTGGGTAATCTCGACAGGGTCTTCTGCCGTCCAGATCTTTCGTTCAGTTGAATTCAGGTAATTCAGGATTGAGTGAAGCGTTGTACTCTTACCGGAACCCGTTGGACCACAAACCAGGAACAGACCATAAGGTTTGGTTACCCCGATCATAAGATTATCCAGGTTAGGTGTGCTCAAGCCAATTGCATTGACAGGCATACACTTGCCACCACTCAAGATTCGAATGACTACGTCTTCAATCCCGCCTGCGGTAGGAATTGTCGCGACACGCAGCTCAATGTCGATTGGTGCGAAATGGCGAAAATTAATCTTGCCATCCTGGGGCTTGTTCTTATTGGAGATATCCAGGTGGGCCATCACCTTGATACGGGACACGAACACCGCACGATACTTGGTAGGAAACTTGTAGTAGGTAGCCATCACACCATCCTTGCGGAAGCGGACGATTACTTTTTGCTTACCCATTCCAGGCTCGATATGAATATCCGAGACTTTCTGGCGATGTGCGTCTTCGATGATCTTGTTTACTATCCGAACGACGACATTATCGGTAACTTGTTGGGTTTCAACGGCTGAGAAAATTGTTTCATCGTAGTCATCGCCTGCTTCCGGCCCTTCATCCAGCTCTTCTTCGTAATCCAAAATTGTGGACTCGATGTCTTCGGAAGAATAGTAAAACTGAAGCGCCCAGTTAATGTCTTCGGGCGATGCCATGACCGGCTCAACGTACTTGTTGATATTGAAACTCAGCGCATCGGTCACCTGCCAGTCCATCGAGTTTTCGATAGCGACTACAATCTTGCCTTCATAGACATACAGAGGAACAACCTTGTGCTTGAAGGCTATCGCCGCTGTCAACATCCGAATAACTTCGGGTTCGACGGTGAACTCGCGCAGGTTGATAAATGGTATGCCGAGTTTCTTCGCCAGAGCCTGTTGTATCTGCTCCTTCGCGATGACGCCCTTGCCAACCAGAATTTCACCAAGGGCTCCCTTACGTTTCTTTTTCTGTTCTTTAAGCGCCTCATTCAGCTGAGCTTCGGTGACCAGGTCTTCGCCAACCAGAATTTCGCCGAGCTTGAGGTTTGGCATGTTCTTCTGGCGAGACAGTGCACGTTCCAACTCATTGGCATCGACTATCTTCTGGGTTACGAGATATTCACCCAATAGCCGGGATCTTTCTTCCTGTTGATCCTGCAACGCAGTATCCAGTGCTTCCTGGGAGATCTGCTTTTCTTCGACGAGCATCTCACCAATCTGGCCGCCAATGACGTGATTCTCAATTGCATCATGCGCGACGAACAGGTGGGTGCAATAACGCCACTTTCGACCAACTTTGGTTTGCTCGTAAAAGTGGATGCCGTTCTTGTCAGTACGAGAACCGAATGTCTTTCCGGTGAGTTCGGTGCGGTCCTTGAAGTAAACTTCGTAACTGCGCGCTTCCGTATCAACATCGATACCGGGAGATCCCTGGGCGCCAATCATAAGCTGGTAAGGTTTTTCCATGCGCATGTACTTGATAGAGCGCATATCAAATTCGGTGGGGACTACACCGCGGGGTTCGAGAATACTGATGGTTTCGGATGAGGCATTAAACTGAACCAGTGTGCCTTTGGCGCGACTGGTATTGGTGAGTTCAAGCGTCACAACTGAAGTGTTATAGACCGGACCATCATGAACTTCGGAAAATGGTGGTGGCTGCAAATCAATCTGAATGGGACCGTGACTCGATCTCGATTCATCGGCCTCGAAATCTACAGTTTCAATTGCTTCGGCAGTTTCTGCTTGCATGCTTGGTCTCTGGCTCTCAAATCCTGAGATTGCTTGTCAATGTTTCAAATCGGCCGCCTACATTATTCAGCAATTTCACTGCTAAGACTGCACTGCGGCTGACTGCAACGACTGGCTACTTTAGCAGGAATTATATACCTGTACAATTTGTGCATTTTGAACCAAACCCCGCCAAACTCCCCGGTAGAGGGACCCTGGAAGTGATTTTTACGGAGTTATATGGCTCATGTAGCCTGCCGATCAAGGCGCATTACGGCGCGAAAACAATGCCAATCGAGGCACCTTGCCGGTTGTCATACCGACTCCGAAAAGCACGAGCATACAGCCAAATACCATGAATAATGTGATGTTTTCCGCAAGAAACAGGTTTCCCCACAGAATACTGAAAAGTGGAATCAGGTAAGTAGTCATGATTGCCTGGTGCGAACCGATCCTGGCGATCAGACGGTAAAACAAGAGGTAGCCGAATCCGGTACACAACACTCCCAGCGCCAGAACGCTTAGCCAGACTGAACCCTGGGGCATTACCTCAGGTCTCTGCCAGATGGCAAATGGCACCAGAATCAAGCTGGAGAAGAACAGGCTGCCCACCGTTATCGACATCCCTGACACGCCCTGAAGTTTGTGGGCCACAAGATTTAGAGCGATCCCATATAGTACGCAGGCAATGAGTGCCGCTGGAACCGCCAGTGAACCGCCTATTCCGTATTCGATTCCTGCAGGATCGAAAACCAGGACGAATACTCCGACGAATCCGACGAGCATGCCTCCAATGGCAAGTGCAGACAGGCGCTGTCGAAAAAATACGAAGGCGATGATGGCGGTAAAGAACGGGACCGTCGCATTCAGGATTGAAAGCATTCCAGCACTGGTATTTAAAGCGGCATAGGCAAAAAAATAAAATGGCACCGCCATGTTCGTCAGGCTGACGAGCAGAATTATGCGCCAATGTTGGAAAACTTCCCGGTGCTTGCCGAGCCATAGGCTTATCGGCAACAGAACCAACAGCCCGCTCAGTACCCGCATCTCAATCAGGAACACAGGTCCGAACGCAGGAGATGAGATGCGTAAAAACAGAAATGAAGAACCCCATATTGCTGAAAGCAGGAACAGTTCCAGATAATCGCGAACAGTCGGATTGTTCATTCTATAAAAGGAAAAAAGGGGACGGAGGCTGAGATATCCCCACAAATTTTTGCCCATACTTGGACTAGCTTTTTTGCATCTATCACTGGAATAAG
>JAQBSZ010000009.1 GCA_027623555.1 Pseudomonadota bacterium | reverse complement strand
CGCGTGCTTATTCCAGTGATAGAAGCAAAAAAGCTAGTCCAAGTATGGGCAAAAATTTGTGGGGATACATCAGCCTCCGTCCCCTTTAATTCATTGAGTGTTTGTCCCCATAACCAGTGCTTACCTCATATCACTCAGTATCTTGGACCGCAGCCTTTCTATCTCATTCCCATCCGGCCGCACTCTCGTCACACCGTCTATACGTACAGCTTCTATATTGGAGCGCAGTGGTATGGCTTTCTCTTCCATCGCATCCAGTGCCGCCAGCGCCATCATTGGGACAAAAACTTCATTGCCCTCCACTTCAATTAGTTCGGCAAGGGTGGCGAGTGAGGCTTGGAGGTCAACGGGACTGCCGTACATGCCCAGCGCCTCTGCCGCGGCGACTCTCACTGCTGGAGCCGAATCAGACAGCGCTTCAACAAGTTCAGCCTGACCCGCGCTGATGCCTGCTTCTTTTCGCATCAGCAAACCGAGTGCCGCCCAATAGCGCACCGCGCTGTCCGTATCGTTGAAGGCGGCCACCAGTTCGGCCGTGTCCCCAGGCGCTAGAGAGGCAGCCCGCTCGGCGGCGTTGATAATTCTTTCGAGTGGATAGCGATTGCGATCGAGGGCAGTTTCATAGGGAGTCGAACCGACCGCGCGAGTATGGATTTCATTCTCGGGGAGAAAGCCAAAATCCCGTGAACTGAGAATCCAGTCCTGCTGCACTCTTTTCAGTTCGGCCAGTATGGAGTGATGGGCAGGTGAATCGACGAGGTTATTGATCTCATCGATGTCATTCT
The DNA here is from genome assembly GCA_027623555.1 of Pseudomonadota bacterium. Taxonomy (GTDB): domain Bacteria; phylum Pseudomonadota; class Gammaproteobacteria; order Pseudomonadales; family Pseudohongiellaceae; genus UBA9145. The sequence goes on along the minus strand of JAQBSZ010000009.1, from coordinate 115,786 downwards.
CCAGGTCGTAGAGTTCCTCCGGTGGCTTGGGTTCCCAGAATTTGCGCTGCACTTCGTTCAGGCGCCCTTCATCGTAGCGTTGTTTCCAAACCTGGGTAGCCTGGGTTTCGAACATGTAGGTCACATACTGCCCATAGATTCGGTGCGGCATGTAGTGACGCATGTAGAGATAGCGTCCATCGGTGACTGTGCGGGATAAATCGTAGCGATCATCCATGCGTCCACGAAATGCATGCATATAGGGCTTGGATTGTTGCTGGAAGGGCCCGGCGAAGGCCCTGCCCTGCATGTAGGAAGTAGGTTCGATACCCACTATGCTCAGCGTCGTGGGTGCCAGGTCCATGAAGTCCACCAGGCGCTCCGATTGGACGCCAGGCCCGTACTCAACAGGTGCCAGGTGCCTCCACTTATCTGGAAAATACACGATCATCGGAACATGCAGGCCTGAGTTATAGGGCCAGCGTTTACTGCGGGGTATTCCCGAGCCATGATCAGAGTAGAAGAACACGATGGTATCCTTGGCCTGACCTGCCTCTTCCAGCTCGGCCAGGCGCTCACCAACTACGCTGTCGAGCTGGGTGATGCGATCATAGTATTGCGCCCAGTTGGACCTGACCTCGGGAGTGTCCGGAAGATAGGCTGGCACACGCACGCCGGCAGGATCGTGAATGGTGTTCGCATCGGGCGCCCTGATCTGGCTCTCGTGGGTCATCGTGTAGTTAAACACCGAGAAGAACGGCTGGCCGGCAGGACGATTCCGCCAATGCCCCTGCGGACTGGAGTCGTCCCACACGCCATCGGGCTTAATGAGGTTATAGTCTTCCTTGCTGTTATTGCTGCAGTAGTAGCCGGCCTCTCTTAGAAACTGCGGATACATCTTCATGAAGGCAGGCATGCTCACCAGGGAGCGCATGTGCTCGGCGCCAAGGCTCGGCGGATAGACTCCTGTGATCAGGGCTGTGCGCGCCGCCGCACACACCGGAGCGGTTGACCAGGCGCGCTTGAACAGCATACCTCGTTCGGCAAACAGGTCGAGATTCGGTGTGTCGGCATACAGGTCCCCATAACAACCGAGATGGGGGCCGTGGTCTTCGCTGGTAATCCAGAGAATGTTGGGTCGTTCTGATTCTGCGGCAAGCGAATTTCCGGTCAGCCATAACCAGAGAGAGCCGAGTAATGATTGACCAACAAAGTGTCTTCGATTCATGGGCATTACCTGGATATAACTCTGTCACTTGTTAACTTCAATTATTTGACAAACGCCTGTCTGCTCCCGAGTCCATAACTCGAGCTGCCATCCACAAAAACAATCCCGCGCAAATAAAGTATGGAATCCTGCGCAGCCAAAAGTTGGTTACGATAAGGCGCTCGAGAAGATCTACTGATAATCCGAACTCACTCAATTGAAACTGGATAGGCAGCTGAATTGCAATCGTGGAGATCCATGCCACTGCCTGGGTTGCTATTGCCGCCCAAACGACCCATGCCGGAATTGCCTGTGGTCGAGACCACAACATCAGGATCGTTAATACAGTGCCAAGCAGCAGTGGAGCAACCAGAAATATCAGCACTCGCGGTGTTATAAACTGGTGGTACGTAATAAATTCATTGGCCCCGATCAGGTGCCAACTCGAGTAGTTTACAAAGCCCTCGACGAAGGCTGCTCCCGTGCCGTAGAAAACCAGCGTAAACGCAATCAAAAAGATCCAGCGCGAAACCATATCTCCCCCTTTTGCTGATTTCCAGCGGGACATTGTTCATTTGGACAAAGACTCAGATTAGCGTCTTGTGTAAAAAGGATGGAAAGATTAAATTATAACCAGTGCTCCATGCCTTCTAGAATTTGATTCCTTTGTCCCCTTTAATCGATCCATGAGGATTACCGCAAATATCGTCCCTATTTATATTGCTCATTAATCCATTCCCTGAAGTCTTCAGAAAAGCTCGGACCGACCTGGACCCAGAATTCCCTGAACCCGCGGATGGCAAAATAATTCACAATATAATGTGCGAAGGGTCGCCAATGAGAATCGGGCATCAATCCAAGCTCATGCTGATGAAAATAGGTTTCGGTGAATAACATCATCTGCATATGATTCCAGTATTGAAACTCCTTGTCTCCGTCGGTCAAATCTCCATCTGAATTTACCCTGGCGATTCTGTCAGCATGCTCAGCCCGAAACTTGGACACATTGAGCGCAAACTCTGACATGGCATGGCGGGATTGTGCGCTGGCCACACGATTACTGCCGCGTATCTGTATCGCCAGATACACCAGGGTCAGTATGACCCCCAGTCCACCGATGACTTCAGCGATTGCGCCTAGTGCGTCCCAGTTCATTTACCCAGCTCTGTGTAATAGGAGGGATTTTGTTTAACCAGCATGATTAACTGGTGAAACAAAATCCCTCCATCCTCACTTAGTTATTTGCGCCCGAGTCCAAACTCGTTACCCACTGCCACCACCTTGCCATTACGGAAATGCACTTCGATGTATTTGGAACCGCTCACCGGTTTGCCATTCTCGTCTCTCAATGTAGCGACCTTCTGGCGAGTTCGTGCGTCGAACACATCGGGCGTGTGGGTCCAGACATACTGGCCATCCAGGCTGAACGTCACCCAGCCATGTCCGCCCTGGGACAGGTCGACATCACCTACTTGCACGGGAGGCATCCGGGTGGCGTTGAAGATAAATAACTTGTTGCCTTCCTGGTCGCTGATCCACAGCTCTGACTCATCCGGGCTTAGCGCGGCGCCGTGGGTGCGATGTGCGATAGGATCGCCATCCACCAGCACGTAATGAATGATCTCTGCTTTTTCGAGGTCGACAACCTCGAAGCCGACATGACTGCCGAGGCTGACATAGGCGTAGCGGTTGGCGCTGTCTACGGTGAATGGGAACACGCCCTGGCCCCCTTCTTCACCCACGGGTGAGATCTGCGCGACGATACTCTCGTTCTCGGTGTCGAGCATCGTCAGCATTCTTGTAGTGCCGAGATACACATAACGGCCATCGACACTCACCAGGCTGTTGTGCGCCTTTCTACCAATGGGGACATGTTTGATCATCTCGCCATCGTCGCCGTCCAGCACCAGCAGACCACTGTCTTCGTTGTCCACCCACCACCCGGTAGGCACATAGACCTTCTTGCCATTCAGGGTGACCGAGGAGCGATCGCTGCCCAACTGATAGTTCTGTTGCCAGGTGATCTGATCCGTCTCCAGATCAAACGCACCGATGCGGGGGCCCTGAGTCGAGAAGTAGGCGCTGTGGGTAGCGAGGTTGGCCGCGAAGCCGCGCGTGCCTTCGGTGAATTCCGGAATATCGATGCGCCGCACCAGCTTGTGGCCATCATCGATATCGAAAATCAGAATACCCGCACCGTCAGCCTGGCCTTCGACCTGGGCGGCATCGGGCGTGCTGAGATAGAGATAGCGCTTGAGCCCGGATTGATCCTGAGCATTCAGCGCAGTAGACAAAGTAAACAAGCAGCAGACTATAAGAAGAAGGAGATTTCGCATGAGAGCACCTCGTTATTATTGTGGATTGTCCCAATAGCATCACAGCTTCGAGTTTAGCACCTGTTATTTTGAATTCTAGGGCTATTTCCGCCGCGCCATTACAAAGAGCAAGGCACCCAGTAACGCCCAGAGAATCAGGATCGCCCACTCCTGTGGCCACAACAAGGCCGACGGGCTCCCCGGCAGGTAGAGAAACCCCAGGCCGATTGAAAGCAGCAGTGCCACCATGCCAACCGCGTTGCCCATCGGTACCTTGTAGGGGCGCTCCAGTTCGGGCTCCTTGAAACGCAACACCAGGAACGACAGCGCCACCATCCCATAGGCGATGACGATGCCGAAGCCGCCAGCATCCACCAGCCAGACCAGTACCGGGCGCCCGAAAAAGGGTCCGATAATTGATAATCCGCCTATTAATAGAACGGCATTGTGGGGTGTTCGATATTGCGGATGCAGTTTGCCCAGTGGCGCCGGTAATAAACCGGCGTTGGCGAGCGCATAGATGGCTCGACTGCCGCCGACGATAAAGGCATTCCAGCTGGTGAGAATGCCGGCCAGCCCGGCGCAGAGTAATACCGTGCTGCCGAGCTCGCCATAGATCCGTGCATTCGCCTCGGCGGTGACGATATCGCCGGCGCTAGCCAGTGCCGCCTCGTCCATTACCAGGCCGACACCAAGCACGATCAGGCTGTACCAGGCGATGGCCATGAACACGGACACCATCAATACGGTACCGATGTCCTTGAACGGCAGGTCGATCTCTTCGGCCGCCTGGGGAATAGTGTCGAAGCCGACAAACAGGAAGGGCACCATCACCAGCACCAGGGTGATGCCCGCCACACCATCCTTGATCAGTGGCTGTAAATTGGCCAGATCACCCTGGAAGGTGGCGCCGCTGACAAACAGCGCGCCGACTAACAGAATGACCATGACCACCACCGATTGCACCACTGCCGCCATGCGAACACCGCGAATGTTCAGGATGGTCATGGCCACGCTACCGGCAATACCCACCAACACCCAGGTCAGGTAGACATCCCAACCGGCAATCTGCCAGAGGAACACTTTATCCAGCCCGGGTACCAGCGAGTCCAACACAGTTGGCAATGCCACGGCTTCGAACGTGACCACCGAGACATAACCCAGGATGATTGCCCAGGTACAAATAAAAGAGGCACCTGCCCCCAAAGCCCGATGGCTATAAACATGTTCGCCGCCGGCGAAAGGCAAGGCAGAGGCAAGCTCGGCATAAGTGAGCCCGATGACCAGCATGATGATGCCGCCGAGTACAAATGCGAGGATGGCACCGAGGGTACCGGCGGAATTGATCCAGTTGCCAGAGAGCACGACCCAGCTCCAGCCGATCATGGCGCCAAACGCCAGGGCCAGCACTTCCCGGCGGCCCAACACGCGCAGGAAGTGAGTTTCTTTCTCTGAATCGCTCATAGATAGATGGCGTTGAACAGTCTAATCAGAAATTGTCAGTCGGCCGCCATATGTTCCAGTTTTAAACCAACCGCCGTACCGGGGCCGAAGCCCTTCCAATAGGTGTGCGTAGCAGCGGGTTGACCGTTCTCGACAGCGTACACACCATCGGCTCCGTCGGGCAGAAGTTCCAGGAAAGACAGACTTTCCTGGTTGCCTTTCAGATGGTAGTCAAACCAGGCCGTAGCAAAGTGGTCCATGATATTGTTCATGCGGTTGGTATCCCACACCGGATCGGTATAGTGTGATGCAAAGCGGCTATCGCCAGCAGCCTGTAGCTCAACCGGCAGTGGAATGGGCGCACCGGCATTGTGTCCGGCGTTCTTGAAGGTAAGCAAATAGCGATCGCTGTTGATGGCGCCTGTGAAGATCGCTCTTGAACCATTCTCATAGCCCGCGACTCTGTCAGCATCACCGGCAAGATAGAAAGTGGGCACTGAAATCCCTGCCAAATCCTGCTCTTGCCAGAGTCCGGCGTTCATTCCCCATGGCGCGACGGCAAAACCTGCCAGGATTCTGTAATCGAGATTGTCTCTGTATTCAGGATTACCCGTGGCGTGTTCTGCGAGCAAACCATTAACCGGCGCCAGTTCTGTGCCGACAATATCATCGCTGTAACCACCGCCGAGATTATTCACCAGTCCATAGCCCCCCATGGAGTAGCCGACGATTCCCGTGCGGTCGGTATCGATCAATCCGGAGAAGGGGTGGCCCGGTTGATCAGACACGTTTGCCAGCGTGTTTAGCACGAAACGCTGATCCAGGGGACGATTGTAGAGGGTACTCTGAAACGCTTGCTGGTCGTCGTAGGTGCTTTCGGTATGATCGATCGAAACGACAATATAACCCTTGCTTGCCAGGTTCTCACCGAGATGACTCATCAGGTAACGATTTCCCGGGTAGCCGTGGGAGATGATTACCAGGGGATAAGGACCATCACTCACGAGTGGATCGGCATCGCGCACCGCGCTGCCCTTGAGTGTCGCCATGATCTGTGGATTACGGGTTATTGTTTGATACTCGGTGCCTGGCACCTGATTTGCAGTAAGCACGGCCGGATACCATAACTCGAGTGTTAGCTTTCTGTCGTAGCGAGCGGGTTCGCTGCCGGCGAAAGTATTCAATATATCGATACGGTTTCTGGCGATTGCCTCGATGGTTCTAACACCAATTGCGTAGTCACCAAAGGCAGCGAGTTCCGGCGCATCGGTTCTGACAACATCGATGCGGTTTTCTTGCGCAAAAACAACTGCGGCGAAAGAGAACACTAGAAGGGAAATCAGAATTTTTTTCATCTGCAAAACCTGCTACCTGAGAGTAAGAGATAAGTGAAAACAGGAATAGGGCAGCGCCTAATTTAAGGGAACTAGTGCTGATATGCCAGCGCGCGTTCTTCTTTAGTGTCAGTATGACCGGCAAAATCGTGCAGGATCACGTAGAGACTAGGCACCAGGAACAGGGTAATGACCGTGGCGAAGAGAATGCCGAAGGCGAGAGAGATTGCCATCGGGATGATAAAAAATGTTGCCGGGTTTGCCGTGATCATAAGCGGCACCAGTCCCATAAAGGTAGTCGCCGAGGTTAGTATAATGGGTCGAAAACGCATCATCCCAGCTTTCGACACAGAGGCCACCATTCCCATCCCGTCTTCGCGCAGCCTGTTTATTGACACCACCAGCACCAGACTGGCATTCACCACCACACCACTCAACGCGATAATCCCGAGTAGCGAGAAGAACACCAGGTCGGCTCCCATAATGAAATGACCGCAGATCGCACCGATTGCTCCGAAAGGAATTACGCTCATGATGATTAGCGGCTGGGAGTAAGATTTCAGAGGAATCGCCAGCAAGGCGTAGATCACCAACATCGCCAGCGGAAAAGTTGAGAACAGCTCAGACATCGACTCGATCTCCTGCTCCCCTTCACCACCGACAACAATCTGCACATCGAGATTACGATCCCACTCTGCCTGATAGATCCCCAGTATCTCTTCACGAATCTCATCCGGCGTTACCACAGCACGATCGATATCGGCACTGACAGTGATGATGCGGCGACCATCCTGCCGATTGATACTGGAATAACCATTGCCGAGTGTAAAATCAGCAATACTGAGAAACGGCACTTCAGCACCGCTTGGTGTACGAATCATCAGGTCTTCCAGGTTACCCAACGACTGCCGCTGCGCTTCGGGATAGCGCACCATCACCCTAATGTCGTCAGTATCGCGCTGAATGCGCTGGGACTCGGCACCGTAGAACGCCTGGCGTACCTGGGTGGCAATATCGTTCAGGGTCAAGCCCAGTGTCTTGCCGCGTTCGAGCAATTGAATCTGTACTTCCTGCTTACCCGCGCGAAAGGAGTCGGCAATATCAAATACACCGGGATAGCGCGCCAATTCCTCCCGCAGCTGCGTGGAGGCAATCTTCAGATTTTCTTCGTCTCGACCCTCCAGCCGAAAGTTGAGGGCTTCGCCTGCAGAAAAAGCATCGGAGTTATAAGTTAATTCAAGTGCATCGGGTATGGTGCCAACCTTTTCACGCCATCGGTCTCTAATAATTGCGGAACTTAACTGACCACGGTCAAAGAAAGGCGTCAGGTACAACACGACCTCTGCCGTATCACTTGAACCTGCATTTCCCCTTCCACCACTGGCCCGATCTGGGCCTTCACGTGGCGCGCGCCCGCCTATGATGGTAAGAATGCTGGCGACCACCCGCTCGGTCGATTCCGGTGCAATGCCGCTAGCCTTCAAGCCAATCAGCTCTTCATCCAACTCGGCAGCCAATTCAATCGCCTTCGCCTCCAGAATAGCGATAGCATTCTCGGTAATACGGCCCGGTACGCCCGGTGGCATTTGCACGGTGCCGTAAACCGTATCGCCTTCTACTGATGGCATGAATTGAAAGATCACTCGCCCGCTCATGAGCAGGGCGAAGGTAATGATTATGACACCAGTCGCCGTTGCCCAGCACGCATAACGATATTTGAGGATTTTCTTTAATGCACGGTGGTAACCATGCTCGGCAAAATATTCCATGCCGTCGGAAATTCTGCCTTGAAATTTCTGCCAACCTTTGACGAACATCCAGTTCTCACCGAAATATCCCTCCGTCTTACGATGGGCAATATGTCCGGGAAGTATTAGCTGGGATTCCACCAGACTGGCGAGTAAACAGAAGACCACGACACCACCGATGGCGTTGAAGAAGGCACCCATTTGTCCCTGCAGCAATAGAATAGGCAGGAACGCCGCAATAGTAGTGAATACACCGAATATTACTGGCACCGATACTTCCAGGGTTCCCTCTATCGCCGCCTCTTCTTTAGCCAGCCCTTTGCGCTCGTAAGTGTGAATACGTTCTCCCACTACGATGGCATCATCGACAATAATGCCGAGTACCAGGATAAGACCCATTACGGTCAACGAACTAATGGTAAGACCAACGGACGGAAACATGGCTACAGCTCCCAGAATAGCAATCGGAATTCCTGCCGCTACCCAGATGGCCAGCTTGAAGCGCAAGAATAAAGCGAGAATGATTATCACCAGAACCAATCCGGTGTAGGCATTCTGCGCTACCGTACCGATGCGTTCTTGCGTAGCAAGCGCCGAATCGCTGATCACCTTCAATGTCATGCCTTCAGGAAGATCCATCTCAGTTGATGCCATCCAGTCGTGAACCTGACGGGCTGAACTCACGATGTCTTCGTCTCCAATGCGCAATACATCGATGATGGCAGCATTGACACCGTTGAGGCGGGCATCGAGATAGCCTTCCTCGAATCCATCCTTGATAGTAGCGATCTCACCCAGGCGTAGCTGAGTTCCATCAGGAAAGGACTGAATAACAATGTCCGAATATTCCTCGCCGCTATAGACCTGACCCTTGGTGCGTAGCAGAATTTCTCCTGAGTCGGTGCGAATAGTTCCACCCGGTAAGTCCAGGGATGCGAGTGAGATAGCGCGGGAAATCTGGTCCAGAGTTAAGCCATACTGGCGCAGTGCAAACTCCGATACTTCAATTGAAATCTCCATCGGGCGAATATATTCGATGTTTACAGTGGAGATACCGTCCAGGTCGATGATGTCATTGCGTACTTGTTCGGCGATGGTTTTGAGGTTGTGATCATCAGAATCGGAAGCCAACGCCAACACCATTACATTTCCGCTGCTGCTGAATGCGCGTACAATCGGTTTCTCGGTCTCGGTCGGGAATGTGGTTATTGCATCAATCTTGCCCTTGATGTCGTTCAGGGCGCGATTTAGATCGGCTCCAGTGGTGAGTTGAAGGGTTGCATCACATCCCCCTTCGCGGGCAGTCGTGGTCATGCGATCGATATCTTCGGCGCCCTCTAAAGCTTCTTCTATCCGCAGGCAAACGCCGGTCTCGGCTTCGGAAGGAGTTGCACCCAGATAGGCGACGTTTATCTGGATCATGCCGAAATCGATATCAGGAAATTCTTCCTGATTGAGATTCAAATAGGAAATAAAGCCGCCTGCCAGGAACAGCCACATCAGCAGGTTGGTGGCGACAGGATTTTTTACAAACCAGGTAATAGGAGTACGCACACCGATCCTCGCTTAAATAAATTCTCTGACAGGTTGCACGGACATGCCATCGACTACTGCCTGGATGGGCGAGATGCAGATCACTTCTCCTGGTAGCAGGCCGGCGCTGATCAGCACCCGATCTTCTTCGAGACGGTATATCTCCACTTCGCGGTAATACATTTTATTCTCAGCATCCACGACCAGCACTTGATTGTTATTGCGTATCACTGAGCGTGGCAAGGCGATGATGTCATCCACTGACTTACCTACAATTTTTGCCTGGACAAACAGACCAATTGGCAGAGGTATGTTGCGGCTACCAAACGCACTTAGCTTGTCAACACTCAGCGGCTGTTGCACGCGAATGATCGTCTGCACCGTGTTGCTGTTTTGATCGATGGTAGCTTCGGTGCGCACCAGCTTGCCCTTCCAGTGATGTTCTTCGCCGCCGTAAAATCCTGTCAATGTGACATCTGGCGCCTGGTCTCCCATCAATTCACCACGAGCCCCAAGAGGAATGTCGAGATAGCCCAGTTGGCGGATAGCCAACGGTACGCGAACTTCCACTTCGTCAGCACCGTACAGGACGGCGACACTCTGGGCACGATTCACATACTGACCCAATTCCACCTCGCGGGTTTCTACGATGGCGTTGAAGGGCGCCTGAATTTCGGAGCGCTGCAAATCCAGTTCTGACTGTCGGGCACTGGCTTCAGCATCGGCCAGGCGTGCGCGATTTACCTCGGCTGTGCGCCGGGCATCTTGTAATTGTGAGTCGCTGGCAAGACGTTGCCCAGCCAGTTCCTGGATGCGCATCTGTTCGTTGTCAGCGTGCCGTGATTCAGCGAGTGCCTGCTGCAACGCCGCCTCACTGCGTGCGCGGGCGGTTTCGAAATCACTCGTGTCCAGACGCAGCAGTACCTGCCCCTCTTCGACGAATCCACCGGCTTGCATGGCCGGCGAAATCCATGCGATGGGTCCGGCTACCGCTGCCGACAGGCTGGCTGTCTGTGCTGCCTGCACCTTGCCCTGAGATTTCACTACCAGTTGTACTGACTCCAGCTGTACCTCAGCGACCCGAACCGCCACGGGAATAATCTCGGGAGAGGTGGCTTCAACCTCAGTCGGCGTGCGCAGCAAGAATCCTGCGAAGAGGACACAGCCCACCAATATGCCGATTGGAACTAATACTCGTTTCATGCAAAACTCCTGATTCTTGCTTCTATACTATAAAGACCGTGGTAGTGGTCGAAAAGTAACTCTCTTACTCGTGTTAACCGGCTCGTTTCTGCAAATTTGCCAGTCGTGATTTGATGTCTGCAACAATCGATATGCGCAGCTCATTGAAATACATCTGCACGGCGCTGCCGGCCAGCTCGCTGTCACGTTTCGCCAGGCTCTGTTTCAAATTGTTCAGTACCTGGTTGAGATTTTTCTTATTCAGTTGCGGCTTCAAACCCAGATTCATCATTTGATCGACGAACTGGGCCTTCAAGTCATTACCTATCAGCCGAACCACGAGGTTGTCGGCAATCGTCGCCATGTATTCAAGCATATTTATCCAATGGGGCTGCATGGTTTCGACGTCGCCAGCGTGCTGATTAAGTAATACCAGCAGGGATTTCATTCGGATCAGTTGTTCAGCATTCGCTTTTTCCACCGCTTCCTTGGCATTGTCCGTGGCCAGGGCAGCAAATGTGCGCAGGAACTGACTGACCAGTTCCGGGTCTGGAAGCGCAGACAGATTCATCAATGGACCCAGGATCGCGATGCTGGCAGATTCGATTGGCTGCACACGCGCACCCCCCGGATGAATACTTATCAGACCGTTTTGTTCGAGTTGGGAGAGCGCCTCACGTACGGCACCACGGCTGGCATTGTAGCGGGCAGCCAGATCGCGTTCGGAGGGCAGTCGTTCTCCACAGCGGTATTGCTGACGCAATATTTCAGTGCGCAGCGTATCCGCGATCTCACGACTGATGGTGCTGGTGGTAGACATCTACAAGGCCCTATCGCTCTCAAATTGAGCTGTTACTGGGGTGTTCAATTGGTCAGACCAAATTGGTCGGACCAAATATAGGCTCTAATTCGGAAAGATCAAGGTAGTGGCGCTAAAGCGCCATTTTCTGCCGATGAACCGAAGGTTTATCCACAGGAAGTGGAGGATTTCAGTCGCTCGAGAGTGTGGCCTGGCTAGAATCCACTGAACAGCTCCAGACCCAGCTTTTGCTCATAGCGGGCATTGTGCACATCGGCCGACCGCAGTTCGCCGCTGAGCAGATCATCGATGTCCTCACTGATAACTTCGATAGAGCGCAGGCGATCCTCGGGCTCGGGAGCAAGCTGCAAAATGGATTCCCACAGCGACAACAGGCGGCTGTCGATGACCCGTAGATCATTATGCTTGGCCCATTCCGCGGCGATGCTTCCACCGAGGTTCTCGAGGCGCTGCTCCAGTTGTTCTCGCTCTGGCGGTAAAGTGTTCGCCAGTACCGTTGCCTGGACATCAATCCAGCCGCTGGGATAGATCAGACTGCCCTGGTAAAAACTCAACACCCATTGCAGATATAGCCGGCGGGATTGGCGACTCTGATTCTCACTGTCTTCCGAATAGGCGGCAATGAACAGGTTGCGGTCAGGAATCTCGACTGGCCACTGCTCAAAATTAGTACTGCGGCAGGCAAAAAATGCCAAACAGATTACAGAAATCAGTAAAAATTTCATTAAACTGCACCGGGGCTGAGAAGGGAAAAGAGCCATATAGGATAAACACACCGCATTATGTTAAACCCCCTATAATTGGGGGAGTTGCAAAAGGTAAATCCGTTAATCAGGTAGAACAAGCGCATCATTGAGAAGTCAGTCAAGTGAACCATTCTTGATTGATAACGTAACTGATCTACAAAGTCAGTTGGCGATTCGTTCAATTGTTGTGAGACCTAACTAAAAGTGCTTAAATCTTACCCACGTTTTCCCCGCAAGGCCGCAGTTTGTCCCGAAATAAAAAGAGAAGAAGCAGCAATCGTCGATATAATACTCCAACAAAATCTAATGGGGTTAAGTCAAGCCATTCCTGAAGGAATACCAAGCTACTATGGAAGCATTAAAACAATATCTAGTCGATAATTTTGAAGGCGTATTTATCCTTGTCATTCTTGTTTTCGTCAGCGCCATCGTCTGGTTCGTAGATGCCAAATTATCATTTCTGAACTTTTTCTACCTGCCGGTGCTGCTCAGTTCCTATTACCTTGGAATTCGCTCCGGTGTACTGGGTGCCTTCTTTACCTTCCTGGTAATCGTTATTTTCGCCAGCATCTATCCGGACCGGTTTATAGCTCCAATGGACTTGTTCAGTCTCTGGGCATCGATCCTGACCTGGGCCGGCTTCCTGATTCTGACTGCTGTAATCGTCGGTTTTACTCACCGCGAGTTGCAAGACAAAATGACTGAAGCCTTGCGAGCAAGAGCTGAAGCAAGTGGCAACGCGGAACTGCTCGAGCAGACCATGAACACGATTCGCGAATTCGAATCTGAGCTGGACTTCAAGGTCGAGGAACGAACCCGCGCCCTTGAAGAGAAAACCAAATCGATGCGTGCCCATAAAGAGAAAGTAGAGGAGGCTCTCTACACGACGATGGACCCGGCCGTTGTAAAACTGATGATCGAAAATCGAATTCGTACCGAGAATCGTCGCATCAGTGTCATGTTCTCCGACCTTAAAGGGTTCACAAAATACTCCGAAGAACATTCTGCCGAAGTGGTTATCACCGAACTGAATAAGTACCTCGGGGACATGGAGATTATCTTGTTGCAATACAACGCCCATATCGACAAGTACATGGGTGATGGCATCATGTCCGAATTCGGTGCGCCCATCCGCTATGAAAAACACTCGCTACTGGCTGTAGCGTCTGCCTGGAAGATGCAGGAGCGAATGCGCAAGTCCAACTATCCGTTCAAGCTGCGCGTGGGCATTGCAACCGGTGTTGCAACTACCGGAATCATCGGTGCCAAGCGCCAGTCATTCACCGCTTTTGGCGATACCGTGAACCTGGCTGCCCGTATAGAAGGTATGTGTGAACCTGGTTGGGTCACAGTCGACGAGGCCACCTATAAAGACTGTAGCGAGATTTTCGAGTTTCGGCCCGTATCTGGCCTCGCAACTTATACCCAGTCTGACAATCCCGGCCTGGTAGATGAAATTACTGGGCTGTTGGCGAAAATTGAACAAAATAGTCGCGATGTCTCTCTGCGTATAGCTGTGGCGAAGTTATTGCTTCAAGCCAATGACCCGGAGCAGGCTGATTTACATCTGAAGTTTGCCATGGAGACCGAACCTGGTAATTCAGATGCCAAGGTCGCCTATGCTGAGAACGCGGTGGTGCTGGATCAGCAGCGCGATGTCACGATAAAAGGACGCCGCAGTACAGTTCACCTTTATGAAGTAGTGGCCTTCAGAAATCCGCTTGACAGGTGCAAGCAATTACCCAGGCGCCTGCTCGAGGATTTGGAACCCAGACTGAATAAACTGGTGCCTTACCCAGAAGATCTTATCCTGCCGGTGGAATGTATCGATGGCTCAGTGGGTTTTTCTCGCCTGGTTGGCATCACTGCCTTCCTGATTAGCAACCGCATGGGTCTGGTAGATCAGGAGAAACACGACATACTCGAAGCCGGCTACCTCGCCGAGATCGGCAAGACTATCGTTCCTGAAAATATACTCAATCGAAATGGTGGTCTAACTGAGGAAGACTTTACTCATATCCACATGCATCCACGTGAGGGTGTGCGCAGGTTACGCAACGCCGGTTACGAAAACGAAAAGATGTTGGAACTGATCGAGTGTCATCATGAGAATTTTGATGGCTCGGGTTATCCGGCTGGCATCCGTGAAGATAATATTCCCCTGGGTGCCCGCATCCTTGCAGTAGCTGAAGCCTATATCAGTCTTACCTCCAAGCGTCCGTACCGCGACCCCTGGGAAAGTCATGCAGCACTTACAGAACTCGGTAAGTACGTAAGGTCTGGGAAATTCGATCCAGCGATAGTGGATGTATTAGGAGAGATTGTCTCTGAACTTCCAGCTTAAGAGAATTACAAGTTTTAGTGTATGTACTCTCAGAGATCGTCGCGAGTTTCCAAATTAAACAAGTAAAATGAAAAAGGCAGATCCTGGATCTGCCTTTTTTATTTCCTTTCGTACTACAACTAGGGAGCCTCTGATCACGGCCTGACGCGCATATACTTCTGCAGCTTGCGCGGGCGTGGTTCACCTCCGTACATATTGCCGGTCCCATCGACTGCGACAAACTCGGCACCATTACCGGCGGGATCGCGGGGATCCCCGTAGGGAAGCTGCACGAAATGATATACCCAGCCGAGGTTGGCATCGCCGATCCGGATGCCCATTTCCCAACCGGGATTCTGCAGATCATCAGACTCGGAATCCGCCACGTAGATATTGTCATGTTGGTCAAAGAAGATTCCGCTGGGACGACCAAACTGTGTCCAGCTATTAATGAAATTTCCATCCTGGTCAAATAACTGGATGCGATTATTGGATCGGTCACCAACGAACAGTCGACCGCGCCGGTCGATAGCAATGGTGTGCAGGACGCGAAACTCACCTGGTGCATAACCGGTTTTACCCCACTCCTTGATGAAGTTGCCGTTCCGGTCGAACTTGGCTACGCGACTATTGCCATTTTCGTAGTGTCCATCGGCAATGAAGATGTCACCATTATCGCCGATCACCACATCAGCTGGCGATGTAAAATGGTCGGAACCCGGACCTGGCTCACCCGGCGTGCCGAGCACCATGAGGACTTCTCCTGTCGGCGAGAACTTCACGACGATGTGGCCGCGCTTGTCATTGCTCGGTATACGTGTCTGGTTTACGGCATCGGTTACCCACACATTGCCGTCAGGATCGACATCGATACCGTGCGGCCAGATGAACATGCCACTGCCGAAACTCTCGACCACTTCGCCGTTACTGTTGAACTTCAATATAGAATCGAGATCGGAATCCACGCATTCATCACCGAAGCGATTCGGCGCAGTAGCATCGCAGCGCACCACCGCCCACATGTGCACACCATCGGGATCGACATCGACATCGCCCACGGCACCTATCGTCCTGCCGGCAGGCATTTTTACCCACGGCTCCATGGGGATTGCATAGGGATTACTGTATGCCTGGGCAAAGACAGAACTCGTCAGCACAAGACTGACCAGGGCGAGTGCAAGAGCGGGAATAACGGAATGAAGTGCGCGCATGATGGTGACCTCCGGTTAGTATTTTTAAGCGGATATTGATAATCACACTGCGGAGAATGATTGGCAAGCCAACTCTGTAAGACCGCGACTCACACGTGGCGCAACAACTGCAGCTCCCTTGTGAAAAACTCCTTCAGAAACTCAGTAAACACTCGAATTTTGGTCGATAGGTGGCGCTTGTGCTGGTAGATAGCGACGATTTCACGATCAGGAGATTGCCAGTCGTTCAACAGAGTAACCAGGGACTCGTCAACAAGGGAATGTTGCAGATAATAATCCGGCAGGTAAGCCAGCCCGAGGCCTTGTTCGGCTGCCGAGCGCAAGGCATGTCCACTATTACTGCGCCAGTGACTCTTAATCGACATACTCACTGAGCCCTTGTCACCCTGAAATCGCCAGGGCCTGGTGGATCCTGTATCCATAAACAACAGGCATTGGTGCTGCTTCAGGTCTTCTGGCGTTTGCGGTGGCGCATGCCTTAGCAGATAGGCAGGACTTCCGACCACGTGAAAACTGGTCGGGGCCAGCAGCTTGTTGACCACGTTGATGTCTTTGCGCGCCCCCACCTGGATTGCCAGGTCGAATCGCTCATCGACGAGATCGACTCGCTGTCCACTCAGCAGCAACTCGATATCGAGACCCGGGTGCTGCTCCAGAAACTGAGCGAGTGCGGGCACCATCAGCGCCTCGCCAATCAGGTGCGGGGCGGCAATCCGCAGCTCGCCCTTAATCTCCTGTTGAAAATACGAGACTGCCTGCTCCGCCGATTCCAGGTCTTCGACAACCTGGCGCGCCTGCTCATAGTAGAGTGCGCCGGTTTCCGTAAGCGAGAGCTTGCGCGTTGTGCGGTGCAGCAGTCGAGTATTAAGCCGGTCTTCCAGGCGACTGACCTGCTGGCTGACATGGCTCTTGGAAACGCCGAGCACCCGGGCCGCCGCCGAAAAGCTCCCGGAATTTACGACCTCGACCAGTTCCTCAAATCCTTCCCAACGACTCATCGCAGTGCCTCCCGGGGCAATGCTATTGTTCATAAATAAGAACAGTATTATAAGATATATCGGTATTATCAACTAATTATGAACATACTATACTGCCCGCATTGACAGCAAAGCTGGATACCACTGGAACGCAAGCATGAATGAAACAGACCTGATCGATGCCATGAAACTACTCTCAGTAGCAATCCTGGTCGGTGGCGCCGCCATTGGATCAGCAACGGGAGTCGGTGGAGTTGGAGCGAAGCTGATTGAAAGTACGGCGCGTCAGCCTACTCAAGCCAGCATGTTGCAGAATAAAGCCTTCTTGATGGCGGGCATGTTGGATGCCATACCTATCCTGGCAGTGGCCATGGCGCTACTGATTCTTTTCGGCGATCCCCTCGCATAGGCCGTTAAAGCGCTGATTCCAGCGTTTACTTAAAGGGCCAGGTCTCTTCTTTAAGACACCTGGCCCGTTTTTTTAGATACTTTTCACCCTGGCAAATTTTCACACCCAATGTGATCAGACATTCTGCCAAGCATCACGGTAGCGGAATCGCCGAGAAACAAATTGTTTATATCTTCCCCTATAGTGTCTGTACAAGAATAGTCACCGAATTCAAACCGACTTTCTTCAAACTCACATACCCGGTAATTCGTATTTATGTCAAAGCGGCGGCGAATGGAGTCGTGTAGTGCGCAGATATCTTCATCGGAAGCATTTTCTTCGGCTGATAGCAGCACACAGTCTCCTATGGTCTTGACAAACTTCCAACCGAGCTCCGATGCTTCTTTAAAAACATCTTCATAGTATCCTCGCAGGTAGTGCATTGTCTCGAGCGGAGGCATGGATTGGGCAATCTTATTAAATCCATTTATGTCGATCTTGATTAGTGTTGAATGTTTATGCATTGCTTGGAACAGCCTCTGGATGAAGGCCCTGGGCACTTTTATAAAAGACTGAAAAATTCTCGGAGTCGCGCGGCGTTCTTGCCCACGTCTCCTATACCGACTCGTGACAGGGACCGGGCATTCAATACCGCTTGATTCCTGTCCACCGTTATGTGAATCACCACATCGTCCTTGAAGCGAAACCAGAATGTAGTATCGGTTGCCTCGATGCGACCCGTTAACAAGTCGGCTGCGACCACTTCCCAGCCCAGGGTTTCAATCGCGGCCATGGCCCGGTTGAACACCTCTTCAACCGATGCATCGAATCGCTGCGGTCTTATATCCGGGTACGCCTCCTGCTGTAGTTGCATCAGGCGCCTGGCTGTCATGTTTGGACCACTGCCGTATTCCATGCTGTTAGCAGCATCGGCCCGCAAGGGGGCGATGGCAATATACTGCAGCGGCCGCAGGGTATCGGTGGCGATGTCATGAATAGGCGGCGTGCCTTCCGGTGGACGGAATGTCTCGGGAATATACCAGGCAACAGTCGCAACTACGGTGCCGATCAGGGCGATGCCACTCAACTGAAAGGCATTGTCCAGCGACTTGAGCTTGCTAACAATCAACAGGGCGATGGCAATGATCAGTGTGCCACCGGCAATCCAGTCGGCCCAGGCATTAACAAACTGCAGTAGGCTGAAGCCACGGCGAAAATCCCACAGCCCAATCCAAACACCCAGCGGAGCGGCCAGGGCGATCAGGCCAATGCCGACTCCGGCAAGCAGACACAGACCGGCATCGATTCTGAGATACCGGCTCCAGTTAAAAGGGGGCTTATCTGAATGCGTATTCTGTTCAGACATGGCGCTGTCCTCCTGCAGGCAGTGTAACCGAGTAATGCCACAATTACAGTCAGGTCGGTCAGACGCAGAGGTTTAGATTACGGCTGATTCGCTGCGCGGAGCGCGCAACAGCTTTCGCCGTACAGACTGACACACTACTGTTGCTGGCGCTGACCACCCCTCGCCTCTTCCCAGGCACGACTGAGAATCGCAATGACGAAATCGTCCGGCATGACAGGCATGCCGCACAGTGAGGCTGACAGGAATGGGTAAAAATAATTACCCATCCCTTATGCTGCTTTTCAGGTTATATAGAGATGGGTTGCTTGCGAAGTTAACTCAATTACCGGACAGGGATTGCCGTACCGCCTGTTGCAGATTCTCTGAAGTCATGCCCCAGCGGTTGCCTTCGGCCATCGCTGTATCGAGGCTGGAGCCTGACGCGAAGGCATTCACGGCGAAGAGTCCACCGACGCGATTGCCACTGGCACAATGTACCAGGACCCCCTCGCCACCGATGTCATTAAGGATGGCCTGCAAGGATTGTGCATTCGCCGCATTGACGCCTCCGGCTCCTGCGACAGGGATGGAATAATATTCCATGCCAAGCGCTTCAACGGCAGCCTTTTCCTCGAAGTCTATTTCTTCCTGCGGTGTGCGCAGATTAATAACATGACGAACACCGGAGCGTGCCAGGACCTGAATCTGGGCTTCAGTGGGCTGGCCACTGGAGAGCACGTTGCCCGCGGGAGTTCTGAAGTTGGTGATTTCAGCAGCGCGCAGGGCGTCCAGGTCCAGTTGTGAAGTGCTGGCACAGGCAGCGACTAACAGCACAGCGATGACACTGAAAACTCGAGTGAGCGTTATAGACTTATTCATAAGATTTCCTTGAAGTTCTTCGCTGGATCACCAGCACATTTTAAATTGCTTAATTGTATTTTCACCGGTGTTACCAAGCCACTGGAATAGTTCAAGCGTGGCACAAGTTGCATGCATTGCCAATAGGCAGACGGGGCTTGCTACAATGCCCGCAACATCCGCTGTTCGCGTGTCACTGCAGGAATTAACGCTATGTCACAAGCCCCCACTCTTACCTGGCAGGTCGGTGACGTGATCATCTCGCGCGTCCTGGAAGTAGTGCTTGAAGTTGAGTACTACGAGAAATATCCGTTCATGGCAGCAGCGCGCCCTGCAGCCCTGCAGGAGATTCCCTGGCTGTACCCGAATTTCGTGACCCCGGAAGGACACTTGTTGCTCTCCATACATGCGCTGCTGGTGCAGACTCCTGACATAAATCTGCTGGTGGATACCTGTGTCGGTAACGATAAGCCGCGCAAGATCACCGCTAATGAAGCGCTGCATACCGAGTTTCTAAAAGATCTGGGTGCCGCGGGTTGTGATCATCTGGCGATCGACCTGGTGGTCTGCACCTATCTGCATGTCGATCACGTGGGCTGGAATACGATGAAAGCAGGCAATCGATGGCAGCCCACGTTTCCGAATGCCCGTTACTTGCTTGGATCAGAAGAGTACGAATTCTGGGCAGGCAGCGATGCCGAGGACCAATTGCCAGTGATGGAAGATTCGGTGGCTCCACTATTCGCCGCCGGCCTGGTCGACCTGGTGGAGACCGACCATCGAATAAGCGATGAGATACGATTGCTGCCAACGACCGGACACACGCCAGGACATGTCAGCGTGTTGATTGAATCCAGGGGTGAGAAGGCAATGATCACCGGTGACATGATGCACCACCCCTGCCAGATTGCGCGCCCCGATTGGACGGTGGCCTTCGATGAAGACCAGAACGCGGCGGCAGCTTGCCGACATGCCGTCTTAAAGGAATTGGTGGATTCTCCCACCCTGGTCATCGGCACCCATTTCGCCGCTCCTAGCGCTGGAAAAGTAGTGAGTGACGGGGACAGTTACCGGTTTGTGTATTGAAGCGAGGGTTAACTTAATCGCGCGGCGACTCGTAATGGTAAACATCGCTGAGCAGTACGCCGTAAACAAACAGGATCATGGAGATGCCCATCGCCGGGAGCAAGGCATTCAGCGTGCCGAAGGTCTCGATTATCCAGCCCAGCATCAGGGCACCGATAGGCGCGCTGCCTAATAATCCGAGACTGTATACCGACATAATGCGGCCCCGGTATTCCTCGCTGGCCGATTCCTGCACGATCGTCCGCGCCAGGGTGGTTGTGACACCCATGTTCAGACCCCAGGCCACAGTTGCGATCGCAAACAACCAGAAGCCAGCCTGTATCCACATTAGCCCCAGAATCACCATGCGCGAGAACTGCATGATCAGAAAGATCCGCCCGGGTCGTGCCAGCGGCATGAGCCTTATCATCAGAAAATTCGAGGTAGTCGCACCGGCAAAGAAGAAAATCATCATCATCGATAACAACAGGGCATCTCCTTCGTAGATACGCTTGATGATAAAGGGAAACACGGTCATGAAGGCGCCGGCATTAAAGACACTGGACACAAAGTTGATCGCCAGTGCCTGCATGATCACCTTGTGTTGATAGATGGCCTTGAGTCCGGCAGAGATGTTGCGCAGGGCCGGTGCAGAATTGTTTGTTAGTGGCGCCTGCGGATTGAGTCGGCGCACTGCAAATGCGCCAAGACCAATACATAGCGCCTGAAAACCCAGCACGGGAATCAGTCCCAGCGTATCCATGGTACCGGCGACACCGAGCCCCAGTATCTGCACCATGAAGCCGATGGCGGTCGCGGCGGATACGGCTTTCTGGACAGACCGACTCGCGACCCGATTGAGAATAGCCTGCTGCGCTGGACTGGAGTAGGAAATTACCACGCTCATCCCCAGGCCCCACAGCAAAACCGACCAGATACTCAACATCTCGACGTTGATGATGCCGATTAGAAACAGCGGAAGCAGCGGCGCGAAGGAATACACCTGGATGAGCAGACTGCGGGGATCGATTCCATCGGCCCGCGCCCCACCTAATAACATCAGGAAGATGCCAGGAATACCCACGGCTGCCTGGATGATACCGACCTGGGTTGCTGGCAATTCCAGGATGCCGATCAGAATCCATGCCAGCAGCAGTTGCTGCATGGCGAAGGCAATGCCCGAGAAAGCCGTCGAACCAAGGTAGAGTCGAAACTCCGGGCTATGCCACAGGGTGTCAGATGGATGCATGGCGGCTGAGAGTATCCTATCTCAGGCTGGCGTTAGAATTCAGGCTGCGAAGACAAAGCGAGCGGTCAGAACATCGCGATAGGATTTAGCGGTGAACCCATGCCCTTCACAATGCGCAGCGGTGACGCGATCAACAGAAATTCATAGCGATTCAATTCTTTGGCAACCTCGGCAAGACGACCAAAATCCAGGTTATCGAAGATCGAGACCCCAAGTGACACCAGTGCCAGGCTGTGCAGGGGCAGAAATACTCCCTCGATACCGCTTGGTGCCACGTCGTTCCACATATCGTGTCCAATCATGGCCACACCACGTTCTTTCAGGAAATACGCTACATTGGCATGGTAACCCGCCACACCATCGGAGGTGGGCCAGGCGCCTAACGCGGCGCGGCGCTGCCAGCGACCGGTGTGCAGGAAGATAATATCGCCGGGTTCGACCTTGACTCCCTGGATCTCTTCAAGTGCCAACAGATCGGCATAGGTAATTGGCGTACCGGGTTCCAGCCAGCCTTCTTCGGTAGCCTTGCCGGGTAATAGCGTGGCATCGAACAGTATCCCACGGGTTACAATTCCTTCCCGGTGCACGTGGATACTTCCTCTTGGACAACCATCGGCTGCTTCGACTTCCTGGTAGGTCACCCCGTTATACCCACTGCCGTCGTACATGATGTGGCAGTCCAGTGAATCCAGGTGGCTGTGAATCGTGCCATGGTAGCTGCCACTGTACTGGTACATGTCCGAGGCGCCTGTGGGACTGACGCGTAACACCTGGCGGTTCAACACCGCCGAGGTATCCACCGCTTCTTCCTCGACGATGTCATGAGCCATGGACACGGTTATGCCCTGGGTAACCAACGCCACAGCCTGCAGTCGCTTTTGTGCTGTTATCAGATTGGCAGCGCCCAGTTCATCCTCATCACCCCAGCGCCCCCAGTTGGACAACTCATCCATGGCGCGATGAAAGTCTGCTTCGGTTTCCATCGCAGGTGGAGTCTGAGCAAACGCCAGGGCATTACAGCTCAGGATAACGGTAAACAGAAATTTCCGGGGAAGCGAACTCATGCTGACTCCTTCTTTTATTGTTGTTGTTGCCAATACTGCTATACGAAACCATACAACACCGTACTGAGCATTGCGATAATTGTCGCCGCGTAATCCTGGGTCGACAATTCCGGCCCTGGAAACACCAGGATGTGTATCAGGCACCGCGATAGCGTTACGGCGCCCCACACGCGCGAAGTTCGAAGCAAGAGAACAACTGCAGCGAGGAGCAGTCCGATAATCAGCGTGGTGCTGAAATCCTGAACCCGCCACTTTTGCCATCGCTGTAATTCGGCGGCGTTGCCGCCTGTGTCGGGCAGTTGACAAAAACGAGCCGGTATTGGTCTGGCCTAGTTCAGCAGACCCAGCTCTTCCATGCGTGCAGCGCGCAACATCGAGGGTACCGAGTAGTTCCCCTCGTGACAGGCATATTCATAGAGCTTGTGTTCGGGCGCCATGCGGCGCAGGGTCATCTCAGCCGTGAAGGGCTGGCTGTACACCTTTGGATCGTTGACTGTGTAGCGGAACAAGATCTCTTCCTCGCCGATCCGGGTATAGGATTCTTCCACTTCGAAGTCGCGCGAAGATCTTAAATCGCCCAGGGATTGCTCGGGCCTGAAATGGCGTGTATGAACAATCAGCGAATCCCCTTCGTAGTGACCGATCGAATCGCCCATCCATTTATTCCCCTGTCCAGATAAGTAATCACTGTCCAGGCGGATGATACGCACAAGGCTAAAATATTCGGTGAGTATGACCACGTAATCCTGGTTCTGAACAATCTGGATATTGCGCACCGGATTGTCGCCGGCCGGGTTGCCCATCCCACCAAATACACGCATTAATGGCAGCTGTGCTCCGGGACTCAGACAGCGATCGAGAGGAGTTAGTCCTTCGGGACCATCGAAGCGGCCCTTCCCCTGTGCCCGCCTTTGCTGATGAATATCCCGGAAGCTATCGAGCCGGGGTAAGCGGCCATTGGCGGGCTCTACCACATACGATGTGCGTATCTCAGCGTTGATGATGGCGAACTCCGAGGGCATGATTTCGAAATTACCATCCGCCTGATTGTCGATGATGCCACCTGCTGGCGGCGGCGGGCGATTCGGATCGATGGGAGCCTGTCGCTGGGCATCTTCCGCGCGTGCCTGGTCGAGTATTGCCCGAGCCTGGTCTGGCGTATAACTGCGCTGCATGCCGAGCGCTATGGGCCTTTCCAGCGGGGTGAGATAAGGATTGGTCCAGTTACCCTGCATATCGGGATAATCGTGCTCGGTGCGTGGCACTGACCATTGGCTTGCCTGGATTGTTTGGCCATGGGAAATGAACAGCGGGCAACCAAGCACCAGTGTTGTACCCAATCCCCATAGAAGGCTTTTAATGGACATTGACAATCTCGCGCATATTGAAATTGCACCGTTTGTTCCAGGCTAATAAATTTGCTCTACAGATTCCGCA
Source organism: Pseudomonadota bacterium (assembly GCA_027623555.1). Classification (GTDB taxonomy): domain Bacteria; phylum Pseudomonadota; class Gammaproteobacteria; order Pseudomonadales; family Pseudohongiellaceae; genus UBA9145. Next base: position 91,562 of record JAQBSZ010000009.1, on the reverse strand, counting down.
GATGGCCCCTGAAGTAACTATCTTTCGAAGTAGAAGTAGCGCAGCTGCACATCACGAAGTCTTTTCGGCTTGCCCGCTTCGATATATGGCCTGAACTGAATGTCTCTTAGTGCCTGATAGGCTTTGCGCCCGACTTCTTTCTCATCGGGAACTGAGGCGAGCACATCGATAGACGAAGCCTTGCCGCGGGCACTCAGTCGAAACGCCAGATCAACCTGGTGATAGGGCAAGGTAACATTTAATAACGGATCCCTGCTTACCGGTTTACTGGTTGATCGTGCGTCCTCGTCCCAGGCAGTAAATACTCCCACATTAATGCGCGCTTCATCACTATCCTCCTGTTGCAGGAGGATGCTGGACTGATAAGCTTCCAGATCAGAGAATTTACTGAAGAAATCTGGCAGGGGGATCGGCATGGGTCTGTTGAGCACGGCTTCGATGCGTTCCAGGCTGATACCTGCTTCCAGTAATTGTTCGTGAGCTCTGCCATAGTCTCGGGAACCGTTACTGGAGTCCAGCAGCACGCGAAAGTCGCCGCGATATAGACTGGCCATTGCCTGGGCTTCGAGATCATTCGCCTCTTCCGCAATATCCTGAATATTGGCAACGATGCTCAGTCCATCTCGCAAATAGGCCTCACCGATCAGGCGATCGCCATCGAGGATAGAGACCCGACGACCGATACCAAATATCTGGTCCGCTACTGACGAGTCAAACGGGGTGTATTGTTCCAGTTTAATAGTCCCGTCCTTGCGGATCAGTTCATCGAGAATACTGCCGGCTAGCCTGTCGTCAGAGTTCAGTAGTGAGATCATTTGTGCCAGGTTATTCGCGCGCTTGTAGTACCAGGGAGAGAACTCGGGACTGTCCTCGCCAAAAGCGTCACCAGCGAGATCATCCAGTTCTTCATACAGGTCGCGGGCCTTCATGAAATTGCGTGCCGGGCGAATCTCCCCGTCGATGGAGACTCGAGTCAGATACCACTGCGCCTGATCTTCAATTGCTGTCAGTACCTGGACCGAATGAATGCCGTGAATACCAGCCTGCAGTGAACGAAGATACTCCAGGCGGTCGCTGATCTCCTCCCAATTGCCCAATCGCTTCTGGTTCTCGATGATGGCACGCACCATTGGAACCAGGTCGGGGTGCTCGAAGCCCAGGGTGGTTCGCATCAAGGCTAGTTGCCGATTCTGGATTTCGGCAACCCCTTCGTAATCATTGACAGATGTCAGTAGTTCAGCAATCGCCCCCAGCGGCTCTAACAGGCTGGCGTCAAATGGCCCATTCGCAGACTCCAATTCTTCCAGCTGCAGCTCATACCGTTGAATCTCTTGCAGGACTTCATTGCTGAAGGTGATCTGATCCTGACTATTGGACACAGCAGGCACCATCAGCATCATGATCAGCAGGCAGAGAGATTGGCTTTTATTGAACTGACGATTCATAGTAGCAATGACCGTCGCAGGAATTAAGTTCTGACAATAACTTGATCTCCGCAGCTTGTCGATACAAACTAACAGCGACTCCCACTACCCAAGCAAGCGCTTGCCCCATAGATGACAAGACTAAACGCCGCGTTCCTTATACTGGCTCTGTTTACAGGCTCAGTAGCACAGGCTCAACTGGACAATCCAGACCTGTATGATATTGCTGGTGAGTTTGCTTTCGTAAGGATTCAGTACGACAGTTATTATGACGGCGGATACTACGGCGGACCCTGGTTGACCGATTTCCCGGCAGCCGATGAAAACTTCCTGCGCGGTGTCTCACGCCTGACTAATGTGCGCGTCATGGGTCAACCCATCGTGCTGCGTTTCGACGATGAAGAAATCTTCGACTATCCGTTTCTCTATGCATTGGAGATGGGCCGCAACGGCGGTCTGTCATTCTCGCCACGAGAAATTGAAAACTTACGCGAATACTTGTTGCGCGGTGGGTTTCTTCTGATCGATGACTTCTGGGGTGCCCAACAATGGGATTCATTCTATCGAGATTTTTCACTGCTGTTTCCCGATCGGGAACTCATAGAACTAAACGAGAGTCATGAAATCTTCCATACCTTCTATGATATCGAAGGCGCCCAGATGATCCCCGGTCGTGGCGGTCGCCAGGGCTTCGGCCAAGCCGGCATCGATATTGCCAGCAATCACGCGATCCTCGATGACGCTGGTCGGGTCATGGTGCTGATAAACTGGAACTCGGATATGGGTGATGGTTGGGAGCATACCTATGACCAGTGGTACCCCACTCAATTCGCCAACTCTGCCTATCAATTGGGAATAAATTATTTAATTTATTCCCTGACGCATTAGTTGTAACGCAGCGGCTGCAAAGCTCCGGCACTTCGTTAAATGGATTTTTTGAGCAAGTCACAGAATCGTCAGGAAAGATTGTGCACAGCGCCCGCGCTGCCTATAGGGTGAATGGCAGGAAGCCTTTCATGAATTACTTCACTTATGCGCCCAACTCAAAATGCCTCGCTCCAAAGGATTTAGCGCGCTGCTGGAGATCATAAGCAGTGCCAATAGCTGGTCTGTTGCCAGGATATTGCCGGAAGGGGAGCACGAGTCAGTATTACCCAGGACCACGTAAAAGGACCAGCGCCGCACGCAGAAAAAAGACTCGCGTAGTTTGCGAGGCTTTTTTCGGAGTGAGGGAATCCCGGAGGGACGCGGTCCAGTGGTCTGTAGTAATACTGACTCGTGCGACGTCTAACTACAAAAGACGCGCTGAGTTTGAGAGGCTTCGTTGCGGAGCGAGGGATGCGGAAGGGCGCAGTCCAGTAGGCCGGCGTACTACCTGCAAGTGCCGTACAGATCGAAACGCCTGAATCAAGCAAGTACCGCAACGCCAGAGTTATCGGGTCAACTCGACTGCTAGCCGATACAGAAAATCATAACCCTCATACAGCGATTTCTTCAGGAGTCGTTCGTCCTGGCCATGAATGCGCATGTCATTGCGGTCTACAAACAGGCCGGAAACTCCGTAGGTAGGTATGCCTTCAATACGCATCTTCGCGCCATCAGTCGCGCCGGTAGACATGGTGGGCATTACGGTTACCCCTGGCCACATGGACTGGGTGACAGTCTCCACGGCACTCATTATTTCTTCGGTCAGCGGAGACGGTTGAGATACTCGGCCACCACCGCGATAGGCCACTTCCAGAGCTGGGTTGTCAACCACCCTGGTGAGAGTGCGTAACACATCCTGGGGATCGGAGCCCGGCAGCATCCTGACGTTTACCGTGGCGACAGCCGATTGCGGCAGCGCATTGGAGGCATGGCCGCCATCGAGCAGAGTTGCAACCGCCGTGGTACGAAGCTGGGCATTAATCGCCGCTTCTGCACTCAATCTGGCGAGGGAATCCTGCGGAATTGGTTCTTGCAGCAATGCCCTGAAGTCATCGGCGCGTTGACCGGTGTTGATTTCAGCCTGGCGCTGAAAACTCAAGCGCATCACATCATTCAATTGAACAGGAAAATCGAAATCGCGGATTTTCAACATGGCTTCGGCCAGATCGTAGATTGCATTGTCATCCCTGGGAAGAGAGGAATGGCCACCAGGATTACGGGCAGTAAGCTGAAACGTTGCAAATATCTTCTCGGCAATCTGAATGGTGTTAGCAAGCGGCTTGCCATCCTGAAGCAAACCGTACCCGCCTTCATTGATTGCCAGGGCGCCGCGAATCAAGCCGGGATGGTTTTCCAACAACCAATTGATGCCATTACTACCGCCAGTCTCCTCGTCGGAGGTCAGTGCCACGATGATATCTCGGTCAGGGACGTAAGAATCTCGCTTGTAGCGCACCAGATTGGCTGTAAAGATTGCCGCCATGGCCTTGTCATCAATGGTGCCACGGCCGTAATAGAAGTCTGCATCTTCATTGAGCACGAAGGGATCCAGGTTCCAGTCTTCCCTTTCTGCTTCTACCACGTCGATATGCGCCATCAAAATGATCGGTTCGCGCGAACCCGTACCCCGGTAGCGGGCGACCAGGTTTCCCTTGTGAGGTAACGCACCGCCAATGAAGATATCCTCTTCGGCAAAGCCTGCCGCCTGCAGCCAGGCAGCCATGCCCTCAACAGCCAGCGTATTATTTTGCTCTGACGTGGTGGTCTTATACTCAATCAGCTCCTTGTAGATCTCATAAAGAAGCTGCTGGTCATCTGTTGGAATACTCCGTTGAGCGCTAACATTGCTAATGGACAATAGGGCGAACAGGGAAAGAACTAAACTTTTAATCTTCATGTTGTGATACCACCTGGACCTGGTGTTGCTATTCACTGAAAGGCATTCTAACCTTGGTCAGATCCCGAATCTTTAAGCAGTAGAATCTTAGCATGTTAAGCGCATTTATCATTATTACCCTGTTGGTGTCCGCCGCCGTAGTGCTGCACTATGAAATTCTGCGCTTGCTCTCCGTCATCATCCCCAAGTTGAAGATTAAACATCGTCTACGGGTGATCATCGGTGTGTTTGGTACCATCTGTGCCCATGTCACCGAAGTCTGGATGTTCGGGATCGCCTTTTACCTGATGAACAAGTATGGTGATTTCGGTTACCTGGCGGGAAATTTCGACGGCAGCCTGATCGACTGTGTGTACTTCTCCTTCATGAATTACACTACGGTAGGCTATGGCGACATCGTACCCTTCGGCCAGCTACGCTTCCTTTCCGGCCTGGAAGCCATCACCGGATTATCATTGATCACCTGGTCAGCCTCGTTTATGTTCATGGAGATGACGCAATTCTGGGAAGATGATAAGTAAGCAGTTTCCTATAGACATAAAAAAGGGGCCAGCTGGCCCCTTTTATTGTCTGTACCGGGTCAAACTAGTTGGATTCTTCGAGTTGCTCCAGCCGGCGGGCACCAGCAAGAATGCCAGTGAGTCCGTAGTTGCCTTCATGACAGGCGTACTCGTAAGGTTGGGTATCGGTGGCGTTAAAGCTCATCTCGCCACGCCAGGATTCGGTGTAATAGACAGGATCGACGACTTCGAACTCATAAACAATTTGCTCGTCAGAATAGCGAGTAAATTTCTCAATGACCTTTCCCTGATTCGACAAGGGTGCCGAGTTGCGGGGAGCCTGTTGCGGATGCAGATTTACAGTTTCTACCACCAGTGTGTCGCCTTCCCAATAGGCAACAGAGTCTCCCAACCAGGGCTCTAATGCGCCGGGGCGGTGATCACCATTGATAGGAATAATGCGCGCGTCATGGACCATTTCCACCATGATGACCAGGTAGTCATCGGTCTGTACGATCTGGTACATGTTGTTGTACAGCACGTTGTTCATCGGTGGGCCGCCGGTACTGCCAAATCCTATGATGCAGCGCTCACCCAGTGCGCGTCCTTCCGGACCATCATTACCGGAGAACTGTGCAATATTCTGGCGTCGCAGCTGGCTGCCTTCGGCTGAGAATGGAATACGGCCATTTTCGGGATAGATAATCCAGGAAGTGCGCATCTCGCCTTTGACTGAACCAAATTGAGAACCGGGGTCTACCCAGAAAGCGTTGTAACCCCGCCCACCGCCAAGGTCTTTGCCATCGGGTAACTCACCCTGCACCTGGTTGTCATCAGTCGCCTGGCGCACATTCTGGTGATTATTAGCCGTGAGTTCTTTCAGGCGTTCCGGCGGGATCACCAGGCCAATTTCATCGTAGTTACCGGCACGCTGCATCGTAGTCAGTGACGCATTGGTCCAGAATCCCTGCAGATCGGGTTTGCCGGAAGCTGTCCGGGGCGGCTCATAGCCTTGAGCCAGGGCTGCCGAAGTAAAAACAGTGAACCAGATCCCCAGTAATCTCTTGAATGTGATCATAGTGCTATCTCTCTGTGTGGCTGGTCTCGGCCAGCCCCTGACTTTTGCGCCCTAAGCCTGGGCTAAGAATACTTCTACTATAACCGCTCAAAACTAAACCACATTATGCCAATAATCAAGGCCACACCGGTTTCATGCGGCCGTCAGGCTACGCTCAAATCGCCGGTAAAGCCACCAGATAGCTAACATTTGCACCAGCAGCGCCATCATCACAGCGAATCCGAAAAACCATACCGAGCCGGTTTCACTAACCGCCGTGTAGTAGGCAATGATTGGCCAGTAGGTTGGCAAAATGCCACATAGTAGATGCCAGTAATCTGGCACGAAGAACGTGGCAAGGGGAAGCAGGATTAGCGGGCTCATGCCCTTACCGATGACGAAGCCCTCCAGCTGATTCTTGCAAAATGCCGCCAGCAACAGCACCACCAGAGGGGTATTGAGCGAGGCCGCGACTGCAACAAGAATGAGTTCGGTAGTCTCGATTTCAATTACGCCGATCAATTCGTGGACAACCGCAATCAGGGGCAGACTTACCAAGGTATAAACCGCTACCCGTGCGAACAAATAATTTCGCAACTTGATAGGGGTTACTGCAACTGCCAGCAACACGTTTTCATCTTTCTCTTCCAGAACCAGCAACCCCAGCACGACACCGTAATAGAGCGGTGGCGTAAGGATGAAGAGAGCGACAATGATGGGGTAGTAGTCTGCCAGGTTAAAGCGTTGGAACTGGGTCGCCAGGTAAGGCAGCAAATAGTGTAGCCCCCAACCCAACAGGAACGGTGCCAGCAGAATCAACCAGAAAAACGGCTCTGCCAACACCTTGCGCAGGTCGCTGTAAATTACCTGGTTCCATTGAGTTACTTGCATGGCCACTGTCAGAGTTGCTGCCGGGTTGCAATATATTTTTGAAATGCCCGGATTCCCAGCCAATGTGAGAGAGCAAGCCAGGAAGCTGTCGCGGCAATGCACCCCAGGTAGGTAGTCGTCGGCATCTCCTGAAAGCTCCCAGCCAGGGCCCACATGACGGGTTGGCTGGGAATGATCCACAATGCATTATTCTGAAAAATTCCCAGGTAATCGAGCACTGGAAGATTAAATGGGATCAGAATGATCCCCACGCCCAGAAAATAATTCAGAATCTTGTCGAAGGAAACGGCTGCCAGGAAACCAACACTGGTAAAGAGTGCCGCACACAGTGCCGCAGATGGAATCAGACGCAACCAGTTTACCGAATTACTCGAAATTGCAACGATGGCGATAGCACAGGCCAGGCATAACAGGCTGAGACTAATGAGTTTCGCCGTCAACCAGGTTCCAGGAGAGATCGGCATGACTGCCGTGGCATAGATGGTCCCCTGGCGCCGCTCGAGAAAAAGGATGCCCGCTATAAACAGCAAGCCGATGTTGCCAATGTCAGCAAAGATCAATACGGGCACCCAGGTGGTTACAACTTCCTCTGAAAGAGCTAATAACACTCCCGACCACATCGCAGTAAGTACAGCTGCCACCAGCCAGAAGTAATAACGGAACTGCAGCCTGATATCCCACTTGAGAATGCCTGGGTAGCGCAGCAGTGCCTGTATCATGTCAGCCGCGCTCCCGTGGTCTTGATGAATACCTCTTCAAGGGTCGCTTCCTGAGAGTGAATCGACTCAACACTCGTTGAGTTCAACAGATCCAAAAATTCCGGATTGCCACCGAGTTGGTCGAGCTCGAACTGGTGAACGTCCGGCGGGGCAGACGCTCCACCGGACCGGGTGATGACCTTGATGCTCTTCCGCCCGTGGCGCAGTTTCAGCGCAGCCGGAACATCGATCAAATTCAATTCGCCCTCCACGATGAACGCAACCCGATCACAGAGTTCATCCGCATCATGCATATTATGGGTGGTCAGAAAGACTGTCTTGCCCTGTTGTTGCTGGTCACGAATAATGTCCTTGATGATCTTTCCATTCACTGGATCGAGGCCAGCAGTAGGCTCATCGAGAAACAGCAGGAGCGGATCGTTAATCAGGGCCCGGGCAAAATTAAGCCGCATCTTCATTCCCTTGGAGTACTCACCGACGCGTTGGTTCGCCGCGTCCTGCAAACCTACCAACTCCAGCAGGTCACCGGGATCGCGTTGTTGTTGGGAGCCTGTTCCATAGAATGAAGCGAAGAGTTCGAGGTTTTCCAGACCACTCAATTTCGAGAAATGATTCGGCAGCTCAAATCCCACTCCGATGTGTTTATAGATTTCATGATTCCAGGCATGGGCATCCTTATCCATGATCCGCAGCGAGCCCTGGTAGTTTTTCAGCAAACCAATCAACAGTTTCTGGGTCGTGCTCTTGCCAGAACCGCTTGGCCCCAGGAAACCAAAGATCTCGCCGGCAGCAATGCTGAAGCTGATGCCGCGAATTGTGTCGACTTCCTGCCCCGGATAGCGAAAACACAAGTCTTGCACATCGATCATGACTTCTTTCCTGAATTCCATGTTCTGGAAGCGCTGGCTCTTTGTTATTGTAGTCGGGCCCATGATGACCCAGGTTCATTGCCAACACCAGTTCGCACGGCCGTGAACCGATCTGGCCCGGGCGCGACCTATAGTGCAGGAACTGAGCATGAGTGACCTGAAGGAGAAGAGTTTCAACGAATGGCTGGTTATCCGCAGCCAGCAGGGAGACGACGGCGCCTTCGGTGATCTGCTAGAACTCTGGCAGAAGCGCTTCTATCTCTATGCCTTTAACAGATTGAAAGACCGGGAAGTCGCGCGGGACGTCACCCAGGAGTGTCTCGTGTCAATCAGCCGGAACATAACCAAGCTGACTGATCCGGCGGCCTTCCCGAAATGGGGGTTTCGCATCCTGGAGCGACGCTGCATCGACTGGCAACGCAAGATTATTCGGGAGCGAGAGGTGTTTCAGCCGCAGGAAGAGCTGCCGGAAATCGCCATTAAAGATAATGTCGAAGCGGTACTGAGCGTAGAGGCATTGCTGAACCGGTTGGACTCGCGACTGTCGATCGTGTTGAGACTCTACTACCTGGAAGAATTCTCGGTTGACGAGATTGCAGAGATCGTAAAAGTGCCAACTGGCACTGTTAAATCAAGATTGTTTTACGCGCGTAAGCTGATGTCGGAATTATTAGAGAACTACTATCACTAGTGGAGCGATTCAAGATGAACAGTATAGATGAGAAAATTCGTAAAGCATTGAGCGATGAAGACAAGCGGCTAATCGAGGAGATCGACGAGCAACCCGGGCTGTTCGAGTTGATGAGCATGACTTACAAGGGCAAGCAGGCCTGGATGACGTTTTACATGTATGCCCTGGGGCTGGTTACTTTTCTGGCCGGGTTGTATTTTTTGAGCCTATATTTCGACGCGACTGATATTAAATCCAGTCTAACCTGGGCTTTAGCAATCATCGTATGCCTTTTTGTCATAATGCTAGTCAAGATCATTAGTTGGCAACAGATGTTAAAAATGGAAATACTGCGGGAGATCAAACGCCTGGAGATGCGGGTTATGGTTGGCAACCACAGCGACAAGTAAGCGGGCTAGTTGTTTACCCGAATGACTCCGATATTTCCGACAATTTCTATCTCGGTGCCGAGAGGTGCCGAAAGAGCCTGTAGCCGCCGCAGTATGCGCTGAGCAATCGCCGGTGGCGCGATGCGTGGAATGCCGCGTTGCGCCAACTTCTCTTCACCATAGCGCAGCTCGACCGGATGTATCCGCACTTCCCTTAGCGTTCCGCCGGCATATTCGTTGATCGCAATGATGCTCTCAAACTTTACCGGAAACTCCGCATTGGGTGGCCCGATGCTGCGCTGGGGATCGCCCCGCCCGGCCAGTCCGATCACATCCATCTGCCGGATGAATTCGCCCAATCCGTAGAATATTGGCCGCTCGTTGTAGATCTCTATACCCCTGAGCGCATGTACACCGGTGCCCTGGAACAGGTCCGCCCCATTGTCAATGGCGGCGTGTGCAAACTCCGGCAGATAGTCGGCTATCGAGGGATTTGTGTCGATGTGTTCTGCCTCTGGTATACCCTCACCCCGATAACCGCCGGTGGTTTCCAGGAAGTGATGGGCGTGGATCGCCACAGTGATGAAATCGGACCTGATCTTTCCCTCTCGAATAGAGGCCAGCGTGTCAGTCAGGTCCTGCTGATTCATTTCATAGTGATAGAAAGGTCGAGTGATACCGGCATCGGCTTTACGAAACTGATTACCGATGAATGAAATCTGTGAGCTGGAATTGGCACCATTGGCATAGAAGCCAGTGCCGTTTGGAAACAGATCGCGCATCCTCTGCAGAGCTTCCCAGGAATCCTCCGGTACCATGAAATAGCGGGTAACCCTAAGTGGACTCAGACCGCCGACCCCAGGCCATTCCCCTCGTGCCGGCTGGGCGCGCGGTTCATGATCGGATACTGCCACCATGCCCACTCGACCGCCGGGGCTACTGAAGAAGCGTGCCGCCTTGGCGGCCCAGTAGCTGTCTCCGTAACCGGAATACTGCAAACCAACGCGTTCCAGATGACGGCTTGTCGATACCAGTCCTTCCGGCCCGAAATCATCGGCATGATTATTGGGCCGTGAGACGATATCGAAGCCCATCTCCTTTACCCAGTCTGCCACTTCCGGCTCGCCACCGAAACCACCCCCAGCCGCTCCCTTAAATGTGCGACCGTCAATAATATTACCTTCGAAATTTCCAGTCGTAACGTCAGCGCCCCGGGTCAGCTCTACAACCGCCCGAAACCCTGGATCACTCAGCATGTGATCAAGCGGATAGGAGATGATGATGTCGCCCACTACGGCGATGGTGAAACCATCGTCTACAGTAGTGGACAGTTGTGCATCATTGCTTCGCTGCGCCGTGGCAAAGTTTGCGGTGAGAGTGAGAATCAGACCAGCAATGCTTACAAAGAGAAAAGCAGGCGAGCTGCTACTGTTGTTTATCATGGCCTGGCTCCCAACGATTCTATCAATACAGCTTATTTACCGGAGAAGGTCCGAACGACACCCAGGTACCCTGATGCTGTGCCCCACTGCTGTCGCCACGGGACCAGTCACAGACGCCGTCGGGGAAGACCCGGCCAAGTTCCGTAAATTCCTGCGGTGTAATTGTCGAGGGATAATCGGCCCTGTTCAAGGCGCGTAAGCGACAGCTCACAATATCATTCGCCAGTGGTGCACCAGCCACGTGACGTGGTGTCGGATAGGCAGGGTACAATGCATTGCAGGCGCTGTTGCCACGAAATGTCTGTGTTTCTTCAATCCTGATGCGACTCTCACCGACGCTATTCCAGCAGGCATCCACCAGTCTTGCCGGCTTGTTATTAACCACCTTTGCCGACAGCTCATCGGCACTCGTATCAGACTGGATGCCCATAAGCCAGGTATCCATCTGGCGAAACAGTTCACCCAGGTCGGGCTCATCTGCTGTGAATCCCCACAGACCCCCTACCTGCATTATGTGATTGTTAGCATGGCCATTGGCATTGAGCAGACGCTGACGAGTCGAGAACTGATGCACGATCATATGAATGTCACCGTTCTCAGCATGATCTCTGTAACTGCGGTAGTCGATAATCGGCGTACTGGCCAGTCCTGCCCCGCCAAACAGGATGCGTCCGGATTCGATGGCCCGCTTGCCAGCCCGGGGATCAGCCCGGTGCCGCTGAGTCACTGGATTCATGTCCCTGTCGAACCCACCAATGTCGCGATTGAGGTCGATGAATTGTCGCGGCGTAATGACGCCCTCGTTCAGCGCCGCCAGCCCATACTGCACGCCGGTATTATCCAGCGGTCGTTGGGCAATATACGTGTCCTCGACATTGCCATAGACATTCACGGTATGGTCATAGACCGTGGCGCGCACGCCATTTGGATTGCTTGCCCCATAGCGCTGTGACTCCAGGGCTGCGATGCTGAATTCACCGCCCTGCTGTTCCGGTGCCGTGTCGAATTCATAGAGCGGATCCAGCCTTGCCGCCGCGCTTGCAAGATTAGCAATAGATGCCCAGGAACCGTATCCAGCGACAGCCAGCTGCTGTTCCAGGGTAAATGTCTCGGCATTGGTTTCGGTAAAGTAGTGATGTAGCAAGCGCGAATCGGCCACGGTGAAGATGGTGGCAGAAGTCACGTCAGGAAAACTGGCAGCGACAATGATGCCATCGAACACGTCGGGATAATTATCCGCCGTTTGATGTGACTGATATGACCCACCGGAGGCTCCGGTGGCGATGGTATAAACTGGTACACCGTAATGCTCAATGAAACGCTCCTTGACCATGATGTGAGTCTCGGAAGCCAACAGATCGTTACAGTTCTGTCCAAACACATTAAGCGTCGCAGACACGACGGCGTAACCCTGCTCAAACAGCCCCGGGCGCATGACACCTCCAGTGCTGCTACCTTGCTGGTACCAGCCACCGCGACACCCGCCGCCATGGGTATAGACCAGCTTGCCATTCCAGTTTGCGCTGCGGTTCCAGGGATCCACATCGCCCTGCGTGGGATTGTGTAACATGGCTATTTCATAGATGGCGCGATTGACTGTGCCGGTCTCCACCCTGACGATGAAGGGCACTGTTTCGCCACGGTAGTCGATGATTGTGCCGATATCGGCAGTCGGGTCCACGATCTCTTCTGCATCAGCACCTGGCTCAACATTGTTAACCGAAGCGGCCACTGTGACCAATTGATTCATCAGCTGATCAGTAAGCGGCCTGAAAATTGCTTCGCTGGTTGACCAGTACACATAATCCACCCGCGTATCGACTGAGCAGTTGCTATCGCTGGTCTCGCCCAGCAGGTCACCCCCGATCAATTGAAACTCGCTGGTCTGACAATAAAACGGTGTCTCGTGAGGTCCGGATATTATCGGGCCACTGATCGGGTAGTTTGTGAGTAACAGTAAATCGGATTCGTCACTGCCGCTGAGTGAAGCATGCAGAGTGCTCTCACCCAACGGTAAATCAACCAGCAGTGCTTGCAGGCGCTGCGGAGACACTTCAATAAATTCATTGGTGACGTCGGTATCGTTAAGATGCACGGTCAATTCACCAGCCCTGGCATTTGCGCCAAGTGTCACTTCAACGAGTACATCGCCACCACTTACCAACCAGGGTTTGGTGGAGAGTGTGGCAATGCTCAGGGACTCTGACTCAGCAGCCAGTTCCGGTGATCCTGCGGTGGACACGATCTCATCCGAGGAACAGGCGCCCAGCAAGAGCACCAACAGAGGAAGATGCCATAACTTGATTCTGTCTGTGCACATTGCGTGTCTCCGACAACATGAGCTTTAGCGAACCATTTTGAGGACAGGACACGCTATTGTAAAGGCTGCTATTCTTGGCGCTGCGCCCGCTTGTGCTTTAGCTAACTGCAGATCATGAATTCAACCTATAAACAGATTAAGACATGGTGAAGGCAATGAGACCTACCCCCGCTCCTCTGAAGATTTTTGTCGCTCTGACATTGACACTGACTTCCCCCACCCTGCTCTCCCAGGAGAATCCTCTGGGGCAACCGCTACTGGACAGTCAGGGCAATCTTCGAGAAGAAGCGTTTATTCATATTCCCTTACGCGAGGACGATCAGGTCTATGCCGACATCGAGGGCACCTGGATGAAAGGCGTGATGAATGAATTGATCCAGTTTTCGCAGGAGGACCGGCAAGCCGGTACATTATTCTGGGGCAGAAATCTTGGCACTGCTGCACATACCCGTAGCCAGCTTTGGGCCGAAGCCTATTTCAAGCAACTGGGTCTGGAGGATATCTCGCGCATTAACTTCGCTCTGGATCCGGTATGGAGCATGTCCAGCTGGGATATTCGCTTTCGGCAAGGCGACACGGAATTGACCCTGGTGTCCGCCCGACCTCCTGAGAAAGCCGCCTCACTCCCTGCCGGCGGATTGGAGTATGAACTGGTCTGGCTGGGCAATGGCAGCGCAGCGGACTATCTTGGCCGGGACGTGCTCGGCAAAGCCGTGCTTATTCAGGACATTCCCCGCCCCGGTACCCTGCGCCACTCGATCAGCACTGAAAACGCACTGGAACGTGCCTATGCCCACGGTGCCGCCGCCGTCGGCATCGTCTATGGCATCTCCGATAATTTTGCTCTCTGGCAGCGTACTGGAGATCGACCTGGCTTCAATCTCGGTTACGAAGATGGGTTGGCGCTGCGGGAGCTACTTGGTGGTAGTGCGACGGTACATGTCAAGCTTGACTACCAGAGCGAACTGATTCCGGATCGTAGCGGCGACAGCGTGATCGGCGTATTGCCTGGCACCACGGATGAAAATATTTTTATCCTCGCTCACATCGACGGCTATTTCGATGCCGCATCGGATAACGCCTCCGGTGTTGCTGTGATGATGGGTCTCATCAAACACTTCGCTGCCACACCGCAATCAGATCGGCGCCGTAATCTGGTATTCATGTCTTCTCTGGGGCATCACAGTGGTCCAGGTGCACGCTGGCTACATGATGAACAGGCAACGGCGCTGCAAGACACGGTGCTACTGATCAACCTGGAACACGTTGCAGTAGTGAGGACCAAGTACTGGGGTCCTACGCTTAGAAAGATGAACGCGGTGTCACCGATGCGCTGGTGGGTATGGGGTAGCGAGCCGATGCTCGAGGTAGTGCTCGATGCGTTTCAGCGTTTCAATGTTGGGGTAACTGCCGACATGGAACCGCGCGCTTCGGGCGAGATGGGCGCCGTGGCCAGAGATGTAGCTTCATTGCAGGTCATTACTTCTCCGGAGATCAAACACACAGAGCAAGATACTGCAGAATGGGTTCCGGCAGTGGGGCTGGAACAGATCGCCCGCGCGTACGCGAAAATTATCGACGGTATAAACCGCCTCGACACAGACGAAATTCAGCCTAAGTCAGGCCGGTGAAAAAATCTGCAATTCAATGAAAACTTTCAAATTGCTGCACAAGCAGTGTTAGAATGTGCGCGCTGTGGGATTAACTGGGAAGGGATATGAACGCTAAGGATTCTATAAAGCTGGTTGATGTACAGAAGGCCGGCAAGGTAAAGATAGACAAGAAATGTCGCAAGTGTACAAAATCAATTTGTTGTGTATCCATCAACCAGAAAATCCCAGCGCCGAAAAGCAAGGAAGACTTCGATCACTTGCTCTGGCAGGTATCGCACGAAAACATCAATATTTTCAAAGATTCCGACGGCTGGTTTCTCCATATAGATACGCGCTGTAGTCATTTACTCGAAGGTGGTGTTTGCGGTATTTATGAAAATCGTCCCTGGGTTTGCCGGGAGTACACCAATGATTTCTGTGAGTTCGATCAATCTATTAAAGACGCCAGCGAACTGTGGTTCTCAACCCATCAGAAGCTGGAAAAATACTGCCGCAAGCGTTTCAAGAAGTGGGACAAGCGCTTCGAATTGTACGAATAAGCCATTCCGTTTCTGGCACCGACTCGGCCTGCTCTGGGTTGGCGCCTGCCTGCTTCCGGCAACGCTCTTCGCCCAGGAACCCAGCCCCGATACTCGCATCGATTCGGTAACCACTACCCTGACCGAACTCGATAAAAAGGCTGAGACATGCCTTAACAGCCTCAACCGAGGCACTACTGATGAAGCCAGATCGCACTGTGATGAATTTCTGCAGGCAATCGATGGCGAACTGCTAGCGAGCTATCTGAAACATTGCGAAGCGTTAAGATCCTGGCGCGATGACTTTGTCAGCGCGAGTACGGCTGATAACACGCCCAATAACAACAACAGCGAAGAGAATTTGCAGCGCCTGGTGGGAATCGAATTTGCCTGCGGCGAGAACGCACTTAACAAGCGTACCGAGTATGTTGTGAGTGCGTTTAGTTTGCTACAAGACGGCCAGATTAAAAATCAGCGCGCCAGCGCCGCTCTGACCAGGCGATTGGCAGAACTGCAGCTGCAGTCAACTGCAATCCAGGAAAGACGCCTGCTACAGAATTCAATCCTGCAGCAGCAATCGCAAAGACAACTGGAAACCGAGCAACTATGGAACGATCTGGAACTGGAATTGATTCGCCAACAGATCAGGAATCCTTCCGCGGCATTTCCCCGTAATCAATAAACTTGGGGACACTAATAACTTAGTAACCTGAATCCGTAGTTTAGCTGGTCTCTTTGACCCTCGTTATAATTTCTTTGCTCGGTTTGTGTTTTACCGTCTTGAGGGATTCACTAGTAGCTTAACAAGTGTATTTTTGCATACTCGATTCGATTTAGCACAAACGATAGACAATAGTAGCTCTACCAAAATTGATTCCACGGTAGTAACGGATTGAAATTTGTTCGTCACCCCGATGCTAATTTTCCGTAGAGAGTTTCCAAGATTTGCCAAGAACTACAATCTCGACCGAAGTCAAGTGTAGAGGAGCGAGCACTGCGAATCATTTTTGCCGCAACAAACATCAGTTCCTGCATAACTGTCTTTATTCGCCTACGCTTGACCCGATGGCGCCGGGGAGAATCAGGATTTAATAACCCATTCTGACTTATCCAGCGCAATAGGTTATATACCAGCATACTGCAACCCAGTACCAGTGCATTGGTTGCGAATTTACCTGACGGTAGGCGCTCAATATCCAAATCTGTCTTAAACTCACTGTGGAATTGCTCAGAGAGGCTACGCTCCCGATAGAGCGCAATCACTTCATCATCGTCCAGTGCCAGACTGGTCCACCAGCCAGCAATCGATACTTCTGGTGACAGCAACATCTGGCCGTGTTGATCAATCTCTCTCACCGTCACTTGCATGACACGCCGTATGCTATAGACATAGCCTTCGCGCTGTCTTTTCTCTGTCACACTGAACCGCGCTATCTGCTTGCCCTCCCGACAGTCCGTCCAGCGGCCATGCTGCTCAGCGTAGCCTAGCCAGTAGTCTTTATCTTCCTGCCGGGGGTTCCACTTAATGATGAAATCGGCCCCTTCGCTGTCAGCGTATTTCTCATTGAACGATAGCACCACATCCATATTCTCGAGAGAATCATTACCCCCATCGAGCCGTAACAGGAGCGGTCGTTTGGTGATCTGCCGTGCACTTCGCAGCCCGCGGGACAGCAAAGCCTGTGTCCCTCGTTGCACATGCTGTTTGCCTTCTCTCAACTCCAACTCAAGGCAATACCCTTCATTGCCCAAATACATCATCATAGGCGCATAGCCTTCGACCCCGCTGTAAGCGCGCGATACCCCTTCTTTATTACTTCCCGAGTTATCCATGATAGTGACATCTGCATCAAGCGGCACATGACCGGTGTATAAAGGCTGTAGATCAGGCCGTATATTTTTCAGAAAGTCCCGACTGGCTTTTTCCACCACAGGCAAATACTCATCTGCATAAAAATCCATCCGTTGACGTAACGTCGCTTCGGATGGCAGCGCTTTTAACCCAATCGACTGGGTGTAAAACAGTTCACTATCAATGGTATTAATCGCTTCAAAATCGTTTTTACCTACACACAACAAACCCAAGTAACTTCCGACTATATCGGCGTGTTGTATGCCATGTCGAAGTGGTAACTGATTGAGTTCTTGAGCCAGGTGAGTATGGCGATGCAGTGCTTGACCAATCAACGCCAAACCTGATTGCCCGGTAATTTCCGATGTAGATTGTGAGAATTTAAACTCCCGCATAATTCACCCAGTTAGTGAAATTATTGAGAGCACCATTTTATCAAAAAATCGCGGTAATATAGGAGGAAATGAGGATCCAAGCCAAGTAAAGTCACGGATTCAGGTTACTAAGTTATTAGTGTCCCCTTCTTTCCTTAAATAGATCTGCCGCTTTAGCCGCTAGGCGATTGGGTCTTACCTGCAGCATTGAGAGCCGCGATATTCGCGTAGACAGTAACAGGGATAGAATTGGGTCCGTATGTTTTACCCGCCCTGCTTGAAGTCGCACTAACGCGCAAAGATCCGCTACCTGCAAGTATTGCCGTAACTCTAAAAGAAGCCAATCCATTAGCATCTGAAGGTGAGCTGGCGGGATTCACAGTGCAGACACCTCCTGTTGTGCTGGCACTAAAGGTGCGGTTTCCTGGCGAAAAAATGTAGCTGATGCTTCTAGCGCGCTTCCTGATAGGTACACAGACAACAGGGCTAACTTGCCCGACGATCATAAATAGTTCACCCGGGCTCATTGCCACACTTCGAGCGGAAGACCACCACCAGGCGATGGCCGAGCCAATTACGACAACTACAAATATTATTCCAAGAATTACGACTGATTGGGGAGACATAATTTCACCTTTCTTATTATGAGGGATTGAATCAATTTAGTGACACGTTGGCACTTTATACCAAACATGGCTGGCCCACTTCTAGAGCTCAAATAGGACACCCACAAATTAAAGCCCATAAGTTGGGTATTTCCTGATTTTCACCTATACCTTATCTTGTCGCTAGTCGTTCGAGGAAGAACCCATGCCGCAAGCCCGCTATCGCCTGGAGAATATCCAGACGACGCCCTACTACCACTGTATCTCCCGCTGTGGCGTCGAGCATTTCAGTGTGGATTCGATCGGTTCTCAGGCAAGGGCGCATCGTCCGCCTGCACATATTCGTAATGCTTTTTCGGATCGCACATAACCAAGTGCATCAGTACGCGCCTGGCGGCGCCGGACGCAACCTGCGGTCGTGCCGCTGGGCACGGAGTTAGAGCGCGAACAGGAGTATGTAGCCATGGATGGCATAGATGACTTTCTAAAAATTTACCAGCCGAATTTGTTGGCCTACTTAGACGGAATCGCACCTAAATCGCCAGAGGAGCCAGGACCCCTGGAGTTCGTCGAACACGTCTTGAATGAGTGGTCACGGATTTTTGAGGGCCGCACACTAGGAGCGCCGTGTTCGAGGGAGCGAACTTTCTGGTTTGCCTTGTATCAACTGGAAGAGCTAGTGGAAAACCCTGTTCAAGATGAACTCGATCCCTTTGAGGGCGTTCTGATGCAGAATCTTGCTCAGGTGAGGGAACTGCTGAGAGACTGGCGCGAGCTACCGATCGGCTTCTATGCTACCCGGCCAGGGGAGAATCCAGATGCCTTTTAACATATTAAAAAGGCCGAAGGCTCTTTTTATGAACTATTAGGGCTCTTCATAGTGCCCGCCCAGGGCGAATATATAGATTGATGATTTATCGAACTTATACACAATCCGATCTTTCTGGGATATGCGCCTGGACCAAAACCCAGAGAGATTGTGCTTCAGTGGTTCTGGTTTACCTGGACCCACAGTGGGGTCATCGCTGCGGATGAGCTCCTTGATTATGTTACGCGCAGCATTGTGCAGCTTTTTGTCCTTTTGGCGCATGGTCTCATACGCTTCCCAAGTCCTGCCCTCAAATACCAGTGATCTCATCCATTTGCTCTTTGGTAGGCGTGTATCCTTTACGCTCGATATGAGTTTTGGCCGAATCTGCCAGCTGCTGCATCAGACTGCTGTTCTGCAAAATATACAGAGTTTCCTGTTCGCGCTCCCAGTCCTGAGCACTAATCACAACAAAGTCTTCCCCAGCCCGCCTGGTGACTCGCAGCGGCTCATGTTTGCTAAGGCTTTGTTCTACAAGCTTTTTCAGGTTATCTCTGAATTTGTTGACGCTTACTGTGTCCATCTTAAACACCAGTTTATGTACGGAAATGCTGTACAATTATAGGTCAGCCGCCCTAACAATCACAAGCAGTCTGATGGAGCCTTCGGAGCCGCAGCTGTTGATGGGCATTAGCCCCTATTGAGAACTGATGGAGAATTGGGGGCACTCACAACTTGAAGAATTACTGGGGTCATTGATAACTTAGTAACCTGAATAAGTGACTCTACAGGTCCATATTTCTTCTAGAAGGAGAAACGCGCTCACATTGCGATAGCTTTTATTCAGTTTATACTCGTAATGCGATACCTAATTTATGCGTCGTGTAATGGGAGTCTTACTGGAGTTTCTATATTTCTAAAGGAGATCAATGATGGCTAGGAAGAAAAGAAAACTAACAAAAAAGTCTGGTGCCAAGCTTAGTAAAAGAATACCTAACCTTAGCAATAAGTTTCCTTCTGGGTTTGCCTTGCCGCTCGGCTCTAAAATTTCTGCGGTCAGGCAGCAGTCCTTGATAGATCAAGGTATGGAGTTGCTGACGGAAGACCTAAAATTCCAGGATTTGGTCGTTTCAAAAGGATACAGGAACCGCAAGATAACGACATCTAATGCGGTTAAAGGAAAAATTGAAGAAGAGGCGATAAATCTCTATAACCACAGTACTGGATTACTCAACAAAATGAGTTTGACCTATGCGAAGGCCGGCGGGCTTGCGGTTGATTTGGAAACCGGAAAATCGGTGACACCGAAGAAATTACCGACCTTTAAGCAGCTTCAAGCAATGGAAGTCAAATACGGCCACGACCCACTAATGATGATGGGCCTGCCGATTCCTCTTGCCGTGATGAACAACCGAACTTTAGCATTCAAGATCGCAGCGCTTTTGCAAATCGAGGAAGTCGCTGCATTGTTTTTAGCTTGGCTCAATGCAACTTTCCCGAATTTTCTGGCAGGAATTGGCGCTGCGCTTCGAGCGGGAAGGCTTCATGTAGTGCGTTTGTTATTGACGCAGCTGCTGGAGGCATTAGTCTCTGGTAGTTTTTTCACTTTCCTGTCGCAAAGAATGAGCGCAGCAGCGGCTAGAAGAATTATCGCGAAGATTGCAGCAAAGGCTGTACCGGGGTTTGGTTGGGCATTTTTAATTGTGGGAATAGTAGCTGGTCTTGTTGCACAAGTGATCCGCAGGGATTAATTTACATTGGGGCCAGAGTAAAAATACAGTACTGTATTTTTACTCTGGCCCCAATTGTAAACCGAGCAACAATGGAACGAGCTGAAACTGGAAATATTTCACCAACAGATCAGGAATCCTTCTGCGGCATTTCCCCGCAATCAATAAACTAATAAAGCACCAGAAAATCACCATTCGGCAGCCCGGCAGCGGCAGGAAAACTGTAATCATCGATAGTGATTTCTTTCGGTAGCTGGTAGCCCGTGTCATTGCCGAACTCATCGAAGACCTTCAGATTCAGCCGACCGCCACGAGCATGACTGATTGCCTCACCCCAGGCGATGAGTCTCTGCCCGTCCTTGTTAAGGGCAATCGCCGGATTCTTCTGCCGGGTTTCTGAGAAAGGTTCACCTACTCGAGACGGATCACTGGTTTCCGACAGCTTAAGCTGCATGATGCGACTCTCGGTTTCAAATACCAGCCATTGCTCTTCACTAGAGGCGCTGGCAATGTCATTTGTGCTCAACGGACAGAACGAAGCCTCCCACTGTTGCAGTTCATGCAGCGCACCATAGCTGGCTCCGGTCATGTCGCCATCGACGCCGCTGACAGTAAGCAATTGCATGTGCCTGCCAATGCCATCGATAGCTGATCGATAAGCCACCAGCAGATCTTCATCATTGAGATATTCAGCTGCCATCGAACAGCAGGCGCAGGCACCCAGATCGGGGTTGCTGATCATCATCTCCTCACCAAAAGTAGCGCCGGAGTCCTGGGAGAAGCGAGCGAACATGGTGCGCTCGTATTCACGACTCAGTGCACCGGCACCCCAGATGATGGCAACCTGTGAACCCCTGGCGGCTACTTCACCCCCCGCATCGATTCCCTCCGCGTACTGGCTAACCATAGACCGCAAAGGCTCAAACTGGCTACGTTGCGGGTTTGAGCGGGAGTAGTTGAATCTCGATTCGCGAGGCAGGTACCACATTACATGGAGTCGGCCGTCAGCACCGATTGCCATGGAAGCCCGCGCAATTGAAAAGGTTTGCATCGCAAACGCCTGGCTGGACACCTTTAAGGGAAGCCCGAAGCTTCCCTGTTCGGGATCATATTGGCGGTAATAGAGATTGCCTTCCCGGGCCGCGGGCGAATTGATTCGCTTCTTGAAGTAAAGCAGATGGATACCGCCATCGGTATCCGTCACCAGGCGGGGCTGCACACCCTCATCGGGGGTGCGCTGAATAATAATCTCCGCCACGGCTGAATTGGGCGCGTAGGGCAGGAGCGCGACTAGAAGCGCGGTCAGTGCAATTATCTTGTTGATGCGTATCATGACGAGCCTTGCGTTTCTCCGGGATAGTCCCATATAGGTGGTGTCGGGGCTTTCTATAGAAAACACCCTCCAAATAGTGCTAACTTTAGGCCGAATTTGCGGGAAGCCCATCAGTTTCAGCATCTTAGCAGTAGCCTGACATGAAAAAGAAGCCAGAATCCGGTAATTACGCCCAACGCACTACCTGGCCCGAAGACCTAACTGACGACTTAAATTCCCAATACACGCTTTTTAGGAAGATGAAATGACTACCTTGATAACGCGACGCGCTCGAGCAGCCCTTATAGTCACTGCTGCGATTGTCACTGCTGCCTGTTCAGCACCTGAAGAAGTTACTGAAACAGCAAGCATTGACGGTGCCTACAACACAGCCCTGGATATGAAGCAGATCATGGCCCTGGTGCTGGAGCCCGCTTCGGATATTCTCTGGGATTCCGGCGGTTGGGTCGTGGATGCCTCGGGGTATGAAGAACTCTATCCAACTACCGACGACGGCTGGGCGTACGTACGGGCACAGGCGGCTATCGTGGTTGAATCGGGTAATATGCTCGCCCTTCCCGGCCGCGCCATGGACAACGATGCCTGGATGATTTACTCCCAGGGCCTGAGCGAGGCCGGCATGCTGGCGATGGAAAGCGCCGCTGCGCAGAACAAGGAGGATTTTTTCCAGGCCGGCGCCCAACTCTACAGCGTATGTACTGCCTGTCACCAGGCTTACAACCCCGATATTTTGAATCGCTTCGATGAGGAAGCCAACTGATTAAATGATGCCCTCAACCGTTCCTAGCCGGAGCACCGGAATCGCGCTGCTGGCAGGATTTCTTTCTATATTTGCTGTGAGTGCCTTCGGTCATACGATCGAGGGCTCAGATGCCAATTTTGTCCAGG
The DNA here is from genome assembly GCA_027623555.1 of Pseudomonadota bacterium. GTDB lineage: Bacteria > Pseudomonadota > Gammaproteobacteria > Pseudomonadales > Pseudohongiellaceae > UBA9145. The sequence goes on along the minus strand of JAQBSZ010000009.1, from coordinate 68,736 downwards.
CCATCGATGGGCCTGCAATCTTCCCATTCATGTATCTGGGCGCCAAGCACATGGTGACAGGTTACGATCACCTGCTGTTTCTGGTTGGCGTAATCTTCTTTCTTTACCGTCCCAAGCACGTAGTGCAGTACGTTACACTCTTCGCCATTGGCCATAGCATCACACTCTTGTTCGGCGTGCTCGCCGACCTGCGGGTAAACGCCTACATTATCGATGCCATCATCGGCCTTTCCATCGTGTACAAAGCCTTTGAAAATATCGACGGATTCAAACGCCTGCTGGGCTTCGAACCGAATACCAGGATTGCTGTCTTTGTCTTCGGGCTCTTTCATGGCCTGGGTCTGGCTACCAAGCTGCAGGAATTTACCATCTCAGACAATGGCCTGGTCACCAATATCATCAGCTTTAATATCGGTGTTGAGATCGGGCAGATACTGGCACTGTCTGGGGTATTTATTGTCCTCAGCGTATGGCGTTCTAACGCCAGTTATCTGCGCCATGCCTTCGTCACCAACACGGCACTCATGACCGGCGGTTTTATGTTAGCCGGCTTCCAGATGAGCGCCTATTTCTTGCAGCCCCCTTACTAATTCGGAGTAATACCGTGGCCGAACCCGATACAACTCAACCGCCTGCTCCGCGCAATATACTGATCGCGGCCGGCATTGCTCTGGTGGTGGCATCGCTGGTGCTGGTAACGACTATCCTGCCCGCGGAATTTGGCACCGATCCCCTCGGCACAGGTCGGTTACTGGGTCTTACCGCCCTCTCCGCCGATGAGAATCCTTTTGAGGAACAGCTGGAGGCGCATCGCACAGACTACGTCGAATTCGAACTCGGCCCGTTCCAGTCGGTGGAATACAAATACACACTCGACCTGGATGCTCCGATGGTGTTCAGCTGGATTGCCGATGGTGAGGTGTATTTCGACATGCACGCCGAACCCGCAGGGCTCGGTGCAGAATACGCTGAGAGTTTTGAACAGGGCAACGCCGATCGCCGCATGGGCTCGTTTCACGCTCCCTTCGCCGGTATACACGGCTGGTTCTGGGAGAATCGCGGCTTTAGAACGCTAACTGTAAAGCTTTATGCCTCCGGCTACTTTGTTGATTCAACAGTATTCAGAGATGGCGGTGATTTTACTCGCGTAATAGATCCCGTTATTGATTAGTTGATTTTGAATAGATAGAAGGCGCATTTGCCAGGAGTACGACGAACCACTGGACCGCGTCCCTCGCGGGTTCCCTAACTCCAAAAGAAGCCTTGCGAACTACACGAGTCGTTTTCAGATAGACGTCGCACGAGTCAGTAGTACGACGGACCACTGGACCGCGTCCCTCCGGGATTCCCTCACTCCGAAAAGAAGCCTTGCAAACTACGCGAGTCTTTTTCTGCGCTCGGCGCTGGTCCCTTTACGTAGTCCTCTGTACTACTGACTCGTGCTCCCATCCTGCGAAAATTACGACATATCTATAGGTCAAATTTTCTCGCATCAGCTACTAGCACTCATAGCGATCTCGAGCAGCGAGCGAAAAGCTTCGGAACGAGGCAAAGGGATTTTTTGAGTCGGGCGCATACAGGTCGTAGGTCATGAAAGGCTTCCTGCCTTTCACCCTCCGGGCAGCGCAAGCGCGGTGCAAAATCGTTCCCGACGATTTTGTGACCGGCTCTAAAAATCCCTTTAACGAAGTGCCGGAGCTTTGCTGCCGCTGCGTCCCCACAAAAAAACCCGATTACTCCACGAGTAATCGGGTTTTTGATAGGACTATCTTGGTGTTACGTAACTATGACTTACTGATTGCCGGGTTCGGTTCCGTCGGAACCGTCACGTGGCGCACCAGTACCTGACGATCCCATGAACAACTTACGTCCATCCGGGAACGTAATATCGCGGCCATTGGCACGACAAGTTGGCTCACACAGACGGTCCTTGCTCTGGTAACCGGTTACAATGATTACTTCACCCAGTTGCAGTGAATTACGGTTAATGCCTCGACGCAGCAGCGTATTTGGCGTGCCACCCTCTACCATCCAGGGCCCTGGATCGCGAGTCGCTTCAGGATCGTTATTTTCCAGATGGATCCAGGTGTGAGGGTTAATCCACTCAACACGAGTAATCGGACCACCCAATCGAACTGGCAGGTTCGCATCAAATTCAGCAGAAAACGCATGGTGCGCCGTCGCTGGAGGCTTGATAGCGAGAACACCAATTGCGGTAACAGCGGCTAAGGCCAGTAATTTAGTCTTCATATCTTTTACCCCATGTTTGCTTTAAAACTAAGCACTCTGTAGAAGATTGTCCAACTCTCCCCTTGGCCAGAATGCTCGTTGTTCGGTTAAGCGGACAGTATCCGCACTTTATAACAAGGGCTCGCCGTATTTCCAAGTAGTAATACGTTAAAACGAGCCCCTATTTTGATACAAATTGTATTAGAAGCCGAGTTCTGCCTCGCGGCCCTTACGGTATCTGCCGTACATCAATTCTTCCACGAACTCTACACACTTGAACTGCGGCAGCTCAAAGCCTTCTTCCAGGCGGCGATATAGCGGCATATTGATAGTCCAGGGACGCTCGAAGATATCCGGATCTTCCATGGTGGCGCTGTACATGATGACATTTTCACTTACCAAGTCGTAACGCTCGGTAACCTTCAATTGGTAAGTATGGTAGTTCCCCGCGCGGTCGAACCAGGTGCGATCATCCATCCCGGTCGCCTCGACTACCCAGACATCGCCATCCCAATAACCCCAGGACTGACCCATCCAGGAATCCAGTGGCGCTGGGCCCGGATCTTCGAGAAATACATTGCGCACAGCCCCGGCAAATGAGTAGGCAATAAAGAAGGCGCTTTCACTCTGAAAAATCTGCAACGGGTGTGGCTGGTAGGTCGCTCTCGGGACTCCCGGCATATAGCACTTGATCTCAGGGTCAGAGGTCAGCCAGTTAGCGCGATTTTCGTCACGGCGAGCCAGCGCTTCCGGTTTATAAGGAATAGTGCCTCCCTCTACCACGCCAAAGCTGGCGGGTACGGCGCCAACTGCACCAAGCGCTACCACTTCAGGACCAGGAACCGGTACGAAATCGCCAGGCACCAGGTGATAGGCCGCTTTCGGTGGAGCAGGCTCCAGATTGTCATTGGCGTTCATCAGGACCTGCCAGATTCCATTAAAATCAGGCTTACCGTTAGGTCCGCGAGGAATATCGCTACCAGGTGCTTCGGCGGCGGCAGCGACCTGAGCTGGTTGAGCAGTGTTTGTTGTATTTTCGGCTGGTGAACAACCTATTATTAGAGCGGCAATTGCCAAGAGCAGCCATTGAATCTTCATAGTTCTACCTTTTTGCTTTAATTGAATTTCTCCCCCACAAGGAGGAACGATATAACCATCTAGGTCTGGGTGTGTCAAGCCAAAAGCGCCGAATAGTAGGGCCTGTAACGTAAGAGTGGTGCGGCTTTGCGCCGGCTCAGCAGATCCCCAAATGCGCCCTTGAGAGGCCCTCTTGCGCATTGCAGAGAACTCAAGACTCCACTACTCTCGGTAAATACCACAATCCCCGAGGTCCAGCGCATGACCAATCGAGTTCCCAGAGCATTTCCGATCCTGTTTCTTGCACTGTTTATAGTCGGCTGTGCAAGTTCAAGCCGGTTTTCGACATCACAGGCACCTGTCACTATTGCCTCGCTGTCCACTGATGGTCCTTATGCAATACGAGCCTATTCCAGTTTTCCTGATGCTGCAGAATTTGGCGATGCTACTATTTATTACCCCCTGGATACCGGCAGGCCAGTAGGTGGTGTCGCAGTTGCGCCAGGATTTACTGAACGGCAACGGCACATTAACTGGTGGGGACCGCGGCTGGCCTCACATGGATTTGCTGTGATCGTCCTGGATACAAATACTCCCAGGGACATGCCTGATCTGCGCGGTGATGCTCTGATTGCAGCTGTGCGAACGCTGAAGGCTGAAAACTCCAGGCGTGGTAGCCCATTGAACGGTCGCATCGATGTCAACAAGATGGCCATTATGGGGCACTCCATGGGTGGCGGCGGAACCCTGATCGCTGCAAACAATCACAGCGATGAAATTCAGGCCGCTATCCCCTTCACTCCCTGGCAGCCAGAAGGCGACTTTAGCAGCATTACAGTCCCGACCCTGGTTATAGCTGGATCGGCTGATCGAATCGCAGCCGTTGATGAATACGCCTGGCCACACTACCAGACGATTCCTCACTCAACGACCCGGGTTTACATGGAAATTAATGGTGGGGACCATTTCCTGGCAAACAGTAACGGTCCGGATTTAGCGGTGATTGGTCGTTATGGTATTGCGTGGTTGAAACTTTACCTCGATGGCGATGAACGCTACCGACGGTTTATTTATGGCGACGCCCAGAAAGTCGATGCCGGGAAATTCTCCCGGTATATCGCCAACCCTTAGTCAGCGTTAGAAACTATCAAGGCAGGAATGGTCCTGCCGCCAGGGCACGGGTAGCACGAGCCGCCAATCCAGAATTTCAGGCTTTCCCAAGCGAAGTGAGTCGATGTGACCTGACAACGGGTATAAAAATGAACATGCAGACTGCGGATAGTAAAGCTGCTCCAAAAAACGAAACCCCTGGAAAATAAAACGGTGCCGACGGTCCAGTAAAAGCCGCAAACAGCTGTGTCATAAAGAGTGGCCCAATAATGGATGTTATGCTGTTGAGGCTTCTCAACGCGCCTTGCAGTTCGCCCTGCGCGTTGGCTGGTATCTGACTGGTCATGATCGACTGAAATGCCGGGGTTACAAACCTTGATAAAGCTGCCAGTGCCATCCAGGGGTAGAGTTGCCAGCCTGCCGTGGAAAAAGCGTAGCCGCAGAAGCCAACGATAATAGTCACCATCCCCAGGATTCCCGCGTTATAGGCACCCATGGCGGGGATGGCCCAGCGGATCAGAAAGGCCTGCACCAGGATCATGAATACGCCAGCGAAACCGAGCGCCAGACCAATCTGGCTTTCAGACCAGGCGAACTTCTCAATCGTGTAATAAGTGAACGTGCTCGGCAGGGACGCGCGTCCGACCATGAAGAGAAAGTAAGCGAAGGCCAGGCCGAGCACCACAGGGTATTTTCTTAGATGTTTGATCGCGCCGACAGGATTTGCCCGCTTCAGTTCAAAGGGACGGCGGTGCTCTTCACTGAGCGATTCCCCCATCACAAAGTATCCGTAAATCAAGTTAATAAACGCCAGGGCCGCCGCCGCGTAAAATGGTACACGTGGACCGAACTCGCCGAGGATACCGCCGATGACAGGGCCGAAGATAAATCCTCCACCGAACGCGGCACCGATCATCCCGAAGCGTTGCGCCTTTTTTCTTGAGCAGTGATATCGGTGACAAACGCATAGGCCAGAGGAAAAGTCGAACTGGCTACACCGGCAATCAATCGCGCGATAAATATCTAGGGGGCCTTTGAACAAGACTATGGCCACTGAGCGGGAGTCTGTCGCGTTTTGCCGCTAGGCGTCGTGCGCAGGCAATGGCAGTCGTCCTTGGCAAGCGCGCCAACACGGCGCGACAGGCCCCGCCGGTCGGGGGTGTACATCGAGTGCGCTCTCGGCGTTGCACTGGCTTGAAAGGTCGACCGTCCTGCGCGCGCCTTGAGAGCGAAATTGGCTGTAAGCCAGAGCGGCCATAGTCTTGTTCAGAGGCTCCCTAGAACAGGGTAGGCGCCAGCGCCATGAACAGAGAATCGATGCTAAGGGCGGCCAGAGAAAACAGCAGCACGGGTCGGCGACCGTATCGGTCACCGAGATTCCCGAGGATAGGCGCGGCGAAGAACTGCACCGCCGCATAGGTAAACATGAGGTAACCACCAATACGGGATGCCGCGGCCAGACTGACGTCGGAAAGGCTCATGATCAACTGCGGCATTACCGGCAGAATAATGCCAAAACCGATGGCATCGATCAGCACGACAAAGATCACAAACATCAAGGCGTGGCAGTGCTTGCTTATGTCGACGGGCATTGGTTAGTCCGTTTCCACAAGAGATAAGAAATCTTCATACTTGCCACCGGCACTGCGCGGAATTTCAGCGTGATAAGTAATGTCGATCTGGAAGGGATAATCGAGGTACTTTCTCAGTATGTTTTTTATTTTTTCTTCCTGTTCAACACTCAGCACTGGCTCGACCAAGAGCTTGAACTCCAATATTTCCGGCTCATGCTGAACTACCTGGAACTGGCGAATACTGGCAACGCTCATGATCTCCTTGAAACCCAGATTGGGCCAACGCCGGTTACCATCGGGCAATACCAGCATATTCCTGACCCGTCCCATGGCCTGCTGCAACACTGGTAGCCCTCGCCCGCAGGGACAGGGATTACCCAGCACGCCGTAATCGCCAATATCATAACGGATGATAGGGGTAGCAAAATTGCGCAGGCTGGTTACCAGGATCTTGCCCATCTCCCCGGGATTACAGGGCGTGCCTGCCTCGTTGACAACTTCCAGATAGAGGCTCTCTGACTGCACATGGTAGTGCTCATGGTCCGGACACTGTATGGCTATGTAGCCCACTTCCTGACTGCTATAACAATCAATCAACCTGGTGTTGAGTTTCTCCCTGACCAGGTCTCGCAAGCCGTTGGGCAACGCCTCACCCACTGTGCGAATGTCGTGCAGATTTTCATAGTGTAATCCCCGGCGTTCAGACTCCTGGACCAGAGCGACCAGGTTGGAGGGATGAGTGATGAGGTAGAAGGGGTTTATGCGGTGGAGCCACTGAACTTGATCAGCTATGTTGGAGCTACTATTGAGAAAATAGCCTTTTCCGGTTTTGTAGAATTGATCCTGAGGAGTTCCCCAGCTATCAAGCACCCAACCTTCGGGGGCCATCCCGATATTCTCCGCCCGCCAGCGAATCGCGGCGATGATCTTGCTGGCATCTCGTAGTTGCCAGAGGTGATCACGCATCGCGATTGCTGACCACATGGCGTTGGTTATGCCGGTGCTACGCACTACTACGGGGGAACCGGTAGAACCGGAAGTCATGATCTCTTCCACCTTGCCGTGGGAACGGGGAAGCGGATTGCTATTGAGTTCATGCTGGTGATCGCGAATATCGTCTCGGGTCAGAGCCGCAATTTCACGAAACGATTCCCAATCCAGGTTGTCGATATCAACACATTGCAGGCGCCGGCCGTAGAATACAGAGGACTTCTGTGCATGACTGAGTAGCTGTCGAATCTCTTTTAGCTGGTTATTCGCAATCTTGATCGGAGTCCACCACTGCACCTGGTTCATCTGCAGCAAGAGTTGGTGCACCAGGTCATTCCTGGGATTCTTGATCAACGGCTTGGGTATCGCTTCACTCATGACTGAACTTCGCTTAACGATCTGATTTGCGATACAAGGCCTTGCGTACAGGAGACTCAATAAACTTGTAGATAACGTAGGACGCTAGCAGCAAACAGCCCATTAACAGCGGCAGGTGAAGGAGCAGCGAACTGAATTGTGGCAGCAGATTATAAAACTGAATGATCTCCATGAACGGCCAGTGAAAGCTATAGAGCACATAGCTCAAGCCGCCGAGCATTGTGCAGAACTGAACGATGTTGTCGGCCGGCAGCCAGCGTACTCTGAGCAGCGCATAGATCATCAGGGTTACAAAAGGCACGACCAGGAAGAACGAACTGTACTCATACGGAATCCTGTCGTGCACCAGCATCACCACGGCAACATAGAGCCCAACCGTCAGGACTGTCGGCAGCCAGTTAGGTAAACTCGCCGATTCTGACGGCACTGTAAACGCAAAGGCCTTATAGAGCAGCATGCCAAACAGGAATTCGATGCCTCGAATAAACGGGTTGGTATAGACTGGCACATTGAGATTAATCACGTTATAGGTTTCTGCTTCCGGCAGATTCATCTGTATCAGTAACAACTGCAGAAAATAACCGACGATAAATGCAGCGATCACCTTGCCTATACTGTTCAGCGGTTTAATCAATAGCAACAAAAGAGGAAAGGCGAGATAAAAATACATCTCCAGCACAATTGACCACAGAGGCCCGTTGAACACCAGCTTCAGCGTTTCTATTCCGCCGACAGACTGCGCAAAGACCAGGTGCCGCAGGGTCGCTGTCAGAAAGAACGCCGGGTCTTTCTGCTCCGGCAGATCGTGGATCAATTCCAGGGGTCGATGCACTTCTGAGAAGAAACTATCCCCCATGGCTGCATAGTTCAGCGATACGAACAACGCCGAGACAATGATTGCCAGGAAGTACACGGGGTAGATGCGAATCAGGCGGTGCAGGTAGAAGCGGCGGTAGTCCTGGCGTGTATCGAGACTGGGGTAGGTATAGGAAAGAATGAAGCCACTGACCACGAAGAACCAGGACACCGCCGTTGTGGCAAAGGTGCCGTAGATGACCGGACTTCCGAAAATAACCTCGTAGTGGACGAACACCACCAGCACTGAGGCAATAAATCGAAACGCATCCAGAATCGGGATTTTCTGCCGACTCAAAACCGCTTGTCGACTCTCTCCCATTTAGCTCTGAATTCCTTCGTTGTTAGCGATTGATAGAACGACTGGTATGCCTACCCTGCAATTGAACGCCAGTTTTTTACCAGGTGTTCCGCCGTTCGCCAGGAGAGCGCCTGGACCGTGAGCGTCGGATTTCGCGCACCGCTGGTTCCCATGACCGAGGCGCCAAGTATCCCTAAATTGGGCGCCTCGTGCGAGAAACCCCACTGATCCACGACATTCGTCTCGCTGTTGTTACCCATGCGAGTGCCTCCGTAGGCATGGGTCGAGGCACCCATGGCATTTCCGAAACCGGACTTGCTGGTCTTGATGGCTCCAGCCTCCAGGTACCACCGCTCCATCTTGTCCTGAACGAAAGCTGAGATACGTTTCTCATTATCTCCATAACGCGCGGTAATGCGCGTAACCGGAAATCCCAGGGGATCCTTTACCACTGGATCCAGATCCAGATAGTTCGACTCATAAGGAAGGGTGGTGTTTTGCAGGTACGACGAATTCGTTCGATCTGCGTTCTTCATGATGAACGCCTTCCAGTCTGAACCCCAATTCCGGGTTTCACCGAAGGTGCTCATCTTGGCTGCACTCATGGGCTTGCGGTCGGTGTAGACCCAGAGATTGCCTCCACCGATGAAATCGAGATTGCTGTGATCGAAGTTGTCATCGGCCCATTCATCTATTGCCACACCCTGGGCGGGCAAGCCATACCAGTTGTGCAGGTCATCCGGGAACAGCGCACTCACTGACGATATCTGGTGATGACTCAGGTAGTGCCTGCCTACCATCCCGGCATTGTTGGATAGCCCATTGGGAAAGGCTCTTGATTTGGAGAGTTGCAACAGCCGTACATTCTCGTAGGTATATCCGGCCAGGAGTACTACATCGGCGGGCTGGAAGAATGTCTCACTGCCTTTGATGTAATCCACACCGGTCACTTTGCCATCGTTATCGGTCACGATATTGGTGACCCGGGCAAACGTGACCACGTCCAAGTTCCCGGTATCCACCGCCTTGGGAATCGTAGTGAAGGCAGTGGAACTCTTGGCCTGCACGTGACAGCCACCTTTATTACAGAAGCCGTGGTACTGACAGGGCGGGCGGCCGTCATACAGTTCACTGGTAATTGCCGCCGGACCCTGGAAAGGATTCCAGTCGAGCTTGCGGGCGGCAGCACTCATCAGCTCGGTAAAGGGAGAGCTACGCAGGGGCTGCATGGGATATTCCTGTTGCCGCTCACCTTCGAAAATATTACCCGCCGGATTGATACGTCCTTTAACATTACCCGCCTGGCCGGAAATACCCACCGAGTATTCGACCTTCTCATAGAAAGGCTCCAGCTCTTCGTAACCGAATGGCCAGTCTTCGACGGTGGATCCTTGCGGAATGCGAGCGTTACCATAACGGTCCCGGGTTGCGCTAACCACTTTGAAATCCCAGGGATTCAGACGCCAGCTCTGGGCCCAGTAGTGCATCGTCGTTCCGCCCACCGCATTCATCATCGGGTGCCCGCCTTGTACAGCAGTGTCACTGGATGTAGCGCGCACTGTCGGTGCCTCCGTTGCAGCCTTTTGCACGGACTGAGGCCAGTTGCGCGTGCTATTGCGTAATTCATCCGGCGCGAAATCTCGCGGGCTCAACCAACCGCCTGCCTCTAATCCAACAACCTTGAGCCCGGCGTTAGTCAATGGCAGAACCGCGACTCCTCCAGCGGCACCCATGCCAATAATTACCACATTGGTTTTAGGGAGTTTCTTAAACATTGCTGCTGCCTCCCCCGTTGTTCAGTTGCTCACCCATCTGAATATTGTGGGCCATCTTCGTGTAAGTCTGGTTATCGTAGGCAGACTGATGATTGGGTTCCAGTTCGGCACCTTTTGCGACATCTGTTTCAGACGCACTCAGGCGAATACCCGGGTAGCGAAGCATGTCCCAGCCGACAAAATTCTGGTTGCCTCCGTAGTAAGGATCGCAGAACGTACCATCGATCGTATGATTGCGAACCAGGTTGAAGAAGCCACTACCACTTGGCGCACAACCCGGCACGGTGTTGTCCTGCACCGCCTGCAGGATCGATTCCTGATGATCGCGGATTAATCGATTGAACGGTTGACCCCGGGTCTGCCGCGCATAGTCATTGATTGCCGCCAGGCTGACCAGATAATTGTGCCGTGCACCGGAATTGTGGCTGGCGAGTGAGCGGTCAATATAGTGCACCGCGCGCGCTTCCCGGGCACCGGGACCATTATCATCGGAAGGAATCAGGCAATCACAGATCGCTTCGAGCGTCTCCGCTTCCTCGGCAGTCAATGTCTCAAGGGCTTCCAGGGTGATGGGGCTGCTGGCCTGTGCCACAGGCGGAGAGTCCTGGGCGATTACATTCGAGCCAGCACTCGAGCCGACGGCCGCGGCACCAACGATGCCAGCGCTTTTTAACAGGTTACGCCGGGACATATTCTCGGGCTGATCGTCCGGCTGCGGAGTGTTGTTTTTGGGATTATTGGCCATATCGCTCTCCAGGGAATCAGTGCCCTGAGCGTAGCAAATATCAGATTTACTGTATATGCAAGCTGCCTCAGCCAGTGAAGCTGATTTCGTAAGTGATGCCACCTACGCGTCTGTCGCCGCTATTTCCCCGTTGCGAAGAGAAGTAGAGCCGATGATAGGAAGGGTCGAATGCGGGGCCGACAATCTCGGATCTCTCATGACCGACGATCTGAACAAGTGGAGCCAGTTCTTGAGCCGGCGTGATGACGACGAGCTGCATATCGCCGCCATCTTCTGCCACCAGCACATCTCCGGCTGGAGTAATAACTACATTGTCGACGCCTGACAAGATCGGGTTGTCACTGGTCAAGACATCGTAAATTACTTCGATCTGCCGATCGTGAGTGTCATAACACCACACACGGTTATCGTGCTTGGTAGTGAAATACGCCTTGCCATCATGCAGTGCAATTCCTTCACCACCACGAAATGGCGTAAATCCTAACACCTGGTCTCTGGTAGGAGTAAGGATTGCGAGGGGATCGGGAACTTCCAGCCAGTTAACGACACTCTTGCCATCTCTCTCAGTAACTGAGGCAATCTCCAGCCGTCCTGATTCCAGGTCTGGCAGCCCATTGGCTGAGATGAAGCGATAGAATCCGCCCTCGGGAACATCCTCAGTCAGGTAGAGACAATTATTCGCCATATCCACAGCGACGGCTTCGTGCCTGAAGGTACCCAGGGCCGGCCTTACCACGGCACGTGCATTACCCATCGGATCGCACTCGTACACCTGGCCGCGAGAAAATTCTTCACAAGACAGCCAGGTTCCCCAGGGAGTAGCACCGCCGGCACAATTGATCGATGTATTCTCCAATATAGAATACGCGTCGATAACGTCTCCGGAAGCATCGAAACGCAGTGCGCCCACGCCACCGTCATTGCTGCGCATCTCGCTGTTGGAGACATACACCCAACCCCCATCGGTGGCAGGAAAACAGGCGCCACCGTCGGGGGATCCATGCCAGGTATATCCAGGCAGACCCGCCGGCGCCTCACCGCTGCGTGCTACAACTCTGTAGCTGAATCCTGGTGGCAGCATGACACCGTACTCGTCTGGAGCCTGCAGTGGCCCGATATCTCCAAGCTTATAAAATGGAGCGGAGGAATTGGCGGCCGTGTCATTGGAGCAGCGAGTGAGACCCCCAGCGGCGAATAAGCCAATGCCGGCGGCGCCTATTTGCAAAAACTTGCGACGATTGACTTGAATTGAATTCATTAAGAAAGTTTACGCAATGTTCGCGGCGATACATGAGGGGACACCTACAACTTAACAACTTAACGAATAAAGGACACTAATAACTTAGTACTCGTCGCCGTTAAGTTGTTAAGTTGTAGGTGTCCCCTAGTCACAGTCCTGATTCTACGCATCACGATTTGAAAAAGCTTTGACCTTTGCGCAGATTTTGGCTCGAAGTTGCATAACTTAGAACCTGGCAATATTCCGAGGCAACGAGTTGCAGGCTGGTGTGGCTGCAATAAAAGACCAGCGCCGAGCGCAGAAAAAAGACTCGCGTTTTTTGCGAGGCTTCTTTTCGGAGCGAGGGCACGCCGGAGGGGCGCGGTCTGCAGCTTCACCAGCCTGCGACTCGGTGCCGTTCGAAGCCACGGCGACCACCTCCAGAGAAGAAGCAATGTGCTGATCAATTCTTGAGTTTCAGTCGATAACGACGTTTCTGACTACCGCATAGAAGTCGCCTACCGCACGACGAAACGCCATCTCGGGTACCTGTTCATCGTTGCCGTGTACGCCGGTATGTTCGCCATCGTTGGTGATGAGCGGATTGAATCCGTAACTGACAATGCCGAAATCACGCGTGAAATGGCTGTCGGTAAATCCGGTACTCACCGAAGGCAACACTCTTGAACCTGGATGCAATTCCTGGGTGACGCTCGCTATGGCGGCGAACAGTCGGGTACTGGTTGCGGAAATGGCTGGCGTGAATGCCATGATGGTTTCGACTTCAACGCCGGTGCCCGCAATCATCGCCTGGAGTTCGGCAATAAAAACCGCGGATGGCTTGTCTGGCAGAATACGGCAATCCAGTTCTGCCCAGGCCTCCGGAGGAATCACGTTGATCTTGGTAGATCCGCCGAGGCGTGTCATGGAACAGGTATCTCTTACCAGCGAGTTATGACCCGGTCTTTCTTCATGCAGTTTTAGCACGAAGGCTGGATCTCGAATTGCAGCGTTGATATCGGCATAGGAAGGGCCCCACTCTTCATCCATGTCCACAGACAGCTCGGAAAAGTACTCGGCAACCGGTCCAATAATGCGGGGTGGAAAGGGATTTTCCAGCAGGATGTTCAAGGCTTGCACGATGCGTGTGACCGAACTGGTGGTGCGCGGAGATGAGCCATGACCGGGCGTATCGATTGCGTTCAGGCGCAACCATACGGGCACCTTCTGCGTGACTTCCACACCGAAGACGATGTCTCCCTCTTCGCTGCGGCTACCGCCGCCGCCTTCATTGAGCAGAATGCCTGCTCCGGCAAAAATCTCCGGGCGATTCTCGATTAACCAGCCCACCCCGAAATAGCCACCCGCTTCCTCATCGGCGGTCGCCATGAAGATAATGTCGCGATTCAACTCCACGCCGGAACGGTGCAAGCTCAGAAACGTAGCGAGCTGCAGAATGCCGAGGCCTTTCATGTCGCGGGTACCACGCCCGAGGATAATGCCGTCACGAATATCACCTGACAGGGGATCGATAGTCCAGAACTCTTCTTCGGCTGGAACCACGTCGGTGTGCTGCAGCAGAATCAGTCCTGGTTCATCACCGCCGGAGAGTCGCGCCCAGATATTACCTCTGCCTGGCGCACTCTCGGCGGTCTCATACTCAATCCCCTCCGCCTCGAAGATGCTGGCATAAAAATCCACCGCCCGACTCTCATTGCCTGGCGGGTTGATGGTATCGATGCGGATGAAATCCTGCAGCCAGGCCACCGACTCGTCTTCGAGCGTCTGGGCCAGCGCATGATTAATAATTAGTGAAAGAGACAGAGTGAATAGAATTTTACTGCGCATGGAATTAAACTCCTGAGGTGCGGACCTACGGCGGATGGATCCTATTTTACTTCCCAGGTATGACCGCTGTGTAACAATTCTTTGAGGGAACCCGGTTTACTTCGAGCCCTGCTAAGTTGCTCACGGGAATCCTCGACAAAGCTTGCTTTATCTTCACGGTATAGCACCCCGACAGCGACTGGAAATTCCGGACCAACCATCGCAGCCAGGAGTTGCGCCAACACCTTGTTATTTTCATTGTGAACCAGAATCCTGCCTTCATTGCCGGCCACGTCGATGACTTCGAGCGACAGCGATTCCCGGTTCAAATGAATACCCTTCTGATTATCCTGGCCGAAGATGATAGGCGCGCCATGCTCGACTTCGACCCGGAAGTCCGGTGCCGACTTCTTGTCTTTGAGCTTTTCGAAGATGCCGTCGTTATAGATTGGGCAGTTTTGCAGAATCTCGATAAACGCGGCACCCTTGTGGGCATAACCACGGGTCGTTACCATCGTTAAGTGTTTCGCTTCGGTATCGATAGAGCGCGCAATAAAAGTGCCACCTGACCCGAGTGCAACGGCACAGGGAGACAACGGTGAATCTATCGAACCTTCCGGGGAGGATGGCGATCGGGTCCCTGGCTGGGAAGTTGGTGAATACTGTCCCTTGGTGAGACCATAGATCTCATTATTAAAAAGCAGTATCTGCAAATTCACGTTGCGCCTGAGTACATGCAACATGTGGTTGCCACCGATACTGAAGCCGTCACCGTCACCGGTAATTACCCAGACATCGAGTTGAGGATTGGCCAGCTTCACACCTGTGGCGATGGCCGGAGCCCGGCCGTGTATGGTATGGAAACCATAAGTATTCATGTAATAGGGAAAGCGGGAAGCACAACCGATACCCGATACAAATACCTGGTTCTCTCTTGCCTGACCCAGCTCCGGCATCAATTTCTGAATGGTTTTCAGAATGGCGTAGTCGCCACACCCCGGGCACCAGCGGACTTCCTGGTCCGAGGTGAAGTCTTTTAAGGTGAGTACTGGCAACGGTTTGTTCATGCGGCACTACCTGCGTGAACGGCTTCCATTTCGGCAAGCTTCTTATGAATCGCGGCGAGAATTTCACCGATCTTGAAGGGTTGCCCGGCGACCTTGCTCACACCATCGGCATCAATCAGAAATTCAGAACGGATCAGGCGTACAAACTGACCGGTATTCATTTCCGGCACTATGATGGCTGCAAAATTACTTAGCAGCTCGCCGAGGTTAGGCGGCAAGGGAGAGAGATACCTGACCTGGATATGGGAGACATCCAGCCCTTCACCACGGGCACGTTTCACGGCCTGGTGGATGGCACCAAAAGTAGATCCCCAGCCGACTACCGCCAACTTGCCTGAAGTATTGCCGAGGCAGACTTCCTGCAGGGGAATATCATTCGCAATGCCAGCCACCTTGGCTGCGCGCAGATCAGTCATCTTCTGATGGTTGTCCGGATCGTAGGAAATATCGCCCGTCTCGAAGCTGCGCTCAATACCGCCAATACGGTGTTCGGTTCCCGGTGTGCCGGGCTTGGCCCAAACCCGCGCCAGGGTTTTGTCGTTTCGCAGAGAGGGCTTGAATCCTTCGGGGTCACGGTGATGGCTCACTGGAAAGGCCTGCAAGCTATCCACATCGGGGATTTGCCAGGGCTCGGCAGCATTCGCGAGATAACCGTCCGACAGCAGCATCACCGGAGTCATGTACTTGGTAGCGATGCGTACCGCTTCGATAGCCACATCGAAGCAATCGATAGAGGTGGCTGCCGCGATAACCGGCATCGGGGTGTCGCCATGACGGCCGTACAATGCCATATTGAGATCCGATTGCTCAGTCTTGGTCGGCAAGCCCGTGGAAGGACCCCCGCGCTGTGTATTCACGATGACCAGCGGTAATTCAGTGGCAACCGCCAGCGCAATACCTTCGGACTTGAGTGCGATTCCAGGCCCGGCACTGGAAGTCACTCCCAGTGAACCGGCGAAGGACGCACCTATCGCGGCACACACCGCCGCAATCTCATCTTCTGCCTGAAAGGTGTTAATGCGAAATTGCTTGCGGTTGACCAACTCATGTAACAGGTTGGAGGCGGGCGTTATCGGGTAAGAAGCAAACAATAAATCGATATCGGCCAGTTCCGAACCTGCAATCAATCCCCAAGCCAGGGCGGTAGTGCCCGTTATGTTTCTATAAGTGCCAGGTGCCACTTTTGCCTTGGGGATTCTATAGACGTGAATACCTGCTGGTAGTTCGGCCGTTTCACCGTAGGCGTGACCGGCATTCAGCGACGCAATGTTGGCGTTCGCGATGTCAGGTTTACTAGCAAACTTTCGCTTCAGGTTTTCAATGGTGGGAATACGGTCGCGATCGAATAACCACATCACCAGACCCAGTGTCCACATGTTCTTGCAGCGCAGCCCATCCTTGTGACTAAGACCGAAGGATTTCACTGCACTGAGTACCAGCTTGGAGATATCTATACTAAGGACGCGAAAACCACCCAGTGATCCATCTTCCAGGGGATTAGTGGCGTACTTTGCCTTGTTAAGGTTTTTCGCCGAAAAAGCACCGCTGTCGACGATGATCAAACCGCCATCGACCAGGTTGCCAATGTTGGTTATCAGGGCAGCCGGGTTCATTGCCACCAGGACATCGAGTTCATCGCCGGCGGTGGTTACGTCTTCGGCGCCAAAGTAAATCTGAAACGCCGAGACACCAAATGTGGCACCCACCGGTGCACGAATCTCGGCCGGAAAGTCGGGGAAGGTGGACAGGTCGTTGCCGTAAAGCGCGGTTGCCTGGGTAAAGTTGGCTCCGGTCAACTGCATACCGTCACCGGAGTCACCGGCGAAGCGCACGACAACATCGACGACTTCTTTCTCGTCGAGATGATGCTCGTCCAGTTTTTCTTCGGCTAGTTCCATGGCAGTACTACAGGTGGCATTGCGTTGAATACACCTGCTTGTTGTAAGTGTATTAACAGACCGTATTAAAGGGAGCCGGATTTTAACAAATAATTGTGAGCAGGTCTTAATTAAATCAAAGAGTTAAGTGAGCGAACAGACCTGCTCATCGGGGCTATTGCTTGATGAACTTACGCATGATGCGGCCCTCGCCACCTTCACCTCCGGTAACTTCACCGGTGTAGACATTGCCGTCAGCATCGACCACGACACCTTCTGGCTCAGAACCTTCGATAAATCCCATTACAGTGCCGTCCTCAGCACTGCCGAAGATGACGCCACGCAGTTTTTCATAGTCGGCCACATAGAGAATATCATTCTGGTCGATGAACATGCCGCTCGCCCGACCAAACTGCTGCCATTCGGTGAGGTATACACCCTCCTGGGTGAAGAGTTGGATACGTTCGTTTGATCTATCACCAACAAAGAGCCGGCCACGCCTGTCGATGACGACGGTGTGCGGCAGATCGAACTCCCCCGGACCCGTGCCCTTCTTACCCCACTCCATCAGGTACCTGCCATCTCGGTCGAACTTGACGATCCGGTTGTTGCTATGGCCATCGGCCACGAAGAAGCTGCCGTCCGGGGCCTGCACAACATCGGCCGGGCCATTGAATGTGTTGGGGCTGGTTCCTGTAAATCCTCGGGCACCGAGCCGTAAAATGATGCGTCCATCAGTGTCGATCTTGGTGATCGTGTGTCCCAGAGAAGGATGGAAATCAGTCGCCCAGATATTGCCGTCTGGTGTGGTGCGAAATCCATGGGGCAGCGACACCCATTCTGCACTGCCGTAGGAGTCCACCAGGTTGCCATCCTTATCGAACTTGAGCACCGGTGGGTCAGCACGATGAAATGCGTAGATGTAACCCTCTTTATCGATAGTCACATTGGGCACCTGACCCCATTCGATACCTTCTGGCAAAGGCTTGGGCCAATTCGGATCCATGATGTATTCCTGCCCGTAGCTGTGGGCTACTGAAAGCAGGCTCGCCACCAATAGCAAGGCAAGTTTGACCGCGAATCTGCGGGTTTGATTAGTCATCTCGGCAATCTCTATTTGCGTGTCAGGATTATCCATGCTTACACGGAAATTCCGGTGAATCAACCGGAGTGCTTCGATAAATCATTTCACTGGATTAATGAGAAGCAGCGCAGAAAAAGAATAAGCCGGGTTGCGACGGGTCGATACGCGCGCTGCGTATAACTCTATAAATACATGCAATGCAGGAGAATACGTATGCAAGATTTACTGAGGATTACGAGCCTGGGACTACTGAGTCTTTCCACAGCAGTGCTGGCAGCCGAAGACAATGGACCCAGTCGGTTTGAACTGGAAGATCTGGACAGTAACGGTGACGGAACAGTCAGCT
Source organism: Pseudomonadota bacterium (assembly GCA_027623555.1). Classification (GTDB taxonomy): domain Bacteria; phylum Pseudomonadota; class Gammaproteobacteria; order Pseudomonadales; family Pseudohongiellaceae; genus UBA9145. The sequence goes on along the minus strand of JAQBSZ010000009.1, from coordinate 50,282 downwards.
TCGTGGAGTTTCAGGAAGGCGATCGGGACGTACTGGCTCGAATCGATACTGACCAGAACGGCGTCTTGACGATCGATGAATTTTTGAATGCTCGCCCGACCGGCGGACCCCGCGCTGGCAACCCCGGCGGACAGCGAAGCGGCAATGGTGATGCAAGCCAGATCAATGAGCGCCGCGCACAGATGCGCGAAATGATGACGGAACGGGCCACCGCACGTTTTCATGAAATGGATACTGATGGTGACGAGATTGTGACACTGGATGAATTCCAGGAGGCAAACTTTAACATGATGGATCGCGATGACGATGGCGTGTTAAGCAAGGATGAATTACGCAGGCCACGCCAGGGCGGCGCTGGTCCCAGAGGCGGTGGGCGCGGTAGACCTGGTGGAAATAGTGGAGGACAATCGCAGCAGAATTAGTTCTCCGCGCTGCAAGGATCCCTGAAAGAGCATAATGACTGATGAAGAGTTGATGCGGGCCGTATGTAATGGTGATCAATCTGCTTATCAGGCCATCGTCAGGCAACATCTAAAATCAATCAGCCATTATGCTTACCGGATGTTGGGGAACAAGAAGGATACCGAGGACATTTGCCAGGAAACTTTTTTAAAACTGTGGGTGAATGCTGCGAAATGGCAGCCGGAGAAAGCGAAACTGTCGACATGGCTGCACACGATTGCTCGCAACCTGTGTGTCGATTACCTGAGAAGGCACGCAAGAACCCTGACCCTGGCAAATCTCGAAAGTGAAACTGAAGCGAAATTGCAACATCAGGTTGATCTGGTCGAACGCGATACAGCCCATGATCAGAGCACACAATTGGAACAGGCGATCCTTGCCTTGCCAGAAAATCAACGCAGCGCGCTGATGCTCTGCCACTTCTCCGGATTTTCTAACAAGGAAGCCGCTGCTATTATGAATGTATCAGTCAAAGCATTGGAGTCGGCAATAGCCAGAGCGAAACGCACGCTACGCAAGACACTGAGTAAAATTTGAATTGAAAAAATACCTTATGAATATTGCGAGAAAGTGTAGATAAAAATAGAAAGCGCAGATGAAATCAGAAAGCGCACATGAAGCCAGAAAGCGCACATGAAGCCAGAAAGCGCACATGAAGCCAGAAAGCGCACATAAATAGACAGGCACTAAAGATGATGAACTTTGATAAATTTGAAAAGCTGTTGAATGTTCATGGCGCAGACTCCCGGTCCTGGCCATCCGAGCTGCGGCGAAGCTGCACAGAATTACTCGATAGTAGTCGACAAGTACGAGCCTTGCTGGCGAGCCACCAGCTACTGGAGAAACGGCTGAACCAATTGCCAGTGCCAGAACTTGCCAGTCTGGAAGCCACTGTAATGCATCAACCACTCCCTGCCCGCTCTTTATCTCCAATGGATAGACTACTCGACTGGTTGGCCCCAACTGAGGGATTTACCCTGCGTTTGTGGCGACCCACGATAGCAGCTTGTTTACCTCTGGTATTCGGTATCGTGCTCGGCAACTACTACAGTTTTGGTGTAATGGTGGAACCCAGCGAGCTTGAATTCTGGGAAGATGAACTTGCCATGCTCTCACTCGATGATTACTCGGAGAATAATTTTTAGTCATGAACAGAAGCAGACTGATCCTGATCGCCCTGCTCGCCTCTGTTGCCATCAACCTGGTATTTGTTGGTGGTATTTCCTATCGCGCGTCCAGTATCCAGGAGCGCGGTCCGAGACCATTTCCTCCGAATATAGGCTGGGTGGTGCGCGACCTCAGCGAGGAACGACGAGCTGAGCTTGAACCTCTACTGGAGAGCAGCTATGACGAGATTCGACCACTTCGCCAGCAGATGTTTACCGCACAACGCCGTGTCAATGACTTGATGGCCTCGGCCTCGCTGGATACCGAAGCGTTGGAGCAGGCATTCGCCGACCTGCGTGAAGCCGGCGAACGCTACCAGCAATTGTCTCATCAACAAACGATCGTACTACTAAGAGAACTCACCGAGGCAGAACGCCTGGTGGCGCGGCAATTCGTACAGCGGCGCGGACCCCGCGGTAGTGAAGGACGAGACGGCAGGCCAGAATTTATTCCCGGTGGCCCACCAGGTGGACCAGGCCGTCTGCCATTTCCAGATGCGCCGGCACCTGCACCTGCGCTGCCCGGGAATCCCGATCAGTGAGTAAAACAGACTATGCAGACATTCCCCGGGGCAATTACCGACACTTCAAGGGTCAATGCTACGAGCTGATCGATATCGCCCTTCACAGCGAAACCCAGGAGCCGATGGCGGTTTATCGCGCCCTTTACGGAGACCATGGACTCTGGGTCAGGCCGCTGGAGATGTTCTTCGAGACCATTGAACGTGACGGAAAAACGCTACAACGCTTCCAGCACATAGAGAACTAGGGGCATATCAATTTTCTCGTCTTTGTTTCTGAGTTGTTTCCAGAATAATTAAAATGCATCTGTCCGAATAATTGATTCCTTTGTGACCTGGTTCGCAGTTCGCTCCTCCCCAGCTTCTTAAAGTAAACCCCTGCCTGCCTCTAGCGTTATAACTGGAAATAACTGATTTTCTGTGAGAGCGAGTCGTGCTATGGCCAAATTCAGATTTATCTTCTATGCAATCGCCTTTGTGCTGCTAAGCGTAGGTGCCACGGCACCTGCGTCGGCGCAATCCGGTAGTTCAATCCCCTATTTTGAGATTGATACCCTGCACATTCCGCGCATCGACGTGGAAGGCTATGGATCATTACGCCTTGAACTCAAACTCGTCGATGCGACCGCACTTACGTTTAGCATCATTGAGGCAATAGCTGCCGAACCGGGGCTCACCCCAGGCGCCACATTTGATCTGGATTCAGCCATCCTGGACATTCCGCTGACCCAATTGGCATTCGACTTCTATACCCTGCAGCTGCAGCTGATACCCGGAGACCTGTTTCAGGTGCTGCTCGCAGATGCAACAACAGTAGCCGGCCAGGATAACTACAATTCACTATGCTCAAGTTGCCACGGAGTTAATGGCCAGGGAGGTGCTGTTGCCGTGTCCATGGTGAATTGTGCCAACTGCGGCGACGCCAACGCGCTCACTTCCTATATCAACAACGTGATGCCACTCGGCGTACCAAACAGCTGCATCGACACCTGTGCCAGCGAAGTCACCGAATACATCCTAACTGTGTTTCAGGTAGACGATAGCCCGATGGTCGCACAATCGATTGCTGCACTGATATCGATGCCATTGGATGACACGCTGCGCAAGGCTTCCTTGCAACTGGTCGGCCGCTTACCCACCGACAGCGAGGTGGCACTGGTGGCCAGTGATGGCGACGACGGGCTACGCACTGTATTGGACGGCATGATGCAGGAACAGTCCTTTTACGCGCGTCTTATCGAGATATTCAATGATCTAATTCATACCAATCGTTATCTGGCTGCAAACAGTCGCCCGGAAGAAGCCATAAACCTGATGCGTGGATTTCCAGATTTCCGCTGGTTCGATCCAGGTGACGGTGTCCGTGACGATGAGTTTCAGTTCAACCGGGTAACTACCAACGACAGCGTCGCCCTCGAACCACTACAGCTGGTTAATTACGTGGTCAAGAACGACATGCCTATGCCCGAGATTCTCACTGCGGATTACTTCATGGTGAACGGCTATTCGGCGAAGAGCTATGGCGTGATCGATGCACTGAATTTCAACGATGAATGGGACCCCCAGGAGTGGCTGCCAGCTCAGTTACCTGGAATTCCCCATGCTGGAATGATGACCTCATTGATGTTCCTGAATCGCTATCCCACCAGTGATACCAACGTCAACCGCGGGCGCTCACGGGTCGTATACGATCTGTTTCTCGATGTCGACATCCTCGCCCTGGAAGGCACCCGCCCGGATGGCGAAGCGGTAGATATCAGCAGCCCGGCGCCGACCATGGACAACGACGACTGTGTTATCTGCCATGGCCTGCTGGATCCAGTGGCTTCTTCTTTCCAGAACTGGAATGAGCGCGGCCAGTACCGCCCCAACCAGCCCTGGTACGAGGACATGTTCCAGGCAGGATTTGCCGGAATCGATCGCCCGGACAGTGAGGAGGATACCTCCCTGCAATGGCTCTCCACACAGATGCAGACCGATCCGCGCTTCGATGACGCCATGGTACGTATCGTTTACAACGGCCTGACCGGACGCGAACCGCTGGATCCACCTAGCGAGACCGGCACCGAAGCCGAGTGGGATGCCTTCAATGCCGAGTCGGTACATCTGGATGAATTGAAAGCAGTCTACGTCGCCGATAACCAAAACCTGAAGAGCCTGATCAAGGAGATTATCCTCAGCCCCTACTGGCGGGCCGAAGCTCTGGAGTCAGATGCCTTTGCCGTAATTCATGAGGAAACCGGCGCCGCACGCTTGCTGTCGCCGGAGATGCTGCATCGAAAAATCATTGCACTGCTGGGTTTCGAGTGGCGCAGCCCGCTGAATAATTACAGCGTAACAATTGAGCTCGACAACCAGGCACGTCTGCTGGATGACTCGCAGTTCTATAACCAGATCTATGGTGGCATCGACTCCTTCGTCGTCACCGAACGACTCACCGAGCCGAATGGACTGATGGTTGCCGTGCAGGAACGCATGGCGAATGAACTAGCCTGTTATGCCGTAGCTAACGATTTCCTCTACAGCACCCAGGATCGAGTGTTATTCCCCTATGTCGAGGCAGACACACAGCCAATCGGCAGCACGGACCAGGCCAGTATCAAGACCAACATCCAGTACTTGCACGAGCATCTGTTGGGAGAAGAACTGGCGATCGATGACCTCGAGGTCGAGACTACCTACCAGTTGTTTGTCGATGTACTGGCGGCAAGCCAGGCCAGCAACGAGGGCAACGCGCTGCCCTCTTCGTGCCGACGCACCAACGACTTGTTGAGCGGGGCTCCGCTTCAGAATGTGCTAGTACTGGATGCCAATTACGTAATTCGGGCCTGGATGGCGGTTGCCGCTTACCTGATGTCCGACTATCGCTTTGTCTACGAATAAATCCAAACCTTAAGAGCAGCGAGAGTCAATCGTTGAGGAGTTCCACCATGAAAAGAAGAACATTTCTCAGAACAGTTACCGGACTGGGTATGGCAGGAGTCCTGCCCATGTCACTCATCCGACCCGCTTTCGGAGCAACGGCCGAGCGTTTCCTGATAACCGTAAGTGCATCGGGTGGCTGGGATCCTACCAGCCTTATCGATCCCAAGGGTGATGCACCTCGTGCAGATGGCCTGGGTCCAGTTAACAACTTCTCTTCAAGCGAAATAAAGACAGCCGGGAATCTTGTCTATGCGCCCTACTCGAACATCATCCAGGCACCATCCATTGAATCGGCTGGACATTTTGACAACTTCTTTGCCAAGCACTCGAACCGGCTTCTGGTAATCAACGGTATCGACACACAAACCAACGGCCACGACAGTGGCAGACGCTTCGTGTGGAGTGGCAAACTCGAGCAAGGCTACCCCAGTATCGCAGCGCTGGCGGCGGCTCCCTATGCGGACCAGCCGATGGCCTTCATCTCCAATGGCGGCTATGACTTTACCGCTTCGCTGGTGGCGCCGGTGCGCACTGCCGGCGCCAACACCTTCAGTCAACTGGCTTATCCGAACAGTATGTTTCCGGAGGATGAAGAACTACAGCCGCTCAGTTATTTCGGCAGTGCTTCCTATGACCTGGTGCAGCAGGCCCGCGAACAACGGCTGACCAGGCTGCGTGTGGCAGAATCGCTGCCCAAGCGTCAATTGCAGATGGATCAGCTGGCAACGGTTCGCAATACCGAGGTGGAACTGGAAAGCCTGTTGGCGTTTCTACCCGAGGAGGTCTCAGAGGGCCTGCAGGGTCAGGCCGAGGTGGCCGTTGCCGCGTTCGCCAGTGGCCTGGCAGTGAGCGCCAATCTCAACGCCGGTGGTTTCGACACCCACGGTAATCATGATGCCGATCATACCGATAGCCTGACCGAACTCCTCGAAGGACTGGACCATCTCTGGGAGCAGATCGAGCTGCAGGGACTGCAGGACATGGTTACCGTAGTGGTAGGGTCAGATTTCGGTCGCACGCCGTTTTACAACGACGGCGACGGCAAGGATCACTGGAATATCACTTCCATAATGGCGATGGGGGCAGGTATCACAGGCAATCGTGTGATTGGTGAGACTGATGAAAACTTCGAAGCATTAAAACTGAATCCCGATACCCTGGAAGCAGACTCGAACGGTATCATCGTCACTCCACAGCACGTACATCGCGCCTTACGGGATTTTCTCGGCGTACAAGACGATCTCGACAGCCTGTTTCCAATTGGCGTGGAGAAACTGGATCTGTTTAGCTGAAGGGATTCTATAAGGTTTGCACGTAGATGTGACTTATGGCCTGCTATAGGAATCCTATATGGGAACTTCGACTATAGGCTAAAAATGCCATAAAGGAACACTGAAAAATGTCTAATGAAAACGCAAAATCTCATATAGAGAAAGCATGAAGTATAATTTCGGAGATGAGAGAAATGCTGCACTACTCCGAATCTAATATTGAGAAGCTCGGTGAGTTCTGGCTGTTTCTGAGCGATCAAATGAAGCATAAGGAGTTTACTACAGCCATAAAGGAGATCCTCACGCTGCAGAACAAGTTTCATCAGTCAGCCGAAACTTTTGTTGACGATTTGGAGATGGACTGTAACCGTATCGAAACCGAAGGCTAAAGAATGATTTCAGGAACTATAAATAAATAGATCTGACCCTAATTCCACAGCTTCTATTTACTGCTAGGCGTGTTGCCAATTGCTTTAGCGGCCGCCTTGAGCGCTTCTAATCGTGTTGCGAATCGGGTTGTCACTCTCAATTCATCAAATACTCCCATTCTACTCAATAAGCGGGCGACACCGAACTGTATCCCGGCGACGAAGACCTGCTGGTCAGCCTGAAGCGCCCGCTGGATAATTTCCTCCAGGGTGCGGGCCGCGCTGCCATCGACCCCGGGGACATGAGTCAGGTCGATCACGAGCACTTTTACCGGATTAATCAGGGCGATGCGCCGCATCATTTCATTGGCAGCACCGAAGCTCATGGGGCCGGAGAGATGCAGTACAGCCACGCACCTATTGCATTTCAGGTAAGCCTCATTTTCCGACTTGGAAAAAGACTCGTCTCCCTCCTCCCCGACGATGGCGCGAATTGATTGCGCCTGAAACTCCGCCATCTCCTTTACGAAGATCAGGCTCGCAAAGACTACGCCGACCGCGACGGCTGTTATCACATCCACGAATATCGTCACCAGCAATACAATTACCATGAGCACCGCATCGACACGCGGCGCCCGGTTTATGCGTTTGATAAATCGCCAGTCGATTACATCGGTGCCGACCTTCAGCAGGATACCGGCCAGTGCGGCATGAGGGACAAATGCCACGACTCGGCCCAGTCCCAATACGATTACCAGCAGCACTACAGCATGGAAGATGCCTGACAGAGGTGTTCTGCCTCCGGCATTGATGTTTCCCAAAGTGCGAATCGTCGCACCTGCTCCCGGTAATCCCCCTACGAATCCCGCCAGCAGGTTGCCCACACCTTGGCCAACCAATTCCTTGTCCGAGTCATGAAAAGTTCGGGTGAGATTATCCGCCACCAGGGAGGTCAGCAGACTGTCGATGGAACCAAGCGCGGCGAGAACCAGAGCTGACAACAACATGATATTGAGTTGGGCGAAATCGATTCTTGGCAACTGCAGGTCCGGCATAGCAACCGGAACCTCACCGAGCGTGGGAATGCCATCGATCAGCAAGGCAGCCACGCTGCCTAGCACCAATGCAAGTAGTGCAGGGGGCAGTTTTTTCGCCACTGGTTTTGGCATTAGCAGGCACAACAGGAACGCGAATAAGCCAATGCCGAAGGCCGGCCAGTTAATAGAAATCAAGTCACTGGGGAGGGCGGTAATTGCATTGACTACTGTTGGAGCGGCAATATGTCCGGTCAACGGCTCCAACTGCAGGATGATAAGGATACATCCGACACCGGTCATAAAACCAGAGATCACAGGATAGGGCATAAGATTGATATAACGTCCCAACTTCAAGCAACCGAACAGGATCTGAAAACCACCCGCCAGCATTACTACGGTAAACGCTATTGCCGGATCGGCCGCGAACTGGGTAAAAACGCTAGCGGACACTACAGTCATCGGCCCGGTAGGGCCCGATATCTGGGCATTGGTACCACCGAACAATGCTGCAAAAAATCCGACACAGATAGCGCCGTAGAGGCCGGCCACCGGTCCCATCCCCGAGGCAACCCCGAAAGCCAGAGCCAGCGGTAAGGCTATGACCGCCGCGGTAAGCCCTCCGTACAGGTCACCGCGCAGTTCGGTTAATGACAGTTGATTCAGTCTGAGCATTGCAAATTCAGTTCAATCAACACAGCGTTGAAATTGGATTGGATTTATTAGGCGCCTGCAAATCGGATATTTGACTGGTCCATTGCGGAACACCAAGCCAATTTGAGAATTTGCCCTCTAAATTAATAATTTATGAATGTCCCGTCATCCCTTCACCTGCTCAATTGCCGGCAAAGAAATCGAAAAACAGCAGCATGATTATTGTGCAGGTTACCAGAGTCATCAGCATGACAGGAGTTCCCTTGCGGAACCACAGTCCCGGAGTAATTGCCAGCGACGGATCACCCGAGTCCTTGGCCAGCTTCTCTGAAATTGTCACGATAAACACATTGGCAGTGGAGCCCAGGTGAGTCCCGTTGCCACCCATGCCTACTCCAGCCGCCAGTCCCCACCACAGCGGTGTTACGTTGATGCCTTGCGTCTCCATGCCAAGGATTATCGGGATCATCGCCGCGGTGAAGGGAATGTTGTCTATCGCTGCAGACAGGATTGCCGACGCCCACATAAGAATAATGGTTGAAGACATCAAGTCATCTTGCACAAAGGGAACAATAAACTGGCCCAGATATTCGAGAAATTGACTATTCTCTACACCACCCACGATGATAAACAGCGAGATGAAGAACATTAGCAAAGCCAGCTCGATGTGGGCCACGGATTCTTCAAGGTCGATGTTTCTACCAATAAAAATAAGCAGCGTTAAACCCATCGCTGTGACCAACCAGGGTTCCCAGCCAATACGGCTATGGATGATGAATCCTATGACCATCACTCCAAGAACAAGCAGCGCTGCATTCCAGGTTCTCCGGTCGGCTATCTGCAGCCTGTTCTCCAGAGAGAGCGCAGCAGGAATTACTGACAACTCCTTGGCAAAAAGCACACGCAGAAACAATAGAATAACTATCCAGGCTACCAATACCATCAGCCCCATGTGATAGACAAAGGTATTGAAATCGATACCGGCAGCCGAACCAATCATCAGGTTAGGTGGGTCGCCAACCAGTGTTGCCACGCCGCCGGTGTCGGACAGCAAGGCAGCAGCAAGCAGAAAAGGAATCGGGCTAACCTTCAATGACTGACAGATCAAGATGATTAACGGACCAAAAATGACAACGGTGGTGACGTTATCCAACAGGAGTGACAGGACAGTCACGAGTGTTCCCATCAACACTAGCAGCAGGAACAGGCGGCCTTTGCTGAAGTCGGCTATTCCATAAGCCAGTTGTTGAAATCCACCCGTGGGAATCATGATTGCCACGATTGTCATCATGCCACCGAGCAGTAGCACTACGTTCCAGTCAATCGCTTCGATGGCGAGATCGGGCGAATAGAACCCAGCCACCTGCCCGGCTACGATCATAGTTGCGGCACCAGCCATGGCTACTTTCACCCGGTGAACGCCATGTACGCCTTCGGTAAAGATTGCGATAAATGTGATTATGAGAATCACACCCGAGATCAGCATTTTCGTATCCCAGACCAGTTCTTCCATTTGAATAGATCCTGAAATAGTTAAAAATCAGCGTACTTATACGCCTGTTCTTTCATCTTGTCTTTCAATTATTTACTCGGGAGGATAGTTTCAGAAACGGCTAAGTCAGAAAATCCGGCGCTCGAGATTGGATGAGAAAATTACTGGTTTTTGCGATAACACAGAATCTTGTAGCCTGGGGAATTCAGTGCCTTGTTATCGATGGCGAGCATGGAAGACTTGGTGCGTTGGGGCACTAATGAGAATTACTGAATTTGCGCTAATTAGCTAAATAATGAGCGTCCCCTGGCGTTTAGACTTGTATTCAAAAAGTTTTCAAGAGTAAACTCAAACCACGGAATGATCTCGCTCTTAATGTACTCTGCCGAAACTGGGGATTTGAGATCGAATCTGCCACTGGAATTAGCCTCCAGCAAGCGTAGCTTGACTGAATTCACTCGAGGCATAAGTGAGCAACCTTGCTGCAGACCTAATTGATTTGGAGGCGGTATTTACATGGTTGAACTTACTCATCAGCAAAAAGAATCTGCATTTGAAGATATTTGTCTTTCGGCAAAAGATATTCAGATCAACAGGATTGGTCTGCGAGATCTCTGGCAATCTTTGCGGGAAGGCTATGATGACTACGGCGCGAAACCAAGTTCCATTGCACTTCTAATTCTCTTCTATTTCTTATTCGCTCTGGTCTTTTCTCTGTTCGCCTTCGGGCAAGAAATGCGCTACCTCGTTTTTCCCATGGTTGCAGGCTTTAATCTGATCGGGCCTATTGTCGCCATCGCATTTTTCGAAATGAGTCGTCGTCGGGAAAAAGGATTAGACATGAACTGGCGATCTTCATTCAGATTTATTCATACCCACTCATTCGCACCCATACTGGCATTGTCGTTTTTGATGATGGTGCTTTACGTCTCCTGGGTTTACATGGCCGAGCTCATCTATTTCGGTTTGTTTGGCGAGAACCCACCGAGTTCAATGGCTGATTTTATTAACCAGGTACTGACTACTCGGCGCGGCGGAGCACTCATCGCTTATGGCAATTTTGTCGGTTTCCTGTTTGCCTTTGCGGCAATGGCCCTATCAGTCGTGGCTTTTCCACTAGCCCTTGACAAGCCGGTTACTGCAATGACGGCGATTACGGTTTCGATCAAGGCATTTTCACTAAACGTCTATGTGCTTGCTGTATGGGGAATCGTTGTTGTTGTGTTTATAGCCCTGGGGGCCGCACTGTTTTTAATCGGACTGGCGGTAGCCTTGCCGATATTAGGGCATGCGACCTGGCACTTATACCGTAAGATCGTAGTGAACCAGAGTTAGCTACAGAGACAAGCAGCGGCTATAACATAAACGCCAGGAGGGAAGCAGTTCCGAGAAAGGCAAAGAAGCCTGCCACGTCGGTTACCGTCGTGAGAATGATTGACGAAGCAGTGGCCGGGTCCTGCCCGACACGAGTCAACACCAGGGGCACCAGGGCCCCAGCTATTCCGGCGGCTATCATCGAAAGCACCATGGCAACTGCGATCACCAATGACAATCCAATCGAACGGCTCCAGAGAAACACACCGAGTCCGCAGGTTGATGCCAACACAACTCCGTTAACCAGACCGACCATCACTTCCTTTCTAAGCACACCGCGCCACTCTCTCGTGCCGATCTCTCGCAGAGCGATTCCACGTATAGTCACAGCGAGCGCCTGCGAGCCGGCATTCCCCGATTGACCTGCCACCACAGGTAATAACACAGCCAGTGCGGTGAACTGGGCAATCAAGTTCTCGAACAGCCCCACCACCGATGCAGCAAGAAATGCAGTCAACAGGTTGATATGCAACCACGGTAAACGGCGTTTGATTGAGAATGTCGCTGTAGATAGCGCGCGTTCATCGCCGCTGCCACCCATCATGCGGAGCATATCTGACGATGCAACACTTTCGATGGCTTCAAATATTTTCTGGTAGCGAACTATTCCCATCAAGCGGCCTTCTGTATCCACTACAGGCACGGAATCCACGCGATTTTGTTCCAGGAAATCGACGATCTCTTCTCTTTTTGCCGTAGCCGGAACGGCCAGGCGAGATTTGTGAATGAATTTTGAAAATTCATCGCCCGGCTCCGCCAATGCTAAATCCTGCATGTCTACTCTGCCGACCAGTTTATTCTTGTTATTGACTACATAGACCGAACGCGCGCGATTGACATCTGATTCGCGGATTCGATTCTTGACTTGTTCGATGGTCATATCAGAATGAACATCGACGGGCTTCTCCATCAAACGCCCGGCGGTGTCTTCCGGGAATTCCAGAATACGTTCCAGATCGTTGCGCACTGCCGCATCCAAACTCGAAAACAGCGACTCTCTCTGTTCCTCGTTGTATTCCGCAACCAGCAACACCGCCAGGCGGGGTGATGCTTCCTTTAGTACGCCTCGTCTCTGTTCATCATCCAGATGAGCAAATACCTGGTTAGCTCGACTCGATGTCAGTCTGTCCAGGATAGGCAGAATTGCTCGCGGGGTTATCGATTCCAACTCCATTGAAAGTTCGTCAACGGCTAATTGTTCCAGCAACTCTGTGCTCTGTTTCGGATGCAGCGCGAGGTAGGCCTCCTTTAATTGAACACTCAAGGTCATGTTGACTCACCCTTGCTGAAGAGCGATTGCATCATGGAAGACATAACCTTCAGGTACAAATAAAGCACCGATTGCAGCGCATCCCGAGCGCGTTCGACCTGGGGTGCATGATGGGAGACATGAGCTACAATATCCTCCCTGTCTACTACTCCGAGAATGTGATTCTCAAAATCCACTACGGGTAAGAGTGTGTGAGTATTCCACTGGTCTACATTGACCGCTTCCAGAATTGGCATTTCAGCCTGGAGTGGCTTCACTTCATCAGCGAAATTCTCGATTGATTCATGCGAATTACCCTCGATAACCCGGCGCGCATCCATAATCCCGGCGTATGTGCCTTTAGATGACTGTAACAACACCGGGCAACCCGGACGACTCTTGCGAATAAGTGCCAGCACTGTATCCGTCTGAGAATCCTGTGGCACGATGATTACTTCGCTGGTTACAAAGTTTCCGATACTATGATCGGGATAGTTCATAAAACGCAGTAGTGCGCGACGCCTGGCGTTCGCCGGCATCGCATTTACCAGATCCAGACGACTGCTGCGTGCCAGACGGACCAGGATTGCCTTCGCATCTTCCAAGCCGCCATTGGCGATACACTCGCTGATGTACAATGGATGCTCCATTTTCAATGTATCGATACAGCCTGGAGAGAGATGTGCAACCACGGTGGCTCGAGCCTCTACTGGAAGGCCCCCAAGTATTTCCGCCACTTCACCAGCCGGCGCACTATCTACAGCGTGTGCGAAATCTTCAGGCGCTTTCCTTGCAAAACCCTGCAGCAGCTTTGAATCCTTAGCTGGCATCGCTGCTCACATGTAACTTCATGACATTAGCATTAATGAATGTCGAACCAGGTATGCTGATGATGCCTTCATCGCCATCGATTCGCACACTGGTCTTGGTAATCTCGATAATCTCTCCTTCCACATCGTCAACACGAATACGATCACCGATCCGATACTGATCGAACTCTGATTGTGCAACCAGATTAGCTACATAGTCTTTTGTGCCCAAGGCGAACGCCAGTGAAAGCGCACCACCGATTAGAATTATTATGAGTAACAGAAGCTGAGTAATAAAGGAGATGTCTATCAGCATCTGCTGCAGGCCAAGCACGATGGAGATCGTCATGATGGCTAGATGGACGAAGCGGGGCGCCGCTGAATTTGGTGTCATGGACTCGCTTAATTGCGAAAGCAAGTAACGCGAAACCACACCAAGCACATTGCCTACCCCGATAATAACCAAACCAACAAGTATTCGAGGTACAAAGGCCAGGACGTTTTCTAGCCAGTTCGAGAATTGCCCATCTCCGAGCATCTGCAGCGCAATTACCATTGAGAAGAGTGCCACTACCCAATAGGCCGCAGACTGCGACAAGCGTATAAGATCTGGAGAAATTACTGTGGCGTCGCTGGTAGCATAGCGAGAGGTAATTCGGTCCAGGAAGGTGAGCAGTCTGCCTGCCTGGTGCTGGGCAAGTTTAGCTAGAGCGAAACCGAGAATTAGAACTAGTATTGCGGCGACTTCAGGAAATTCATTCAGAAATTCAGCCATGTTCTGTTTCCTGTAGGCGGTGATTCACTCAGATTACATAAGCTGCACTTAATCTGGCCCGGATAGAAATTTCAGCCAGCGCGCTAAGGTACAAGTTCAATTTATAACTTATATCTGCACGTTTAGGAAATTTATTTCTCTTGCGCCAGAGTAGACGAACCGTGTCGCTGCCATATATGCTCATCCTTCTATTGTCTAATACAGCCTGCACAGTAAGCTCGAGGTCATCATGCATACCCGCGCAACGCACCTAATACTATTATTTTCCCTGGTTTTATCGTCCTGCGGTGAAAGCCCGTCAGATGAAGCATCAAGGAATACATCACCCACCTCTTCACTCGTCGCAGATTCCTTAAGTGGCGAGATCGAGGCGCTGCTGCACCGGCATACCTCGGTGCTGGCTTCCGATGAGTTCGAGGGTCGAGCTCCTGCTACACCTGGTGAGGAGAAAACTATCGCCTACTTGCAGGAAGAGTTCGCCAGGCTGGGTATCGGCCCGGGAAATGGAGATTCCTATTTCCAAGCGGTTGCTGTGACCGAACTCAATACTTCGAGTGACGCCCTGCTCTACCTGCAGGGAAGTGACTATGAAGCCACGTTTATTTACGGCGAGCAGATGGTGGTGGGTACGCAACAGCAGCTACCTTTTATTACTGTTCAGGGCAGTGATGTAGTTTTCGTTGGTTACGGAATCGTCGCGCCTGAGCGCGACTGGAATGACTATGCTGGGATCGATGTGACTGACAAGACCGTTATTATCCTGGTGAATGATCCGGGTTATGCCACCCAGGATCCGGCGTTGTTTAATGGTAACGCCATGACTTACTACGGTCGCTGGACTTACAAATATGAGGAGGCCGCACGGCAGGGCGCGGCGGCGGCTCTGATTGTGCATGAGACGGGCCCGGCGGGTTACGGCTGGGAGGTAGTGAACAACAGTTGGTCAGGGCCTCAAATTGGCCTGGAAGCGGAAAATCTCAATGGCCACCGCACCGAAATCGAAGGATGGCTGACCCTTGACTCAGCCGAAGCCCTGTTCGACGGCGCCGGACTCGATTACCAGGCATTGAAAGCGGCCGCCGCCGAACCCGGCTTCATTGCCGTTCCACTGGCCGATATCAAGGCCAGCGCAAGCATTGAAAACTCTGTGCGAACTTCTACTTCGCAGAACGTAATCGCTGCCATTCCAGGAACCCGGCGACCCGATGAAACGATCATCTATACCGCACACTGGGATCATCTGGGAATTAATAATGAGATCGAGGGAGACAATATCTGGAACGGCGCCGCCGACAACGCCACTGGTACTGCAGGGCTACTGGCACTGGCTTATCTCCATGGCCGGGTAGCACCACCAGAACGGACCATTGTATTCCTGTCGGTGACAGCTGAGGAGTCCGGACTACTGGGGTCACAATGGTATGCAGAGCATCCGCTCTATCCCATCCCTACCACTGTGGCGAATATCAACATGGATATATTAAATACCGTAGGCCGAGCTCGGGACGTGATCGTGGTGGGAGCACGCAGCAGTGAACTTGAAGATTATCTGCAAGAAGCGGCGGCGGCTCGAGACAGGTATATAGTTGCAGAACCAAATCCTGAGCGCGGTTATTATTATCGCTCTGACCATTTTAACTTTGCCAAAGTGGGCGTCCCGGCACTCTATGCTGAATCTGGCGAAGATAACATCGAATTTGGACGAGACTATGGTGCGTCTCAGGCACAGGACTATACCGACAATCGCTATCATACGCCTTATGATGAGTATGACCCGGCGTGGAATTTCAGCGGTGCCGTGGAGGACATACTGATATATTTCGAGATCGCGCAGAAACTCAGTCAGGAAACTACGTTTCCGGAATGGTTTGAGGGAAATGAATTTAAGTCACTACGAGACGAATCGTCAAATCAGCGATAGGGACACTCATAACGTATAATTTATCCAGACAAATCTGCCAGGGAAGTCGAGGAATTGAATTCTGCCAGATACGTTACAAAGTAATGAGTAGCCCTTTTACCTTGTTGTTTTTAATCACTTCGAGTACGTTAGGCGCGGCAATGCTGATAATGAGAATCATTCCGCTCAATGGATTCATGACGAGTTAAACGCAGGATTTTTTTATTTGCTAGTTGAGAAAAAGAGCAGTGCCTGAGGGTTTTAACCCTATACTCTCTGTCTATCTGAAGCATGCTCCGAACCGCTCCGGCCACTAGATTACACTAATCGACAATCAACACTTTCTCCATCGATCTAATTCTTCTATGCAATTCGTTACCAACTAAATGAGGTCTGTCATGAACTGTCCAAAATGCTTGGGTACATTTAAAACCTATACATTCGAAAACATCAAATTCGAGCGCTGCGACAACTGCCAGGGGCTCTGGTTCGATATGTTAGAGAAAGAAGATCTAATACAAATTAAAGGATCAGAGTCCATAGATATAGGAAGCGATCAGGTCGGCCTACAATACCGAGACATGAGAAATATCGATTGTCCTGTTTGCAATCAACGGATGGTCCCGATGATCGACAAAGATCAGTTCCATATCAGGTACGAATCCTGTGTGAATTGTTACGGCACATTTTTTGATGCAGGAGAATTCCGAGATCTTAAGGAATTAACCATTCTGGACCGGTTTACCAAGATGCTGAAGACCCTGAGAACAAATTTTTAAAAATGCTACACCAGGGAGCCTCTGATCACATATGACCAGAGGCTCCCCAGGTTAGAACGTAGATTGCTGTATTGTCCTTTGACTACACGCGAAAGTAGTAAACCAAATGAATAAGATCCATCGAATTCTTGTCATAGTTGATCCCAGTGTGGACAGAGACTTCGTGATTGATCGGACAAAACTCATCGCTGAATCATGCAAAGCTGAAATCAGACTGTTCATTAATAATTCGAATAGCCTGGAGGAAGAACCTTATCTATATGAAGGCATGCATAAAGATTTTATTTCGATACAGAAAAAACTTTTCGTGCAGCACAATGTCGAGAATTTGGAAGAATTCGTTGAAGAATTCTCAGCTCTGGGCCTGGCAGTATCCATGGAATTTAGAGAGGAGCATAATCTCGCCGAGGCGATTCTCAAACAGGCAAATGAATTCCAACCTGACTTACTAATTAAAAGCACACACAAACACAATCTGATAGAACGATCCGTTTTGAGCAATACCGACTGAAGACTGGTTCGCAAGAACCCATTTCCGTTGCTTCTGGTTAATTCAGAACCCTGGCACAAAGGTGGAACTGTGGTAGCGGCCGTCGATCCCTTGCATCGCAACTCCGAAGAATCCAATTTGGATCATAAACTGCTTTCCACGATAGAATTTTTGTCCAAACAATTATCACTTTCCGCTCTTGTCTTTCATGCCTATCTGCCATTATTGAGTTCTTTCATCCCTGAAATTGAGGGAACTCAGGAATTCTTGCTCGGAATTAAAAAGCGCCATGAGAAAATATTGATGGATTTTCTCGCAGGTCATACTATCGAGCCGACCAATATAAAGATTAGCAAGGGAGAACTAGTTCCTGGCTTGACCGACTATATCGAAGCCAGTGCCACCAGTATCCTGGTTATCGGCGCACTATCACGCAACATTTTGGAGAGAGCGATTATTGGCGATACCGCAGAACAAATTCTGGAAGGATGCCCTTGTGATGTGCTAGTTTTAAAATCATGAGAATTCAGATTTTCAATAATTGTTGAAAATCTTGAAATTAAGCAAAAGAATCGAAAAGAGGTTGAGATGACGAATCTAGAAGACATAAAATCACTATTGCAGGAAAAATTGGCAGCAATGATTGAACGGAGTGAAGATATCGATGATGACCTCACCGAACCTGCTGATGATGACTGGGGAGAAGCGGCTGTAGAAGCAGCCGGTGATGAAGTACTGGAAGAAGTTGGCGACGTGACCCTGGAAGAGATCGCCCAGATCAAACAAGCGTTAGCGCGAATTGAGAATGGCGGTTATGGGCTGTGTATGAGCTGCGGAGAAGATATCGGTGCGGAGCGACTAAAGGTTTTGCCTTATGCCACTAAGTGCATGAGTTGCGCAGAGTGATAAATTGCGACTTATTTGAGAGCAAGAGCAAACAGGGGACACCTACAATTTAACAACTTAACGGGACAAACTAACAAGCGATCGTGAGAATCAGAAATCTACCTTTAAGTTGTTAAATTGTAGGTGCCCCCTTTCCCCTTTGCTAAATTGTTCCGAGAAGTTGTTAAGTTGTGAGTGTTCCCTCCAGGTTCTCCAGTTTTTTCAGTTAATTCTGAGACCACGCGCAGTCCGGTCTTCAAGAGCTGGCGCTGGCGTCATACGTGGCGGGGCATTCTCGAGCAGCTTCATGACTTCTTCAACAACGCGTTCAATCTGCGGGTCTCTCCCCTGAGCGAGAATCGAAGGATCATCCCAGATCTCGATATCGGGGCTCACCCCTTCGCCTTCCCAGAACCAGTGTCCATCGTTATCATACAGGCGCGCACCGGGAACAGTGATGCCACCGCCATCGATGAGCTGATGCCCGGTGGCAGGACCTACCAGTATACCCATCGTGTTTTCGCCAACGATAGGACCGGCCTGCAGTTCCTGAAATGCCCAGGGCAACCCATCACCACCCGAGGCCGCCCAACCATTTATCAACATACCCATAGGACCGGGATTGGTCTTGATGGGCTGGGTGACATCGCGGCCATGACGCCAGTGCAGGTTATACACAATCGGTCGCTGCATCAGTTCGAGGAACCGGTCCGCCAGTTGCCCGCCGCCATTAAATCGCTCATCGATGACGAACCCCTCTTTATCCAGCTGACCATAGAACATACGTACTAATTCGAGCTGGCCGCGATCGGCTGTGTTGGACATGTAAATGTAGCCCAGCCTGCCGCCGGATAACTCGTCCACCAACTTGCGATTGTTCTCGATCCATTCCAGATTACGCAGCGAATTCTCCTGAGCCTGGGTGAGCGCCTTCACGGTAATCGATCGCGCATCTTCGCGTTCTCCAGAACTGCTTATCAACAGAGAAATTGTATCTCCGGATAATCCGTCAAAAGCGGCATAAGGATCCTTGCCTGTATCCAGGTTTCTTCCATTAACAGCAAGAACGTAATCTCCTGCATGAACTTCCAGCCCTGTACCATCAAATGGAGAGCGTACTTCTGTATCCCAGGCTGCGGGGCGTATGATGCGGCCGATCTGATAGAGCCCATCGTCTTCAGCCCAATCGATGCCCAGGAATCCGGTCTCACGACGTTCGGCGCGTTCCACGTCCCCATCCCTGACGTAGGTATGCCCGGCACTAGTTTCGCCTAACAAGTGAAACTGGATGTTCTGCAAGTCCCAGCGTGTCCGAGCATCGACCAGCAGAGCACCGTACTGCTCACGCATGGCGTTCCAGTCCAACCCATGCATGCTCGGGTCATAGAAGAAGTCCCGATAACGACGCCAGGTGTCATCAAATATTTGCTGCCATTCCTCCCTGGGCACCAGGTCCATCACCAGGCCATCGGTTGGAACTGGATCTTCGAGCTTCTGATCTGGTGAGACTTCGACAATGCCATAACGGTTGTTGCTGGAGATCAACATCGCTTCCCCATCGGCTGTCTTCACTGCTCGATCCACATCAGAAAAAACCGTCTTCTCTTCCTGCTCCTCAAAGTCGTAGAACACCAGCGCAGCATCTTCATCTGCCGAACCACTGTTTGGGCGGCGTACGTAAGCCAATTTGTCTTCGAACGGGAACAGGCGACCGATATTGCCAGCTGCTGGCGGTAACAACACGAGTCGTGATTCCATATCGTTAAAATCGATCTCTACAGCTAATTCCGATTCTTCATCGTCATCACTAACATTGGTTTCTGCATCGTCATCCAAGTCCGGTTCGTCAGCGTCGTCTTCCAGCTCCAGATCGTCGTTCTTGACCGGCAACAATGTCGGTGTATCCGGTAGCAGGCTGATTGCTGCAATCTGCGTGGAATTGGGATAGATCCAGGTTTCGTCGAAGTCCGAATACACGGCATCCATATTGCGATTGGTACGGAAGAACAGGTACTTGCCATCGTTACTGAAGACCGGGGCGGTGTCAGAATAATAGCCACTGGTTACCTGGTGGGCTTCACCTTCGAGCGTGTCGAAGATAACAATGGCATCGTTGGAATTGTCCTGACCCTGGGCAAACGCCAGCCAGCGCGAGTCTGGTGACCAGGCTATCGAATAATTGAAGCGCGCGCCGTGCCCGAGATTCCAGGTGTAGTTACCGGCTACCGTGGTGTCGCCGTTCGCCACGTCCACGATGGAGATGGAGTTGGTTTCATCAATGAACGAGATTTTGCTACTGTCGCCAGACCAGAACAGCTCATAGCCAAATCCCTTGCCCCGATTTGTGAGCTGTCTGCCCACTGCCGTGCCGTCAGAACCTTGCAGATGAATCTCATACTCACCAGTTCGATCACTCCAGTAAGCCACCAGTTCACCGTCGGGTGACCAGGACGGATTCTGATCGTAGGCACCACTGCTTTGCGTCATGTTTACTACATAGCCTTCCTTCACCGGCACGTTAAATAATTCTCCCCTTGCTTCAAACACGATGCGTTTGCCGCCCGGGGAGGCACTCATGTTTTCAATGCGCCGACTGACATCCTCGGCGCGCGGCATCTCTGCCGTGAGGTCGCTAATCACGTTCACTGCTACGGGTTGCGCTTCCAGCGTATCGATATTCATCTGGTACAGCGCACCGCCTGCCTCGAACACCAGGTCATTGCTACCGGCGCCGAGATAGGAGATATCGAAATCCGCGAATTCAGTGATCTGCGTGGTGGCGCCTTCGCGGATGTCGTAGGCATAAATATTAAGCCGCATGTTGGCATCCTGATCGGAGAGGAAGAAGATCTTGTCTCCTACCCAGGTGGGCTTGGCATCGATTGCCGTGCTGTCAGTGATATTGATGGCGGTATCGTTGGCCAGGTCGTACACATAAATGTCGGAGGAATAGCCCCCGCGATAGCGCTTGAAGGGTCGGTCTTCGGCAAGTCTGGTTACATAAGCCAGTTGTGACCCATCCGGCGAGAAACTCGCCAATTCACCATAAGGAACGTTCAGCGGTTCCGGCAGGCCCCCGGCTTTATTCACCAGGAAGAATTTTCGCACGCGCTGGATACCACTGGCGCGGGATGAGGCAATCAGAATATGTTCACCATCGGGATGCCACTCCACCATGCGGTCGGCATGGGACTGATAAGTAACCCGAGTGGGTACTCCGCCGGTAACGGGGACCACGAAGACATCTTCATTGCCGTTGTAGCTCGCCGTATAGGCGATCTCCGAGCCATCCGGTGAGAAGCGCGGATAGCTCTCTTCGCCAGGGGAATTGGTGAGCTGCACGGCCGTTCCGCCCTGCTTGCCCACCAACCAGATGTCACCGCCATAGACAAACGTGATCTGATCGTCGGCAACATCCATGTAACGCATTAACCGGGCATTGATCTGTCCGTGGCAAAGATTACTGGTGAATAGTACGAACAGCATGAACAGAATTTTTTTCATGATGACATCCTGGTGTTCTTGTTGTTGATGAGAGTCTCAGGCAATCTTGCGATTAAGCCATTCGATAATGACGCGGTTTACTTCATCCGGTTTTTCTTGCTGGGTCCAGTGGCCACTATCCATCACTGTGTACTTCTCCAGGTCGGTGATGAAGTCTTCCATGCCGTCGGCAGAAGATGGCGGCAGGATCACATCGTTCTCAGCACCAATGTACAGACTCGGCACCTCGATTCGCGTCGGCGCGTTCGCGAAAATAGTCCCCCTGCGTACACTCGCCCGATACCAGTTCAGTCCACCGGTGAAACCTGTGGCTTCATAGGTATCGGTGAAATAGGCCATGACCTGTTCAGACATGAACGGATCGCCAGGTGGGTCCTCCTGCTGCAGCATTGCCAGCAGATTCATCTGGCGTTCGGCGGAGTCTTCCGGTAACAGGGCAAAACTTTCCTTGTCCCAGATGCCGCCTCGCGACAGGAAAAAGTCGAACGCCTTCCTGACATCGGCCTCCAGTATCGATTCGGCCAGACCTTCAGGTATGAAGGTGTTGAAATAATAATTGGGGGTTTGAATTATCAGCGAGGGTTCACTGTCCTCTACCTGCGGCAGATCTGCGGGTCTGCCCGCGGAAGTATTCAATCCGATGATGCCAAGACAGCGGTCAGGATGCAGGCGTGGCATGGCCCAGACTACGGCGCCACCCCAGTCATGTCCGACAAACACCGCCTTGTCGATGCCCCTGGCATCGAGCAGGCCCACCAGATCGTCACAGAAGTAATCGATGCCGTAGAGTGCCGGATCGTCGGGACCGCCTGTCAGCCCATAGCCGCGCTGATCAGGTGCGATGGCGTGGTAGCCGGCTTCCGCCACGGCGTCGAGTTGATTGCGCCAGCTGAAGGCCAGTTCCGGAAAGCCATGACTGAATACAACGGCCGGGCCCGAGCCTTTCTCATAGACCGCCATGGAGATGCCATTGGTGTCGACGAAGCTGGGTGCCGGCATCAACGGAGCCGGTCTTACCCCGTTAGATTGAGCCATAAGATTCATTGGGTAGGTGGCAGCACCAAGACCCGCAACCAGGGTTGTCTGTAAAAATGCACGACGATCCTGAGACATGAGCAGTTTCCTGTAATTCGACGAAGTGGGAATCTGAAGGTATTACAAAGCGCTGCAAACTTAAAGCGTCTCGCCTAAAAGGACAATAAACCCGCGATGGCACCAGTCATGCAGGTCGCCAGTGTGCCAGAGATCAATGACTTGGGAGCCAGCGCGACAATTTCCTGGGCTCGCTCGGCACACATGCCCGTTAAACCGGCAATCATTATGCCCAGACTGCCGAAATTGGCGAAGCCGCACAGCGCATAGGTCATGATGATGGTGGATTTATCCGACAAGGTGCCAGCCGGGAGTTCCGCCAAGGCCAGAAAAGCCAGCAATTCGTTCAGCGCGGTTTTGGTGCCCATCAGGCCTCCGGCCACAGTCGCCTCCTGCCAGGGTATCCCCATCAGCCACACCAGTGGAGCGAATATCCAGCCAAGCATAGATTGCAGCGTGAGCGCCTCATCGGCAGGATACGGAAGCAATGAGAGCGCGCTGTTAAGCAGGGCTACCAATGCCACCAGCACCAGTAACATAGCAGCGACATTGGCCATCAATTTCAGGCCGTCACTGGTCCCCCGGGCGATGGCATCCATGACATTGTGGTAGTCGGTGCGGATATCAACTGCATCTCCACCTCCTTCTCCTGCTTCACCCTCAGTCGCAGGCGGTACCATTATCAGAGCCAGCATAATCGCAGCAGGTGCACTGATCACCGATGCGGTGAGGATATGGCCCAGCGCGTTGGGGATGACATCCGCGAGGATTACCGAATACAGCACCATCACGGTGCCGGCAATCGTGGCCATGCCGCAGGACATCACCACGAACAACTCGCTGCGGGTCAGACGTTTGATATAGGGTCTGATCAGCGCCGGTGATTCGACCATGCCGATAAAGATATTCGCCGCTGCACTCAAGCCCACTGCCCCGCTCACTCCCATCGATCGCCGCAGCACCACAGAGAATCCATACACGATCCAGGGCAGGATTCGGTAGTGCCATAGAATGGCTGATAGCACAGTAAAGATAAGAATAAGTGGCAAGATGCGAAACGCCAGAATAACCGTGGCACCGGGATCATCGATAGAATAAGGATACGCCACGTTAGTAACATCACCGCCGAGATAACCGAAGACGAACAGGGTGCCGGCTTCGGTAGCGTTGACGATTGCCGCTACCCCCTGGTTTAGAGCACCGAGAAACGATTGCAGCAATCCAAGACGAAACACGAGCACGGCGAACAGAAACTGTAATCCCAGACCAGCGAGCAACAGTTTCCAGTGCGGCAATTGGCGACGTTCGCTGAACAATACGGCCAGGGCAACGAAAACCAGGATTCCAAGCAGGGCTTGCAGTATTAACAAGGCAATAAATCCAATGGATCAGCAGGCGGTTGATAGTTTCATGATCCAGCGCCGGTTTGCAAGTCAGCGAATTAGTGAATAGTCTTTCACTATGCAACTGCGATCCAAGATAGAACCGATCTTCTTCCCCGATGCCGAACAAGCGACTGTCATGCGCATGGGCTTGCAGCCATTGCCAACAGCACAGTGGATGATGGTCGATGCCGACTTGCCACAGTTTTACGCGCACAAACTTCAGCAGCATGAGTTGCACATAGAGCGCGTCTTTCAAGCGCTGCCACAATCAGCCGCGGCGCAGGAGGAGTTCGCCCAGATGTTGCAAAAGCACCTGGAACGCGACCATGCTTATATGATCAACGAGGATGAAAAACTGGTGCATACCAACTCCCAATTGGCATGGGATACGGCGTTGACCGATTTATGGCATAGCAGTCTGTGGATCCAGGAGGACATCTGCATTCTCGAATCGTCAGGCGATAGCTATTGTCTGACTGCAGCCAGTGTCTGCTCGCCTTCCAATTGGAAGCTGGAAGAGAAGATCGGTCGCACTGTAGATGTGATACATGGCCCCGTTCCTGGCTATCAGGACGCTATGGGGGCTAAGGTCAACAGGCTGCTAATCGGCCTCAAGGCAGACAAACCCGTACAGCGGCTGAACTGGTCAATTCAGCCCGGCGCCGACATGTTCTGGCGCGCCGACCTGAAAGACTATAGCGATGAAACAGAGAAGTTCTGGCGGGTGGAACGGCAAACCCTCCGACGTCTGCCGAAGACACAGGCAATCGTGTTTGGAATCCGGGTCTTCATGCATAGCTTCGAAATCATGAGCCAGTACCCGGAGTTTCAAGGCAATATTGCGAATATTCTCAGGCGACTTCCACCCGAACAGAAGACTTACAAGAATCTGTAGATCTATTCAATAGCAAAACTGACCCCTGTATCCTGTTGCGCTATACTGCGCCCAGTTTTTTGGGAGCAAGACTTATTTCCTCTTCACTGCATGATTCGGAGCAACCCCGCTCCCGCGCCTTAGACGTATTTTCTGTCCCGCAATTCCGCTGGCTCTTCATGGGCAATGTCGCCTTCTTCTTCGCCATGCAGGGTCAGATGCTCACCCGTACCCTGATTGCCTGGGAACTCACCGGCGAAGCCACGGCGCTGGCCTATATCAACCTGGTGGTCGCCGTCCCCATGATCTTTGTCTCTATCCTTGGGGGCGCGATAACCGACCGCGTCGAGCGTCGGCAACTCGTCATCATTGGGCAGAGCCTGATCATAGCCAACGAAGTCTTCATCCTGGCACTATTAATTTCCGGACACCTGGAATTCTGGCATCTGTTATGCACCGCCTTCGTGGCGGGTTGTGCATTCCCTTTCATCATGCCCGCCCGCATGGCGATCACCATGAAAGTAGTCGGCCCGCAACGACTGCAGAGCGCCATGGCCTACCAGAGCGGGGCAATGAACCTGAACCGGGTGGTGGGGCCGGCTGTCATGGGGGTGATTATCGCCCAGTCCTCGTTTACTACGGCGTATGCGCTCTCGGTAATCCTCTATAGCTGCGCCGTGCTCTGCATGTTCGGCATCGACAAGAGCCGATCGTCGGAAGCACATGAAGAAAAGAAACCCCTGCTCGCCGATATCTCGAATGGAATCAGCTATATACGGCAGAACCGTCCCATCCTGATCTGCCTGTTATTTGGCTTGTTGCCGATGTTTCTGGCAATGCCCTTTCAGAACATCCTCGTGGTGATGGCGGAGCAGGCCTGGCAGGCTGGCGAGAGTGGCGTCGGTATATTGATGGCCACCGGTGGCGTGGGCGGCGTGATCGGCGCCATCTGGATAGTAAGACGCGGCGACCGGGCCGGCCGCCTGCAACTGATGCTCGGCAGTACCATCGCCTTCGGCCTGTTCCTGGGCCTATTCACCCAGACTGCCAACTTCTATGTCGCGTTGCTGCCGCTGTTAGCCGCCAATGCCTGTGCCAGTGCCAGCCAGACGGTGAATAATTCATCGATTCAACTGCTGGTGGCGGATCCCATGCGCGGTCGCATGAGCAGCTTCATGATGTTGAGTTTTGGTTTAACGCCGATTGGGGTGTTCCCCATGGCCATTGCGGCCGACAACTTCGGTGCTGCCAATTCTATCCTGGGTGCGGCAATTATCCTGGTGGTACTGGTGGTGTTGTTTTACTTCGCCAGTTCGACGCTGCGTAACCTGGATCAATCCGTCGCTGACTCCATGGGCTGAGCGTCTTCGCCAGGCAGAACACTTACTCCCATCGGTCGCCATTCACCGCTTGCTTCGGCAACCTCTTTATTCAGAAATTGCTGAAAGTTGGTATTGAATTGTAGATGTCGATCTTTATAGAACGCCTTAAATCCCGGACTGACCAACAAATGTCGGCGATGCAGAGTCAGGGTTTCCCAGAAACCCGGATCGAGCCGGTCCTGGCAATTCAGAGCGTAGGTTCGTTCCCAGACCATGACCATCTGCATAAGCAGAGTGCGAAACTGAATCAACTCATCTTGAGTCAGCGTCCCATCATTGATGTTGCCTCGCACCCACAAGCGGGACATCTGAGGTGTTGACCCAAGGGTTGCCACGAACTGCTGGGTCTGGTTCTGAATCTCCTGGGTTCCCGCCTGGCGGGCGGCGAGGTTACTCTCGCGGATCTGCCTGGACAGGTAGAGCAGTGTGACGATGACACCGAGTGCACCGGCGATTTCTCCGATTGATCCGATTGCTTCCCAGTTCAAATGCGACTCCTGCACCCTTTATCAATGGAACATAGATGAAACAATTTAAAAGATTGATCTAATTCGTTGAATATTGCGCCGAAGCGAACCGAAACAGATCCAGCTCTTCCCGCACCTGTTGCCCGAGTTCTGTCTGCATGTCATCGACTGGAATTCCCATCGAATCGGCGACACGCACCATGCGCTGGAAGTTTGCCGCCACTCCCGCCGCGTCCACTAATACTGTTGGTCCAGCCACTTCCAGCAGCCTGGCCCGCGCTTGCTGCAAGCCGTCATCATCATGGGCGGCAACACTTTCTGCAAAGTACAGCAGCTCTGCTCCGAACTGCACGCCAATGTCTGCGCCAGATACAGCACCGTTTACCGCCTGAATATTCACAACGGTGTCGTTAGTCATCGCGCTCGCACGGAGCATCGAGGCATGAGCACTGGTTCAGTAGAAACACTGGTTGATGGCGGATACTCGCCCGGCAATAAGCTCTATCTGCATGCGATCGATCGAGCGCCCGTCGGGCTTAAACATATTCGCCATGTTTTCAACGGGAATGTACTGGACATTGGAAAGGGCGAGCCACTCGCGAAATGCATCGGGCACCAGTGTGAAAGCCCGCAGAACATTCGCGGATCGCTGGCCGGGCCAGATGCCTGCTTCGTTTCCGGTATCGCCATCGGGTGGCAGCATCGGCACGAAACCCGTGCCTAACACCGCCTGTTGCGGGCGATAATGGGAAGCCTCGCCAGGCACAGGCTCGGGTAAGGGCTCAAGCGGGATGCCGAGTGCACGATTAAACTCGTCAATGCTGAATACACTGACTGCTACTCCGGCCAGTTCGACATAGGCTTCATTGCTCAAACCGTTCTCAGCCAACTCATCCACCCAGGTCTGCGTTATGCGGGTCTGATCAGTGATGATTCTGTGTACCGCATCGATTGCGAATTCTGATAATTCAGTGCTGCTGTCATGCTGACCTTGGACACTGTTGGGAGAAAGTGCCTGACGGCGTTCGCTGCAAAACCCACAGCGGCTTGCATTGCGCACTTCCTGCGCAATCGCCACACGCTGCGCACCAGTCCACCAGGAACCGGCATTGGCCAGCGCTTGCCAATACACGCGATACGCTGGAGGAATATCTTCTCTGATGGGAAACGGCGATGTGTTATATACAAAGTTCAAATTTTCCGTCCAATAAACAAGCCTGAATAACTGAGCGCTTCGACAAAACCTGATTCAAGGAATTCAAACCTAGAAACGCACCTCAAGATAAGTTACCGATCCTTCCACCGCGCTATACATGTGTGGAGTTCCTTCCGGGATCAGAATCGCATCGCCGACGCTAACCCGCTGTGCCATGCCACCTTCTATAGTTGCCGGTTCACCCTCAGCCGGCCGGATTGCTATACCACCGGTGACCAGCGTGCCTGCGCCTTCGGTAATGAAGTGCAATTCCGTCCCTACCACATGTACGATCGCACCCGCCGCCGCGGTGCGACGAATAACATTGATTCCATAGTCATCCTCTACCTTGATGCGCGCTACGGCCATATTCTGCCGCTCCGCGGCCGACTGCTGCAGAGCCGAGGCGATGTCGGTCGCCTTCATGTAAAGCGCGGGTGCCATTGGGGTTTGACTGAAGACTACGACGGCGAATGTCGACAGGGCGAGTGCTAAGCAAATCTTTATCTTCATTTAATATTCCTTTCTTTTGGACAAATTACTGCTCTGACCGGAATTGGCCAGGCAGGATGCAGGCTTTTATCCAGATTCGATTCGGGCTACGAGGTGAACAGTCGAATCGACCATAAACACAATGCCGCCGTCAGCACAAAGCCGACCCAGGAAACTGTAACGGGGATTGTCACCGGTCCGATAACGAACGCCCAAGTGTTGACAGCACGAACCAGGTGAATAATGGCGACAATGCCGAAGATTGCGGCTGATACGATGAGATAAGCTTGCATGGAATTTTGTAACATGATCGTTCTCCCGTTGCGCGGTGAATTTAGTCAGAGTGAGTGGAGTTCAACGCCTGTTCTATACATCAAGGTGCGGGGCGAACCCACATCCCGGCCACGACTGTGCTTCCTCCCGAGGCGCCACCGGCCACATAGAGATTGTCCTGAATAATAGCAGCGGCTGGCGATGACAGGGGCATCGGTAGCCTGCCTACCACCTGCCACTGACCGCCCCTGGCTAATTTGAGAATATCCGGGTCCTGCGACTTGCTACCGCCGGCTGGTGTCGTGTGCCCACCGATCATGTAGATTTGATTGTCGTGTACGAACGTGGCGCCTTCGGCATGGGAATGGCCTTTCGGTAAATCCGGCCCACTGCTCCATGAATTGGTTTGGGGATCGTAGATATCCACGCGGGGCTGATCCAGTTGCATGCTGTCGTGATGAAACTGACCACCAATGGCATAAATTTTCCCATCGAAAACTACGGTCGAAAACTGATTACGCGGTACCGGCATCGGTGCCGCCGTGGTCCATGTTGCAGACCCCCCGGCCCAATCTTCCAGGTTGAGTACCCAGTGATCGCTGGAATCGGTATCCCGGTCTGCCATCAGCCCACCAAAGAAATGCAGCTCGCGGCCAATCAGCGCCAGGCCGCCTCCGGCCCGTGGCTCGGGTAACAACGGCGCAGCAATGTACCTGTCCAGGTCGACAGCGTAGTTCCAGACTTCGGCTATCGCATGCCCCTTGTAGCCATCCTTGAAGCCTCCAGCGAACCAGACGGTTCTACCATCGAGCACTGTGTTCATGTGCGTGATAGCGCTGGGCAGATCCTGAATCGAAGTCCAGCTATTATTGTACGGATCGAAAATTTCGGCGCGCTTGCTCGATACTACGCCAAGAGTGTAACCACCGAAGATAAAGAGCTTGTCATCAAGAACAACAGTGCCTGGTTCCCATTTCCCGACTGGCATATCATCCAGTGCCTGCCAGGTTTCCTCATCTTGAGCCGTAACTGAAGTTACCCAAAAGAGAATGAATAAGGAGCTACTGAAGAGAGCCGCTAGGTACAGGAGTCGGATGCGCTGCAGTCTTGTTGTAGAATTCATTGTCAGTTCCCGCTTTCCCGGACAGAGTATCACTGTGGCAGGCCGAAAAAAATACTAGCACTGGGCGATTTGCTTCCTCGCGCTAGTCTTCGGCAACAAACCCTTTCCAGGAACTCAGATAGTCGATGAACTTCTCCGACACCCCCTCGTTTTCCAAATGTGCGCGTGAAGCAGGAAGACCTGCCGGCATAAAATCAGGATTGTTCTGCTGCTTAAGCGGAAAGTCATGGTTAAGGATTGCCGCCCTGCCCAGCATGATCCAGTCTACGCCGTCGGCAATCGCCCGTTCGGCTTCGGCGGGTGTGCGGATCTTGCCCGCGATACCCAGGCGTACCTGTTTGCGGTCCAGTTCGGTGAAGTAGGACAGCAGGCTACGACCCTGCATGTCTTCCTCCATGGGCTCCTTGAACACATCCCACAAAGACATGTCGAGAAAATCGATTTGGCCTGAGTCAAAGAGTTGTTGTGCTATCTCAGTTACCTCTTTTAGCTTCATGCCGAAGCGTTCGGGCGACAGGCGTACACCCAACATGAAGTCATCCCGACACTGTTCACGCACACCATCGATGATCTCGAACAGGATGCGATAGCGATTCTCGAGACTGCCGCCGTATTCATCCTCGCGCCTATTAATTTCGCTAGAGAAGAACTGGCACAGTACATAGCCATGGGCGCCGTGAATCTCCACACCGTCGAAGCCGGCTTGCTCAGCGCGCACGGCCGCGGCGATAAAATCGTCTCGCAACGCGAAGACTTCGGCATGACTCAATGCCCGCGCACCCGTCTCTTCATTGTCAGAGGGACAGACCGGAGTCGCTCCTATCAACTCCGCTGGTGAACGCATGCCGGCGTGATGAAGCTGGCAGATTGCTATGCTGCCCTGCTCTTTGATAGCCGCTGCCAGACGCGTCAGCCCTGCAATGTGCTCATCACCAAAGATACCGAGCTGGCCTGGAAAACCCTGGCCAATTGCCTGCACGTGGGCGGCACAGGTCATGGTGAGGCCGAAGCCTCCTTTGGCTCGCATGGTCAGCCAGTGAAACTCTTCGTCGGATAGCACTCCGTCCTCATGGCTTTGCAGATTGGTAAGCGGCGCCAGCATGAAGCGATTCTTCATGCTCGGTCCGCGGGAAAATGTTAAAGGATCGAACAGACTACTCATATGTAAACCCAGGATTGATGTTTTTAAATCATGAAAAAACGGGCGAAGCCTGTGCTTCGCCCGTTTCGTTTGTTGCTGCTAGCTTAAGGAATAAGAACGGGTACGAACTTGGTCATTCCCTGAATCGGTCCAACTTCGCCGGCGTACACATTGCCGTCTCTGTCGGCGGTCACGCCCTCACCCATGGAACCGACACCGCCCATGCCCGATGCGCGTTCTGCTGATATGTGTTCAGGCACGAAGTAATACACTTCTCCGGTGCGCGCGCTACCAACTCGAAGTCCTTTTCTCCAACCACCGGGATTGTAGTTCGGGTCAGATTCAGAATCGATGGCATAGAGCATGTCGTTCGTGGGGTCGATGTGCAGTCCGCTGATGCGGCTGAACTGGTACCAGGTATCCAGGTGTTCACCGTCCTGGGTGAAGATCTGGATGCGATTGTTGCCGCGGTCGGCGACGAACAGCCGGCCTTGTGAGTCCATTGCCAGCGAGTGCGGTGCACGGAACTGGCCGTCTTGCCAACCCCATTCACCGAAGGACTTGATAAAAGTGCCATCCGGCGCCCATACCGTGATGCGGCCCTTGGCATTGGGTCCAGGCTCGTTCTGGAACTGTGCGCCGTGGGTTTCGCCGATAAAGATATTGCCGTTTGGCGCAATCAACACGTCGTTGGGTTCGGTCAGGTGGGTGGGTGGATCGCCCATCGCGCCCGGTGTGCCAATAGTCAGCAGCAATGTACCGCTTGGGCTGAATTTCCTGACCACACTGCCGAGACTGCGTGCCGCTGGATTTTCACGAAGCTCATTTTCATTTGCAAGACGTGCATCGGCCACCCAGACATTGCCTTGTGCATCCACATCCAGGCCGTGTGGCCAGATGATCTGGCCAGCGCCCAGCATAGCTACTACGCGACCATTCGGATCCAGCTTGACGATAGGAGCGACGGCGCTGGTGGCGCAGGAGTTAGTGCCACAACGGTCACCAGCCCAGATATGCACACCGTCTACATCGACATCGACGGCGCTGACTGATCCCCAGTTGCGGCCATCGGGGAGACTGCCGAAACTGCGTTGAGTGACATAGGGATTCGGTAAATTGTTAATGGGTTGTTGTCCGGCATGAGCGGCAGGCTGACCAGTTACGGCCATGGAGCCTGGCTGTGCCAGTGCGGTTGCGGACAGCGCCGCAAGAATTAACCCGGCCAGACCTGCCTTAAGGAAGCAATGGGGGTGTCGTTTGTTGCTCTTGTTCATCATTCACCTCGTGATCAACTACTGATAAAAAACCTGGATGTACTGACTAGATTTTGGCGGAACCCCAGAACATGAACTCTCGTACGAGACTTGTCAAGAAGCCCGAACCTTGGCATTTAGCGCTTTTCCATCCACTCTGCGACTAGACTAAGGATGGTGGGCTGTTTATGCTCTGCTATTCGCTGGATGAACCTGGCATTCCCCAGTCCTGCGTAACCCAGTCCCTTATAAATAGAAGAACCACGTGGAGTAGTGCCATGCAATTACGCCAATCGTTTGTTTCCTTATTCGCCGCAGTATTGCTGTTAACTGTCTCCTGTAGCCCGGATTCTTCACAGACCGCACAGCCCGCACCCATGGCGCCGTCCACAGTTGCAGACGACCGCGCCGGGGCCGTTCCGGTCGATGTTCAGGAGCCGGGCGAGGCGCTGATAATTACCCAGAGCCATTGGATCAACGCAGACCCTATCGGCGATGGCCTGGGGCCGGTCAGCAATGCGCTGCTCTCGCAACCCTTGAGTGCCAGTAGCTGGCTACAGTACGGTGGCGACTACTCAAACACCCGCCACAGCCCGATTACTGAGCTGTCTCCGGAAAATGTCGGCGACCTGCAGTTTGCCTGGGGATTCCCCACCGGCACCCTGGGTCAGTTTTCGGTATCACCGGTAATCTATGACGGCATCATGTATGTGACTTCTTCCTATAACCGACTGTTTGCCCTCGATGCGCGCACCGGTGAGTTGCACTGGCGTTATGACCATCCGCAACCGGCAGACCTGCGCCTGTGCTGTGGTCCTGCCAACCGCGGTGTGGCTATAGTCGATGACAAGGTGCTGATGGCGACACTGGATGCCAGGATCATGGCGTTCGACCGCAAGTCAGGTGCGATTCTCTGGAACAGCGAAATCATCGAGTACTACCGCGGCTTCAGCGCAACCTCGGCCCCTCTTATCGTCAAGGATATGGCCATCATCGGTATTGCCGGTGGCGAATACGGTGTGCGGGGCTTCTTCGATGCCTACAATGTAAACACCGGCGAGCGGGTCTGGCGTCACTACACGGTGCCTGCCGCTGGCGAGCCCGGTTATGAATCCTGGTCGGGAACCTCTTACGAGACCGGTGGCGCCCCAGCCTGGACTATTGGCGCGTACGACCCCGAGCTCGACCTGCTTTACTGGACCACCGGCAATCCCTCGCCGGACTGGAATGGCGATGCCCGCCTCGGTGATAACCTGTTCTCGGACAGCATACTGGCGCTCGATCCCGATACCGGAGAACGCCAGTGGTATTACCAGTTCACCCCCCATGATGTCTGGGACTACGACGGCAATACCCATCTGTTCCAGGTCGATCTCGAACAGGACGGCGCAACAGTCAAGGCGCTGGTACAGGCTAATCGCAATGGCTTCTTCTATGCCATCAACCGAGAGAATGGCGAGTTTATCCGTGCCACCAGCTACA
Organism: Pseudomonadota bacterium; assembly: GCA_027623555.1. Taxonomy (GTDB): domain Bacteria; phylum Pseudomonadota; class Gammaproteobacteria; order Pseudomonadales; family Pseudohongiellaceae; genus UBA9145. The sequence continues at coordinate 16,465 of JAQBSZ010000009.1, read as the reverse complement.
TGGAGCAGCTCAACTGGGCGCTATCGATGGAAGCGAATGGCCGGCCGGTTATCAACCCGGAAGCTTTCCCGACTGAGGAACCGACTATGCGGGTTTGTCCCGGCGTTATGGGTGGCATGAACGGCTCGGTGTCCGGCTCACTCAATCCGCAGCTCGGCCTTGCCTTCATACCGGTGATCGAAAGCTGTCAGCTCATGCAGAAAGGACTGAGCATCCACGTTGAAGGATTACAGTTCACCGGCGGAATGCCAATTTCCGTGGATGCCAGCAGTGGGGCTTCTTACGGCCACATCACGGCGATGGACTACCAGTCAGGTGAAGTACGCTGGCGTTACCTTGATCCTCAGCCAATGATGGCGGGTACCTTGAGCACTGCCGGCGGCCTGGTCATTACCGGTAGTCAGACTGGCCACGCGATTGCGCTGGATGCTGAAACCGGCGAAGAATTGTGGCGCTTCAGGCTGGGTGGCGGAGTGCGCAGCCAACCGGTGGCCTACCAGATCGACGGTGAATCCTACGTGGCGATCGGGTCGGGTAATTTTCAGACGCTGGCCGGATTCGTGGGTGGCGATATCTCTATCCCCGAAGGCGGCCAACTCTACGTATTCAAGCTAGCCAATTAAGCGCGCATTGAAGCCCAGCTTACCTACCAGAGCATTATGCGAAGCAAGCTGATCTACATAATCTTCGCAATCGCGGTGCTCATGGCCGGCATTCTGCTGGCCATCTCTCTGGCGGAACCGGTTGCCAATGCCGGCGGAGCTGCCCATCCTGATTTTCCGGGTATGCAGATTGGTGGCGATGGTGCAGCCAGACTTGAGCACATCGGCTTGCTCGGCTTCACCTTTCAATGCCTGCTGTTAAGCCAGATCATATTATTATCATTGCTAGGCATAGCTGAACGACATCGCACAACCGACCTTTTCGTCTACATGGGCGGCACGATGTTGTTCACACTTTTCATCGGCTGGCAAATGTATTCAGGCCATACACAGTACCTTGATACCGGACGCACCGGATACTTCATGGGCTTTCCCACCGCAACGGCCTGGCAACTCTACGGAACCTGGTTGGGCGCCATTCCTCTGGTCATCATCTATAGTCTGGGATTTCGTAAATACATCTACACACCACAAGACGAAGAAAAGTTTCAGCAACTCTTGTCAGAGAAAGCCCAAGAACGAACGCGTTCGGAGCAGTAATACATGGAGGCATTCAGGCAGGAGATTATCGTCGGCGCTGTCGTCGTTTACATGCTGTTCTGCATCATCACCGGCTTGTGGGCGATGCGTCGCACTCACAACTCGAGCGACTTCTTCATCGCCGGACGGGGCCTCGGCCCTATCGTAGTAGCCCTGGCGCTATTCTCCAGCACACTCAGCGGTTTCGGTTTTGTCGGTGGACCCGGCCTGGTCTATTCCATTGGCGTCAGCTCGTTCTGGATGGTTGTCATTTCATCTACCGGTTATGCGGTTGGCTTCTTTCTGGTCTCCAAGCGTATACGCATGATCGCCGAACTGCGTGACTGTATCTCACTGCCCGATATTGTTGCGGCACGTTATGGTAGCGAAGCGGTCAGGTTCCTGATTGCCATAACAATCGTACTCGGGGTTATGGGCTATCTCGCTACCCAGATCCTGGCCATGGCCGTAGTAATGCAGGCAATACTCTCTGGCACCGAAATGTTTGCCGATGTGGGACTGGTTACCTGCGTAGCCATTTCATCGGCGGTACTGATCTTCTATTGCGTCACCGGCGGCATTATCGCCTCGGTGTACACCGATGTGGTGCAGGGCATGATCATGATGGTGGCGGGCACGCTGATCCTGTTTACCGCGATGTCGGTGTTCGACGGCGGCATGCAGGAAGCGACTTCGATCATTCTCGCCGATGACGCTGAGGCCATCATGCCTTATGGTGTAGCCGGCATCATGGCATCGCTCGGCTGGTTCTTCGTATTCGGTCTGGGTCTTGCCGGGCAGCCCCATCTGATTACCAAGATGATGATGAACAAGAACATAGCGGACAATCGCAGCATTCTGCCCATGTCCCTGTTCGGCTACGTCATGGCAGCGCTGCTGTGGATATCCATCGGCATCGTCATGCGCGCGGCGGTCATCGATGGCGTAGTCGATCCCCTGGCATTACCGGACGATGCGGCCTCGGTGTTTCTGACTGCTTTCGCGAACCCGCTGTTGGCGGGTGTGGTGTTTGCCGGCTTGTTTGCCGCCATCATGTCGACCTCTGATGCCTTCCTGAACATCGGCACCGCCGCCATCATCCACGACATTCCCAAGGCAATTCGCGGCCATAGCATCAAGAACGAATTGTTCTGGGCTCGAGTTGTGACAGTATTGCTGGCAATCGTGGCGGCCAGCTTTGCCCTGTACTCCCACTTCCGCGACGCCACCCTGGTGGCCATTCTCGGTGCTTTCGGCTGGGGCACGTTCGCTGCTTCCATTTTTCCGGTGGTGGCGGTGGGACTCAACTGGAAAGGCGCAACGGTGCCCGGCGCAGTTACCGCTATCGTCGCGGCACTGCTGATAAATTTTGTTTCACAGCTGGCTGGTTACACTTTCCCCTATGCCATCAGTGGCCAACTCGTCGCCTTCGCCTCTTCCATGGTGTTGTTCATCGGCGTGTCGCTGGTCACCAAACCACCACAGCTGGATTACGATATCGAGCGGGTGATGGATATATAGGCCGCTGAAAAGATAGCTATTTTCCCCCCTATTCCTTCGACTAAGCATCTTTATCGCCTAGTACCTTGCACTGCAAGGTACTAGGCGTTATAGTCAGCCCCCATGCAAGCACAGAACACCATTACTCAGATGCGCCGCGGGTTTCTCGAATTCTGTATTGTCAGCCTGCTGGCGAATAACGAGGTCTATACCGCAGAGCTGATTGACCGACTGAAGAAAGCCAACCTTCTGGTGACTGACGGGACGCTCTACCCTCTGCTAAATCGACTCCAGAAGGCCGGCTTGCTGCAATACCGCTGGGAAGAATCTGAATCGGGTCCTCCACGCAAGTATTACTCCCTCACCGAACCTGGTCGGAAATTATTGAACGAACTGGACAGCGCCTGGCAGGACATCAATGAGTCAGTCAAATTGATACGCAGCGGAACCAAAAAACTAACGAAGGTGCAAACCAATGAATAAGGTCGTCAGCATCGAAATTGCCGGTCAGGTCTTCTCGACAGATGAGGAGGCTTATGAAGTACTGCATGCTTATCTGAAAAAAATCCACGTGCAGCTGTCCGCCGAAGAAGAAGCGGCTGACATCTTGAATGATATTGAACTGCGCATCGCGGAATTGCTCTATGCATTCCGCAGCGATGACAAGAAAGCCATTTCGATCGAACAGGTAAACGAGGTAATCGAACAGGTTGGGTTCATCGACAGCGATATTGAAGCGATTGAAACTCCGCGTCGCTTCTTCCTGGATCAACAAAACAAAATCATCGCCGGAGTCTGCGCCGGACTGGCTATGAGGTTTCGCGTTCCGGCATTTATAGTTCGGCTCATCTTTCTGCTGTTAACCCCGTTAGCCGGATTGGGCATAATCCTCTACCTGGTTTTCTGGATGTCCTTCGATTCCAATACCAGCCGTAATGCCGTGCTGGCAGCGCAAGGGAAAGCACAGACTGCGAAATCGATCGCCGCAGTGGGTGGAAAGTCTGAAGGCGCCGCACACCAGATTCAGCGGATTATTTTCCTGCCCTTCAGTCTGATTGGTGCATTGTTCACGGTTATTGCCAATCACTTTAGAAAGCGCAGTGGTGGATATCTGCGCATCATGAAAAATATTGTAGCGTTCGTGTTGCTGGGGTTTGCCACCACAGCCTGCATCATCATGTATGCGGCCTTTAACGCAAGAGTCTTCCCCACGCTAATCGCCTTACTGCTGTTCATCGCTGCCATGTACCTGGTGGTGCTCGGTCTGGCCATCTACTTTCGCGACTATTATCTCTCGAACCCACATTTTCAGATTGCCCGCCGCCTGAAAGTAGGCGCCGTAATACCCGCCGGCATGTTGGTTGCCACCATGTTCTTCCTTCTGAACGCCTGGGATGTGTACCAGCAGGAGACAATAGAGCGCAGTTATCCACTGGCAGGCAACCTACTCAACCTGCAATTTATTGAAGATCGACCACTGGACACAGCCTATGGCTCAGTGCGAATAAGCATGAAAACCAGCGACTCCCCTGGCAACCAGGTGAGAATTGCGGTGGACTATTCAGGCTATGGCTTCAATGCAGCCAATGCCGAGGAAAACCTGAGAAATGTAGAATATGTGTATGCCTTGAATGGCAATACACTGGAGCTCAATGAATTCTGGAGTTTATCCGAGGGCGAACTGAGTAGAGGTCAACGCGTAAACGTGCTGATCGAAGTACCGCAGAACGTAGCCGTAAGGAGTCTCTGGCCGCTGGTAATCAACCGGGATGGCTCTCCTTATATTTACTCGGTGGGTCATAGCTATTATGACGATGGTGGAACTTATCTCGCCAGTGGCGAATACTTCCACGAAGTCGACGCGGGCTTCCGCGATCGCCTGAGTGAAAATGAACGAGTCGTTCTGCAGGACAAATTTTGTGAGGAATTCTATATCAGTGAATACCGAAACTGTCGCTATCACATTCAGATGCCGGTACAGCGTAACTATCAGTTCGATAGAGCATTCCAGGAAGACCTCGAGACCATCGAACAGGTGCGAACTTACCTGTTACCGAATCGCAGCTTGTTTGTAAGCAACCTCTATGAAGTCAATGACTTGATCCAGAACCTCAGTGTCAATTTGACTGCAATGAGCGAATTCCAGGAATACCTGCTTTATCTCGCCGAAGTGAAACTGAATCCTCAGTTGCTTTGATCATCGGCTATCCCAATCCGCCGCATAATGACTTACTAACTTTATCGGGCTCCCTTCTGAGCCCTCTTTTCTGGAATCCAATCCAGTGCCTTGCCACCAGCTATTCAGTTATCGTTCAGATAACCGTTAGTATTTTGAAGGTCTTGTACTTATCAGTCCTGCCGGGCATTCATTACTGAGAAAAAACTGGCTATGCGCACTCATATCGGACGATTGCTGATTCTCGCTGCTTGCCAGCTCTTGCCTGGAATTGTGCCGAAGCCCAGTACGAAACAGAAAACGGTGCCTGCTATCCAGTCTGGTACGGTGAGACTGCCAGCGGCGCCTATTACACCATTGCCAAACCAGCAGGCTGGGTGGCGAGTGACGGCCTGGTGATCTGGAACCACGGCTTCCAGAGTTTTATGACTGGCTTCGAGCCCACCGACCTTTTGTCACTTCTCAATCCTTTCTGGGATGGCTATTACACCGGGGACGTCCAGGACGAACCCGGGCTGGGCCCCTATGCCGAAACCATTCTCGCGGAAGGGTTCGCCATGGCGGCTTCCAGTTATAGTCAGACCGGCTGGGCGGTGTTCGACTCCCAGGTATCCAATGGTGAACTGTACGAGCAGTTTCTCAGTGTTGCGGCTAACGAGGGTCAGGGCGCACCGACGCAGTTTTATATAGTGGGCGCTTCACTCGGTGGCATCGTTACTATGCGAGACCTGGAATCGGACCTGGTTCCCGAGCCCGATGGCGCACTGATACTGTGTGGTGCCGTGGCCGGTGCCGTGAATTGGTATGAGGCGTTTGACCTGCGCACGATCTACGAAGCAGTATGCGCTAGTGTTCCCGGCGCCGGGTTACCCACGCCCTGGTACGAGCGACCCGAGTTACTGTTCGGCGAAGTCGATTTTCTGGATTCACTCGATAAGTGCACGGGCATCAGCACGCGCTTGCTCATCGACGAGAACGATCCACTCGAAGTCTTCGTCTGGGAACTCAATAACCCGGATGCCGCCGACCGACTGGAAGAAATTCTCGAGACTTCCGACACCCGCAACGTCTTCTTCATGGGATTGAACCTCTGGTACGCCGTCTTCCAGATACCCAGACTCATCAATGACGAAACGCAATTGAATGGGCTGCTCCCCTTCGACAATATTGGCATCGATTACGGCGATGGCTCAGTCAACCAGGCCGCCCTGCGCACTATTGCCCTGCCCTCAAGCAGTGCCGCGCTGCTGGCGAACTACACACCCACGGGTGACATCGGTAGCACCAGGGTCGTTTCCATTCATACCTCCCACGACGGTCTGGTAAAAGTACAGAATCAAACCGCACTGATTAATGCCCTGCCCACGAATCAGTTAACTGTCGCCATTGTGAATGACTCAAACAGTCCCAGCCACTGCGGGTTTACCATCGATGAAGGTCTCGCTGCCTGGCATGAGTTAAGCGACTGGGTGCAGGGTAGCCTGCAACCGAATCCAGTGGATCTGGCGTTGACCTGTCTTGCCACAGCAGAAGATGAGGACAACTGTAACTATGACCCGGGATTGACCGTGTCCACCACCCTGCCGACGTTCAAGCGCGACAATGCAATTGCCATCACCGGCAGTAATTCCTTCGACAGCGCGACAGCTGAGCTTTCATTCGAGTCCTTACAGGCACTGGGAATCGACACTACCTACGCCGGCGTGCTGGCACCACCCGCAGCAGGTAGTTCGCTGTTTACCCTTCAGGAACTGAACGAAACCGGCTCGACGCCAATCTGGCAACATGGTGCTGCCTTCGATGCGAACCAATCTCTACTTTACGTTCCGCGCGTCAAGGTAATCAATATCTCACCACCAGACAGTACCGAGTATGATGTCTATATGCGCCTGACAAACGAAGCTGGTGTGGATGGGCTGGAATTTATCGAACTGGAAGAGAAACCATAAAAGGCCGAACCGTAAAAAAGGAGGCGCACGCGAGTGGCAAAGCCTTTTTTGGGGACACCTACAATTTAACAACTTAATAACCCAATAGGCAGCGTTTGGCAATCAAGTTATTAAGTTGTTAAATTGTAGGTGTCCCCTCCCTTTTTCGGCGCGATTATCGCTACAATAGCCGCAACTTATTCACGACAATGGCAGGCAATACAGCAGTGGTTGACCAGGAACAGCACAGTACAGACAGTAGAGTTGCCGATTACTGGGACGAACACACGGATGAGACCTTTTTTGGTGAGACCTACTGGCTTGCCAATCCGGCGATCAATCGACGCTATCAACGCAAGGCCGCCGGAGGCCGCAGATATGGGTCCTGGGTCGATTTCAGTGTGCAGCATTTTCTCGGATCACGTTCACTGCTTGATCGTTTTCTCGGACGCAGGAAAAATAGCCTCCCTGTTGACAGAGTACTCAGCATCGGCAGTGGCGACGGCGTGCTGGAACGGCACCTGGCCAGCCTGAATACTGCGAAACAGATCGATGGCATCGACCTGGCTCCGAAGCGCATCGAGATTGCCCAGCGGGAAGCCGACGAGGCGGGGCTCACCGATACTATCCGCTACAGTGTCTGCAATGTGGAAACGACAGATTTTCCAGGCACCGATTATGATGCTATCTATTTCAATTCCTCCCTGCACCACATGTCAGACCTGGATGGCATATTGAGCAAGTGTGCAGCCGCCTTGAAGAACAATGGCTATCTGTTTATCAATGAGTATATCGGACCTAACCGATTCGCACTGAGCGATAAGGAAAAAGAAGTCTTAGAAAAAACCTTTTTCGAGATTCCAGCATGCTACCGCCACTCCCACGCCGAACATGATCGCGGCCAGATAAGAGAACATATCTACTTTCCCAATCCAGAAGAAGTTGAGCGCGTGGATCCATCTGAAGCGATTCATTCCGCTGAGATCGTAGCCGCCGTAAAGCAACACTTCACCATCAAGGAATTCAACGATTGCGGAGGTACTCTCATGCAGTTTCTGTTACATGACATAGCGGGTAATTTCGTGGAACGCGATCCGAAATCGATGCAGGCACTACAGGCAATCTTCGACACGGAAGACAAGCTGGTAGCCACTGGAGAACTGTCACCACACTTCGCCATGATAGTAGCGAGGCCCTGAATACAAGCGCGACGCTTTCACGTACACTAAAAAATCAATCTCTGCATAAGGTGCACATTAAGGAGCGCACATGAACTCCCTACACAAGTCCTGCTCTTTGAGCGCACTCATCCTGCTATTGGCCTTCAACGTCAGTTGTTCACAAGACTCCGACTCGGCAATGGCTACTACCAGTCCCAACGACTGGCCGATGTTTCGCGGCAATCCTGCCGGTACTGGTTTTTCTGCGCTTGATCAGATTACCGCAGGCAATGTGGGATCCCTGACACAGGCCTGGAGCTATTCGCTTCGTAACGATGAGGCGGAAAATGCTCGGGATCCAAACTCGCAGGCCACTCCTATCGTTGTCGATGGAGTGATGTACCTGCCGACAGTCGACCAGGTGGTGGCGCTCGATTCTGTGACCGGTGAAGAACTCTGGAGTCATTCAGTAGGCGTCAATGCTCCATCCCGCCGCGGCGTCTCCTATTGGCCGGGCCAGGGAGGCGTCTCACCACGCATCTTCTTCACGGCGTTCGACCGACTGGTGGCACTGGATGCAGAAACCGGCACAGTAGACAGGGAGTTTGGTGAATCGGGTGAGGTAGACCTTGGCGTGCCGTACATTTCAGTACCGATGATTTATGAAGATGTCATCGTAGTAGGGGCAAACACCCCACGAGGAGCGATTGGTGGCATCGGTAATGCACGGGCCTTCAGTGCGCAGAACGGCGCCAGGCTGTGGGAGTTCAGTTCCGTGCCGCAGCCCGGCAGTGCCGGTCATGACACTTGGGAAGGGGATAGCTGGGTCGGTCGCCTGGGAGCAAATGCCTGGCCGTTCTACTTCACTGTCGATGAAGAACGCGATCAACTGTATATTCCGTTAGCCTCTCCTATCCCGTTTGGCTATGGCGGTGATCGCGCCGGTTCGAATCTGTATTCAAACTCGTTAGTTGCCGTGGATATTCACAGCGGTGAATACGCCTGGCACTTTCAAACCATTCATCACGATCTATGGGATCATGATCCGCCGGCGCCTCCTGCGCTGTTTGATGTAACTCGCAGCGGCAGGACGATTCCTGCTCTCGGCGTCACTACCAAGTCAGGATACCTGTATGTACTCAATCGTGAAACCGGCGAACCGATTTATGGTGTCGAAGAGCGGCCGATGCCACAGAGTAACGTGCCGGGTGAAGAAACTTTTGCAACCCAGCCAATACCGGTTAAACCCGCTGCGATGGCGCGTGTAAGCTACGATCCCGCCGACCTGGTAACCGCAGCGGATACCAATGCCGAACATGCCCAGGCCTGTGCAGAACTGGTGGAATCAGTCGGCGAGATTTACAACGCCGGGGCCTTCACGCCCTGGACCTATCGTCCCGACGGTACCGGTGGCCAGACTACCCTGCTCTTCCCTGGCCTGGCGGGCGGCCCCAACTGGGGTGGCGTGGCCCACAACCCGAACAATGGTTATGTCTATGTGTTTGCCGCCGACATCGGCACCCTCGGATGGATGGAAGACGCCGAACCCGGCTCGGATCTGCCCTATGTGCTGAGCGGTCCAAGGCCCGCCGGATTCGATGTACGCCTGGACGGCAGAAGCATGCCCTGCCAGAAACCACCCTGGGGAAAACTCACGGCCGTAGATACCGCTACCGGTGACATTGTCTGGCAGATCCCGCTCGGTATCACCGAAGGGCTGACCGCAGACAAGCAGCGTACCGGCAGACCCGGTCGTGCCGCTGCCCTGATCACCGCAAGCAACCTGTTATTTATTGCCGCTACCGATGACAATTACTTCCGCGCCCTGGACGCAAGCAGCGGCGAGATTATCTGGGAACAGCGCCTGGAGAGACGGGGTAATGCCAATCCGATGACGTATTTAGGAAGCGATGGCAAGCAATACGTGGTAATCACGGCGACAGACAACGTTGTCAGTTTTAGCTTACCCTAACAGTTGATAATGGTCTTTTGTTGTTTGGTTATAAAGAGGTTTGGTTATAAAGAGGATTACTTTAATGCAATTCAAAAATAGAACTCTCACTGCATTTAATGCACTTGCCGGAGTAATCCTCGGCGGGCTCACATGCGTTGCCAGCGCTCAGTATGGCACCCAGTCCGGCGACTGGCCCAGTTATGGCGGCGATGCCGGTTCCACCAAGTATTCCCCCCTCGATCAGGTCAATCCTGACAATTTTACTGACCTGGAAATCGCCTGGCGCTGGACCTCGGTCGATGCCGAACTCGACATCGAAGCCCTGCAGGAAGTGAATGACTATGTAAACATCAATAACTTCCAGGGCACTCCGCTGAAGATTGCTGACAGGCTCTACATCATCACGGCAATGAACCAGATCGCTGCCCTCGATGCGTCTACCGGTGCAACGCTGTGGACCTATAACCCGGAAGTGTATCTGTCCGGGTCACCGATTAATCCTATCGGCTATCACACCCGCGGCGTGGCGTACTGGAGCGATGGCGAAGCAGCCAGGATTATCGCCGGCACTAATGACGGCTACTTGATATCACTCGATGCCGAGACCGGCCTGCCCGATGCGGCGTTCAACGGTGGTCGCGTCGATCTGTCGGTGGGCATTCCACGGGCGACGCGAGATGCGCTGGACTGGACGGGAGCACAACCGGTAGCCGTCGTGTCACCGCCGATCGTGATTGGGGATATCGTCGTCTCTTCACAGATCACCCAGGCCCGCCCCCTATTAAGAGAACGACCGCCGATGTGGGTGCGAGGTTTCGATGTGCACTCCGGTGCCACAGTATGGACCTTTCACACGATTCCCCTCGCCGGGGAATACGGCGTCGATACGTGGGAAGAGGAATCCTGGCGCCGCACTGGCAACAGCGGCGTCTGGTCAATGATGAGCGCCGATCCCGAACTGGGCCTGGTCTACCTGCCAATCGATGCGCCGACCGATGATTTCTACGGAGGCAACCGCCCCGGCGATAATCTGTTCAGTCAGAGCATCGTTGCGGTCGATGCCCTGACCGGTGAACGTCGCTGGCATTTTCAGATGGTCCATCATGGCATCTGGGATTACGACCCGCCGGCGGCACCTAATCTGCTCGATGTGACGGTGGCGGGAAGGCAGATCAAGGCGCTGGCACAAGTCACCAAGCAGGGTTTTGTGTTCGCCTTCGACCGGGCCACCGGCGAACCGATATGGGCGATCGAGGAAAGAGCAGTACCGCAGACACCGGTGCTGCCAGGCGAGCGCCTGTCCCCGACTCAACCGTTTCCAACTAAACCGCCAGCGTTTGAGGGGCAGGGTCTGAGCGTCGATGATCTTATTGATTTCACGCCGGAGCTGCGCGCCGAAGCGGAAGCCATTATCAGCGAATATACTTACGGACCCCTGTTCACACCGATCACCCTGTCCGAAATCGGCGGCAACCGCGGCACTATCTTGCGACCCGCCGCCGGTGGTGGCGCAAACTGGATGGGTGCGGGAGTCGACCCGGAAACCGGCATGCTCTATGTGCCCTCTTCCGACGCGATTGCTGTACCCATCGTGAGAGAGACAGACCCGTCTGAATCCACCTTACGCTTCAGGCGCTTCTCTTATGGCGGCACCCGCGGTCCCCAGGGACTGCCCCTGTTGAAGCCCCCCTACAATACGATTACCGCCATCGACATGAATACCGGAGACATCGTCTGGCGGGTAGCGAACGGCGACCGGGCACCGAATGTTGAGAACCACCCGGCGTTGGCAGGAATCGACCTGCCACCTTTAGGCGGTGGTGGTCGCAATCCGCTTCTGGTCACACCAACTATGTTGGTGCATGCCCAGAACTACAGCGACGGTGCATGGCTTGTCGCGAGAGACAAGGCCACTGGCGCCGAACTGGCAACAATTCCTTTGCCGGCAGCGGCGCGGGCGGCACCGATGACCTACAGTCAGGATGGACGGCAGTACATCGTTGTAGCGGTGCTAAGCGAAGATGCTCCGGAGTTGATTGCCTATGCTCTTCGCGATCGATAGTAATATACGGCGGATTCTGGAAAAAAAATGGGACGGAGGGATCCCCAGAAAATATCGAATTAACTCAGTGGATTAACTTGTTTTACGTTTCTGTTTGCGGATTGAAAGCAATCGAAGCCCATGATTTTCGACTTCAAGCCGAGGGCAGGGATGTTGATTGCGAACAATCAGGGCCGAAGGTCCGTGAGCAAATAATATCCCAGCCCTCGGCCGCCGGCCCGTAGCAGTCGCCTCTTCGCCCGTGGTGACGGGGATATTCCCTCCCCACGCGCCTGCGGCGCTGATTGCTCGTGGGAAATATCCCCGTCACCGCGTGCTTATTCCAGTGATAGATACAAAAAAGCTAGTCCAAGTATGGGCAAAAATTTGTGGGGATATCTCAGCCTCCGTCCCCTTTATCTCTCTATCTATCAAACTAAATCCCTCCGTCCCCTTTATCTAATCGTTAGTGGCAATCCCTCGCTCTTCCATGCGCGCACCTCGCAGCATGTTCAGCATGCCGTAGTTGCCCTCATGGCAGGCATACTCGTACATCAGCCCATCGACCTTGGCCATTGGCACCATCGCTACGATCTTGTCGCTGAAAGTAGCGGGATCTTCGAGTGTGAATTCATAATTAATAGTATAGGGATCGACACGGGTAAAACGCTCGGTGAGGGTTTTGTGGTATGCAGTGCCGTAATCAGCCGCTCCGAATGGCGGCAGGCTCTGGGTATAGTCAGTGAAGTTTTTTGATTCCACCACCAGGGTTTCGCCGTCCCAGTAGCCCCGCGAGTCCCCCGACCAGAGGCGAATGCTGTCGTGAAGTTCTGTGTTGCTGTCCAGCGGAACGATGCGCGCGTCATGCACCATCTCAGTCATGATAACCACGTAGTTTCGGTGCTGAATAATCTGCAGGTTATTGTTGTAGCCACTGGGCAGAAACGGTGGGCCGGCATTGAAGCCAACGATACAGCGTTCTGACAAACCACGGTCCTCCGGACCGTCTTTTGAAATACCCCCCACCGAGAATCTAACCGGTCGTTGACTGGGCACGTCATCACCGAGGCCACCAACCTGATAGGGCGCGCCTTCAGCAATCGCGGGCAGACGCCCGTTTTCCGGATACGTAATCAGGGAAGTGCGCAAATTATCACCCCGCCCTGCCATCTCGAACCAGAAGGTGTTGTAGCCTCCAACCCCATCGGCGGACTGGCTGCCCTGCTCGGTGGCGGCTACAGTACGGGTCTGTCGCTCACGGGCTTCTTCCTGGGTCATGTATGCCCGGTCACCGAATGCCTCGGGTCGTTGCAAGGGCGTATTTGAACTGAAATTCCACACTCCCTGCAGATCGGGCTGGCCATATTCGGTGCGAAGTACTTTGTAATCGGCGTCAGACTGAGCGGCGCTGTGGCCAGAACAAAGTACAAGCAAGGAAACTACAAGAAACGCGCGTGATTTCATGAGGTTGCTCCAGGTCAGGTGCGAGTGACTTTAACTTTAGCCCTAACCCAATTGCTTATCAACTGCCTGGGCGATTGGGAACGATTTACAGTGTCCTGACGAGCAAAATACATTGGATAGATATAGGAATTGATTGAGTCCCTTGCAGTAGAATAGGGATACTTTGCTCTTGGCAATAACAATCTGGCATTTTTGAAGGACAACAATGCTTTTCTCGTTCACCGCGCTTGTCTGGATTGGTTTCTTCTTATTTATCATCGTAGTTGTATCGCTGGACCTGGGCGTTTTTCACCGCAAGCCTCACGTGGTGAGCCTGCCCGAATCAATCGGCTGGACCTGTGTCTGGGTCACGCTGGCTCTCGCATTCAATGTCGTCATTTACTACTTGTATGAGCTGAATCCCTCCGGTTGGGATATGGATACAGAGCAATTAACCGGGGCTGAGGGTGCGCTTAATTTCTTCACCGGTTATGTGGTTGAGAAATCCCTGTCCATTGATAACATTTTCATTATCGCAATGATCTTCGTGCACTTTCAGGTGCCCTTGGAACTGCAACACAGGGTACTTTTCTGGGGAATTCTCGGAGCCGTTGTGTTACGCGGAATTATGATATTTGCGGGTGTTGTAGTAATTGAGAGGTTTGAATGGGTAGTTTACATACTCGGCTTGCTGTTACTCTTCTCTGCAGCGAACATGCTCGTGTCGCATCATGACAATATTTCCCCGGAAAACAATTTTTTCATTCGAGCTGTTCAACGCTACTTTCCCGTCACTGCCGATTTTCATGGAGCACATTTCTTCATTATGCAGAACGGGGTTCGTACTGCTACGCCGCTGTTTCTGGCGCTGGTTTTAGTAGAAACCAGTGATGTCACCTTCGCCATTGATTCGATTCCCGCAATATTTGCGATAACCAGGGATCCATTTATTATTTTCACTTCGAATGTATTTGCGATACTGGGGCTGCGATCTCTCTATTTTATGTTGGCAGGACTTATGGAGAAATTTCGATATCTGAAGATTAGCCTGGCGTTCCTGCTCGCCTACATCGGCGTGAAGATGATGCTGGTGCATTACTTCCCGATTCCACCGACTGTGTCACTCTCAATAATTGGTGGCATTCTATTCGTCGGGATATTTGCCTCCACCAAGACCGTCTTCGAGACAGTGACCTTGTTGTCGCCTCTGGCGGATGAAATTGAATCATTATTGAACGTGTCATATAGGCAGGCACGACGAGCGGTGATACTGCTGCTATGCTCTTCTTTCATTCTCGCAGGCGTAACTGTATTCATCCTACCCGGACCCCCAGTATTCGTCACCGCGATGGTATTAGCCATTCTCATTCTGATAACAATATGGGCAGTGCATGCCCTGCAGCAATTTCGCGAAACCTTGCTAAAAAACCATCGCAGTTAGGCCAACGACCAAAGAGGCGATTGGGGACACTAGAAAAGTAACCAATTTGGCAATGAAAAGATTGCCATCCTTAATCCTTTAAATTGTTATTTTGCTGGTGACCTTTGTTTTGCTGTCCAGCCGATTTGCTATAGCGCTCAAAATCGCTTGGTGCCAAACTAAGGCAAAAATAAATCTGTCCCCTGCAATGACAAACGATTCTGGATCCAACGTTACTGGAGACATTCACAGCCTGCTGAATGTAGTTTCCAACCTGCCCCTGTTCAGCGAACTAAGCCGCGAGCTGCAAGGCAAAATCGCCGAAGAAATCGAATGGTTTGCCCTGCCTGGTGGCACAACCTTATTCGAAGCGGGGGAAGCCGCCAACGCGGTGTATTTCGTCATAACCGGCTGTCTCGGTGCCTTTGCAAGCGACCAGAGCAGCGGGAATCGACGTTTGCTGGGACATATCGTGGCGGGCGAATCAGTGGGGGAGATGGCCCTGATCTCTGGCAATCCTCGTAACGCCACAATTATTGCCCTGCGTGACTCGGAACTCGGTCGCTGGCCAAAGCAGGGATTTGATACGCTAATGCAGTACCATCCACGGGAGCTGCTGCAGATTACCCGCCTCATCGTGCAAAGACTGGAAAATTCCCAGCGGTTTCAGGTACGTTCTGCTCGCCGCAAGTTTTTGAAAACTTTTGCTGTGGTTCCTCAAGGTCCCGACGTGGACGGAACCGCCTTTGTCAGGCAATTGGTCACCTGCCTGGAGCACTATGGGCGCACCGCGCTGATTGAGGAAGTGCACGGCACCGAGTACACCAGCGACTGGTTTTATCGCATCGAACGCAGTCATGATTTTGTGGTGTATCTCACCGATTCCCGGTCAACGGCGTGGACCCGATTGTGTCTGCGTCAGTCTGACTCGGTGCTGTTGTTAGCCAATGCCACTGCCAACCCGCAGCCCTGGAATATGCTTACCGACATTGGCAAACCCGCTCGGCAGGATTATCGCACTGAACTGGTGCTGCTGAATTCTCAGGGCATTGTGCCCCATGCCGCCAGGAGTTGGCTCAACATCACGCCTGATATTCCCCACCACCACGTCGGTAATAGGGTAGATCTGTCGCGCCTGACACGTCTGATCACGGGGCGCGGTCTCGGGCTGACGCTATCGGGTGGCGGTGCGCGGGGATTCGCGCACATTGGTGTGATGCGCGCTTTGCAGGAGGCAGAAATACCCATCGACATTGTTGGTGGCACGAGTATCGGGGCCATCATTGCCGGGGGTATCGCGGCGGGTTGGGACTTCCAGGAAATGGTTTTTCACATGAATCGCTCGTTCGTGGCTGACAATCCTCTGGATGACTATACCTTTCCGTTCATCTCTCTGGTGGCAGGGCGCAAGGTCAGTCGTCTGCTGCGCCGTGAATTTTCTGACGTACATATCGAAGATCTGGGGCTGCCCTATTTCTGCGTGTCTGCAAATCTCACAACAGGTCGCAGTGTAGTGCATCGCCAGGGTGAACTGTGGCACTGGTTGCGTGCCTCGGTTGCAATTCCTGGCGTGCTGCCACCGGTATTCAGTGACGGACAAATATTTGTCGATGGCGCCACTATCAATAATTTACCAGTGGACATTATGCATCAACAGGGTCG
>JAQBSZ010000039.1 GCA_027623555.1 Pseudomonadota bacterium | reverse complement strand
CAATAATTGCGATCGGCATGTACTCAGTGTAGGTTTGGCGAAAAGAAAGGGTGTTTATAATAACTACACTCTGACGTGACTACTGACTATTCGGAGGCGGAAATTGGGGAGTTACTGGAGGCTACCAACAAGGTATGCAGCCGTAACTCCCGCAAAATCCCCGCACTGGAGATAGTGCGGTCAAAAGTAGTCAACGGCTAGCGCCGGTAACTACTTGTTTTAACTACCAATGAAATGGCGCACCCGGCATGATTCGAACATGCGACCCCCTAGTTCGTAGCCAGGTACTCTATCCAGCTGAGCTACGGGTGCGTATTTCTTACTCTTAACTCTATCTTGATCCTGCTAATGATGCCCGGCAGATTTTATTTGAAATATACCCATATCTTGTAATCAGGTACTCTCCTCAGCCGATGCTCGCTCTCAATTGAACCACTGATCAAATCCGGTCCCTTTTGAGAGGGCGGTATTATAGCGAAATCGGTGATTATTCCTAGTTATGTGTGGCCTGCGTCAAATTTGGGCAAATTTAAGAGCAGCACGGTGGTTCTAACCGCTCCTGAGTATTGATAAGCTTGGCGGCATGAGTAACAGACAGCTTTGTATACATTATCTGCGGCTCCACGGCCCGATAGTCGTCGCCATTGTGCTGATGCTCTTTATCAGTCGGGTCTACGCCGACTATGAGGAGGGCGTGGAAGCTGCATTCAGCGGTGATTTCGATACGGCGTTTCGTGAATTCAGTACTGCCGCCGCAGCGGGTCTGGATCTGGCCCAGTACAACCTGGCGATTCTCTATTTCACCGGCCAGGGCACCACTCAGGACTTCGAGCAGGCGTTTAAATGGACCCAGGCTGCAGCCCTGCAAGGTCATGTCGATGCCCAATTCAACCTCGGTAGTCTCTATCTGGATGGTTCCGGTATCACGAAAAGCACGGTGCGGGGAATCGACTGGCTAGCCAGTGCCGCTCGTGCAGGGCATGCCAATGCCGCCTTTGCACTGGCAATGATGTATCTGGAGGGTGACCCCATTCCTCAGGATGAGGTACTGGCTCATGCCTGGGCGGCCAAGGCCGCGAATAATGATCATGCACAAGGTCTCGATCTCAAGAAGGAGATAGAGGCAGGCCTGAGCCAGGCTGATCTGAGCACAGCACGTCGTACCTTCGCTCGCTGGCAAATCGAAGCGGTTCCAGCCCTGCCTGCTCAGTAACCCTCGTTAATCTTGGCTGATCCATTACCTCTCAGGTAATGGTTTTACTGCAGATCAGGTTTTAAAATAGCCCTCATTGAGTTGTCGAGGTCTGTACCATGTCCACAGTTGGCCCCCTTTTGAGCGAATATCGCAAACGTAATCGCCTGTCCCAGCTCGAGTTATCTCTGCGTGCGGAAGTTTCTCCACGTCATATCAGCTTCATCGAGACCGGGCGCACTCAGCCCAGCCGCTCGATGCTGCTGCGACTGGCCGATGTGATGAACCTGCCACATCAGGACAGCAACCTGCTGCTTCACTCCGGGGGATTCGCCGCGGCCTATACCGAACTGGACATCGAGGCTGAAGAGATGGCGCCAGTGCGCCAGGCACTGAGTCTGATCCTGGACAACCACAATCCTTTTCCGGCCCTGGTAATGGATGGCAATTACAATATGTTGATGGCAAACCAGGCACAACAATCGATGCTCACCCAGGTATTCGGAGACCTGGCAGACCTCCCCACCAGCAATATCATGGAAGCCTTGTTTCGAGCGGATCTGTTCCGGCCGTTGATTGCCAACTGGGACGAGGTCGCCAGTCACCTCTTGCGCCGCCTCAAGAAACAGGTAATTGCCTATGGCAAGCCAGGACAGCAGGCACTCTATACGAGACTATTGGAACTGAATCCTCCGACCAACTGGCAACAACCCGATGAGTCATCTGACGATGGACCTATGCTGACAGTCGATTTTAAAATGGGTGACCTGACTCTGAGCATGTTTACCACGCTCAGCCAATTCGGGTCAGCCCTTGATATAGGCATGGAAGAGTTGCTGATCGAGAGTTACTTTCCGGCAGACGAAGCATGTCGGCAGTTCTTTATGCAGTCAGTGAATTAGCCAGTACTGGCCTGGTACTGGATTCGCCTGCTGCTCCAACAGTGTACACAACAGCTAATCCAACACCGATAGATTGGGTCTTACTTGAGTAATCACTATATTCTCTTCGCCACGATAAACACAGAGCCTTTGGCTGGCTGCCATTGGTGGGCGATCTCGAAACCGGCTTGCCGGACCGACTCGATGAGCTGTTGACCGGTGAAGAATCTAACTAACGGCACCAGACCGACCAGGCGGCCGATGGGCAACACATATTTCAGGATTGGCAGGTTCTCATCGAGGCAGACTGTGCTGGAGATAAAATAACCACCTGTCTTGAGTAGCCCATGCACCTTTGTAATGACAGCGTCCCTGTCCTCCACAAGATGCAGGATGCTGTGACCCATGATCACATCGAAAGACTGGTTATCGGTGGCTAACTCATCAATAGAAGTGCACTCAAAAGCAATGTTGCTGATTCCAGCGGCTTCCGCCTTGCCCCGGGCGATATCCAGCATCTTCGAGGAAAAATCTGTGGCCAGGATATGTTCTACAAAGGGCGCATGGGAGATAGCAGTAGTTCCAGTTCCGCAACCGAATTCCATCACTTGCGAGTCAGCGCTGAAATACTCCCGCGTGATCCGCAGCTTCTCCTGGTAGGCGGCTTCGTTTCTGATGGGGGATTTAGCATAACGTGCAGCCATTCGATCCCAGAATCTTGGCGACCCTGACACTATAACTCCTTGCGTTTCGCTAACACGGCGTGAGAAAAATCAGTTTACTCCCGCCGCTTCGCGCTCGTTATCCAGCTTGGACTGGGCATTCAGCAGCAGGATCTCCAACCAGGCAGTCCAGCTCTCGGGATCGACGAAAGGATGGGGGTCGCCATCCTGGCGATCCTGGAGAATCTCATAGCGTTCGAACACTTCACCGGAGCCTTCGTGATTGGGAATGTTGACCTCGATATCGGGCAGTTGCTGCAAACGTTGCACGCTGTTGATGTAGGATTCGGTACGCTCTACGCCGGAAAAATTCAAGCCGACGCCGCCGAACATGAAGGCATCATGGGGATAGCCGCGATCATAAACAGTAAACCGCGTCGATAGCACACCGGGGGTGTGACCTGGTGTCACCATAAAGCGCAACCGGGTACGTCCCAGATTCAGGGTACTGCCATCGGCTACCGAAAGGTGGCGAACCGGTTTCGGGTAGTCCCGGTAGATGGCCGGTTCATCTGTCATCTGCCAGTCAGCGTCGGTCATCATGACCACTGAACCAAACTCTTCCTGAAATCGGCGCGCTCCACCAATATGATCGAAGTGCGCATGGGTCACAATCACATAACGCACATCATCTGGATCGAAGCCAAGCTCACGAATCCCGTCAATCACCAGATCGGTAAGCTCTCCATACAGAGAATCAAACAGAATCAAGCCCTGATCGCTCACCAGCAACCAGGCGGACACCCACTTGGCGCCAACGTAGTAAAGATTATCGAACACCTGGAACGGGGCTACGCGCTGCACGGCCGGGTCGTCCTGTGGGTTGAGTTCTTGCGCCGCAACAAACGTAGTAGCAATTGAGAGCAGGAATCCAAATACAACAAGTCTTAAAATTGTCAAAACCAGAGTGTCCTTATATAAACCCAGTCAAAATTTATCAATCAGGCCGCGAGCCCTGAAAGGGTTAGATTGTGAATATCAGTTCGTGTGCTGGCGTGCTCGACTGTAATACCGACAATATTTCCTTCTGAATCAAGATCCAGAACAGTATTCTCATCCACATCTTTTGATTCCGCTATATCGGTGCTTTTAAACTCAATATAAAGCGTGTCTGTATCGTCAAAATAGCTCAATTTTATGGCTTGAAACTCCATCGAAGAATGCGTTATGAACCGTTATGCGATCAGCAAGGATAACAACTCGCAGATATCGATTTCCAGCTTCTGAAATTCTCGAAGTTAACCTGATGCGTCTATCCGCTTGCACGATTTTCTTTTCTGGATTCTCAAGAACTTGCCTGATCCACTCTTCCTTAATTATAACCCGGTCCGGCCGGTGCTTGAGACTCTTGAAATACTTGGTGGTTTTCATCGATTCCCTTCGATGTAGAAAACCAACTAATTATGGGTTACTTACTCCACCGTTGCATAACGATCGCTAAAATAGCGATCCAGCTCATCCAATTCCTGCTTGCGCAACATCGAATCCTGACCAACCCGCACACCAAGCACCTGGTGCACCTGGGTTTCCAGATCATAGCTTGGCCACTGTGGAAGATCCTCGCCGTTCGGCGTGCCGGTCCTGGCGAACTGGGTCCAGTAGTCATTCAATAGCTGGGCGATCTCCAAATCTGCCTGCGGCGCATCGTCTGGTAGAGTATTAAACACGTAGCGTAGCTCCATGGCATGGGGTGAGCGCTGGGCCGGATCTTGCAGATTACGGGTGAATACATACATGTAACTGTCTTCTGCCGAGCGGGCGATGGCATGGATTATTTCGCGGGTAGGTCGGGCAAACCAGGAGTCGGTGTTGTAATCAACCTCGACCCGGAACACATCCTCATCATTGGCGGCGACATAATAATCCAACAGGTCGCCAGCATGTTCACCGAATTCTTCGATGCGCGCCTGGCGCTGTTCGGCGGCAGTCTTAAATGTTCGATCCGGCCGCACGAAGAACAGACCTTCGCCATCGTTAATTCCAGCCATCAGCGGCACCACATTATGCGAGCCCTCGGCAAAAATCTCCGCTGGCGATTTAGGAAACACATGACCATCGACAATCAGTGATACACCGAGTTGCATCTCCATCAACTGCTGAGCAGAAAGCGCACGCATATTTGCCAGCGTAGCACCGGTGGACACACCTGCTTCTTCGAGTTTCGCGGCAATCGCTGTCGCGCCGCGTTGCTCGGCGCTACTGGTCATGCCGTTCGGAGTCTTCAGGTTCGTTACATTGCTAGCGGTAATCCAGGTACTTTCGGAAATCGCCTTATGGAACAGACCCTTGGCTAGCGGTGTAGCCAACAGTGCATAGACACTGCCGCCCCCGGCCGATTCGCCGAAGATAGTGACGTTGTCAGGGTCGCCACCGAATCCGGCAATATTGTCGCGTACCCATTCCAGTGCGGCGATGTTATCGAGAATGCCGTAGTTGCCGGAAACACCCTGCTCCGATTCTTCCGACAGCGCCGGGTGCGCCATCCAGCCGAAGGCATTCATGCGGTAGTTCACCGAGACCAATACGACATCGTTGTCAGCAAACGCTTCGCCGTCATAGATAGGTACGCTATTGGAGCCACTGCTCCAACCGCCGCCGTGAATCCACACCATCACCGGCAACTCAGCAGCGGCAGATTCTGCCCTGGTCCAAACATTCAGATACAGGCAGTCCTCACTCATGTAAGCGGCACGCTGCTGAATACAAGCAGGGCCATGTTGGTCTGCTATTTTAACCCCCTGCCAGGGCGTGGGTGGCTGCGGAGCCTGCCAACGCAGGTCACCTACCGGCGGTGCGGCGAAGGGAATGCCGAGGAATTCCTGCACACCGCTGTCAAGCGTGACGCCACTGACTTGTCCATGGGTAAGTGAAACAGGCTCATCGACAGCGAAAGCTTCAGAAGTAAGCAGCAGAGCTGAAGCGAGGTATACCAAATGTATTTGTTTCATGAGCGAGACCTGGTAGGCGAGCGTGTGAGTAAAATGTGAATTTTATTTTGCAAAATCAGGGAGTTTTCGTAGATTTTGTTGATTTAACCGGGCAAGGTCTCTTATATACGATTTTCCTTGTATTTAAAACCGCTTTTCGATTAACTCCGCGCTCTCTGTATCAGGCAACTATTTTGCGAATCATTTCAGCGGCAGGAAGCGAGCACTATGACCCGTATCGGCACACTCACGGAAACAAAGGCCCAGGAATACCGCGTGGGTCTGACCCCTGACTCGGTAAAAAACCTGGTCGCCGATGGCCATCAGGTGTGGGTGCAGGCTGGCGCCGGCGAGGGCATCGGCATGGCGGATTCTCACTATGAGAAGGTAGGCGCCAGGATTTCACCCGATGCGCAGACGCTGTTCAATGCGGTCGAACTGATCGTCAAGGTTAAGGAACCGAATGCCAAAGAGCGCGCTCTTCTCAAATCAGAACACACACTGTTCACGTACCTGCACCTGGCGTCCGATCCTGAGCAAACCAGGGACTTGATCAGCAGTAACGCGGTCTGTATCGCTTACGAGACAGTGACCGACGCTGCCGGCACCCTGCCGCTGTTAACACCCATGTCGGAAATCGCCGGGCGGGTTGCAGTACAGGAAGCGGTCACCCATCTGAACAAACACAACGGTGGCTTGGGCGTATTGATAGGCGGCGCCAGCGGTGTGGAAGCCGAATCGGTAGTCATCATCGGCGGTGGTGTGGTAGGCAGCAATGCCGCCCGAATCGCACTGGGCCTGGGTGCCAACGTCACGATACTGGACAGATCCGTACCGAGACTGGCTGAACTGGACAGACAGTTCCGTGGCCGGGCGAACTGCATACTCTCGACTCCGGAGTCTGTGGAATACTATGTCAGCAAGGCCGCCATGGTCATCGGCGCCGTACTGATTCCCGGTGGCAAGGCCGTCAAGATTATCTCCAGCGATCTGGTTAAAAAGATGCGACCTGGCGCCGTTATTGCCGACGTGGCAATCGACCAGGGCGGATGCTGTGAGAATTCACGCCCGACCACTCACAGTGAGCCTACCTTTGTCGTCGATGGTGTCATTCACTATTGTGTCGCCAATATCCCTGGCGCCGTGCCCAGAACCTCTTCACAGGCACTGAACAATGCAACACTGCGTTACGTGCGCGAACTGGCCAACAAGGGCACCAGGGAAGCCCTGACAGAGAACAAACATTTGTTAAATGGCCTGAATGTGTGTCGTGGAAAACTCACCGAGCCCCATGTGGCGGCAGATCTTGGACTGGAATACGTTCCCGCAGAACAGGCGCTGGCTGAAATCTAATTAGCCTCTTTCGAACCAGGGTCTGTGGCGAGAATGTCGTCAACGAACTTGACGAATTTAGCGTCGAGGAGGGGTTTGGCGAAAGGGCTTTTCTCCCAGGAAATCCTGATGCCTGGATTGCGGTAAAAACCATTGATCAGATTTGTCAGCTCATCGATGTCTTCCTGGCTGGTGGTGGAGGCAGGTGTCCCCAATGCAACCAGAACCAGTAGCTATTGCCGCTCTCAACCCGGCTCATCTCATCCACGGAAATATCGAGTTCTTGTGCCATTTCTTCGAGCAGCGCTAGTATTCCAGTAGCCTTGTTTTAGCTCTCACGTAATTTTTAATTGGTCGCCATCGCCAGATTGAATTCACGCACACCAGTGGCACGGGCAATGCGATTGGCATCTGACGCTGCTTCTTTTGCATACCTGATCTGGGTCGCCAGGTAAACCAGCGTCGCTACGACCGCGAATGCGCCCAGTATCTCTCCTATTGCTCCGATCGCTTCCCAGTTCATCGCTTACCTGTATTTTATCAACACATGCTCGAGTCTTGACTGTCAGTAGGATCGTGGCAACCCCAGCTCATGTTCCGCAATGAAATTCAGAATCATCTCCTGGGTAATGGGCGCCAGCTTCATCAACCGGGCCTCGCGCCAGTAGCGCTCAACATGGTACTCCCGCGCATAGCCGAAGCCGCCATGAGTCTGCATCGCGCTATCAGCGGCGAAGAATCCGGCTTCGGCCGCCAGCCATTTCGCCATGTTCGCCTCGGTGCCGCAGGGCAGATCATTGTCGATCAGCCAAGCCGCCTTGCGCACCATTAACTCGGCCGCATCCAGCCTGGTGCGGGCCTCAGCCAGGGGAAAGGCGATGCCCTGGTTCTTACCAATTGGCCGGCCAAACACGACCCGCTCATTGGCGTATTGTACGGCGCGGCGCAGTGCCGCCTTGCCAATGCCAACAGACTCCGCGGCAATCAATATGCGCTCAGCATTCAAACCATCCAGCAGGTAATGAAACCCCTTGCCCTCATCACCTACCCGGTCCGACACCGGCACGAGCAGATCGTCATAAACCACTTCACAGCTTCGCACGGCATTGCGCCCGAGTTTGGGAATAGCGGAGATGGACACTTCCGGTTTCTGCAATTCGGCGAGCAACAGGGTCATCCCTTCGGTCTTGTGTTCAACATCTGCTTTTTTCTGGGTGCGCACCAGCAGCAGCACGCGTTCGGATTCCAGCGCCTTGCTTGTCCACACCTTGCGCCCACGCACGAGGTAATGATCGCCTTCGCGTCGAGCAAACGTTTCAATGGCAGTGGTATCGCTACCGGCATTCGGTTCGGTAACTCCGAACGCGACATGTAACTCTCCACGGGCTACCGGCGGCAGGTATTTCTCGCGCATGGCCCCCGAGCCATGTTTGACTACCGGATGCATACCAAAGATCGACAGGTGCACGGCCGTGGCACCGTTCATACAGGCACCCGAGGCGGCGACCTCTTCGAGCACTATCGCCGCTTCCTGGATGCCCTTGCCCGCCCCGCCGTATTGCTCAGGCATCGCGATACCGATCCAGCCTGCCGCGGCCATCTTGTCGAAGAATTCCGTAGGAAAGATGCCCTCGCGGTCATGCTGCTCCCAATAGTCATCCGGAAATCCTGCACAGAGTTTACGCACCGAGTCGCGAATCAGGCCTTGTTCTTCGTCTTCTAAAAAGTCCATGTGCGATAAGCTCTTAGCTGGTCTGGCCGGCAATGTGAGCCGCAATGGCGAGAATTTCCCGGGCGCGCCGCAAGTGCGGTACGTCTACCATCTGGCCCTTGTGTGTAAAGGCCATCTTACCAGCCGCCTGTTGTTCATCGAATGCCGCGATCAATTCGGCGGCTTCACTGATTTCTGTTTCACTCGGTGTGAATGCTCTATTGACGATGTCGATCTGGTTGGGATGAATAGTGATCTTGCCCCGGTAACCCATGTCAGCGGCAGTCTTGCTTTCTCGCTCCAGGCCTGCGCTGTTCTTGATGTCGACGTACACGGCATCCACCGGATGCGCCCCGCCGGCAACAGAGGCGAGTAGACAGACCGATCGTACAAAGCTAAACACTTCCAGGTAGTTACCCTGCTCATCACGCTTCGCTTTGGCGCCAAGTGCACCAGATAAATCCTCCGCGCCCCACGTAATACCGTCCACGCGGGAATTCCTGGCCATCTCTGGCAGGTTGAACACGGCCTCGGGAACCTCGGTTCCAATCAGCAGTAGTGACACTGTGCCGACTTCGACTTTCATCGCTGCTTCTAATTGCGTCATCATCGCATCGACAGTATCCACGTCAGATCGCGTGGCAACTTTAGGCAACACTATCCCATCAGGCATCACTTCCATGATGGCATCGAGATCGTCTCTTCCCCAGGGTGTATCCTGGGGATTGATGCGCACCAGACATTCCTGTGCACCAAAATCGGTTGCACTGATCCAGTTGCTCATGTGCTCACGGGCTGCTTCCTTGTTCTCAGGTGTCACTGAATCTTCCAGATCGAGAATCAGGGAGTCCGCCGGCAGCGCCAGCGCCTTCGCAAACATGCGGTCATTGCCACCAGGTACGAAGTGCAGCGATCGCCTGAGCCCTTTGGCGCCCTGCGCTGGAGTTCTATGGCTCATTCCGCTGGCTTCCTGAGCATCATGCCCTTGCGCAGGCATTCGCAAACCACTTCGTCGCGCTGATTGATGCCGGTATGTTGAAACCACACGATGCCGCGATCCGGCTTGGTCTTCGATTCCCGTTTCTCGACAATCCTGGTAGTTACCCGAAGCGTATCGCCAATGAATACCGGATTTGGAAACTCAGTCTTGTCCATGCCCAGGTTGCCAATAGTCGTGCCAAGGGTGGTATCACCCACGGAAAGCCCGATGACCAGGCCGAGGGTAAACAGACTATTTACGATGATCTGGCCGTGCTGGGTAGTTTTGGCGAACTCTTTATCGATATGCAGGGGCTGTGGATTATGGGTCATGGTGGTGAACAGGAAATTATCAGTCTCGGTGACAGTACGGTGCGGCAGATGCTCGAACACAGTACCCACTTCCAGTTCTTCAAAGTATTTTCCTGTCATTGCCTCAATCCCGAAGATGTCTGGTTTTTTTAGCGCCAAAATTGCGCAAAGAGGATACAAAATACCAGAACGGCATCATTTTAGTAGCAACTTGCACAGGCATCCATTAAATTCTTGTTGTATCAATGATTTAAGTCAGAAAGCACTGAATAATGACTCCTGAAGAACAAGCATTTGAGCAATGGATTGGCCGAACCGAGTCCTCCTGTGATGTCCTAACACTCGCGCCTATGGTGGCCATGGCTGCCACGCTTGACAAGGCAGCTAGCGAAATTGCGCCTGGCGATGCATTACCGCCTCTCTGGCATTGGCTGTACTTCCTGGAGCCCGCCCGGCAATCCAAATTGGCTAGTGATGGCCATGCCCAGCGCGGTGATTTTCTACCACCTATTCCGCTACCCCGCCGGATGTGGGCTGGCAGTCGACTCCAATTTCACAAGTCGCTACGCGCCGGAGCGCACATAACTCGACAATCCACTATAAAGAGTATCAGTTTCAAGGAAGGCCGCAGTGGCAAACTCGCCTTCGTGTGTGTGCGACATGAAATCAGTGATGAACAGGGAGCCGCAATCAGCGAGGAACACGACATTGTCTACCGGGATCATGCCGCCCCGGATGCGCCACCACCTGTACCTGTTGCTGCGCCTGCCAAGTTCGACTACTCAAGGACCATCGTTCCTGATCCAGTATTGTTGTTTCGTTACTCAGCCCTTACCTTCAACGGACATCGAATCCATTATGACCGGGAATATGTCACCATAGTCGAGGGTTATCCCGGGTTGATCGTACACGGGCCATTGCTGGCAACCCTGCTGGTAGACTTGCTTATTGAATCCTTCCCCGATCGCACCTTACAGACATTTGAGTTCAAGGCACTGGCGCCGGTATTTGACCACGGCCCATTCAATGTGCGTGGACTTGATCCAGATCAGAACAACTCGGCTGAACTTTGGATACAAAATCATCTGGGTGACCTCTGCATGAAGGCAACAGCTACAATAGCCAAGCAATAAACATCGATGTCAAATTCAGCTCCTCTAACTGGCATAACCGTTCTGTCACTGGAACACGCGATTGCAGCACCTCTGTGTACCAGGCAGCTGGCGGAACTGGGCGCGCGAGTCATCAAGATCGAACGTCGAGAAGTCGGTGACTTCGCTCGCCACTATGATCACCGGGTTAAGGGTCAGTCCTCCCACTTTATATGGACCAACAGATCCAAGGAAAGTTTGACGCTGGATATCAAACACCCCGAGGCGGGGATCATACTGCAACGCTTACTCGAAAGCTGTGATGTACTGGTACAGAATCTGGCGCCGTCTGCCACCGGGAAGCTCGGGCTGACTTATGAGCGTTTATCATTGCAATTCGATAGACTGATCGTCTGCAATATCTCGGGCTACGGCAGTCAGGGGCCGTATAAAGACAAGAAAGCCTATGACCTCCTTGTGCAGGCAGAAGCCGGATTTCTCTCGGTAACCGGAACCGAAGAGCAGATGGTGAAGAGTAGTATCTCTATCGCCGATATCGCGGCCGGCATGCAGGCCCACACGGCAATCCTGGCTGCGTTATTACAGCGAGTGAAAACCG
This sequence comes from Pseudomonadota bacterium, assembly GCA_027623555.1. Lineage (GTDB taxonomy): Bacteria > Pseudomonadota > Gammaproteobacteria > Pseudomonadales > Pseudohongiellaceae > UBA9145. Next base: position 25,119 of record JAQBSZ010000039.1, on the reverse strand, counting down.
GCAAAGGGAGCAATATCGAGATTTCCATGCTCGAGGCTATGGTGGAGTGGATGGGGTTTCCATTGAATTACGCCTATGATGGCGCCTCGCCCCCTCCGCGCACTGGCGCTGACCACGCCAGCATCTATCCTTATGGGTTATTTCGCAGCAGCGACGAGAAGGCTATCATGCTCGGATTACAGAACGAACGGGAATGGGAGGTATTCTGCCGCTTCGTACTGGAACAACCCCTGCTCATTCACGACTCCCGCTTTAACAGTAGTGCACTGCGATCTCAAAATCGGGAGCACTTGCGGGAAATCATTCAGAGCCTGTTCTCACTGCTCAGCTCAGAACAGATAGTCGAAAAGCTCGACGGCGCCCAGATCGCCTATGCCGCTGTAAACAGCATGGAAGACGTGTGGAAACATCCACAATTGCAGGCACTGAACAGGATCATCCCGATCCAGACTCCGGCCGGTGTCGTGTCCTCTTTCGCACCTCCGGGCAACAACAGCGATTTCGAACCGACTATCACAGCCGTGCCGGCAATCGGTGAACACACCCGGGCAATTCTGGAGGAACTGGAATTTAGCGCGGCCCAGATCGATGATTTTTATGAGCATCAAGTTGTCTAACCATCTGCTCTAATCTCGGAAAAGGAAAACATCGCTCAGTCAAAAATTCAGAACGATGTCCTGTGCCTCGCTGGTGAGCCCAAGGTGACGACCACCTCGGACTAGAAATTCCCAATTATCGAAAAAAATCCCACCCCAAGACAGACATCAGTATCCCCGCCATTCCTGTGTTTGGCGAACAAATCAACACCAAGCCGAAACCAAGATCTCATTAGTTCAGTGAGCACACTGGTCAGTCGACCGAGCAAGCGACAAATCCTCAAATTGAGCTGAATAAACAGCATCTCAGCTAGAACCATTCTGGCGGCAAAGCGCCGTTGCAACGACCCGGGAATACCGCAGACTGAGGTTTCTTATCCACTTTAATTGACAATTCACCACCACAGACTTACCTTCTAGAAACGGAAAGTTGGAGCAGGCCTACCCTGCTGTTGCCGTTCACAGGAGCTATTTCTCGCGCTAGAACAGCGCTTAACACAGCGTACTGGTTCCAACCTATTCGTGCCCTTGCTCGAATGACACAGCTACATTGAGTCATTCGTGGGCACCGGTATCCACAGTATTACTACGGAGAAATATTTGGTGAATTAACTTAGCCTGCATGGTAGTTCGAAGTCATGCCATTGACGAGAATGAGGAGATCACTACCATGTGCATCGCAAAAATTCATAAGTCATTTTTTACGTTTCTGCTGCCCTTCCTTACCTGCTTGTGCCTGGTCACTACTGCGCAAGCGCAAGAACCCACCGCTGTCCCTGCCATGATCAGGGTTAACCAGATCCAGTTAAACCCGACCCTGACAGAGCGCTTCAGGGCGTTTCATATATTTCAGGTATTGCCGGGTCAACGTTCCGGAGGAGTACCCTGGCGTCTTACCACTGAGGTTGTATTCGGCAACAGCTGGGAGATGTCCGTCATTATTCCGTTGGAAAATTTTGCCGAGCTGGATGGCAATCAGGAGGTAAATACGGAATTAAGAGATGCCTTGTTCGCCACTGCCGTAGAATCCAGGCGTAGTTTCGTTGTCCAATCCCGTCCCGATCTCAGCATTCCAGGCCGGGATGGCATCCTGCCGGTTAGTCGAGTGGTGCAAATACAGGTTAAGGACGGACAAATTGCCGCGTTTGAAGAGTTTTGGAAAAACTCCGTAATTCCGGCCATGGCACAGTCGGGCATAAGGGAGTATTCGGTGTTCCAGACAGTTATCGGCGGGCCACAAGGTGAGTATTACGGCACGATCTATTTCGATACATTCGCCGAACTGGATGGATTCAGTATTATTGGAGGATTGAATGCCACACAACAGGCCGAATTTCAGAGAAGTTTCGGCGAATTGGCACAGGTCGTTGATATTACGCTGAGCAGGATCGACGGTGAGTTGAGTTATGGGCTGCCTAATTTGCAGCCGTAGGTAGAGCGATCTCTGCTATCAGACCCTCTCTGTTAGCCATAAAAAACCCAGCGTAGACTGGGTTTGTACGCATGGCGGTGGGTGAAGTCATTAGCGAAACACTCTCCGAATTCCCTGAGAGAGGCATAAATGCAGGCAAATTCGGGGTGTTTCGCCTACATTTGCAATTTTCACTCTAATTTCTCTATATAGACCTTTCAGTTAGATATAAAAGGCTGATATTCCGAAAAAATTAACAGGGATAAAATAGGGAATCTATCATGGGCAGTCTCCTGCAGCTGTTGATAAGCTAGCTCCAAGTTTACTCATTTTTTAGGTTGAGGCTCCCTAGCGAAATCTCTGCCTTAAACTGAAAAACAATGGCTGGGTCTGGCAGCTTCAAGTGCTTGTCTCTTTCCGGGCACTCCACCCTTCTCAGAACGTCTCTAATGATATTCAGACGAGCTGTTTTCTTATTATTAGCATTTACAACAATCCAGGGTGATTCTTCAGTATGCGTACACCTGAACATTTCATCCCTGGCTTGTATGTATTTGTCCCAATTCTCCAAAGCCGACTCATCAACTGGGCTTATCTTCCATTGTGCTAATGGATCTTCTCGATGACTTTGTAGTCTGCGTTCCTGTTCTTCAATACTTAAATCCAGTTAGTATTTAAGCAGATTTGTTCCAGACCGGATCAACAATGATTCAAAGTCATTCACGCTCTCCAAAAATAATTCGTATTCCTCGTCGGTACAATACCCCATCACCCAATCAACTCCAGCCCGGTTATACCAACTCCTGTTAAAAAGCGCCATTTCAGCATTGGCAGGAAGTTGAGCCACATATCGCTGAAAATACCATGAATCCGATTCCCTTTGAGAAGGCTTTCCAAGCGCAACCACTCGGGTTTCTCTTGGACTTAGATGCTGCCTAATTCTTTTGATCACACCATCCTTTCTACTTGCATCTCGCCCTTGAAAGATAACCAGGATACTTTGTGGATAGGCAATTATATGCTTCTTCAGCTTGGTAAGCTCAATCTGAAGTGATCGCAATTGTTCTTTGTAATTCATTTAGTTCTCAATGTGTACTTTCCGAAAATTTGACGAATTTACTACAGCGACTCCTAGAATTATGACAGAGACTCCCAGTAACTGTGCAGGGCTAAGTGACTCACTGAAAAACAGGTAGCCGAGAATCAAACCGATAATTGGGATCACAAATGAGTACGCGTTCGCTTTGTAGAGTTGCACCCGTTCGAGTAACTTGAACCAGATAACAAAAGGCAGAGCGGTTCCAATCAGGCTCAGAACTAGAAGACTGAAATAAAATTCGATAACGAATTGTATTTCTTCTATATTTTCAGTTGCCAGGCTCGTCACTCCTAACGGAATCGAACCGATGAAAAGCTGCCATCCCATTGCATACAAATCGTCTACCTGCTCCACTATTCGCTTTAATACAACATTACTGACAGCGAGCCCCGCTGCACCGATAAGGACAAAACTTATTCCGCTAACCGAATTTCCACTCTTCTAACTAATCGAATCAGCACTGATCAGTATGACGCCGAAAAACCCAAGACTGAATCCCAGAAGACTCGAAGAATTCAATGTTTCCTTAAGCACAAACCAGCCGAGTACCAGCGCAATAAACGGCTGTGTGTTCGTCAGTACTGTTGCTATCCCAGGTGCTAGAATACCGCCGGCATAAAACATGCCCCAGAATCCAATAGAGGTTGCAGTGAAGCCGATGACAACTACGGCAGACCAATTCCGCTTTCCTTTTATTGCAGGGCGGCCTGACAATTTCGCAATTAGCAACAGTGAAAGTCCAGCAATCAGTGCTCGCAAAAATGCGAACAGCAATGGTGGCGCATAGTCCAGACCGAGTGAAATAAGTGGGAAGCATAATGCCCACAGGAACATCACCGATATCGCCATCAAGTGAGTTGTCATATGCCAGGAGGTGAACAAAATATTGACCAGCATTTGGCTGGTTCATGCAACCAGGGATGGTGGCGCGTTCCATTAACCCTAACTAGTCCCCAGCCAAATTTACTCACCAAATCCTCAACTGCACTGATTGGAGCCACATCATCATCTTCAGAGTGAATACAGGTGGATAGCCCCTTCATAATTGGACCATTTACAATGTTAGGGTTTCGCCCATTAGGAGAAATCCATGAAGAAGCGATTTACTGATGAGCAGATAGTGATAGTGCTACAAGAAGCTGAGTCTGGAGGTAGCGTTCGCGATATTTGTCGCAAACACAATGTTACGGAGCAAACGTTTTATCGCTGGCGCAAACAGTTCGATGGCATGGAGGTGGCTGATGTTAAGAAGCTCAAAGCTTTGCACCAGGAGAACGAGGAGTTGAAAAAGGTCGTTGCGGAGTTAACCCTGGATAATCGAATGCTAAGGGATATTAACTCAAAAAAGTGGTAACCCTGGCCGAGAAGCAACAGGCTGCCCGGTATTTGCAGGGTTGTTACCAGGTTAGTGAGAGGCGGGCCTGTGCGGTGGTGTCGATCCACAGAACAACGAAACGGTACTATCGGTGTAAATCGTATAGCAGTGAGGGAGTCTGCCCATAATTGTTATATATCAATTAGTTACAAGCCTTTTAATTTGCTTCCCATCACTTTTCCCAACATTTTTGAAGCGCTCCTTTTCTCCCTCCTTGCGAGGGCAATTTAATTATTGGGAGCAAAATCATGAGTGCACTCACTGAAATTCGACCTCTGTTGAATGAAATATCTCTCGAACTTTCATTTGTTACCGCCCTCTCTCTGTTGATCGACGACACACAAGAGGGTGATTTAGGAAAACCCATGCGATGCCTGTCTACTTACCGATTTGCAGTTATGGGCTTGTATCTGTGTCTGAGTTTATTTGAAAAAGCGCCTTGGCCCGAGCACTTGTCAGTCAAGAGTGAAATCTCCAACACTATTTACAGGTTTGAATTGGAAGCGCTAAAGGTGAGGGCGCTATGTTCTGGCTCCAAAACACCCATACATTAACTTCCACTGCCTGCCTCTAAACTTAATAAAAACTTTAAAAAACAAACTCGTGTAAGTATCTTAAAATTTTCATATGTTTGTCGTTGTTCGGATCTAATATACTCACTATCCAAATCTTCTTGCCCTTGAATAAGAAACGTTGAATCGTAGCTGCCTTCAAGTAATTGCCCAGCATGAGAAATCTTAGATCTTAAACTGTAAAAATCCGATTTGATCTTATCGCTAACCTTGAACCCATATTTATCAATAAAATCTTTAAACTTCCGATTTACCTTATATTTAGGCTGGCCACAAGCTGAGCAAGATTCGACTTTAATTGTTTGGTTTTCTATTTCTATTAATGCTTCCACCGCTGAGACCATGAAGATATAAGAAGCGCTGTATTCATATGCTGACAAATATTGAGCTCTATTAAACACAATGCAGGCATTATAAAAAGATTTTTTAAGGCTAATGTTTCTAATTGAACGATAAATTTCAATTAGATCAGTCACTCCAATTGACCTTATAATATTTCCTTTATCATCAAAAATTTGAAGTAATAAATCATGTATTTTGTGAGTGCCTTTAAATGATATTTTGTCTATTTCAGTGACAAAACTAGGGCTTATGTACCCAGTTTGGGAATAGGAAAGCCTATTTTCCTTATCTTTCTTATCTAGAGCGATTGACCAACCTTGCTTTACCTGCGAACCATACGTAAACAAATAATTGTCCGTTAATGAATTTACCAAAGTAAGAAATTCATTTTTGATACGAGAGTTGTGCTCTAATTGTAAAAGCGAACCCGATATTTCTTTTTCTTCAAATTCAGAATATTTGTTGTCCTTTTTGATTTGTCGAACGCCACCAGCCAAACCCTTATTGTTCTTTACTTCATCTACTTCATATTCAATAAAAAATGGATGGTGTCCAATAAGCATTGGTGGATGAGGAAACTCGTCAGGGCACCTATATATTTTGAAGAAAGGCGGGCACTCCATATAAAGGTCTTTATTGTATGTAAAAATTATATCTCGTTTTATCATTTGTGATTTCATCTATAAAGAGCATAACGCCTTGCTCACCGGAAAATTAGGAGCACAGCGAGTAATTTTTCCGAGTGCGGCAATTTGTTATGAGGTGGCCAGATTGGGGTTATCTTTCATTATTCCCTCACGTATAAAATCGTCCGACACCTTATCAAAAAGCTCCTGAGCTTCATCGAACATTTTTGCCTTGTATAGAATATTGACTATTTGATGAGTCGCTGCACCGAAATAGAACTCATCAGAAATATCATTCAAATGTTCCTTGGCTTGTTCTATACGCTCAATAATTCTGTTTGTCGTGTACTCGTCATCAATATCATCTGTTAAACATTTCAAAGATTGGCAAATGATTACTACTCTCTGGAATAATTGAGCCTCTATATTGATCTGTTCCTCTGTTAAATCTTGGACGATAGTATTTTCAGGCTTACATTCTGTATCTTCAGTAAACTCACCGATTAAATCAGGATCAATGCTATGTGCCAAGTCAACCAGATATGAACCCATTTTAGCCAACTCGCCTGCATCAATACCTTCAAGCGGTATGTACAGTGGGTTGGGGTCTATCTCAATTCCCTCTGTCCGGGTCCATGCGCCATACATTTCAAGATGACTATCTACTTTTGAAATATACAATTTGTCGATAGCAGATAAATATGGGTATTCCTTAGTACGACCCTTTGAAATTCGGTCGTACATTATCCCAGGGTGGAAATTGAATTCAGCGTCTTTATCTAAATTTGAAAGTCTCGTCACCTCGCTTTCAAATTTAGACTTTTCGACAGATAGGAAAAAGAGATAAGCAGCATAACAACCAAAAACGAAGCAAGAAGCTGCTGTAATAATGTAGTATCCCATTGGCTATCATTGTCTCCTGATCGCGTAACGCCCTTGTAATGGGCTCGGCGTCAGCCGAGTCCTATATTGAACTGATTGTTACCTGCCAACATTGCAAATACCTATAATTCTGCTTGCTACTTCTTCCATGTCTTTGCATTGGTAAGGCTTGTATTTGTCAGAAGTGTTCAAAAGCTTGTTAGCCCTGATAATGTATTTTGATCCGGTATCCATCGTTAGATCGACCATAGCCGAGTAGGGGATTAACCAGACCCTTTCCGTATGTCGTAGGTCTGGACTTAGAAGTGCGCAGAGTAATACAGTATTTCGATCTTCAATAAATGTGGCTTTTCGAACTTCAAAATGAACGACATTTCCTCTTTCTTGCGAAGCGCGTTTTTTTAAAGTGTTTGTCCGAGCTTTGATCTGTATAGGGCATGCATTCCCAGTAATCTTGTCATAGATTAGTACGTCTATTCCGTCGTCATCTGCTATTGGCTGAAATGCGGATAATCTTCCTTCCGATCCGATCATCAATTCGTTAGCGACCAAGTTTTCAGCTAAAGCTCCGATTTGTGTGCTCGATAGTGGCACTAGATCTCCTCAGTGCAGGTAACGCCTGCGTAACCGGCTGCCAAAGGCTGCAAAGCAGGGGCCGACCACAAAGACAGCGCAACTCCATCCAGTTGCTGCAACCCATATCCGATCGCTGCACCGGTTGATGCCAACAAGAAATAGACATACCGCTCCTGGCCTTCCGTGTGCAGACGGTGGATATCAGAAAGTAGGTTTTCGTCGGCCATAACTTTGTAGCCCTAACATTGATATACCGAGGGGGTCCCGGTATCCTCCCACTAAATTCGTAGTTTCCAGCTGATACTAGTCCAATAGCAAGAGTTTAAAAAGAACTAAAAGAGGCAAGGTAGGTCGAAATTCGTGCTAAGGCGGGCGTACCAGTTTTGGCTTTCCTCATCCAGTTCTTTGAATAGCGCACGGGCTAGCTCAATTTCTTCCGCCGTGGGCTCTCCGTCTGGGAAAATAGGCGGGTGTAGCGGCCTCCATTTTTTAGGAATATTTCGGATGCCAGCAGGCATCGGTGCAATCTGAACCCTGTTATCACTCATTTGCTAGCTCTCTTCTAACTAAGATTTTTTAGTCGGGCACGGACTTCTGCGCTCTTGGCTAACCATGCTGCTCGCTCGTCTCCATCGTTTTTAGAATTGACTTTAAGCTCTAACTGCCGTGGACTTGCGCTTTTTACAGGCGCTCTTTCCTTGCCGCGCTGGTAGGGGAGTATGGCCTTGGCGGCGGCTATGCGTGCGGGATCTGGGGGCTCTATTCCGGCGACGACTGAGTCCAGGTACGCCTCAGCTGAGGGGTATTGGGTGTCTGAAGGATGAAAGGGGATAGACTGCTTGGCGCGCTGGCCCCTCGATCCTTTGGGGCGACCTGCGCCATCACGACGCCCTCCTCGACCTCGACTCATTTGAAAACCTTTGAAAGTATGATGTTTATTTGATTGAATGATTGATTTAAAATCTAAAATAAAATCTCTCAATGCATTGATAGAGGTGTATATAGAGAAGCATGTTAGAGATTTAACCCCACTCCCCTGCCAGAAGATTTGTTGCTGAATTAACGGGGCCGCCATGATCTCAGCCTGGAAATGTAACCTTGATCATAGGGCAGCCCAATTAACCATCGCAAAAATCAGCTTGTGGCGAACTTCATTAACTTGATTGCTTCGAAGTTGTAGATTCCACCACCGAATCTACGTCGGAAGTTAAATTTAGTCTTTCCTTTCGCCGTGAGGTTGTCACGAATTAAGGTTGTCCCGGCGCGATTAACGATCTTGTAACCGCGCTTGAAGTTGCCGAAGGCGATCGAATAAGAGCCGGCGGCGATATCAGGCATCCCTGAGTCGATCTCAACCGGATTTCCTAGCAGCCGACCCCCAAACGCTGCAGTGGGGTCTGGTTGCCAGAGGTAGTAAGATCCGGATGCGTCCTTGATTTGTCGGACGGCCTCGAGGGTCGAATCATTCATAAGCCATACGGCAGCGGAGCGATACTGCTGCTTCAGTGAGTGCTGCAGGTTGATAATCTTATCTGCCGGCGCGACCGACGTGAACGCGGCGGATTTGCCCGACAAAATAAACCCGACGGACCCCCAGGCATAAGCTGAGTTGGCGACTATGGGATAGCTCAATATCCCGCGAGCTTTCCCTACGCCGTTCCCGGTGATAAATTCTGCTCCACCGCCTTCTGCGAACGCGATACCAGCTTCATTCGCCAAGTCACTACCTAGGTCGACGCCGGCATCCTCGAGCGATTCGTTATTAGCCCACGGCTCTACTTCGGCGGTATGAACGTCGATTTGGATTTTCGCGTAGGTCGGCTCGGTTGTTTCGCCTGCGGTAGCGCCATCACCGACCCTGCTCATGGCCATTCCAGAAGTCTTCACCAATTTCTCGTACTTGGCTGTTTTGATTGTCCGGACATCTGCCAGTCGGTACATTGCTGAAACATCTTCGGCGATCCGATCAATAACCGCGTCCATTTCAGGCAGGACCAAATAGCCAGCGTCCGGATCGCTGCTTGAATTCATCGCTTTCTGTTGGATATGCGAAAGACCGTCTGCTTCACCCTTTCTCAGATATGAATCGAATGCCTTCCGGTGATCCTCCTGGTCAGGTGAAAATGACCCCACAGCGCAAAAGGGTCGATTGGCTTTTGCTTCAATGCCTTGAATGTACTTTTCAATGTTCTCAAATCTCATTGAGTCCGCTTTGTGGCGCTCGGTAAAAGTCTTGCCCTGCTCCGTTAGCAGGTCAGTAATATCTGTGATACTCGACATGTGCTCTTGTCCTTTTGATGGTGTAAATAAGATAACCTGAGCTACTCTAAACCACAGTTTCTTAATTTGGCGGCTGATTGGAAAATAATTCTTTTCTCGCCTTGGTAAGGTGATAGTACAAAGATGCGAACTGAATCTCCTCAGTGCCACCCTTAACATCAACCAGAATCAGTTTGGCAAAACGATCTACACCAGCAATGTGCATTGATGGATGATTTGCCGCGATAATCTCCAGTTCATCAACTAACTGGCGAAGAGAAATCGTAGGCCCAACTCTTCCGATGCAATATTGGACGGCCTTGTTTAGGGCACCATTTCGTTTTCCCCTCCCGTGCTGCCCTTGAAATATGACCGAGAACCTTACGTGAGAGAGCAACATGTTTCGATCTGGCCCTTCTGGGACATAGCTGGCCAGCACACCGGTAGCACCAACCCAATCAGACGTCATGATCCGCCGCCCCGTAGTACCTCGAAGCGATTTCGACCGATTGCGCTCTTGAATATCCTGCGGCTCTTAGCCCTTTCTCCATAGCCCTCTTTTGCATGGCAATGTTCAACCCGGTTCCTGGAGTGCGGGCGGCGAGTCGTTCAAGTTGGTCGATTAGTTGTTCACGTGAGCAAGTGCGTCCCACCCGATTCACGCAAAACTGAACAGCTTTATTCAACATGGTGTACCTCCTTCACTCGTGCCCTCAACCCTCAGCAATTGTGCAACAATCTGATCAGTGACTGGATTGCAAAGAACCAGATCCATGAAGATGCTCCCGCCACCATGTGCGCTTGTTATGGTTAATTTGGGGTAGAGCTTTTCCGAGTCGTATGCATCATCGAGCCGATCAGAAAAATTGCGTGACACTCCGGCTTGAACTGTTTGGACAGCAACACCTAATAACCGAGAAGCCAGGCGTAATAATTTGGCCTCTCTTTCGTCTAGATTTCTTGCCTGACTAATATCATTACCCTGCATGTGATTCCCTCGTATAATTAACGTTAATGGTTTTTATGCCTCTCTGATCTTTGAAAGCTTTGGTTCGTTCTCTCTTGTGCTGATTTATCGCTGTGACTAGTTACTCGCGATTCGCAGTACAGGCATCCTTCACCATCACATCGAAGGCACTTACTTGAAGCTCGGCCTCGGACTCCAGATGTATGTGGTAAAATTATAAAGGTGTCCGCGTGGCGGTGCGGCGGTGTGTCAAAAAAGGCCATTTGTGCACCGTATGGCGGTGCGGACTGCACCGTGTGGCGGTGCAACGAATGGGCTTTTCTGGGTTTGCTGCACCGTGGGGCGGTGCAGTCTGCACCGCGGGGCGGTGTGCGGGCTTTATTTTTCAAGAAGCCCCCTTTGTGCAGTCTGCACCGTGAGGCGGTGTGCGGGCTTTATTTTTCATCAAGACTCCTAGGCGCGACCGTCGTGGATTTTACGTCCAGTTTCCCACCACAGTCTTGAATTGGCTGCCAGGTGATCGCGTATAAGTTCGGCCCAATCCCGAGACCGCCATTTTTTGTTTGCATTATAAGATTACGGTCGAGTAGTTCCTGCTTCGCCTTCATTAGTTGATCGTTAGAAGACCAGCCCCGATGGGTCATCACAGACCGTGTGATGCACAAATCGCCGTTGTTATAGCCGTTATATTGAGATCCGACGTCCACAAGCAATTTCATTGCTCGTGGTGAAAGCAATCGCATATCAGGATGCTCCAGGAGTGCTGCAGGGAAGCTAAAATGGCCTTTGTATATTATGTAGGGGGCGGGTTTTTTTGCCACATGACACCTGGCTTATGCCGAATGCCTAGAGGCTTTCGTCCATCTCCAAATAGTTGGAACGCTGACGCGGTATCGAGCTGCTAAATCGCGTACGGTCGCCATTCCCGTTAGGGAAGGAAGCTCTAACAGGTTTTTAGTTTCGAAGTCTTGAATATCGTTCGGAGCCCACCGTGTTGAGCCGCCAAGCCGATGTGGCTGCGGGAAGTCGTGCATCTGAAAACACCCTCATGAGTCATTAGGTGATTGCAGTATGCAGACCAAAACGAGCAGGCGCTTAGCGCCTGCTCGTTTGTTTTAAGTAGCGGAGGACTGTGCTTCTGTGGACATTCATGCGTTCGGCTATTATCTCGATCCTTTCTTTTGGCGAAAGGTCTGTCATTGAATCGTACAACTTCGCTGCCTTGATCGCCTTCTCTGCTCGAATCGCCGCGTTGATCCGTGCGGTAGCCGCGCCGCCCTTCCTTTTGGCTGGGCCACCCCTAATCAAGTCGTCGGTATTTGCGCCTTCGATTAACTTCCTCGCGCGCAGAAGCCATATCCTTAACTGCTTCTTGTCACCAGCGTTAAGGCTTAACCTGGCTTGCTCCAAAAATTTTAGAGTCATTGTGCCGTGCTCGTCAGGGAGCGTTCGGCAATGAGCGTCCCACTCGCCGATCATTGATTCAATATCGTCGGGCAGCTCGATCATCTTGCTTTCATGCTTAATTGCCTTAAACCAATGCCGTATATTACGGATGGCTTTTTTTCGCTTTTCTGAGTCCGCGCTCATGCCTTGCTGCCCCGAATTGCAATAACTCTCCCCGAGTTCTGAGCCTTGCTACAAAACTTGGCCCAATCCCCCATTAACTTTTGTCGCTTCGGTAGCAATTCATCACGCGCATAAGCCGCCCTGGTGCTGTCGCTGTTAACGTGCGCGAGAGCCAGTTCTGAGACCTCATCTGGATAAGCGGTGTTGCTTCGAGCCCAGTCCTTGAAAGTGCTCCTGAAGCCGTGAGGCACTGCAGGGACGTTCATTCTCTTCATTACAGCCAGAAGCGCCACATCGCTCAACATGCCGCCACGGGGCGCTGCGAACACGAAATCGATTCCTTCGAACCTGGTTAGTTTTTTGAGAATGTGAATCGCATCATCTGAGAGAGGGACTTTGTGATCTCGTTTAGATTTTGTCCGTTCTTCTGGCACGATCCACAACTTCGAGACCAAATCGACTTCTGACCAAACCATGCCGCGCACTTCACCACTTCGCGCTGCGGTTAATATTGCAAACTCCAACGCCCTGGCCGCTATACCGTTGCGATTTCGCAGCTCTCCCATAAATGCACCGATTTTTTGCCAAGGCAATGCCGGATGATGGACTACCTTGGTTATCTTGGATGGCGTAGGGAGTAGCGGTTCCAGATTGTCCTTCCAGCGCGCGGGATTTTCGCCTGATCGAGATCCGCTCGCTGATGCCCAACTCAACACTGTCTCGATTCGCTGCCGGACCCGCGTTGCTGTTTCAGTCTTGGTTTGCCAGATCGGTTCGAGTAATTTCAGTAGGTGGGTTTTTTCAATTTCACCGACGGGCATCGATCCGAGTACCGGGAACGCATGACGTTCAAGCGTTCTAATCCACTCTTTTCCGTGTTTTATATTTTTAAATTCTGGGAGTTTCTTTGCATGGCATTGATACGCCGCTTCCTGGAAGGAAATGGTTTTTGCTTGTGCCCACTTCAACGCAGTCTTGTCGGCCCTTCTTCCATTAATCGGGTCTATACCCCTGCGCATTTGGCTGCGGTATTCCTTGGCGTCCTCCCGCGCCTTTTGCAACGAGATATCAGGATAGCCACCCAAACCCATATCTCGGCGCTTGCTACCGATTGTGCCTCTTAGAATCCATGACCGCGAACCACCTGAGGCAACATTGAGATACAACCCTGTAGCACCGCCAGCCGCATAAAGCCCAGGCTTGCTAAGCCTCTTTATTTGAATAGCAGTTAATTCTTTTACCTTTCCAGCCATATTTCATCCGGTAATAGAACCCGAAAAAGGGTCCGCCGATATTTTTTCCCATCAATTTTCCCAACAAAAAATTTGCACTCAAATAATACCCTGTGATAGTGTGGGACACAAGGAATGCTTAAAGAACAGAGGGTTAGGTGCGGAATTAGGGTAGATTGATAACAGATGATTTGCTGAAGTGGCGGAGAGAGAGGGATTCGAACCCTCGATAGGTTTAACCCTATACGCCCTTAGCAGGGGCGCGCCTTCAGCCACTCGGCCATCTCTCCGTAACTCTATAATATGTTCTAACTCGGGCGTGCTTCGCCACTCGCCCAGCCAGCGATCAATGCTAACGCATTGAATTCGCTTGCATTCACCCATCTCTCCGTAATTCTATAATACGTTCGAACTCGGACGTACTGCGCACACCTGAGAGAGGGGCTCTCGCTGAAACATGTTGCGGCATCCAAAAACCGGGCGAATGATAGCATAGCGAAGGAGCATTGAAGAATACTGAAAGTGGGGGAAAATTAAACGCAAGACACGCTCCCCGGGAACATGGAGAGCGCAATTACTGGGTATTACTCATTATCTTCTTTAGCTGGAGCCTCGCCGCTCTTTTCTTTTTGAATGCGTTGATAAATTTCTTCGCGGTGAACGGCAATTTCTTTGGGAGCATTCACTCCGATTCTTACCTGGTTACCTTTTACACCCAGCACAGTAACGGTAACCTCATCTCCTATCATCAATGTCTCGCCGATTCGGCGTGTCAGTATTAACATTGCTTTCCTCCATTAATCATTCCTTTGTACTTCCCCTATTTTTTTGGGTCAACCCGCACGGAACATGCAACGGTTGCAACTAACTCTAGAAGTTACCGAGATGACTTCGAATAGTGCCTAATCCTCAGGCTACTTATTGATAGGCATCTGCATTGGCAACGCAGCAGATAATTGCTGGGAGATACCGCAAATTCGCCAAAAAGCGGCTAAATTCGCGGACAATACCTCTGTGGCTCCCTACAACCAAAACCATAGTATCTGCCTAACTCGGCTGGATTCCAACCCATTTAGGCCTCATTTGGCGAAACTTTAACCCGTGATTACGCCTGGTTAGGGTTTTTCCCGTAATCGGGATCACCCAGTTCAAAGGCGCTATGCAGAGCGCGTACCGCCAGTTCCAGGTACTTTTCGTCGATTACCACAGAGATCTTGATTTCAGAGGTGGTGATGATTTGGATGTTGATATTCTCATCCGCCAGAGCCTTGAACATCCTACTGGCAATACCTGCATGGGAACGCATACCAACACCGACCAGGGAGACTTTACAGACTTTTTTGTCCAGCACCACCTCTCTTGCGTCAATGGATTTGGCAATCTTGTCCAGTATCTTCTTGGCTTCGTCGGATTCGGCGCGTTTGACAGTAAAGGTAATATCGTTAGTGCCTTCAACCCCCGCATTCTGCACGATGACGTCAACTTCAATCCCTGCATCGCTGACCGGGCCGATGACCGTGTAAGCGATTCCGGGCACATCGGGTACGCCGGCTACTGTAAGTTTGGCTTCATCGCGCTCGAACGCGATGCCAGCGATTGCTGGATCTTCCATATCGATTTCTTCCTCTAAGCTAATCAGGGTTCCTTCGCCTTCTTCGAATGTCGATAACACACGAAGTGGCACCTTGTATTTCCCGGCAAATTCAACCGAGCGGATCTGCAACACCTTGGCGCCGAGACTGGCCAACTCCAGCATCTCTTCGAAAGTAATGCTCTTGAGCAGTCTGGCGTCTTGTACAACCCTGGGGTCAGTAGTGTAAACCCCTTTTACATCGGTATAAATCTGACACTCGGCCGCACTCAACGCAACCGCCAGTGCGACGGCGGTAGTATCGGAGCCTCCCCGGCCCAGGGTGGTAATGTTGCCGTATTCATCAACTCCCTGAAATCCAGCCACGACCACCACATCCCCTTTTTCAAGTTGGGTGAGGATGAGGTTACTGTCGATTTCCCGAATCCGTGCCTTGGTATGACTCTCATCTGTAAGAATACGCACCTGGCCACCGGTAAAGGAACGCGCTCCACAACCGCGTTTTATCAATGCCATGCACAACAAGGCGATCGTCACCTGTTCTCCGGTAGCCAGTAGTACATCCATCTCCCTCGGTGTCGGTTGCTCCATCACATTCAACGCTAGCGCCGTCAGACGATTAGTCTCGCCACTCATCGCCGAGACCACGACGACAACATCGTCACCCTTCTCGCGAAAACCGATGATCTTCTCAGCTACTGCCTCGATGCGCTCGATACTTCCCACCGAAGTGCCACCGTATTTTTGAACTATTAGTGCCATCTCTTATAGCTTCCTTTCCAACCAGGGTTTCACCTCTTCCAGAGCAGCGGGTAATGCGCTCGGATTGGTGCCCCCTGCCATTGCCATATCTGGTCGACCACCACCCTTGCCGCCGATTTTTTCGGCAACCAGATTGGCCAGTTCACCTGCCGTGACTTTGTCGGTAAGGTCCTTGCTGACACCCGCCACCAGGCTCACTTTGTCATCAGCGATGGTTGCCAGCAGGACGACCGAGCTACCGAGTTTGTTCTTGAGTTGATCCACGGTGTCGCGTAGTGATTTGGGATTGAATCCTTCGATATTGGCAACCAGCACCTTCACGCCATTTACCTCGGTGGCCTGGGCACTTAAATCATCCCCCGCACTGGCAACCAATCTGGCCTTTAACTGCTGGAGTTGTTTTTCCAGGGTGCGGTTACTCGCCGCCAGTTGCTGCACCTTGTCCACCAACTCTTCCGGCCCACTCTTGACGATCTGCATGATTCTCTTAAGGGACTGCTCTTTCTTTTCCACCAGAGCGAGAGCACCCCGGCCAGTGACCGCCTCGATTCTTCGCACACCCGCTGAGATTCCCGTCTCACTGACTACTTTGAAGAGCCCTATATCACCGGTGCGAGCAACATGACAGCCACCGCAAAATTCAATTGAGTAGGCTCCGCCCATTGTAACTACTCTTACTTCTTCACCGTATTTTTCACCAAACAGCGCCAGGGCACCCTTTTTCCTGGCCTCGGCAATCGGCATGACTTCTTTGCCTACAGCAGAATTCGTCATTATCTCTGCGTTGACCTGGTCCTCGATCTGCTTCAATTCATTCTCAGTAAGCGGTGAAGGATGAGAGAAGTCGAAACGGGTTCGATCGGCATCCACCAGCGAGCCTTTCTGGGTCACGTGTTCACCCAACACATTTCTTAGTGCGGCATGCATCAGGTGCGTTGCCGAATGGTTTAAGGTTATTGCAGTGCGTTCCTCGCCCGCGACCTGTGCCTCAACCCTGTCACCAATTTTTAGCGTGCCATAGTGCACGCTGCCGCGATGAATCATCGCATTGCCCTGCTTCTGGGTATCTACTACTACGAAACTGCCCGCGTCGTTCTGAATGACACCATGATCGCCAATCTGGCCACCTGATTCTGCATAGAATGGAGTGGAATCCAGCAGCAGCAGAGCCTCTTCGCCGGTTGCCACTGCATCTTTCGGCGATCCTTCGAGGGTAAACAATGCAGTTAGAGTCGATTTGCCTTGCAACGCTTCGTAGCCGATAAAATTTGTTGCGGTCATGGGATCGATGTCCAGTTTGTCCACCGCAGTAAAATGGCTGGCCGCCCGCGCCTGTTCTTTCTGTACTGACATGGCTTGTTCGAATCCTGGCAGATCCAGGCTCAACTTATGTTCCCGCGCAATATCCGCAGTCAGGTCGACTGGAAACCCGTAAGTGTCATAGAGCTTGAAGACGGTCTCGCCGGGAATCGTGTCACCTTTTAACTCCTTTATGGCTTTCTCAAGGATAACCATGCCGTTTTCAAGTGTGCGGGCGAATTGCTGTTCTTCTTCTTTTAATACCTTCTCGACAAAGGCCTGGTGTTCCACCAACTCCGGGTACGCTGATCCCATCACCCTGACCAGTGATGCCACCAACTTATAAAAGAAGATGTCACTTACTCCAAGTCGATAGCCATGTCTGACAGCGCGCCTAACGATACGGCGCAGCACATAACCCCTTCCTTCGTTCGACGGCACGATGCCATCCACTACCAGGAAGGTGCAGGATCGAATATGGTCGGCGATGACTTGCAGCGAGTTATTCGCCAGATCAGACGTGCCCGTGATCGTCGAGATATCTTCAATCAGGCTCCGAAACAGATCGATCTCATAATTGCTGTGGACGTTCTGCATCACTGCCGACAGGCGCTCAAGCCCGGCGCCGGTGTCCACCGAGGGCTTGGGTAGCTCAGTCATGCTGCCGTCAGCCTTGCGCTCGAATTGCATGAACACCAGGTTCCAGATTTCGATATATCGATCACCGTCTTCATTCGGGCTACCCGGTGGGCCACCCTCGACCTCAGGGCCGTGGTCATAGAAGATTTCCGAACAGGGGCCGCAGGGTCCTGTGTCCCCCATTGCCCAGAAATTGTCCTTCTCACCCAAACGAGAGAACCGCCCTGGATCTATCTTGATCTCATCCAGCCAAATCGCCGCGGCTTCATCGTCATCGTTAAATACGGTGACCCAAAGATTCTCGGCGGGTAAACCGAGATCGACAGTCAGAAATTCCCAGGCAAACTGAATCGCTTCGCGCTTGAAATAATCGCCGAAGGAAAAATTGCCCAGCATCTCAAAAAATGTATGGTGGCGTGCCGTGTAGCCGACGTTTTCCAGGTCGTTGTGCTTGCCGCCAGCGCGCACACAGCGCTGGGAACTGGTGGCTCGCAGATTGGATCGAACTTCATCACCAAGAAAGGCATCCTTGAACTGCACCATGCCAGCATTGGTGAATAGCAGGGTCGGATCATTTCCCGGGACGAGTGAGGAACTCGGCACAATCTCGTGATCTCGTGCCGCAAAAAAATCCAGGAACTTCTGCCGTATCTCTGCACTGTTCATTTAATAATCTTGATCGATTTGCCTGCCGGGCTCATCGAACTGGTTTATCCGTCAGTGAGCATAGCAAAAAGCAGGGGATTATAGCCTTACTTCGTTGAAATTGCAGGGGGTTAGTGGGCTTCCAGCATCCTCGAGTGATGCCGGGTACTCGCTCGAAATATCACAGCCGGTCGTTCTACTGTGACTGGTCTTCGTCAGAGGATAGCTCAGTAGACGCAGAAAGACTAAACGCAAATGGCGTAATCGTCTTGTCGACGGGGACCCTTAACCGCCCATCACTGGATAACATCACCGCGATCGGTCGGGTCTGGGGGAAGTGACTCAGAATGATCGTCACGATAATCAGTAACGGCACGCACAGGAACATCCCGGGAATATTCCAGATATAGCCCCACAGCGCCAAGTTCAACAGGATTACAATCGGGCTCAGGTTAAATGACGAACCCATGAGTCGAGGTTCCAAGATGTTGCCTATACAAACCTGAAAGGCGCCGATGCCCACTAGTACCAGCAGGAACAGCGTGTAGCCATCGGATTGCGCCAACGCGATCATCGCCGGGAATATAGTGGCAATGATAGAGCCAACAGTGGGTATAAAATTCAACAGGAAGATCAACAGGCCCCAGACGCCGGCGAAATCAACGTCTACGATGCTCAGAAACGCATAACTCAGTATGCCGGTGAGTGCACTGGTGAACATCTTGATACTGATATACTTCTGGATGTCATCACGGATTCGATTGATGATTCGATGCACATCGCTCTCTTTCTCAGGGTCGACTACCAGCGCCGAGATTTTACTGCTGAAGTGGCCTTGTTCCAGAAATAAAAATCCGATATAGATAAGTATGAGTCCACCACTGGCCAGGATATTAGTCAGTGAGGCAGCGATCGATGTGGCATACGTAGGAATATCGATCCATTCAGTCAGCAACTGCGTAAAACTGCGACCTTCAAACTCTGATACATCAAAGAAGGACAATCCCTGCAACCGTTCTGTTAGATTTTCCTGGTAGATGGGTGCCACTTCTAATACATCGTCAACTGTAGAAGACAGAAAATTTACCAGCGCCCACAGTAGGGTAATGAATGTCAGCAAAGAGGCCGCGAGACATACCGGCAAGGGTATTTTGAAGGAGCCAATTTTGATGCGGGAGAACGCACGTGCCAGCGTATTAATGAGATACCAAAGTGCAATGGCAATCACGAGAGGCAGCAGTAGATCTTTGCCGATGAATAACAAGTAGAAGATCAGGACCACCAGTATTGCTGAGGCCGTGTAGTTCAGTATTTTCATACTTCCCATTTCCATTTAATGCCCCCTGAATAGCGCATCACTGATGCGGCTAGATTGCATCCCAACCGGGGACAGTTCGGCCACTGAGTACACTACTGCGATCATCACCACAATATGTAGATTTTTTTTACACCTGCACACTGGATTTGCGAAGAATATCACATTTTCCGGGGCTCTCCCTCATTAGTCTAAGACGTGGAAAAGACGCAATTTAGATCCTGAGTTTAGTGTAGGAAGTAGGATGACACGATGAAGTTGGATGGATATTCAAATCTCATCAAGATCGGTGAAGGTGGCATGGCGCACGTCTATCGCGGCATACAGGATTCTCTGCAACGCCCGGTGGCCATCAAGTTACTGATCAACGACCTGAGCTTCGATGAAGAGGCAAGGCACCGCTTCGAGCGCGAATCCTACATCATCGCCCGTCTTAATCATGGCAACATAATTCATGTGATCGACCGTGGCATCACATCAGATGACATGCCCTATTTCGTTATGGAGTACATCGAGGGCATTGAGCTGAGCACGGCTGTCAAAGTCCGCGAATTAAGCCATCGAGAAAAGATAGACATCATCATCCAGGTCTTAAAGGCCCTTTCCTATGCGCATAAGAACAACGTCATCCATCGCGATATCAAACCGGACAATATTCTCATTGATGATGACTGCAATGTAAAAATTCTCGATTTCGGGATTGCCCAGTTCTATGAAGACAGGCGAAAGAAAGAAGATAAAACCTGCACCGGCACTGTCATGGGCACGTACAACTACATGTCACCGGAGCAGCGCAAATCATCGGAGAATGTTACCGCCCAGAGTGACTTATATTCAGTTGGGGTGGTCATGTACGGGCTGTTTACCGGCAAGCTGCCAAGCGGTCGATATCCTGATCCGGCTGAACTTAATAAGGACATCACTCCTGAACTAAACGCGCTAATTTTGAAATGCCTCAATACAAATCCAGACGACCGGCCCGATTCTGCCGAGCAGTTGAAGACAGAGTTGCTGGCGCTTTCCAAGGGTGCTCACCTCAATACCGAGAAGAAGCGGCGCGCTGAACAAGGATTTACACAGATCAAGTCCAAGTTCCTGTTGCTGGATGTACTTCGGGAAGACAAGTATGGCGGCGTTTTTCTATACCAGCAGAAAGAACGCAGCAACCTGTTAATCATTAAGAAGAAGTCCAATGCCAGTAGCGGCTATGAGGCAAGCAATTTGCTGGCCTCTCTGGACCACCCGAACATAGTAAATACACTCGGTACGTCGCGTAATGAGCAGTTCTTCTTCCTGGTTCAGGAATACATGAGTGGTGGCACGCTGCAAGACAAGCTGGCTTTTCAACTCAACTGGCAGGACACGCTGAAGATAGGTCAGCAAATCTGCAGTGCAATGATCTTTGCCCATAACAATCGTATTGTGCATGGCCACTTGCGCCCTACTAACATTTTGTTCTCAGCTACAGGTGAAGTTAAATTAACCGACTTTACGCTTAAAGATGATATTTCCGATGTCGAAACTGCCCACTACTACTATCTCGATGGCGAAGAACGCTCACAGTCTGCCGACATCTATGCTGTCGGCGTCATCCTCTACCAGTTATTCACCGGTTGCCTGCCACGCCGTCGCAATGAAACTGGATTCGTCATGCGCAAGGTGTTCTCGAAGCTACCTGGGGATATTCAAGATCTAATCACTCACATGCTCTCTACCATTCCTGAAAGCCGGGATCCGCAAAGTTTGCAGCGCGCCCTTGAGGTAATTGAGAAGCACATGCACCGAAAACGCTACAAATCGTTTACTGAAAAACCCCTACGTGATAAAAATCAAGAGTCAGACCGACGTAAAGATGATGTGGACCGTCGTCAGCCTGGAAGAATTGGTACACTCCTCGCGATTCAGGGTGTGGGCAGACACCACGGAAGAATGAACCTGCTGTTTGCGATACTGGTTATTGTTTATGCACAGTATCTGTATATTTTTGACGGACAGGAAAAAATTAACCAAAGCATGCCAACCGTCTATAATGCTGTGGTTAGCGAGTTTGAAGGAATAGTGGGTAAAAATGTCAGAGGATCGAATTCAAGTGCAAATCGCCGGCTGTACTGACACAGGTTTACGTCGAAACCATAACGAAGACCATATCGGCTTTAACCAGAAGCTGGGTATTGCGGTACTTGCCGACGGCATGGGCGGCCATCAGGCTGGTGAGATAGCCGCGCATATGGCAGTCGAATCAGTGCTGGAGCACCTGCAGGATCTGGCAGATCGACAATCTTCAAGACCGATAACTGGGTCTCAGTTATTGGAATTTGTCTCCAATACAATTTCCTACAGTAACAGCATGATTTATCAGGCTGCGGAAGCCCTGGAAGAGCACAGGGGAATGGGCACGACGCTGGTGGCAGCCATAGTCAAAGGGTCGCAGATTTATGCCGGCCATGTAGGAGATTCGCGGTTGTATTTGTTCCGGGACGGAGCACTGAAGCGAATTACCAGGGATCATAGCCTGGTACAGGATTTGGTCGACCGGGGTTTCTACACGGAAGAAGAAGCGCGCATGGCTAGTGTCGGTCATATCGTCACCCGGGCTCTGGGTACCAAGGCCGACGTGGAAGTTGACACGATACAGCACGAACTGCAGCAGGGTGATGTGTTAATGCTGTGTTCCGATGGCTTGTCTGACATGGTGGCAGACTGGTTAATCGCAGATTCGCTGAATGAGCGCAACGAGAACCTGGAAGAAACTGCTAACAAGCTCGTGGAGTTAGCAAACCGGAATGGCGGCAAAGACAACATTTCGGTAATACTCATGCAGGTACATGGCAAATCAGATTAAAAGTTAGAGTGAGACTGAATCATGCCAGGAAAATTAGAACTCAGTTTTAATGCACACAAACTCGGTGAGTATTCCCTCGATAAGGAAGTGTTGACTGTTGGCCGCAAGGAAGACAATGACATTCGCATCGATAACCTTGCTGTTAGCGGACACCATGCCAAGCTGCTCACCATCTTCGAAGACACGTTTCTGGAAGACCTGAAAAGTACCAACGGTACTTTCGTCAATGGCGTAGCAATCCAGAAACACCCCCTGAAGCATGGCGAAGTCATTACCATTGGAAAACACGAACTGCGCTATATCAACGAAGCCGCTTCGGTCGGTGAAGACGCCGACAAGACCGTTCTAATCCGTCCCAAACAGGGCAAGCCGGGCTATCCAAACCTCACAACCAACACCGGTAGCATTGAGTATCAACCAGAGCGTCCGAAGCCGGAACCCGAAGGGCTAACTGGTGCAAAACTACAGATTCTCAATGGGTCGGGTGCTGGCAAGGAGCTGCCGCTGGTCAAAGCGTCGGTAAAACTTGGCAAATCCGGTGCCGAAGTTGTCCAGATCAACAAGCGCCCCGACGGACACTTCATCGTTTGTCTTGATCTGCCCGCAGGCAGTTCGGCTCCGCGAGTGAATGGCGAAGACATTGGCGCTCGTGCCGTCAAACTTGAGAACCATGACGTGATCGAAATCAATCGACTCAAGATAGAATACTTCCTGGCTGGTTCGTCACAAATCTGACTGCAGAGACTGGATTATTACCTGACATACCTCCAACCTGGCGTTCCCGCCAAAACAACCTGCTTTCTCTTCCACCACATTGCGACCGCCTGAGGTTTTGAGTGTGTATAGCTACTGGCCGTAACTGAAGTAAGGATTTTGAGTAATTTGGCTATGGCTATTAACCGTTGCTGTATATTTACTCCAACTCCGGTTATATTCGTTCTTCATCTTTTGAGAACGCCATGAAATCTATCAAGTTTTACCATTCTATAATCTGCCCACGTTGCGCAATGGCACGCCGGGAACTGAAGAGATTAAAGGAAGAATTCCCCGACATAGAGATCGAGCCCATTGAGATACTTACCAATCGCGGCAAGATGAAGGAAGACGGGGTTAGGCAATTTCCTGCGCTGGTTTATGCCGACAAGTCTCTGTCCGGCTTTATCCTGACCCGAGCAGCAATCCGCAGCTATCTGGTTGACCTGTAGACAGCCCGAAATGCCGGGCTAGAGATTCTTCAGCAACGCCCACCCTCTCGGTGACAGGCGGTAGCCGGCAGCACAGTGATCAGCGCGTGGCGAAATTACGGGCAGCCACTTGCAGCAGAATTTGCCGTTCAACCAGATCGTAGAGACTACCGAGGTGGCCGCGACGCCGCTGGCCAGGCGTGCTGTCGGAAGTCGCGACAACCACCAGGTCAAGGGGTTCCACAACGAAGATTAATTGACCACCATACCCCCAGGCTACCGGCACCAGCATCCCAGCCAGGTCTCGAAGCCACCAGCCGTATCCATAGTAACGGCCCTGCCCGCGTGGCGACCGGGCATGGGGACGATGAGAAGCCTGTATCCAACTTTCTGGAATGACCTGTTCCCCTTGATACAGACCGTTGTTCAGATAGAGCTCGCCAAATGCCAGCATCTGACGGGGTGTCATTTCCATGTCATTGCCACCGAAGTAGATGCCCTGTGGGTCCTGGGACCAGTAGGACATCGAATACCCCATAGGCGAGGCCAGATTCTGCTGCGCGAATTCCTTGGTATCATTGCCGCTGGCGCGCGTGATTATGGCAGACAACAGATGAGTACTACCGGTGCTATAGAGCATACGGGTGCCGGGCTCGGCAACTAGCGGCTGGTTGATAGCAAACTCGACCCAGTCATCACTCATCACCCACCTGCCGTAGTTACGATTGCTGGTCGTTTCCAGGCCGGATTGCATGGTCAGCAGATCTTCGATGGTAATCTGCTGTTTGGCTGCATTGCCCCGGTCCAAAAAATATTCCGGAAGAAATTTGGCGATGGGGACACTGACAGAATCGATGTAGCCCTTGTCTATCGCAATACCCACAAGTGCCGAGATCACACTCTTGGAGGCTGACTTCATATTCGCTGGCCGTCGCGGATCGGTGCCATTGTAATATTCTTCGAACACCAGCTCGCCATGATGGCTGACCAGAAGACTGTGAAGTCGTGACAACCGCTGCGCCGCGACATGTGCCTGATAAAAATCATGGGACAACGGCGCTTCGAAATCCTCCTCTGCTGCAAACAAGTTTCCAGCGAGTACTAATCCGAATAGAGCAGAAGACATAAGTTGCAATAGCTTCATGAAGCGAATACTAATCCCCATAGGCGACAGTGCAAGATCTAAAAAGTTGAAGCAATTTTGTGCAACGCAATATTGAGAGTCCTAGTAAAATGGGGTCAGAGTCTGAGATATCCCGAGAAAATGTCGAATTAACTCAGTGGATTAACTTGTTTTACGTTTCTGTTTGCGGATTGAAAGCAATCGAAGCCTATG
>JAQBSZ010000075.1 GCA_027623555.1 Pseudomonadota bacterium | reverse complement strand
ACGCGTCATCGAGCTGGCGTATGAGCTGACACATGCTGATGGGCGCACAATTCTAGTTGGAGTTCCACGTATGGGCGATAACGTAAATATCTACACACTTCCCCTCCACTTCAAAAAACTTCTCACTGGTTCACACGGCGGCAGTGCCGTACCTGACATTGAAATTCCTCGGCTAATTCGCTTGGTCAATAAGGGTCTAATGAAACTTGATGGGTTGTTCACACATGCATTTCCGCTTTCGAAAATCAATGACGCAATTGCTGCACTACGTTCCGGCGAGGCAGGACGAGTCTTGATCAACATGTCCCTGTAAGAATACTTGCAAAAACTCGTGTTAGGTGTGACTTCAACAGGAAAATTTGCCTCCAATCTATCATCCGGTGTGGCCGATCTGTCAGGTTTGACTCAGTCATCTTGCTGCGACTTTCGAATACTGGTTGGCCGTACCTATTTTTGCAAAAAGCTCGTTCATTGCAACGAATAGCTAATCACAGTGAAGCCAAGTTCGAAGTGGAGCTTGCGCCCACGATACAGTAAAAGTCACCTGGGCTCCCAAACAAGACTTCGTGCAGTGATCTAATGCCAGCCCTTTCCATGGCCACTGCGCAAAAGGTTTGACCAATTAGTGAGCTTGCATGGAGATTATATCGGTAGGCACTTATCCCCACGGGAAGTGCTGCCCTAAGAGTCCCTCACTATTGGCGTTCAGCTCACACTTTCAGGCGCAGTAGAGCCGTACAAAATATTGATCTGCCCGAAGCGCGGCTGCCAAGATTGAGTGCCCCGCAAAGTACTTGCCGTTGTCGAAAGCAATTGTCGGGCAGCTACCCTCTAAGGGAGGCCTGCAAAAGCCTAGCTGCGCAAACGGTGACATGACAAAAACAACCTGCTTACGGCATAACCCAGTCTCATCTGTACCGATTGTAAATTCAACCGCAAGTACACGCGCACCAATGCATTTGTGGGCATGATGTATGCCGCCATTCCGTGGAACTCCCTCGTGACCCCTATCACCCCGCAGGCAGACACCAGCCGCTCTGCTTTCCGTGCTCATAATGCTGCCGATCAGCTTTCTGAAGTGGCGGTCTACCCTCAGTGATCCAGACATAGAAGACAATTTTGTACCTGATGCCCATCGATCGCACATTCGCGGATCTGTATCACGAGTTGAACGCAATCGCTGACGCGACCATGATCATGCGTTTTAGCTATCTGTTCAAGAAATACGGCATGGCGCAACCGTTCTCGAGACGATCAATGCCTTGAGGCAGGCGCCTAGTCTGCTCATCCTCCGCGGGACCGCCTTAGACTTCACCATCATTTCACAGCACAGTTCGGCGCAGAACCGAAGTGATAAGCGGGACCCCGAGATGCATCAGGCGAAGCAAGGCAGCCAATGGTTCTTCGGGATGATGGCGCGTATCGGCATCGATGCGGTTACCGGAGTGGTGTTTACCGTTTTGGCATAAGTCCCTGCAACCCAGCGCACGAAGAGATTTGAACCCATGTACCGCGCATGGGGAGATTCGGGGGAAGAACAAGCATTTACAGGCGAGTATCATTACTAGAAAGATGCACTTCTTCCAAGTTACCTAACTCCAGTTAGGGTAACGGACCTTTCGTTATTAGCGCCTGACAAAGAACATTGCGCAGATCGCGGCGCTAGTTGCTTGAGGTTATCTGTGAACAACTCCCAAGCTCCTGCTAGCGATAGTATCACCAGACGCTGGCTTGCTCGTCGAACTAAGAGTGACAGTAGCGGATAACCCTACCTTGCCACCAAAAACAATAGCGGACACCTTGTAAACGCATGGCTCCAGCAACAACCATTTGTCCGAAAACCCAATAGCGCAACTACCACCCGCCACCGGCACGGAACCACTACACATATTTTCCGATTATCAGACCTGTCGTAAGTATGAGCACCGATTAAGTAGTCCTCGTGGGATACACCATTGCGACAGAGGTTACCACAAGCTAGTTTCTGAGGAGGCCCCGCTCCAATCTCCAGATTTAACATCCACCGGAATACCGACTTGACTCGGCTGCTGCGGTAGGCGAGCACGCGCTTGGTATTCGAGTTTCGACTGACGACTCCTTTGCAATTACAGCCTCTGGCAATTGCGCCAAGATTGGAGCGCACAGGGCCGGCACCACCTAAAGGAAGAATTCCCGACTACGCTCGACCACGCGTCGCCCCAACACCAGTGTCATCGGTCAAGTGACGCATACAGGGTAGAAACAACCATCACATAGCGCGGACAGCATTTTTGGTTAAAACACATTACACCACCAGCCTGAGTATCAGCGAATGGGTATTGCCAGAACTATCCGAAATCTTTAGTCCTTTTTTATCGCAGGACCAATTAGGTCCGGGGCGCATTTGTGTTAAGATTAATGGACGGGTAGAATAGTGTCTAAGCTCACATATTGTATTGTGATGTATTCTGATACGCATTATTAAGCATCTCTGAAGCAAAATGTTCCTGATTATCCCAACGTGCCAAGAGTACCATCTTCTGTGCCATTGAACATTGCTACAAACGCAGGTCTATTGAATACGTTAGATTGTAAGGAATAATGAGTACTGTAAATTGGCCCTCCTGGCCACACTTTGGTGAAGACGAAAGCAAAGCTGTACAAAGGGTTATCTCATCCAACCAGCTCTTTGCAGACCGTGAAGTACGTATTTTTGAGCATCACTTCGCAGAATATGTCGGTGTCGATTTTGCGCTGGGGTTGGGGAACGCTACTCAAGGACTGCACCTTGCCCTTGCTGCGCTTGGCGTTGGCTCTGGCGACGAGGTCATCGTAACCCCCTATTCATGGATATCGTCGGCCTCTTGCGTGTTAATGCAAAACGCCATTCCAATTTTTTGTGACATTGAAACTAAATCCTTGGGGCTTTGTATCGCCGATGTAGAGCGGAAAATTTCAAAGAGAACCAAGGCTATAATTCTCGTACACATGTTTGGATACCCAGCTAGGGTCGCAGACTTCGTGGCGTTGGCGGAGCTACATGGGATATCACTAATTGAGGATGCATCTCATGCGCATGGGGCTATGGTGGCCGGCCGCAAAACAGGTAGTTTTGGGGCAATTTCAGTCTTCAGCCTTCATCAGCGAAAGGCCATTAGTGTAGGCGATGGCGGGGTGCTCTGCACGAATAATCCGTTAATATATGAAAAAGTAAGACGTCTACGGTCCTTTGGGCACGAGGAACTCAGTTATAACTACAGAATGACCGAGTTCGCGGGAGCGCTTGGCCAAGTTGGTCTTTACAAGCTTGATGGCCATAATGCCGTGCGTAAAGTCAATGCACAAAGTCTCGCGGAATTACTTGACGAGTCTGAAAACTTCGGCGTGCGACTCGAAAACCCGGGCGAGTCATCTGTTTACTATGCCGTTCTTATAGATGTTGTAGCCGAAATCAAGAATTTTGATCAGAAACTGGAGAACCTTATTCGCCTCGGAATCCCTGTGAGAAAGACATGGGGGTTACTCCATCTACACCCACACTTTAATCCAGCTGGAACGCCTGCCCGTGGACTTCCTTGGTTGGCCAGTGACTATGACGGGGGAATGAAAGGATTAAGGTATAGCAATGTGCCTCTTCCAGTAGCTACTCATCACTGTCCCAACAGACTTCTAGAACTATACGTACACCCTCCAGCTGGATTAGCCGAGATGGAGTTCGCAGCAGCCTCCCTTAAGAGCATCACACGCGATTGAAGCCAACCGTCCAATTACGGAGCTCGCTCACACAGTCGGAGCGCCTGCAGGTAATATGCCTTCTTGACAACGCTTTTGGCGACAATATTTTCTCCTCCAACACACGGACAGCTTTTTTCAGTGGCTACCACAGCAGCTTCCCAAATTTCGTACTCCTCTACTCCAACCATGATTTGGCAGGTGTAGCAGTTATTGGTAAGCGCTCTATCCGGATGATGCAAACCAGCCTCGACGCATTGACTATTGGTCCGCTCGCAATTGAACCACGATTTCAAAAGTTAGGCCTGTCACGGTTATTAATGGAGGGCATCGATGATCTAGCCGCCGAGCTTGGCGCATCCGTTGCCTATCTCGTAGGCACCCCAGGCTTCTATCGCCGCTACAAATACTACCCGCTTCTGTCTCGATCCAAACTTGCATTCAATACGCATGACTTCTACTCAATGGGAAAGGTGAAACTCCACCCATTCGAAGAACGTTACCTACCTG
The DNA here is from genome assembly GCA_027623555.1 of Pseudomonadota bacterium. Lineage (GTDB taxonomy): Bacteria > Pseudomonadota > Gammaproteobacteria > Pseudomonadales > Pseudohongiellaceae > UBA9145. The sequence goes on along the minus strand of JAQBSZ010000075.1, from coordinate 2,325 downwards.
ATATGATGAACCTCTTTCAACAGAATTCCCAGCTTTACTCCTGCGCAAGCAGTCGGACCACAGACGATTGGGAGTGGCTTACCCGATATGCGAGAAATACTTACTACTTCTTCCAACCCATGCTGGTTATCGCGAACAAGCAAGTAGTTGGCTACTTCTGCTCAGACCCCCGCGAGCCGGGGCGATTCCGAGAATCTGTCCATGCCATTGACAAAGTAGGAACCGGTTTATTTCTCAACGGCATTGCAGAGCATTCAGTCCGAACCAATCTGAGTTCGGTAGAAATAATGACGGCTGCTGGATCACCACTCCACAAGCACCTAAAACTCGAAGGGGATGCGATATTCACAGAAATTATTCAAAGCAACGGTGGGCAACTAATGAAAATTTTTGATTATGATCGTATCGCAACTAAAGTAATCTCCCCCGCCGGCCTTTCTTTGTCAATCGACTCCCACGGGAAGCAAGTCACCTTGGCGCTCTCACCATCTGCTGGGGAACTTAAGGGCACTCCCGAGACATTGTTCGATATAGCATACCTCCCTGGTGTGCTGTCTGGTTATTTATCATGTCACACTGCGGATGGTAGAGGTACAGCGCATCCATCACAGGTAGATACTCTCCTCAGGCAAGCTCACCTCAAATCTCCTTTTATTTACCAAGGAGACAATTACTAACGAAACAATGTACTCACATAGGCTCCTTTCTTGATCTGTACGCCCCCGCGTGATCATCCCGAAGATGCCAGAGAGCCAGCTGCACGCCACACTAGAACCCGCCAACCTTCATCTTTACCAATGACCAATCCAATCGTAGTACTAGTGTCAGGTGCATTCAACGTCCTCCATCCAGGCCATATACGCTTGTTGCGCTTTGCCAGGGACTGCGGAGATCATTTGGTTGTAGCGGTAAACTCCGACCGAGTTGCGGGGAGCGGGGCCTACGTACCTCAGGGCCTTCGTCTTGAGGGCGTGCAGAGTAACAGCTTGGTGTACGAAGCCTTTCTCAATGATGAACCGATCGAACATCTAATCACGCGCTTACGACCAGACATTGTTGTTAAAGGTAAGGAGCATGAATCTTGGTTTAACCCTGAGCTTTCGGTATTAGAACACTATGGCGGGAAGCTTCTTTTCAGCTCTGGCGAATCCCACTTTTCTTCCGTCGACCTTATACGAAGCGAGTTCTTGCGATCAGACATTCCACTCATTACGCTCCCGAATGACTACATGAATCGGCATGCAATTGCAAGTGGGCGTCTGGCAACTCTGACGCACAGTTTTAGCCAGCTAAAACTGTGCGTCATCGGCGATCTAATTATTGATGAATACATCACTTGTGAGGCCCTTGGCATGTCTCAAGAGGAACCCTCACTTGTGGTTACTCCGATTGACACAACCCGTTTCCTCGGTGGAGCTGGAATTGTCGCCGCACACGCTGCTGGTATGGGCGCATCCGTACATTTTATTTCCATAGCAGGAAACGACACACTCAGCGCCTTTGCAACCGGGGTATTGAAAGATAACGGTGTGACCAGCCACCTTATTATTGATGAAAGCCGGCCCACCCCGCACAAACAGCGCTACAGAAGTAGGGGGAAAAGTCTATTGCGCGTCAATCATCTGCATCAACGCTCCATTTCCAATATGCTACAGGCTCAACTTCTGAAACAACTTGAAGCAATTGTTTCCGAAATTGACCTACTCGTATTCTCTGATTTCAACTATGGTTGTCTTCCCCAACCTCTGGTTCAAAACCTAATTAGTGTGGCACAGAGCCGGCATTTATGCCTCGCAGCGGACAGCCAATCCTCGTCGCAGGTTGGCGACATCAGTCGGTTCCGTGGAATGAACCTACTGACCCCAACCGAGCGGGAAGCACGCATCAGCGCCCGTAACCACGAAGATGGGCTTGTAGTGCTGGCTGAACAAATCCGAAAACAAGCATCCGCTAAAAACATTCTGATTAAATTAGGCGAAGAAGGTGTTTTTATCCATCCTGGAGAAACTGACCCACATTTTGGATTGGATGACCGGATCTCCGCACTAAACTCCACTCCGAAAGATACCTCCGGAGCCGGAGATTCGATGCTCATTTCAAGCGCGATGACTCTTGCAATCGGTGGAAATATCTGGGAGGCCGCCTGCATTGGATCAATAGCAGCCGGGATCCAGGTCGGGCGTGTGGGCAATACCCCCATTCAAGCACATGAATTACTGGCCGGCCTCAAATATGAAGTGCAACACTTATCTCGAGATAATGTGTTGCCATGGGAACTAACTATAAACACTTGAGCTGTGAAGAACGCACGCTGATCCAGTTGAG
>JAQBSZ010000074.1 GCA_027623555.1 Pseudomonadota bacterium | reverse complement strand
TAAGCACTGTAGGTTCTCCTACAGGGGACTTCCACCCCATAAGTTCATGCCCATGCTGGGCGTACACAATCTAATCAAGGAGACGCCGCAAGCGGCGCTCTTTATTAAAAGCGTTATGTTTCTTGACGAATTGGAACCCGAGTAATTCGGCTAGCCGGTTAAAGAATTGGACATTTCTTAACTGACCTTCATAAAACGGAGTAAAGATGACCTTTGCTGAACTGGGATCACTCGGCGAATTTATCGGAAGCATCGCTGCAGTTGTTACGCTTGTGTTGTTACTAATTCAGCTTCGAGAAGGAACTAGAACGCTCGAATCAACAGCGGCATCGGAACTCTCTAGTCAAATTGCTAATTGGCATGGCAGGTGTTCCCAGAATAGTGAGCTGTTGAGAGTCTTCGATCTGGGAGTGAATGACAAATTGGAAGATCCTATAGACATTGCAAGATTCAAGTAGTTTGCCGCAGAGTATTTTTTGCTTTGCGAAAGCGCCTTCGCACGATATGGGCGTAAACAGCTCACTGAGGAAACTTGGGAATCGTATATGTCAGCTTTGCTCGATTTTCTGGAACTTAGTATTATCCGTGCTCAGTGGGACAATAACGAAGCTGCAATGTCACATGCTTATCGCGAACATATTACCGCGGCATTGCTTAGTAACAAGGCCAGGCAAAAAATACCTGCTCCAGGAACAATAAGTTCATTGAAATAATTTTTTGGGGCTGGCCGAAACATAACGCATGTGCGGCTTCCTGCTGTCAACAGGCATAGGTTGTTTGTTCAGTCACTTAAGTGATCGAATCCACACAGAATTGCACGACGCTCAGCGTGAGATACAGTGGTAGTAGGGAGTGGTCTGGGTCCAAGGGGCGATAGCGGGCTTGGGTCATGGATTCTTCCTTGAACGAACAGCGACAAGATGAGGTATAAGCAAAAACCTGGAAACGCCAAAATTATTTACTTAAATTTGTGAGTGTCATATTTACCCAGTTATGAGTGTCCCTTCCATTCCCCTGGCAGATAGATTCCAATTCAAAAAGTAGTCTCGTCTATCTATTTATAGCGTTTTCTGTAGCGATTTTGCCCTATCTACCAATACTGGATGCTTCGGCCTGCCTGATCGTCAGATCGGCCTCAAAAGGCAGAATATAACCGGCCTCCAGGTTGTGCTGCACAACCTCTTTGACTGCATCGACGTAGGCCGCATGACTTGGATACAAACGCGCCAGCGTTGCCTGGTCGAATGGCTCGTGAGAACCATACAAAAAACAGAATCCGCTTGGGCCGGAGTTCATGCCGGTGTTCTTTGCCGTGGCGACTACATGTTCAGCCAGGCGAATGCCGCCCAGCACATTTCCGTACTCATCCCTGGCAAAGCTCAGCTCAGGCATCATCCGTGCGACCTGGAGGGGTTCGGCCACCGGTGGTGGCACATCATCGCGTACCCAGGCTACCAGGTGCTCAAAAGCCGCGTTCATCACATCGCGAAACGGTACCGTACTATAGGCTGGTAATTCACAACCTGAATCCCGCGGTGCTGCCCCGGACAGTGGCAGATTATCCCGCAGTAATCTCGCCCTTGACCATTCGATCTCAAATGGCACATCGACATGGGAAGTACCGGCCACTTCCCACTGCCGAAAGGTATCGGTGTTCGGCTGGGGCGTCGCGGCTCGCCTGGGCATATCAGTTTCTGCCATGATCTTGAAGATCTTCACGGACTGATCGTCCCGGATACGACCACCGCCGCCATGTACCATGACGCCGTCATAAATCGGCTCCAGAGGGTGGACGTTATTCAGGTAAACGGCCAGCCGACTGGCAGACTGGGAGTGCCCGGTGGCCAGAATCTGCTCGGCTTGCAAACCGCCGAGAATATCGACCTCCCCCGCTACACCCGTGGTGCCCTTGCGGTGGATGGCCTTACCTACCGCTGAAAATATGTCATAGGACAGGGCATCGCCGCTTACCCTGCCCCCGTGGGTAGTATCGAGACTGCCGTAACGCTGCTGACTCCATTGCTTCATGGTGTCGATGCCCATCTGCTGCGCAGAGACGGCGACGAAGGCGTAACCATTGCGCACGAAGTGATGCCCTGATTGCCACCAGTCGATATCCTTGTCGGCACCACCGGTGACGTTCAACCACTCCACAACCACGATGCCATTGAAGCGATCCTCTGAGCGAGGTCGCCTGACAATCAAGCGCGTTCGATAGGGGTGGCCACTGTCGATAATCGCGCTGTTTTGCATTTCCGGATCGGTGTAGCGGTTCGCGGTGCCTTCGATGAAATATTCTTCTTCAAGGTAACCGTTGTCGGACAATTCAATCGCCGAGGCGCTGTAGATAGCGTTCAAGGAAGGATGGGGCTCGGTCGCAATCGGGCCATAAAGTGTGGCATCTGGCACCGCGGCAACACTGACACCGCCAAACAGCAGACTGGCGAAGGCAACAGCCACCGAACTTATCGTTTTAAGAGATAGAGTCTTCATTAGTTTCTCCTGGAGTATGGGTAGTTGTTACTGCCAACTCCCGACCAGCTCATCGTAGTCAATGGTAATGGGTTGTGGTTTTTCATTCGCGAGTTTCTGTTTTGGCGCGCCGGGTTGGCTGAGCCAGTATTCGCGACTCTGCGGGTCATTCAGCCGGGGTCCGCACTCTCCCAGCACACCAGCCCGTTCCAAGCGCTGCAGCAGGCGTTCCTGGGCCACCGCCAGGGCCGTCATCGCTTCTTGGGGAGTCTTTGCTCCCGAGGAGGCATCACCAATATTCTGCCACCATAACTGTGCCAGGCGGGGATAGTCCGGAACATTGGTACCGGTAGGCGTCCACTGTACCCGCGCTGGCGAACGGTAGAACTCAACCAATCCACCCAGCTCGGCAGAGCGTTCGGTGAAACTGGCATGACGAATATCCGAGTCTCGAATGATGGTCAGGCCAACGTGACTCTTCTTCAAGGAGACGGTTTTGGAGGTGACGAATTGCGCGTACAACCAGGCGGCCTTCGCGCGATTAAGGGGTGTGGACTTCATCAGCGTCCATGACCCGGCATCCTGGTAACCCAGTTTTTGTCCCTCTTCCCAATACGCACCATGGGGTGACGGGGCCATGCGCCATTTCGGTGTGCCGTCTGCATTCATAACCGGCAGACCGGGTCGTACCATGTCTGCGGTAAAGGTTGTATACCAGAAGATCTGCTGGGCAATCGCTCCTTGGGCGGGAACTGGTCCGGCCTCGGCAAACACCATACCGGCCGCTTCCGGAGGAGCATAGCGTCGTAACCAGTCGACATACTTGGTTACCGAATACACGGCAGCCGGGCCGTCCGTGGCACCGCCACGCTCCACTGTAGACCCCACTGGCCGACAGCCATCGACACGAATACCCCATTCATCCACCGGCAAGCCGTTGGGAATGCCTTTATCGCCGGCACCTGCCATGGATAACCAGGCATCGGTAAAGCGCCAGCCCAGCGATGGGTCTTTCTTGCCATAGTCCATGTGACCATAGACTTTCTTTCCATCAATCTCGCCAATGTCGTTGGTAAAGAACTCGGCGATGTCTTCATAGGCGGACCAGTTAACAGGCACACCCAATTCATAACCATACTTGTCGCTGAAGCGTTGCTTGATTACCGGATCGGTAAACCAGTCATAGCGAAACCAGTACAGATTAGCGAACTGCTGGTCGGGCAATTGGTAGACCTTGCCGTCGGGACCGGTGGTAAATGACAACCCGATAAAATCATCCAGGTCTAATGTGGGAGAAGTGACATCCAACCCCTCGCCCGCCATCCAGTCAGTCAGATTGCGAACTTGCTGATAGCGAAAGTGTGTACCAATCAGGTCAGAGTCATTGACATAGGCATCGTAAATATTTTCACCGGACTGCATCTGGGTCTGCAGTTTCTCTACCACATCGCCTTCGCCAATCAGGTCATGGGTAACCCGGATGCCGGTAATCTCCGAGAAGGCCCGGGCCAGAGTCTGGGCTTCATATTCATGGGTGGTAATTGTTTCCGAGACAACTTTAATCTCCATACCGACAAACGGTCGCGCGGCTTCGATAAACCAGCTCATCTCATCCCGCTGCTGCTCTTGACTCAAGGTTGAAGGTTGAAATTCGGCAAGCCAGCGTTCGGCGTCTTCGATATCGGCGAGCAGATGTGCCGACCCTCCAAAGGCCAGCACGATGCTTGCACATCGAAAAAACTGAACAAGTGTTTTTCTATTACCGATTATTGACATGAATAACTCCGCAGGAACCGATCAGCCTTTCACTGACGACCTTCAGGTTCACATTAAACTACAAGAAATACGACCAGCGCATAGAGGCAACTCACAGCGACCCCCCACCACAGGTTCAGGTCGGTGAACAACAACCAGGCCAGGCAGATGAACGCCGCTCCCAGCAGCGAGATAAATAAACGGTCGCCCCGCGTGGTTTCAAAGCGCAGGATTCCTACTCTGGGACCCCCTCCGGGAACGATGAATTCCCAGAGCGACATGGCTATCAGCAAGCTGGCAATCACGGCGAAGAAGATCGCCGTTGGTTGTGTCCATCCCATCCAGGATAAATCCATTCGGAAGCAACCCCACGCAGTCAGAACGGCTGAGCTTAGCAAAATTTCCCCTACTACCCAATGATTTACATGCTGGCGCTGAGTTCTGCAATGGTTGGCGGGTTTACGCGCCATCAGATTGTCTCTATGCTGGCGCCGATGTCCCAGGAACCTTCTTCGAGTCACCGCCCACCAGGCTTTGCCCAGTCCCTGCTGTGCTTCGCAGTCGTCATTCTAATTATTGCTAGTGGTCTGTTTGTCCTTTCAATAGATCTGCACAGCCTGATGTTCTTCTGCCTGTTGTGGGCGGGCGGGCATGCTCACTGGCTGGGATTCAGCTTCGATGAGATTCGCAGCCTCATGGGCTCTGCTATCAGTCGCGCACTGCCGGCAATCTATATCTTTATTCTGATCGGCATGGTCATCGCCAGTTTCATGCACAGTGGTACGATCGCCGCCCTGATGTATTACGGTCTGGACTGGTTGTCCCCGGCGCTGTTCCTGGCAATCGGCCTGGTGCTGTGCGCACTGATGTCACTGGCAACGGGAACCTCATGGGGAACGGTAGGGACGCTGGGAGTCGTTTTTATTGGCATCGGCGGCTCTATGGGCATTCCCCTGCCGATAGTGGCCGGCATGATTGTGTGCGGAGCAACCTTTGGCGACAAACTCTCGCCAATTTCTGACACGACTAACCTGGCGGCGATGAGTGCAGAGACCAGCCTGTATCGCCACATCTACTCCATGTTGTTTACCACCACGCCAACCTTTCTGCTGACATTGCTGCTGTTTATATTAATCGGCCTCGGCTACCGCGATAGCGAGCTGGCCGCGAATGACATTGAATCGATTCAACAGGCACTCGCAGCTACCTACGCCTTGTCACCATTCATTACCTTGATTCCGATACTGGTTCTGGCGACACTCAGCATCCGGCGCGTCGCACCTGAGGTCACCATGTCGCTGAGCGTTGTGGTAGCCGTGGTCATTGCGATCGTCTACCAGGGACAGGGGCCTGTTAGCGTGCTCAACGCGCTGTGGGAGAACACCCCTGGCAACACTGGCATCGCCAATCTGGATGATTTGCTGGGCAGAGGCGGCATCTACAGCATGAGCTGGACCTTGCTACTCGCCATCCTGGCCATTGCCCTGGGAGGAATACTGCATGGAGCCGGTATTCTCTCGACCCTGCTATCGGGAATTATTGCGCGGGTAGAACGCGTTGCCGCGCTCATCGCGACGACGATTTGTACCGGCCTGATTGGCAACATGGCAATGGGCGAGGCGTATATTTCCATTATTCTGAACTGCCAGCTATTCCGCGCCAAATATGCACAACATAACCTGGACCCGGCGCTGCTGTCCCGCTCTGTGGAGGAAGGCTCCACACTGACCACGGGCTTGATTCCCTGGACGACTGCCGGCGCATTCTACGCGGCAACGCTGGGCGTGCCAGTGCTGGATTATGTGCCCTATGCTTTCTTTAACTATCTCAATGCCTTTGTCTCGGTTTCCATGGCGGCGCTTGGTATCGGGCTGCTTAAAAACCGGAAGTAAAAACCGGGACAGACCCTGAGATATCCCCAGAAATTTTTACCACTGCTAGATTTCTTTTGACTTGAATTCAACTCCAGAGCGAGCACGCAGTAACGGGGCGTTCCTGCGAACAATCAGGGCCAAGGGCCCGTGAGTAGGGAATATCCCCGTTGCGGCGGGCGATGAGGCGACTTGTCCAGGCCAGCCGCCAGGAGCTGGGGTATTATTTGCTCACGGACCTGCGGTCCTGATTGTTCGCAAACAACACCCCAGCCCCTGGCTCGAGTCGTTGAAATTCAACCTTTCCTATACCTTCCAAGCCGGCAGCAATCGCCCAAAACAAGCTAACCCAATGAGTTAATTCGACATTTTCTGGGGATATCTCAGGGATAATCAGCACCGAAGGTCCGTGAGGAGGGAATATCCCCGTCACCACGGGCGAAGAGGCGACTGCTACGGGCCGGCGGCCGAGGGCTGGGAT
>JAQBSZ010000073.1 GCA_027623555.1 Pseudomonadota bacterium | reverse complement strand
TAAGCACTGTAGGTTCTCCTACAGGGGACTTCCACCCCATAAGTTCATGCCCATGCTGGGCGTACACAAGCCATTCCTGAGCGACCAAATCATGCCGTCATGTCTTTTGCTGACGCAAAAGCCATGACGACATGATTTGGCGCCAGAACATGGGCGTTATGTGCCTCGAATCCATTAAAGATCGGGTAGAGTAAAAGATACTGATGAAAGACCTACCAATAATATTGGTTGATGCAGGCGCGATCCCAGACAGGGATTCAGGAGCGCTAAAAGAAGTTCATGTTTACTACAGATTTGACCAGCAAATTGAAGGTGTGTCAGAGATACTTCCAAACCAAGAACAGTTAATTTTCAAGATAGATGAGTTGTCCGAGCGCAAGCGAGCAGCTTTCCAAATGCTGAGTGAAATTCTCTCCGAAAAAGTAGAACCCCCGAGTAAGAGACTGTTTGGTAAAGAAGTAACAGCCACCCCTGTCTTTCATCATTTCGTTTATCAAATCGAAGATGTAGAAAATAAATACTATTTGCGTTGTGGAGGTAGATTTCGATGGCCAGGAGGAGCTGAAGGTGATTTTCAACCGAAATTTAGAAGATCCGATGTGACAACTGAGCAACAGATGGTATTAGATCAAATCTTGCCGTGGGCGAAAGAGCAGGCTTTGCAACATGCTCAAGTGAAGGTCAACGAGGTCTTCAAGAAGATCGGCGAAATTCCTACTGTCCACGTTTCCAAAAAACTAGTAATGATTAGTTATCGAAGTACGGAATCTGCGGAATTTGCACGCATCCTCTGGCAAATGCTGGGAGAAACTGAACTTTTCAGGCCGAGAATTGACTCTTACGATCTTGACTCAGGAAACTGGATGCCTCAATTGGAAGAATGGATCGACAATTGTGATGGATTTGTTCCTGTATACACACCAGATTATGAAAACGGGCCTGTATCGAAACAGGAACTTTCTCGCGCAAAGAGAAGAATTGGGAGCCTAGGCTTTTCCTTCGTTCCAGTCTTCCTAAGCTCTACTCCATCAGAGAAATTGATTAGCGACTTAAACGGTGCAGATTTCAGAAACACAGACGCTGCTACCCTAAATCAAGAAACTGAGGCTTTTCAGAAGGTTGTTGCATTGTTGGGAAATTATAGTCGCAATCCATTCGACCCTGAAGGGTAATGAGATTTAAAGCAGATACTTATGGTCATGCCGGCACATAACAAGCAAAAGCAGGCGGATGCTTTGCACCGCTGTTTTGAGCGTTATGTGTCTCGAGCCGGAGATTTCGCTCAAGGATAGCTACTATTATTTCAGAGGAATAGAAAATGGATAAGATGCTCACTTTTGAGGAAAAGCGATTCGTAAACGAATTATTGAAAGATTCCAAGAAAACTGATCCTGTGATGTGGCCGGCGTGGGGACATTTCGTGCCATATGCATTAGGAGGATTCATTATTGTGTATGTGTGCCTTGCAACTGTTTCGAATTTGACCGAGTTGACTATAAAATTAGTGCTCCTGCCAGGAATATTGGCTGGAATGACTCTATTTCTTGGAGGTTCATGGATAGAGTATAGGACTCGCAATTCCCAAGAGAGGAGAATGCTTGTCCGCTTGCTTAAGAAGCTGTTGGCATAGAAATATACTTTTTGAATTGGTCCGACACATAACAAGCGCCTTCAAAGTGACGCGCAAGCGCGCACTTGAGGCGAGCGTTATGCGTAGCTGTGTCTTGCCAGGGCCAATTTGGAGTACACTGGCGCGGCATCACCCCAAACAAAGTTTCGTTCTACCCTCTGGAGGATTACATGAAATTCGGTATTACAAAAAAATTGATAGCTATTGTTCTTATAGGTCTGTGCTCACAATTGGCAATGGCGGATCCCGCCAGTGCGCGCAAAACAATTGCGGGCATTCTCTCTACCCTGAATCATTTCCCCAGTGACGCACAAAAAGCGGAACTGGCAGCAATTGCCGCTGACGAGAGTTCTGGTCGTGGCAATGTCTTGATTGCCGGTGCGGTAATCAACATGCAGCACGCACTTAATGCTGAAGGCAAAACTGCCATGGAAGGAATCATAGCCGCTGAACAGGCCCCTGCAGAAGCCAAGGCACTGGCAAAGGTCGCACTTGAGTTTAATCACATGGCGAGTGAAGAAGCGAAAGCCGTATTAGCCGGTTTGTAATTTAGTTAATACAGTTACAGAAAGTTAATAGAGGCGGGGGTATCCGAAAGGATGCCCCCGCTTTTTTTGTCCCGGCTCTTTTGCTTGTACAAATTGAGGAGGCGCCAGAATTACTGTGACGGCGACCCACCAACCCAGATCGGGCTCGACCAGGCCATGCCCTCATCCAGCTGCCGCGGAGTGTGCTTTCAGGTATTCCGGTAGCATCGCCACCGTCATCCCGTCCACACCCGCCGCTCCCTTGTTGCGTTTCACTTGATTCAACGCGCGCACCAGATTCTCCGGCTCCAGCACTTGCGCCAATAACGATTCAGCAAACTGTGATTGATGCTGGGTTTCGTTGACCGACGTTTCCTCCACCGCTTGTCGCAGTGACCCAACTTCAGGTTTGTCAGAGGCCATACGTCTGTCCTTCTTCCCGATCAATCCCGTAAACGTTCAGACCTTCGGGAGTACTGAGGCACTCCCTACTATGTCTTCTGCTGACTTCTGTCTTGCGGTCAGCGCCGGTTGCCCGATGCTCAGTCGTTCCCTCGACACAAGAAAGATCTCCCGGGGTAAGACACGTAACTTTCCTCGCGTAGACGCCCAATTTATAAAACGCATCCCAATTGCAGATGGAGGGCTTAATGGTCACGTGCCCACTGGCCCCGGATACGTCACACCTTATATCGGGTTCTTGTTCATCGCCCCGCGATTTCGCGTTGGACTTCCTTCAGACCCCACCTCACGATGACGCCCTTGTCCTTTCGCTAACCTTCGGCTCTGCGAATACCTGGTAAGAGGACTTGCACCTCTCTAGTTACGTGCCATGCCCGGCACACACGCTTCAAAAACCGGCGCGGCCGTAGGCCGTGTCCGGCGCCGCAGGCGCGAAGTTGTTTGACTTGTTATGTGTCATATCTGCGATTTTGAAATTACCCTTCTTATGGCTTCTACTACTAATTCAGGTTGTTGCAATTGAACATAGTGACCACTTTCGTTTGCTAGAGTCAATTCCGAGTTAGTCGATAAATTTAATAAGCTTCTTTGCAATTCGAGCATGGCGCTCGATAGCTTCTCTTTAGGGATTCTATCTGGAGCTGAATCCCATCGCTCAGGATCTGTTCCAGCAATAATAGCTAGTGGTGTGTCCCCAAATGAATCAATATTCCGTGCTTCGTCAAAGAGTTCTTGTACTGCGAAATTTTCTTCTGCCATACCAATCCAGTTTCCCGGAAACATTGCGTTTACGATTTCATTTATCGGATCGTCTGGTTCAGTGGCTGGGTAGACTCTATCTAACATGAGTCGAGCAATCCCTGTAGAAAAAAGTATTCTGAACATCCAGAGGGGTGGTAATCCACTTCCTTTGAGTTCAGGTATGACAATCTGTTGATCGGGATGAGATACGTCAACAAAAACGATTCCAGAAACCTCGCTTGGGTATGCGGAAGCAAAACTCCTCAGGGTCAATCCCGCTAGCGAATGCCCGACCAAAATGTAAGGTTTCGGGGCATTAATAATATCCAAAAGTTCGTGAAGTTCTTCAGCGATTGCAGTCCCTGTTTTTGGATTAGACCCTCGCTCACTCCATAAAACACCGGCTCTGTCATAGGAAACGGTAGTGACGAATTCTGAGACTTGTAGCTGAACGCGTGTCCATGGTAAATGGCCTCCTTGGTCCAGACCAGACTCAAAGACAACAGTTGGTGAAATCGGTTCTAGAGGGCCTCTCTTTAGATAATGTAATCTGTGATCTCCGACGACTGCAAACTCTCCGGGCGCTGAATATTTTGATACAGCATTGGTTCGTGAAGCGTATTCAAATACTGTACCCCCAATGGCGAAGAAAGCCATCAGAACAATTACTCCAAGAGTAATACGTTTCATCCAAGTAAAAATTTTCTTCTTCACTCTATTATCCGGCTTCTTAGATGCCTAACTGCACACATAACGTTGGCCTCACAGGTCGCCGCGTCTTTTGCGGCGATCCTGTGAAGGCCCTTGTTATGTGTCCTTTCGCTGAGCAAACAGACCCTCTGTTTGAACTCTATTTCGTTGTTCATTTTCAAGGAGAGCGTCTAAACGTTTTGCAAAATCTGTATCGTAAATGGCACGGTTTTCCACCCAAAAATTAGCAGCCCAAGGTACTGATAGCCAGCCCTTAAGCAATTGATCTTGCGTCGCACGTTGTTCGGGTGAATTCATTCTGAAATTCATTTCTTCGGTTCGCATCCATGCGTGACACCACATAAATACCCTTACACTGCTCTCAGTGTCTCCCCAAGGGAAGCCACCCAATTCTGCCAAGATCGGAGCTAGGTGATCTGAATCAGATACAGACAAAAGCACCTCACGTGCAGCATCAGCACGGTGGCGTTGTGAAGCCAGTAGGGCTTGCGCGTTTGCCTGCCTAACCTGCACCGACAGATATATTAGAGTAATAAGTACACCTATTGCAGCCAGCAGCTCCGCGAATACACCGATTGCCTCCCAATTCATATAGTTATTCTCTTAATATGCACGCTAGTTAACTGGGCACATAACGAGACTGTAGATTTACTAAATAAAATCCAAAGCAGCAGCTCTCGGAAATACTGATTTTCATTTTAGTTAACTGCCAGTGTGCTACTTGTTTTTGTTGTTGTTTTTACCAGTGGGTATTTATTTGTCTTTTATCATGCGGCTATCGTCCCATATCGCATGATTTTCTCTATGTTATGCACCATGCAGTACAGCTTCCATTGTCCGTCTACTTTTTTCCTGCCACGCAAACTGAATCGATCCAGTTTCTTCTGCGTCCCGATGTTGGCAAACACCGGTTCCACCACCGACATCCGATGACTGTAAATGAATTTGCCTTCGGCACTGTCTACCCGATGCTTCATCCAGTCCGTGTGCGTTGGCTTGCGCTTGTGACTGAGCTCAAAGGACACTTGCCTGCCTTTGCCTTTTCTGTGATTCGCCGCATCAGGATTATGCATGCACTGGTGCTTCTTGTCACAATGTCTGCGAGTGTGAGAACAATACTGCGTCCACATCCTTGAAATAACCCTCACGTACGTAATAGGCCTTGCTTGCCAATTGTTCTTCTGCCACACCAGGCCAGATCTTGATCGTGCCGGGATAACCATGCTCCTGCATGATTTCCTTGATAGTCAGCGCGGCGAGTATATTTACCACCTGTCCAGAGTTATGCCCCTCACCGTGACCAGGCGCACCATTGATGATCGGGTCAGCGTAGGCGACGCCGGGTTTCTGCGATGCCTTCGGGATGCCGTCGATGTCTGATCCCAGCGCTATCACCGGCTCGCCGTCACCCCAACTCGCCATCCAGGCAGTTGGAATACCCGCAATTCCCTGTGCCACCTCGAATCCGTTCTCGGCAAGCATGGCCGTTAGATAACCGGATGTTTCAAATTCCTGAAAACCCAACTCCCCAAAACTGAAGATCATGTCGTTCATAACCTGTGCCAGTTTTGCCTTCGATTCTATCGCGGCAATAATTTCCTGTTTAATATCCGCGCGATCCTCTGCGCTGGTATCTGCAGCTTGTATTGACGAAGTACAGGTAAGGAGCACGGCTCCCACGACGAAACCCAGGTAACTAGAATTCATAACGCATTCCCAGACGAATATTGCGACCCAGCACATCCATCAGGCCACGGTTGGTTGGAAGATAGGCGGCGCGGTTTTCTGAACCCTGGTTTGCAGGGAGCGCATAAAGCACAGGATCTGTATCAAATAAATTCTTCACAGAGAGGAACACCTCCGAGTTGCTGCCACCCATAGCGAATTTTTTGGATACATAAGCATCGAAGAAAAACTCACCGTCGATTTTATTGTCATTGATCGTAAAGTTAGGTGCAACTGAAACAGGGCAGTTAGTTGCACATTCAATGTAATTATTACTAATTACTCCATCGGAATGACCACGCCCCGTAAGATTGAACGTCCAGGAATCCAGTGAATAGCGCGCCGTAAAGCGATGCACCCAATCAGGTGTACTCCCTGTGTTGCTGCCCGCATTGTTAGTCGCGGTAACACCATCGTCAGTCGTATTTGCCACATAATTGGTGCCCATGTAACGCAGGCCGATTTCCCCAGGGACACCTGGGAAGAAATCATCCAGGGCAAACGCATAACTCGCCTCGATATCATAGCCCTCTGACAACAACGATGTCAGATTCTCATACTCAAGATCAATGAATTGCAGCGCTCCTGTGGGACCATAGCGCAGATTGTCACAGTATCGGCTCACGCCAAAAATCAGGTAGGCGAGTGTAGTTATTATAAACACCCTTTCTTTTCGCCAAACCTACACTGAGTACATGCCGATCGCAATTATTGCGGGCGCCAATTATCATAAAATGGCTAGAATCGCCCAAATCGGTTACTAATTGCACACTATCGGGTTAGCACTTGCCCATGGGCCTTTCCCGGCCCGTGAGGCACCCTACCAGCT
>JAQBSZ010000072.1 GCA_027623555.1 Pseudomonadota bacterium | reverse complement strand
GCATCGCAGAGCTCAACTATAGTGAGATCGGATTCACCGGTGAGGACGTAATCAACATCCGGATTTTTCATCACGTGGAGCGGAGCCGCCGATGGATGGTGCCCTCCCATAACAATCGGAGTGCCAGGAAAAGCCTTCTTTATTTCCTGGACCAGGCGGTTGGCTTCCATTGCGAGGTTCGAAAAAAGCACGCTTACGCCGATGACGCCGGGATTTGATTTTCTAATGCGCTCGATCGTGTCATCAAAGCTCAGGCCATAAAACACGAAGTGCTCAGTGTAGCGCTCGTTTTCGTAGCCCTCAGCAAGCATGTCGATGACCTCGACCTGATAATCAAATTTGATAAGCGACGCTGCGAGGTAGGCAAGACCCAAATGCGGGTGGCAATGCTTGCGCTCAAGAATCTTTCCGTCGCGGCCAATTAAACAGCGGCCAGGCGGATTAATTAACAGAACTTTGCGTACAGGAAATTCAAGCATTCTTAAGCCCCCGCATATGTTACACGCTGACTCCGCTCTCGTCAACTAGGCTGGGCGTAAAATCTGCGTGTACTTTTAGGGGGAAATAAAGGGCTTTTTATTTGTGATCCACAGCCACGTGCGTTGGATGTTTGCACTGGCGGGCGTGGTTGCGCTGAGGCGAATAGCTGCAGGCTGGGCACTACGGATAGGAAAATTAAGCACTCTGAAATCTCCACATATACTACTCCCTGAAAGCTACTCGATCATTGTCTTGGAGTCATAGACTACGTCTACTAAATATTTGGAAAGGATTGATCGGTGCAACAAGCAGAAATTGCACAACTTCTATATGCCGGTATTGTTAGGCCACACCACTCACCGCATCCTGCGAACGCCTGTACCACACCAATCCTTACTTCGCCACGTTGGCCGTTTCTGCAGCGCGGGACTACCAGCCCGCAGTCCGCTCTGACCGCCGTTGTCGATACACCGCGGCGCGCTGCACTCTGCACCCACCGACTGCGATCGGCCCCGACATGCCAGCGGCGATGCACATTATTGGGCACGTTGAAATTCCAACAATCGGGCTTCATCCTCCGAAACCACACCCGTGCCCGCTTCTATGGTAGAAGGGCACCTGGGTCAAGTGAAGAGACGAGATGAAATGAGATTTTGAAATATCTGGTCGACCACAAGATCGAGGCTAAGCTTCACTACCAATTACGCTGAGCGTACAAAAACCGGTCCTAGACTTGGGATACAAAAATGGGACTTTCCCTTTGCGGAAAGTCAAGCGAAGGATATCATCAACATATTTCTGCTGTGTAGATTGGTTATGCGCTTGAACAAACGCGAGCGTTTTACCGCTCCTGAGTTGTTAAGCAAGAGACAGGGTGTGAAATTCTCGACAAGAGCCATGCGTGCGACGAGAACCGGCGCGCAGCTGATTCCACATGAATTTTGTACTCTCTAACGGGTCGCATGCGAGCCTACGCTCGTGTGGCTGAGGACCGAGAGTCAACTCGCCCCTGAGCTCTTCATACCACCTGGCCCTAAAGGACCAGGTTTCTTTTCTCCTCGCGCTCCTTGCGCTTGGAGGTGTTTAACGCGCCCGGGAAACGAAGGAGCAATGCAGGTATCGAAAAATTTGAATACTCCGTGAAAAAGCCTCTGCTACCAGATGCTGTAGCCCCCATCCACAACGAGGTTATGCCCCGTGACATAGGATGCCTGTTCAGAAGCTAGAAAGACAAAAGCTCCTGCAACTTCTTCAGGTTTCCCGATTCTTTGCATGGGAATTCGCACGGTTATTTCTTTCATGTAGTCTAATCGCTCAGGCCCTCTTTTACGCGGGAAATAACCGGGACTCACCATGTTGACCCTTATATTAAACTTCCCCCATTCTGCAGCAAGGTGCTTAGTCAGTTGGAGAGCCGCCCCCTTTGCTGCAGAATGGTGTGCAGCGGCTGCGTTATTCAGATCAAGGTGCATTGGGAACTGCGGAGCAAGAAAACTGAAAATAGACCCCGTGTTGATGATAGAGCCAGCATTTGCACGTTTCATGTGGGGAAAAACAGCCTGCGTGCAGGTGAAGAAATGATTGAGAGTCCCTTCAAAGCCAGCAAGCCAAGCTTTCTTATCAAGCTGTTCCCAATTTTCTCTGCCCGCTGCATTCGCATTGTTGATTAGACAATCGATTTTATTGTGTTCAGCAACAATGGAATCGATCCTGAATTTAAAGGCTGAAGCATCCGTTACATCTAATGAAACGGGAAATACTCGAGGACTTTCGAATTCCTGGTTAATGCCTGCAAGCGATGCAAGCTTCTCTTGGTCGCGACCTAGCGCGTAGACCAAAGCGCCCGCTTTTGCGAGCGCATGAGTGATAGCACTGCCCAAATGACCTGCTCCTCCGGTGACAACGCAAATTTTGCGGTTAAGCACAGGTCATCCCTTTTACCAAACTTGATTTATCGAGGCCGTGTGCTGCCAACTGGTCATCATAACTGCCATAGCGTGCATGGTAGGCATCATCTAAAGTGAAGGTTTTTAACACACACTGTGCTCGAATATCCCACGCTAGACTCTTAACCTGAGACGCCAAACCTCCAATAGGAGCTGCTTCTTCAACAACGAAAACCTTCTCAAACTTATGCAGAATGCGGGCGATGCCATCCTTGTCTAAAGGCTTAAGAGTGTGCACAGACACCACGGCTGTGCGCTTCCCAAGTTTTTCCAGTTCTTCTGCAACGTGAAGAACTCTTGACGTGATTGGGCCGTAGGTGAGCAAACAAAAATCAGTGCCCTCGCGGATGAATCTTACTTTGCCAAAAATCCAAGGATCAGGCGCATTTTGCGTGATAGTCGGTTCTCCAGCTTTTCCTAGTCGAAGGTACAGCGGCGAAGTTGATTGCGCGCTGTACTGAGTCGCAGCAACAACTTCGAGGGGATCACAAGGAGCGATCACCGTCATATTTGGCATAGAACATGTTAAAGCCACATCTTCTTGTGCATTATGTGTCGCTCCTAAATGGGAATAAGCAACACCTGCACCAACCCCAACAATCGTAACGGGTAGATTTTGGAAACAAATATCGTTTCTCACAAACTCAAATGGGCGGTAGAGACTAAAAGTTGCAATCGTGTAAACGTATGGTTTCATCCCTCTTAGGGCCATTCCCGCAGCAAGTCCGATCATGCTGCATTCTGCCACGCCAACATTGATAAAACGATTGGGATATTCATGACGGAATTTCATCATACTGCCTGCAGGGGAAATATCTGCGCAGAGCAAGCACATTTGGGATGAAAGTTTACTCAGATCGTAAAATGTCTCGGCAAAAACATTTCGCATTATTCATATACCTCAACGAGTTCTTGGAGTGCTCGCTCATATTCTTGGATGTTGGGGGAGCGAAAGTGCCAGATGGGTTGATTCTCCATAAATGCGACTCCTTTCCCCTTGACTGTTTTGCAAGCCACAAAAAAGGGCGCCTCACCTGATCGATTAGCAATGGCATCAAAAATCGATTTGGCATTGTGGCCGTTCACCTCTTTGCATTCCCAGCCAAATGCTTTGATCTTGTCGATGAGGGGATAAAAGTTTGGATGGGTCTCACTCATCCGTGCAAGGGATTGAAAGTCATTGAGGTCTGCTAAAACAACAAGGCGATTCAATTTCAAAGCGGGAGCAAGGAGAATATTTTCCCAGATGGAACCCTCCTGCAATTCTCCGTCACTGATTACAACGTACACGTTGCGATCTGCACCGAGGATTTTGTCGGCATTCGCCATACCCATTCCAATTCCCAAGCCATGGCCAAGTGCACCCGTTGACGCCTCAACGCCTGGAATTCCAAGGTCAGGGTGTGTCCCCAAGACTCCGTCAGGTTTGCAAAAGAGATCGAGGGCTGATTTAGGTAAGATGCCGTAGTGTTCCAAATTGACGTACTGCGCCAAACATCCATGACCTTTGCTGATGATAAAAGTGTCGTGAAAATTTCCAGAAACTTTTCTTAAACAATGCGAGTAAATCGACTCGACCATTTCCAAGCATGAAAATGAGCCTCCGATGTGCAATGCAGGAACCATTTGAGACACCTCGAGGATTCGTCGGCGCATTTGCAAACAACGCTGTCTTGAGCCCTGCTCATCGAATTGTTTTTCGCTCAAGAGCGCTACATTGTTTGTGGTCTGCATTTTCACTCCTGAGCTATTCTCGATCGAGATATCACTAATTTACTTGATCCTGCCAAAGATGTCACACGATGATTTGGTGAGAATATTTGATTTTCACCTTCTTTCAAGCCACGGCAATGCCTGTTTACTTTGGTGCGATAGTGATTTTCGCAAAAACTTTTTGAAGAATCGGCTGCCCATCACCCGCGATCATCATGCTCCACACCCCATTGGTGCTGAACTCGACGAGACGCCTCCCAAAAAATCTACGTTTTAGAAAACGAGGCTGATATTCTAATGAAGCCCAGAGCACAGCACACACAGTGTACACTCCCAACGGACCGAGCTCAATGTGACCGGGGCATATATCTTTTCCGTTATCGAATCGCTCAAACGATCAACTTAATACATTGATTTGTGGTTGTTACCAGGGTATTTATCCATAAATATGACGCACCCATCAACATATTAGATCCCTATTCTGCCGCAGAAACTCCGCACCTATTCTTGATGGAAAACCAATATCGATTTGCCAGGGTGAATACAAACGCCGAAAACGCTCCTGTAGTTCTTCATCGTCATCCTGCGAAATCCATGTGCGATCAATACGCGCATTCATCTCGCGGGCCAAACCGAGTACTTCTTCCGGGGTATTATCAATCACCTCAATACCATGCTTCTCAAACTCCCCGGCCACACTATTAAAGTTTGGGTCAAGCCTTATCGATTCCCCAAAAGTCAAAAATCTCTTGCTACGTATGTTCCAATACTTCTTTGGAATAAGAATATTTCCTTTCCTCCACAATGGTACTCTGAGTGGTACCCAGTTTGCGGCTGCCACGGGAATATCAAAAGCATGTGCAACAGTAAGAAGCCCCGAACTGTTACCCAAAAAGAATTTGCAATGCGCAGGCAAAAACACATCCATAAAATCAGTTCGGTACTTTGTTGCGTAATCGATAATTAACGGATTATTCGTTTGCAGCGGCTCAGCAACGAGATGCCCCATTCGAATTACGTAGTAATTTAGTAATGTCAGATACTCCGCCGCTGGTAAATAGGTATGAATATTAAAATCTCGATGATCATGGTAACTGGCGCTTACTTTGGAAAAATGCTTAACTGCCTGTGTTAGATAAGTATTATCCCGTCCGTGAATACAGACAAAACTGTTTTCCGAAGGCACCCCCATCTGCTGCAACAGCGCACGGCCCTTCTCATTTTCCGTGGCGGTCCACGAAAACATAACCGGGGCCTCATTAAACTCCCGGTAAGCAGTTTGGGAACCCGGCAAATACCCCAGCCATACCCTTGAACGAGGGAAACAGGTATTTGCCAATTTCAGGAACTGATATAGAAATGACGCTGAAAGGACGGGTAGACGTCGTCTGATCAGTGTTAAGGCCTGATTATTGGCCACCTCTCCACAATAAAGGATATTAATGCGGGCAATGCGGGTCGCCTGGAAATATTGACGACGAAAAAATAGGTCCGCCCTCCAGACCATTTCACCTATCCTTTCCGACCTTAATTCGCCAAAACGAATTACTACCCATGGTCTGAGAATTTCTAATATCACTATAATCACTGGCATAATCACCAAAACCAGCGTCAATAAGGGAAAAAACCACAGTGCTCGGGACGCCATTTCTACCGCGAATATTATTTTTGTTCGGTTACCTGATCGCGAACGAAACCCGTTCACTAAGTTGTAGTACTTCTTTCTAAATGCCGTTACCATACAACATGCATCTCCTCCAATAAAAATCATTCTTCGGTCTGAATAACACCTTGATCGAGTGTTTTTTGGCGATAACTATATCCCGCACAGAACAGGGTACTATCAGTTCCTCGCCTAAGATTATGTAGCTCTGGGTGTTCGTAAGTAGTGTGCTAGTAACTGTGTTGGTAGCGCGCAGTACTACTTTGTGCCTGCCCGGCTTGGCGACCGTATTCACGTTTAAGTCTAGCTCACTTTGCTTTGACTTACCCGCCGGCAGCTCCCAGTAGTTGAATCGTGCGCAGCGACACCGGCTAGGTTGTAGTTCTAGGTAGACCAGATAGCAGATAACATCGGGGGGATCCGATAGCTGCCCATGGTCCAGGCGCGCGGGCCGCTATCGTGGAAGACTGTATTGCGTAAACGGGTATCTGTGAAGTACTTGAGCGTGACTGAACCACTGACTGTGATGGGACAGTGCATCCCGTATTGGGTGACAACTTTGATCGGTGCACTTTCTGGCTTTGAGGTGCGATGGGTTCCACCCCTGCTGTGGTATTGCGTAAGTGGCGATCCTGGCATTGCCGTGGGGTGCTGCGCCCACGAGTGGCTCACAAGGCGATGCCAATGCGTGTTTGGTGACTATATTCAACGGTTCGGTAATCTAGGCGGCACCAGGTTGCGCAGCTCGGGCGCCCGCAACCTGTGCAATACTTGGCGTCATGCGATTGAATTTCCCGCCTGTGATCCTCGTCAGGCTGACTAACACCGGATTCGCTTTCGTTGAGGTCGAGGTGCTCGGCGCCGAGGAGCAGGGTCAGTTGGACGCCATGCGACCGGGCAACCGGATGAGTTTCGGACGCACGATCACGCACCCAATGCGCGAGGTAAACCACCTCGCTCCTATTCCTGCGGAACTGGTAGCGCGGCACCAAGCGGGTCGTAGCAGCCAGAATGCAGTGCCGAGCACCTAGGCTGGCCAAGTTTCCCTTACGACGCCGAACCCCTCCCCCGCCGAAAATCCC
>JAQBSZ010000038.1 GCA_027623555.1 Pseudomonadota bacterium | reverse complement strand
GCGTTGCACTGGCTTGAAAGGTCGACCGTCCTGCGTGCGCCTTGAGAGCGAAATTGGCTGTAAGCCAGAGCGGCCATAGTCTTGTTCAGAGGCTCCCTAGCATAAGCATGCAACAATCCCATGTCCAGTTGTCGGGTTTTCCCGAATAGGTAGAATAGCAGGGGACCAGGTTTCCTGCCCAAATACCCCGATTCGACGAAGAGGCGGCTTCATGAAGTTTCTTACAATAGTGCTACAGATCCTGGGGATACTGTTACTGATACCAGCAGTCGCGCTGGCCACCCTGAGATTCGATAACCGCAACAATGATGGTCCTTCTATTATCTTTCCCGGCGGCGAATTGATCTCAGGACGTTTGTACACCGGTCCGGATCCTAACTGGAGTTTTACCGATCAGACTTTCTCCGTCCATCTACAACTCGATCATGACCTGAGCTCGAGATTGATCTGGATCGAGGAGAGCGGCGGCAAGATCTATATCACGTCTGATTATATGGGCTCGTGGCTGGGCCGCCTGTGGAAACATTGGGCCGTGCAGGCGGTCGCGGGCGATGGCCTGGCCGTAGTGCGTATCGACGGTATCCGCTACGAACGGCAATTGCAAAGAATCATCGATGGCCCTGAGCTGGACGGTGTGATTGCGAAGAAGCGCTCGAAGTATCGCTCAGTCATCTCCAGGGAGGCCATTACCGAAGGCTCGGTGTGGGTCTTCGAACTCGCACCGCGCGCATGAAGTGCAGGCATTTGTTGTCGGGTGATGCTGGCGTTTCCGCAGTTCCGTTCTAGTCAGAAAATATTTTCGTCGCCGAGTAAAGTAATTCGCCCGGTGCTACGGCGCACTGTGTGCCTTGCGCTGTCTGGCATGCCAGGTAGCGGGCTTCGAAAGTCGATGCTGTGGTAAAAATAATTTCCAAGGTCGCGGCCCCTGTTCCCACGATCAAATCCAGTTCCGCTCGACTCTCAGCCCTACTACCCAGAAAAGCAGTCCATTCGAACGTGGTGGTTCCCAGCTCAATCAGCAGCAATCCTTCGGCATTTTCATGAATCGAGTAAAACGTATTGTCCATCGGGTCTTGCCACACGCCGCTAATTTCCCCCAGCACGGGCTGAAAATTATTCGGTGTGATGGTGAGGTTGTAGACTGCCGAGGGTGTTGGCGATGATCCTCCCGCCGAAGAAATACGCACGATAAAAGCAGTAGTCTGATTTGTACTGATATTGCGTGTAATCGGTACAGCCGCCGTGGGACTTAAAATCTCCTGGAAGACAATTATTCCGTCAGCTGCTCTCTGCAGAATAAATGTCCACTGACTGCCGGCATCGACAACGGTAGGAGCAGCAAAAATGACATCGAGGGACTCCGCACCACTGGCGATGAAATTGAAATAATCGAGATCTTCATCGCTGGATAAGTTTCCCGACAGCAATACCCCGGGGGCCAGCGTGTCAGCAGTTGCCTCGGTATTGTTGGTTTCGGTTTCAATATCTGCCAGTACTTGAGGACCGAATAGAACTGTAAACATAATGACCAGAATTCTCATACACCATTTTCCTCTGCCGGGGCTTTTCAAACTGCGGTATTTATACGTAAATGAACCTGTCAGGGCGGACTCAATTTCAAGTAAAGGAATAGTAAGCGATTGTTTGTGGAAGGATATTCTACCTCTAAAGGAGATAAGCTCGTGAAGCGATTACGACAACTCAGCCTGTTAGTCCTGCTTGCGGTTGGACTCGGACCGCTACAGTTTAATCCGGCAGCAAAGTTAGCAGCCCAAACCGAGCGTTCTTTCGAGACTATTGCCATCATCGGCACGGGCAATGTTGGCTCTACGCTGGGGAAGATCTGGGCTGAGGCAGGTCATACCATCATCTATGGTTCCCGCACACCCCTTTCCAGTCGTGTGCAGAATCTGCTTATCGAGACTGGCAACGCAGCCACAGCCACTTCACAGGCCGCCGCCGCAAGGCAGGCGGAAATTATACTCATTCCTGTGCCGCCCACCGCTATTGCGGAAGTGATCGCCACACTCGGTGACCTCACGGGGAAGCTGGTGATTGACCCCACCAACTACTGGGAGTTTGAGGCGGGTTATCCTGTTTCACCACGGGATCCGCGCGCCTCACTCGCCGAAGAAGTGCAGGCTCTGGCTCCAGGGGCAACCGTTGTTAAGGCATTCAATACTCTCAACTACATGGTAATGGAAGATCCTTCGCGATCGGCGGGCCCGGTAACTGTTCCAATCGCGGGCAATGATGCGCTTGCGAAGCAGCGCGTCGCCCGCCTGGTGGAAGATGTGGGCCTGGAGCCACTGGATGTGGGGCCACTACAGGCAGCGGAGTACCTGGAGGAGATGTTGCGCCTGGCGCTGGGATTCCGGGAACTCAATCCTGGTGCGGCCTTCGATTATTATCTGCGAGTTCGGCCTAACTAGGCAGTTTCCAGACCAGCGCAATGCTGTTATGCCGTGGTGGCAAGGAGCGAACTCGGCAAGCAAGTTTTACTCCCTGCCAAGACTTGATTAAGAAGAACCATAGAGCTATGTTCGATACGTCAATACTGTTGAAATAAAATGGGAACCACATGAAACGCTTTATCCTCACTCTGTTCGCCTTACCTGCGCTGCTGGCTTCGACTGCCGTACTTGCCCAGCCCGAGTATGTCTCTATCGAGATGGAAATTGATATCAACAAGCCGGCTGCGGAAGTGTGGTCCAAGGTTGGCGGGTACTGCGATATTACGGACTGGCTGGGCATCGATTGCGAGCTTACCTCCGGTGCTGGGGGTATGGGTACGGTGCGGGCACTGGCAGGCGGACGAATCATTGAGATCATGGTCGCGCAAACCGATCTTTCCTATGGTTACACCCAGCCGGTTCAGGAAGGTGCATTCTATAATCTCTACCATGGATTCATGGAAGCAAGACCGGTAAGTGCTATGACTTCCAGGATGCTCTACACGCTGGTGTTGGATGTCTCCAACCTGGCCGACCAGGCTGCCAAGGATGCCGATGTAGCGAGACGGCGTGCAACGTTTGAAGGTGCGCTGGCGAACATGAAAGAATTTGCTGAACGGTAAGACATAAGCAGACGCATAATCATTAATAGAGGTCAATCCGATGATACGAAAAAATAAAAGTAATAATAGAAGCAACCTGGCGCTACTGGCATTCCTGGTGCTTCCATCTCTGCTCGTTGCGCAAGATTTCGATGCTGTCCAGATCACTACTACTCAGGTACAGGACAACATCTACATGTTGCAGGGCAGTGGCGGCAATATCGGTGTATCCATCGGCGCTGACGGCACGCTTATCATCGATGACCAGTTCGCACCGCTGACTGCCAAAATCACCGCAGCGATTGCAGAACTGACCGACAAGCCAGTGACGTTCGTGTTCAATTCCCATTTCCATTACGACCACACAGACAGTAATGAAAACTTTGGCCGCGCCGGTGCCTATATCGTCGCACAGGATAATAGCCGTAAGCGCATGGAGACTACCCAGGTGCTGGCTAATGGCAGAGTGCAGGAAGCCTATGATGAAGTCGGTCTGCCCAAGATCACCTTCTTCGATGCCATGCGTTTCTATTTCAATGGTGAACCGGTGGATGTCGTCAACACGGGCAACGGCCACACCGATGGTGACGCGCAGATCTATTTTCGAGAAGCCAATGTGATTCACACCGGTGATATGTTCGTGCGCTATGGCCTGCCATTCATCGATCAGAACAATGGTGGCAACCTGGATGGCATGATCGATGCGCTGATGAATCTTGCCAGTCTGATCGATGATGACACCATCATCATTCCTGGTCATGGCCAGCTATCTACCCGCAATGACCTGCTGGACTACCGTGCCATGCTGGTAGTAGTTCGCGGAAATCTGGTGCGGGCGAAAGTGCAGGGTCTGTCAGTTGCCGAGATGCTGGCCACTGAGCCAGCCACTGGCTATGCGCCAGCAAATGCTGGCACCGCTGACTGGTTAACTCGAGCCTATAACGAATATAGATAGCAGGAAGAAAAAAGAAATTCAGGCAGGAAAACAAAAAGGACAGATTCTTTTCCGGCCAAAGGAAAAGTAATCTGTCCCTGACTGTCTTTAAAAATTTTTAGTACTCATCGTACCCTTCGGTCAATTCGATGCGAACTCCGCGCGGATCGATAATGTAGGCGATATTCAGGTCAATCGCAGGAACTTCGCGATACGGTACCTGAAACTCAATTCCCATCGCTTCCAGTCGACGGCAAAACGCTTCGAGACCATCAATTTCGAATCCAATATGATCGATAGCTGTACCCTGAGTAGCTGCCCGCGCGCCTTGTGCGCCACCAAAACTCAGGTTCATTCCAGGAACATTCGTAGTGGTAGCAATCCGGCCACGTGGCCTGACTTCTAATCCAAACACGTCGGTATACCAGGCGAGCAAGTCTTCGAATCCCTCGGTATTGAAGTGAATATGGTAGCCAGTCACTTCTGCCTGTAGCCCCTGGTCTTCCTGCAGTTCTACCCTTGCTCCACCGGGAAGATCGACGAATGCGTTGATCTGTCCCTCGGCTCCCAGGAAGGTTCTGCCGCCGAAGCCAGCGGCTTCAGTAGTAACTGGAAGGCCATCGGCTTCCCATTTGGTCAGGAATTTTTCCATGTCGCGGACTTTGAAACCGAAGTGGTCCATGACTGTTTCGTTCGACGGCATACTCGGGTCGCGTGGTGTGAGAGCCACCAGCATGTTATGTAGTACCACGGCAGTGAGTATGGGATTGCCTTCGACATTGCGCCCTTTTTCCACTACCCGGCCACCAAAGTGATTGACCCAGATAGCTTTGTGTCGATCCATGTCGGAGACATTGAGGTGCACGTGGCCGTAAGTAAGACCATCGGCATTGAAAGAGGCGAGCTGTTGGCTATAGGCCGGCACGGACAGCAGGCAGAATAAGAGTAGCGCTGAAAAAAATCGCATGGAATAACCCTCTGTTGTTGTTATTTGTGTGGAGCCAGAATAAAGCCAATACCTGCCAGAGTCTACTAGTTAGAAGGGCTAATCTGAGTAGAGGGTGCTGTAACACTGAACTAGCCTGCGCTGCACAGCTGTTTTCAGAAGATCGTTTCTATTCTGAGCTTAAGAGAGTATTTGGGATGCCGGCAGAATCCGGCGAGTAGCCCTATCCAGGATTGTTCCACACAGGAGAATCAGCAGATATTTCTCATTGCGTAATGGCTGGGATGTTGGTGAAATAGCCATCAACCCGAATGTACATATATTAGTCCCACTGGTTGCCTGTAGTAAGTGAGGATTTCAGGAGACACTGCTATGCGTCTATCTATTGGTCCTGATCATACCAAGCACCCACTAAAGGCAGTTGTGCAGCTCGCCCTTTTCAGCCTGGCGCTGCCTGTTAGCGCAGTGGCTCAGTCACCTGCATCCCATGATTCATTGGGGGAAGTCACATTTTCCAAGGACATCGCGCCAATTCTCTTTGAGAACTGCGTGAAATGTCATCGTACCGGTGGCGTAGCTCCCATGTCACTGAAGACCTATCAGGAAGTTCGGCCCTGGGCACCGGTGATCAAGTACAAGACCGGGCTGCGCGACAAGATGGGGGTAATGCCCCCTTATTACCTGGAAAGGGAAATCGGGATCCAGCAGGTAAAGGATGACGAACGTCTAAGCGAAGAAGCACTGCAACTGATCGCATTCTGGGCTGACAACGGGGCACCGGAAGGCAATCCGGAAGACTTGCCCACCTTGCCTGAGTTCAACGACACCATTGAGTGGCGCTTGGGACAGCCAGATCTGGTAGTGCCTCTAGCGGACCTCTATGTTCCCGGTTGTGCTGCCGATGCCTGGGTATCAGGAATGCCGGTCTCGACCGGGCTGACCAGGGACCGTTACGTGAGTGCCGTGGAGATGCGGGAAGTGAATGATGTGAAATCTTCTGCAACAGGCGGCACCATAATCGGCGGACTCTATATTGTTCATCACATGACCTGGCAAACCACAGTAATCGACAGTGGTGATCAGCCTGAGACCTGGCCGGTGCATGAACTGGGCCGCAATCCAGATATCTTCGATCCCAAGGCGGGTAGATTGCTAGCTGCCGGATCTAGTGTCATGCCCTTGACTTACCATCTGCATTCCAATGGCCGCGACACCACCGGCCGCATGGAACTTGGGTTTTATTTTCACCCCGAAGACTACGCGCCTGAACACAAGAAAGCTCGCTGGGCGCTGGGCGATGGATTGAATATCAGTATTCAAGGCAATATGCCAAACCAGGAGCTACATACCTACACCGTGCTCGATGAACACACCAAGATCAGCTCCTTCGAGCCTCACTTACATGCGCCCGGTGCCCGCATGTGCCTGGAGGCAATCTGGGGTAACCAGATTGAGACACTGGCTTGTTCCGGATACGATCACAACTGGGTGAAGCAATATACCTTCGAAGATGATTACGCACCGTTACTGCCCAAGGGCACAATCCTTCACATGATCGGCTACATGGACAACGTGGCGAGCAATCCCAACGTTATCGACGCGAGAAACTGGTCCGGCTCAGGCAATCGTTCGATAACCAATATGTTTCTCCATCTCGGGCAGTCCGTGGAGTTAACCGATGAGCAATTCGTGAAGGAGATGGCGGAGCGTCGCGAACGGCTCGGCCTGACCAGGAACGATCATCTGCTTGGCTGTCCGCTGTGCATGGCTGAAATTCCGCTGTTAGAAGCTGAGGAAGAAAGCGCGGAAGATTAAGCACTTGAGGAGCGACAGAGCATGAAGCGTGTTTTCTGGAAGAGTTGGGCAAGGAAGCGGGTGAGTGAAGGCTCGCAATTAACGAGAGTAGGCCTGATTCTATTGGTCGCCCTGTTTACTGGCAGCAACTCTGGCGCTCAGTCTCAATCCTCATTCAATTCAGGCCAGGGGCTGTCTCCTGCCTATGAGGGTTTTGTCATCAACCCCGACGACTCCTATACCATGCTGTTCGGTTACATGAATGAGAACTGGGAAGAGGAGTTGGATGTGCCCGTCGGTGCAGAAAATTCTTTTTCTCCCGGAGCCGCTGACCGAGGTCAGCCCACCCACTTTCTTCCCCGGCGAAACCGTAACACGTTTGGTGTTCATGTGCCGGCTGACTTCGAAGGTGAGCTGGTGTGGACCCTGATCAAGGGAGAAGGGGTTACGCAGAAAGCTTACGGCTCTTTATTGAAAGACTACATTCTTGAACCTATCACCATCATGTCGGAAGCGGGTACGGTCTCTGGCGGATTTAACAATCGTGAAGATGTACAAACTAACGAACCTCCTATGGTGAGATTAGGCGGTGATGAGGGTCGTACTGTAAGAGTGGGCGAGCCATTGCAACTCGAGGTCACCATCTTTGACGATGACAAACCTAACCCTCGTACCTATTTTCGTGGGCTGGCGGCCTTCGCTGAAGACGACTCACCACGCCAGCAATTAGACAAAGCCCTGAACCCCCCTATCAGAGGCACGGTCGACAGGGTTGTAGGCATGACCTTCTCCTGGTTCGTCTATCGCGGAACCGGCGAGGTGGACTTTGCTCCGCTCCAGGTGAAAACCTGGGAAGACACCCGCGCTTTTCAAAACTCGCCCTGGGCGCCTTTCTGGAAACTGCCGAAGATGCCAGAGGATGGTGTTGTAAAAACCGAGATTACTTTTCAAGAACCAGGAGTCTATGTGTTGCGCGGCAGAGCAGATGATGGCGGTTTGACCGGTGATGTCGACGTCATCGTTCGCGTTACTCGCTAGTCAGCATTTTGAAGCTGTCCAACTTGTTCGCTCTATTGATGACTCTTGGAGAATCAAAATGAGATTCTTATTTCCCTTACTGACAACCATTATTACCGTTGGCGCCACAGCGCAGGACTATGTGGTTCCGGTGACCGAGTGGGGTGTGCCAGACATTCAGGGAGTATGGAAACACGCCACAATTATGCCCCTTGAAAGGCCGCTGGAGCTGGGTGAGAAGCGTGCTTATACCGAGCAAGAGGCCATAGAACTTGAACGTGCGGTCCAACAACGCTTCGATGCCGCTAATGAGCCGCTGGATCCGGACCGTGCAGCGCCCGAAGTGACCGAATCCTTACCGTCACTGGGCAATTACGATCTGTTCTGGCGCGAAGATGCCAAGTTTATTCCCACTATAGATGGTGAATTCCGCACCTCTGCAATTACCGACCCGGCGGATGGGCGTATGCCCGCGCGCGTGGCTGGATTCAGTGAGCGCATGAATCAACGCCGGGCGAACCAGCCCGGCCGCAACGATGGTCCGGAGGGTCGTGGTCTGGGTGAACGTTGCCTGTTGAATGGCAATTTCTCGAGTCCGGTTATGCGGCCCAGTATCTACAACAGCAACCTGCAGGTTTCGCAGGCACCGGGATATGTCAGCATTACGACAGAAATGTCACACGATACCCGAATTATCAAAATAACCGACCAACACAATCCGGCAGCCCCGGCACAAAGAAAATGGATGGGCGATTCAATTGGGCGTTGGAAAGGCAATACGCTGGTTGTTGAAACAAGGTATTTTAATAGCTGGCAAACACTGCAAGGAATACCAACGGAGAATCTAACGCTCATTGAAACTTTTCGTAGAGACTCCGACCGTAAAATTATTTACGGCTTCACTGTGAATGACCCTTCAGTTTTTACAGCACAGTTTTCTGGAGAATACGCACTTTCGAGAATAGATGAACAGATTTACGAATATGCCTGTCATGAAGGAAATTATGCAATGACAGGTATTCTAGCCGGTGCCAGACGCCTTGAAGAACTCGGCGAAGAGCCCTAAAACCAAAATTTCTCTCCGGTTCAGCAATCATTCAGATTGACTACGCTATTCTCAGGGCCACGATGCATCACTGCGCCGGTCGCAAGCAGGTGACTCAAATGAAAAATACGGAAGAGATTTTCAGACAATACCTCGCGTGTTTTTCCTTTTTCATTCTACTATTCGCAATAAGTAGACCCCTGGCAGCGCAGGATCTAATCCCTGTTGACGAAGATGGCAATCCGCTTACCTCTACTACTAACAGCGAGTTGCTTGAGAATGACTCCATCGAGGCATCGTTTCAGCTGTTTAACTTAGACGAGCTGCAGGAATTCGTAGGCCCTGTTGCTCTCTATCCTGATAATTTGTTGGCCATCATACTTCCTGCGTCAGCCTACCCATTACAGATCGTTCTAGCCGCACGATTCCTGGAGCAACTGGAGACTGACAGTAGCCTGGTACCCGATGAGAATTGGGACGAATTGGTGATAGCCCTGCTTAACTATCCGGAAGTGGTCCAGATGCTGAATGAAGACATTCAATGGACCTGGCAGTTGGGAGAAGCGGTGGTCAGCCAGGAGAGCGATGTGCTCACAGCCATTGGGCTGTTTCGTGATCGCGCCTATACCGCTGGAAACTTGCAGTCGGATGAGTATCAGAACGTAACCAACAGCGACGAGAAGATAGTAATCACACAAGTTGAAGAAACGGTCGTTTACGTTCCTTACTACGTGCCTGAAGAGGTTGTCATCTACCAAACGCGGCCTGTCTATCATTACTATCCCACGGCTTACCCCGTTTACTACTATCCCTACCCGGCCAGTTATCGCTTCCGCTCGGGTTTTTTCTGGGGAGTAACCACCGCGTTCAACATTGGTTGGCATGACTATCATCTGCATGTCTACCACCCGAGTTATTCGCGCCACCCTTATTATGGGCGTCTTTATGCATCCCGCCATCATTATCGCCGGCCGGATCTG
The DNA here is from genome assembly GCA_027623555.1 of Pseudomonadota bacterium. Taxonomy (GTDB): domain Bacteria; phylum Pseudomonadota; class Gammaproteobacteria; order Pseudomonadales; family Pseudohongiellaceae; genus UBA9145. The sequence goes on along the minus strand of JAQBSZ010000038.1, from coordinate 29,997 downwards.
CGTGCGTTCAACCGCTACTATGTCGACAATAACTATCGAAGATCCAGAGATCGAGACCGCGATGGAAGTTATTGGTGGCCACAGAAAAACAGTGGCGCACGTCCGAGTGATCGGCGTAATCGCAACCGTTACGGGACAACGAATCAACGGACTGCCTTCAATGACATTGGTGCGAACAGAGAGAATCGAAGAGATGGAAGGACTGGAGGGACTGGAGGGAATAGAAGACTGAATGGCGAGAATGGACTGAATAGCCAGAATGGTCCGGATAGAGGATTTGGTGGCCTACGCAATCGCCGAGACTCTCCCATCGACCCTTCGGCCCGCAACGGTTTTGCTGAAACTAATGTTGAAACTGCGGCAAGCAGTTTTCGGACTGCGTCGAATGAGAGACAGGGAGAAAGGCAGGCCGGTAATAATCGTGGTGCTGGAAGACTACGACCAGACAGATCCCCTATTGGTAGCAACACCACTACTGCTACGGTAGGTAGTGAACTTACTTCATCGGATGATCGCCGCAGGATTAGAGGATCAAACAACGACCGTACGATCAGGTCGGACCGTTCGGCTAATGCGGCTATTACCAGCAGCAGGCAAGGCTCGCAGATGTTCCAGGAGCCCGGTAGCCTTGAAAGTAGTGAATTCAATTCAGCCAGAAATGCAGAAGAAACCGGGCAGAGAACTCGTGCTTCCAATGGCACTGCTCTATCTGTCACACGTTCTCGTAGCTCTATTAGTCCAACGCAAGCAACTGATCGATTGCGGCTGCAAAATAGTACGAATCGATCTGCAGATAGTAACCGTCAACGACAGGTCAGCTCTGAGAATCGACAGAGCAGTCAACGCGATTCGACTACTCGAAGCAATAGATTGATTCAGCGCGAAAGTTCAAATGCCAATCCTACTGGGCAGCGGAGCAGAGTCGCACCTGCGAACCAGAATACCAGAAGCATTAGCCGCGCAGACAGTGTGCGCAATCAGGTGCAACGCAGTCGCCAACGCGCTGCACCCGCGCAATCTAGCAATCACCAGGTCCGTGAGTCCCCGAGAAGCCAAAGCTCAGCTGCTGTGCCTCGCCGAGCAGTTTCACAGCGTCGAAGTGAGCCTGCTCAAAGCAGACGATCTGCCTCTGCTGGTGTTTCACGTAGTGCACCTTCGGTATCAAGAAGGGAGCCGAGCTCAAACGATCGCAGTCGAGGGAGACGTCAACGCCCTTAGCGCAATGCGCAGACATAGCGCTCCACTGTGTTGATAGTCAGCCAGACCACTCTGCCCCATCATAGTAGCGCGTCCCTCGATGTCCTTTCCGTGCTATTGGCTTTGCAAGTATTTCTCCCGGGCACTCCACCATGATCAACGTGCGAGGTTTTCCAGAATTCGGATTCGTCTTGCCTGCGACTAGTTCAGTGATTCGTAATCGTCCGCGGAGCTGATCGTTAAAAATCGTGTAAACAAAATCGCCCACCTTCAGCTTCGAAGGTTTACCCGCCATGTGGAACTCGAACTCGGATAGTGAACCATCGTAGAGTGATTCGATTCCAGTTTCGCCTCGAGAGGCGGGAATTGTTTTAGTGATGCCAAAGCTCACAGCTGTTCTCCCAGAATTTTCAGGCACTTCTGTAACTCTTCTTCCACATCCTTGATGGCCTGCTCGTCGTTAACGGAAAATCGCTTTACGTTGTAGTTCTGTAAAAATTCTCTTACTGCAATCGACTGGCTTGCTGGCCAGGTGGTCGGTAAGTTCTCGGCATAAGTGCTCACAGTCCAGGAGGAGTGGGCCGGCAGTTTCGAGATGTTGAGAAAGCGTTGCCACAACTTCTGCCATCGTAGTGAACGGGTATCAAGCTTGGTTTGCTGGCCGCGGATGCGCCGATACTCCCGAATGAATAGAAAAGCCAGAATCAGCAGACCTCCGTAACGCACCAGGTTGGCGGTTAGTTCGTCGGCGAGGATTCGATCGACCAGGATCTGCCACTGACCCGCCAGGGTGTGATACCAGACGCTGAGGGGGGAAGAGTCATAGCCACCGAAGAACGCAGTGATACTGGGGGGTGTGGGATCGATGGTATGCCAGTAGCCCTGGCTATCCTGCCATTCTACCCAGCTATGGGCGTCGCGCTCGCGCACCAGCCACAGCTCGGAAGCGAGTCTCTCATGGATGACATAGCCGCCGACCAGTCGGCTCGGAATGCCGTTGGCTCTCAGGGCGAGAGTGGCAGCCGTGGCAAACCAGAAGCAGTAGGCAGCTTTGTCGTTGAGATAAAAATCATGAAAGGGCTGGTTGGGATCGAAGTCGGTCTGCAGCGAATAGCGGCGGGTAACAAAATGGCTCAAGACATTATCGACAGTCTGCTGAACTTCGCTGCCCTGAAACTCCTGGCTCTTCTGTTGCAGGGTGTCATCCCAGAATGTCGGCATCAGTAAGTTTTCATTGCTGATGGTGTCAGGTACTGGACTACTACCGGTTTCGAGTTGCCAGCGGCGGTCTGCACCGCGTTCGTATACGAGTGTCAATACATCGGCGGCGTTCCGGCCTATGCCGCTGAACCGACCAGTAAGATGGCCGCTGCCCGGGTTGACGAACACATAGTTGGCATTGCTCAAACTGCTAATCGTCAGAGTCTGCGAATCCGGATTGCCAATGTTTGCATGGTGATTATCCAGCGGATAGCGCCACTCGCCGCTTGGCAGGATTTCGGCATCGAAAGAGTTGAGAGTTTGCAGTGGTCTTGCCGAGGGCTGCCACACCAGTTGTTCATCCAGGTGGACCAGGCGATTGCCGACCAGATATTGGTTGGGCTGCTGATCGGCAATGACGCGCATCACCGCGCGGGTCGACGGGCGCAAAAACGCCGTCGCTCTGAGTTGTTGATAAGGTGAGAAGCCGGTCGGGTTGTAGTTGCTGGACCTGGGAAACATATTGCCCAGTGCAGAGATAATCGGGCCTTGTCCGTAGCCTAGCAGGGCGACTGTTAAGGGAACAATTAGCACCAGGGGTAATAATAGAAGCAAGCGGGAGAGTAGAACTCCGGCACAACGATCTGCAAGCAGTACCAGGCAGGCGAGCAATACCCCGGATACCGAAAGCAGGGCAACAGGTACGCCGAATAGGATAATGACCGTGCTTTCCGGTGGCGAGAGCATCAGGGTCAGCAACAAGCCGAACACCAGGATGGTCTGGGTATCGCGATTCAATACGGTCTCTTCAGTATTGTCCCGGTTTGAATCGCTGGCTGCATACAACCAGAGCAGGTGGGTCAGCATGCTCAGCACAATGCCCGCGGCCAGGCCATTAGTTTGCGCCCAGGATCCTTCCACTGCCCAGTCTTCCAACACCTGACTGCCCAGGAATCCACCCGTTGCGAACAACACAAAAAGCAGGCCCCAGGTGGGGCGTTCTACCTTAACCAGCCTGAATCCGCCGAGTAGACAGAGGCCGATACCAATCCAGGTGACTTGCGGTAACTCCATGGACAGTCCGAGTTGCAGGGCGAGCAGGGCAAGGAACAGGCCAAGAAACTGATTACTCAGGGACATCACTGCTTGACCTCGGCGGCGCCAGGTTTTGTCAACTGGTCTTTCAATTGGATTTCTATAAATCCGTCACTGGTCGGGAGTGTGCCAATGTCTTCATCAGACTCTGGCATCATGAAAACCAGTACCAGAACACCGGCGCTCTTCCATCTTTCTACAAATGCTTGAGTTTCATCGCTCCAGCGCCCAACAACCAGTATATGGAGGCCGTCCTCAGACAGGACTTGAGTAGGTAAAGAATGACCGTTTGAGGTAACGGCGCGTTGGGGTTGACAGGTAGCAATGTGCTGGTAGAAATCCAGTAGATTGTCCAGGGTATGCCATTCCTTACCCGTAGCCAGCGCAGCCAGGCTGAAGCCTTCATTCTGCGCGGACAGACCAATCTCCACTGCCAGCGACAGGCGTTCATCCAGTGGTTCTTCATCGCGCGGGCGGCGTTGCCAGCGCTGAAACTCTTGCAGGGTCAGATCGACGATCAGGTGTACCTTGTCGCGGCGGATCTCATCGGCGCCTTCGAACACCTTGCTCATGGGCTCGCCCCGGCGGCTGCTGGCACGATGATCGAGCCGTCTCAGAGCATCACCAGTGGCGTATTGCCGGGAATAGGCATACTCCAGTGACGGGCCCTTGCGGGCATTGTCCGTTCCCATGGTCAGGCGCTTGCTGGCCTGCTCGGCAATATGACGCAGCGACGGGATTGTTACTGGGAGTGTTTCTGGCAACACGTAAACTTCCTTGGGTACTAGGCAGCGGACAGTGAATCGGGTCAGGAAAAAGGGAAAGTAACTCTGTACCGCTAATCCCGACAAGGTGAGCTTGCCCCGCTTCTGCGGTTCGAAACTGACGGTCACCGTGGTGTGTTGACCTGCAGGTAGCGACAGCAGATGTGGTCTCAGCCATTCCTTTGGCCAGCGACCATAGGGTACGACAAGTTCTCTCACCGTGAAATTGAAAAGACCCCGGCGACTCTCATTGGTGATGCCAATCTGGGAAACAAGCGGCTGGTAAGCGATAGCGGTCTTGGGTGTATCGCGCTGAATGGCGACTCGGGGTTTGTAGATAAAGCCGAGCACCGAGCTCCAGAGCAGCATGGCCATGCCGAATGCTGCGGTAAGTAAAAGGAAGTCGCTGCGTGCCTGGTAGCTGAACAAAAATATGAGTATGCAGCAGATCAGCACAATCTTGCCGACACGGGTCAGGCCATCATAGAAATACCGGCGAATCGCCCGCAGGAATAATCTGGCGGACTCTTCCCGCCAGCGAGGCACCAGGCGTAAATTGGCAAACCAACGAATCAACCGCCACCAGTGCAGCAGGATTATTTCATCTTGAACGCGTAGAGGGCGGTCGGTTAGTTCATTCATGGTAAAAGGGACAGATTTGTTTATAGCTATGTCTATAGGACAAATTTGAACATTGAAAAAAATAAAAACTTTCCCTACTTTTTGTCTGCCTTGCCTGCCTGCCAATTCTTCAGCGTGGCATGCGCCGCTGTGCTGTTAAATGTAGCATCATCCGATCCTGTTTTCGCCGTCAGCTCGATGACATAGCCGTTAGGATCTCGAAAATAAATAGAGTGAATAAAGTCGTGGTCTGAGACACCTCGAGTTTCCATGCCAGCCGACTCCCCTTTCCCCTTCATCGCCAACAGATCAACATAGTTCACTTCCAGTGCAATGTGCAGATCGAAGTCGCGTTGTTCTTTAAACTCGAAGGGTTCGCCCGGTTCTTCGAAAAAGGCCAGAAAAGATCCGTCTTCCATCTGGAAAAAACTGTGCAGTACGTTGCTGTCACGACCCGACTTGGTATGCTTGATCTCGAAGGCATGCATCAATGGCAGGCCTAGAAAGTCCTCATAGAATGCACGGGTCTGTTCCGAATCCCGACAACGATAGGCATTGTGATGAAGCCCTTTGATCATGATTGTTGATTGATCACCTTGGTACTGGAATCTTCGCGAGGATGTCCTGCAGTAGTTCATGGGCATGGGCGCTGTCATTGTCTCTGCCATGGCGAGGCAGGACACGGTGATCCCATACCGACGGGATCAGGCGCTGCACATCCTCGGCCAACACCTGACGTCTGCCCTTGACCAGGGCGAACGCCTTGCAGGCTTGCGCCAGGTGCATGGAGCCACGCGGAGAGATGCCCAGCTTGATACCCTGGTTCTCTCGAGTGGCTCGCGATATGTCGACTATATACTTGGCCAGGTCATCATGCAGGAACACTTCTTCACTGGCGTTCCGCAGTTGTCTTACGGATTCTCTGGTCAGTACGGGAGCAGGATCATGGCGCGTGGCATCCCCGTAGCCTCCTAACAGATGTAATTCGGACTCGAGATTGGGATAGCCCAGGCTGATCGAAGTGAGGAAGCGATCGAGTTGCGCTTCGGGGAGGGGATTGGTGCTGTCGAAATCGATGGGATTCTGGGTGGCAATGACTGTGAACAAATCTGACAATGGATGACTCACCCCATCGGCGGCGACATAGCCTTCTTCCATGGCTTGCAAAAAAGCGGACTGGCTGCGTGTCGGCGCACGATTGATCTCATCGGCCAGCAAGAAATCGGTGAAGATAGGGCCCGGTGAAAATGAAAATTTGCCTTCTGTGGAGTTATACACGCTGCCGCCCAGAATATCTGCTGGCAGAATATCGTTCGTAAACTGAATGCGATTAAAATCCAGGCCGAGGATCTGCGCCATGCTTCTTGCCAGTGTAGTCTTGCCGACACCGGGCACGTCCACCACTAACACGTGACCTTTGGCAAGCACGCTGGCTAACAGCAGTTCGATGACGAAGTCAACGCCAAGCCAATGCCGCGCCAGTGCCTTGTGAGCTTGCTCTAACATAGAGAGAAGCTCGCTGATGTCTTCGGTTGTTGACTGCTCCATCGTGTTCATTGTGGCATTCCAGGGAAACCCGCTTCGGATTGTCAGTGACCCGGGTATTCTACCAGCACTGAGCAGGCTGGTCTGGATAAATTGCGGCGGCTTGGAAATCTTCTTCAGCCCCTAATTGCCAATAACTTAGTGCTGTAGGCGCAATGGGGGTATTTGTCCGAGTCTAAGAGATTCCTGAATTAGTTCATCTGGGGTTTTACTGGTTAAAAATCAACAAACCCTGGAATTACCATACTCAGCAAGGCAGTACCGTAGATAAGGCTGGCTACAATGCTCCCGACGATAATATTTTAGCAGTGGTGTCGACTTTGCAGGCAATTATGAGTGGCTTTTTAGTCTTTTCAGGACTGCCTTTGTGGCGGTTCTGTTAAACTGCAACCACAGAAGTAATTGCAAAGATTGATTTAGAATTTCACTGTACGTAATTGGAAGTAATAGCGATGGATAAAGTGAAAGAATGTGTAGTCAGGCCATCTACTAGCCTGAATTTGTTGTCGCACAAGGAAATAATGACGGCGCTGGAAACCGATGAAGAAGTATTCCAAACGTTTCGAAATTGCGCATTAGCCGTGCTTAACACAGGTAATGAACAAGATGACGCCACAGAAATTCTTCGTGAATTTGAGGATTTTCGAATTGAAATAATTCCGGAATCACGTGGTATTAAGTTAAGGATTCAAAATGCGCCTGCTACAGCATTTGTCGATGGGAAGCTGATTAAAGGTATACAGGAGCACTTGTTTTCTGCACTGCGGGATATTGTCTACACACAGGACAAGATTGATCGCGTCGGAGGATTTGATATCACAAGTGGAGTCGGGATTACTGATGCAGTATTTCGAATATTGCGCAATGCAGGAGTGGTACAACCCAATCATCCGCCGAAACTGATCGTATGCTGGGGCGGGCATGCGATCAGCCGCGAAGAATACGACCATAGCAAACGCGTTGGATACGAATTGGGTCTTCGAGGCTTGGATATAGCCACAGGGTGCGGTATAGGTGCCATGAAAGGGCCAATGAAAGGGGCAATGATTGGTCATGCGAAACAGAAGATCACGCGAGGGCGCTATGTCGGAATAACCGAGCCAGGCATTATTGCTTCTGAATCTCCTAATCCAACCGTCAATGAGTTGGTGATATTTCCGGACATCGAAAAGCGGCTGGAGGCTTTTGTAAGGCTGGCCCATTGTATTGTTGTGTTTCCCGGTGGCGCCGGTACGGCAGAAGAAATCCTTTACCTGCTCGGGCTGCTTATGATGAAGGATAATCGGGAAATAACCTTGCCTGTAATTTTTTCAGCTTCAGAAACGAGTGATGAGTATTTCGTGGCGCTGGATAGGTTTTTGCGCAATACGCTTGGTGAAGAAGTAGCTCGTTATTATGAAATTGTTATCGGTGATCCAGTGCGAGTCGCCCAATTGTGTTTACGAAATCTGAATCGTGTTGTAGCGCAGCGAAGACGAACCAATGAATCCTATGCATTCAACTGGAAGTTACACGTCCCGGAGGACATGCAATGGCCGTTTATCAGCACGCACGAAAATATGGCAGCACTGCGTCTGGATCCACAACTGCCTGTCGATAAGTTGATAGTGCAGTTGCGGCGTGCATTTTCGGGAATAGTTGCAGGTAATGTTAAGGCCTATGGCATCCAGCAGATTGCGCGTTACGGACCGTTTCAGATCAATGGCGATGCACAAATCACTGCAGAGATGGACCGATTGCTGAGAAGTTTCGTGGCGAAAGGAAGAATGAAATTAAACTCAGACAAATATAATCCCTGTTATGAGCTACTTGGGGTCAACAGCCATGACGCTTGAGAAGCCGGCAATTGTACGGCTTAAACCTGGCCGCGAAGCATCAGTAGTTCGGCGTCACCCCTGGATATTCTCGGGTGCTATCGGCAAAGTGCAGGGCAGCCCGGCTTCCGGTGACCTGGTTCGTGTATTCAGTGCCGATGATCGACTGCTCGGTGTGGGGGGCTTTTCACCCAACTCCCAGATAAGAGTTCGTCTCTTCAGCTTCTGTGACGTTGAAATTAACCCAGACTATTTTTCACGGCAGATTGAACGAGCTATCAAGCGCCGACACACAATTTTGAACCACACACAGCGTTCCGCTTTTCGATTGGTGTATGGTGAATCTGATGACCTTCCGGGATTAATTGTAGATAAATATAGCGATTTCCTTGTCTGCCAATTCCTGTTTGCAGGAATCGAACCCTGGAAATCCACCCTGGTAGACATTCTGGCAGAACAGAGCGGATGTTGCGGTATTTTTGAACGCTCCGATGCAAGTTCGAGATTGAAGGAAGGACTACCCAAAACCTCCGGCGTTGTCTGGGGCGAGCAGCCACCGGAAACCTTGTTGATTAATGAACATGAAATGTATTTCGGTGTTGATGTAGCAGGGGGGCAAAAGACCGGATTTTATCTGGATCAAGTCGAAAACCGACAATTTGTACAACAGTGCAGTAAGGATAAAACAGTACTCAATTGCTTTTCTTATACCGGTGCATTTTCAGTTGCTGCACTTAAAGGTGGTGCATCCCATGCCATCAGCGTGGATGCCTCAGCGGCAGCCTTGCAATTGGCAATTGATAATGTGGCGCGTAATGACATTGATCAATCTCGCCATACTGCTGTGGAAGGGAATGCTTTTAATGTACTGCGAAGCTATCAACAAGCGGGTCAACAGTTTGACATGGTAATTCTGGACCCACCGAAGTTTGCAGAGAACAAGAAACAAGTTCCAAAAGCGGCGCGCGCCTATAAAGATCTCAGCCTGCAGGCAAGCAAGCTGATCGCGCCAGGTGGCTTGTTGATAACGTTTTCCTGCTCCGGTGCCATTGATATGAATCTGTTCCAGAAAATTACGGCCGATGCACTTCAGGACGCAAAGAGGCACGGTGAAATTGTGCGCTATTTGCATCAAGGTGCTGACCATCCGATTGCCCTGGGATTTCCGGAGAGCCAGTATCTTAAAGGCCTGGTATGCCGAGTTAATTAGCAGGGGGTTAACGGGGACACCTACAAGATAACAATTTAATCTCCTATTTCGAGAACTGGACGGTTTATGGGTTAACGGGGACACCTACAAGATAACAATTTAATCTCCTATTTCGAGAACTGGACGGTTTAAGTTGTTATCTTGTAGGTGTCCCCTATGTTATAGGTGTCCCCTATGTTACACAGCAACAATTTGTTAACCGCCGATAATCTCATTCAAACCTTCAATGACACGCGCAAGTTCATCGGGAACGAAGCTTCCGATCTTCTTGCCGATACGCTCAGTTGAAAGAGTACGAATCTGACTGATCTTCACCCATGAACGCTTTGGCAGCTTTGAAGCAAGAATTTCGTGCGTAAGCGGGAAACTCGCTTTCTGCTCTTGGCTTGTTAGCGCCATCGCGATGACAGTGCCAGAGCGTTCATTGAATACATTCTGGCTCAGGATCAGAACCGGGCGCTCGCCAGATTGCTCCCGTCCTATTGTAGGATTGAGATCAGCCCAGCGAATCTCGCCTCTCAGTATTTTGGCCATGCATCCAGTTCCTGAGACAATCCTTCGTCAGCCATGGCCTTCTCAAAAGCAGGATCCAGCTTGGCACACTCTTCCGCCAAGCGATTACGCTCAAGTCTCTCCAGCTTCTCTAGCACGGCTTCTTGGATGGCACGGCTGCGATTGCTGAATACTTTACCCCTCACCAAAGCATCGACCTTGGCGAGGACCCCTTCCTCAATGGTTATAGCTACTTTCGTTTGACTCATGGCGGTTACCCTCGGCGGTATGACGAATTATCATACTCTCAGGATGAGGAAGTGGCAAGAATAGGCGGTTAATGCTTTGGATAATTGGAGCAGGACGTGCGGCCGGGTTCGTGAAAAAATGTCCGCAGGCCATTCACAAACCTGGCCGTGCATTCTGCTTCCTTTTTGATTTACTTGTTGAACGAAGCCGCTACGCGGCAAATTCATAAATCCGTTTTATCTACAATAATTCCCCTACGTACTCACCCCCGAGTACGACTACTAGAGGAATTATTGAATGAACAAAGCACAGCAAACAAAATTTGAATCACTGTACCAGCAACATGTTAACGCATTGCACCGACAAGGCAAGGCCGCCACTACCATTGACGTCTACAGCCGCGCTGTTCGGCGGATCACCGCCTTCTTTGACCTCTGTCCGGATCGGCTGACCCCGAATCATTTCAAGGCCTATTTTGACTCACTGGTTAAAAGCCATTCCTGGAGTACGGTCAGAATAGACCGTAATGGCCTGCAGTTCTTCTACAAGCATGTGCTCAACAAACAATGGGACTGGATAGCCATTGTCAAACCGCCCCAGAAGAAGGTGCTGCCGGATATTCTCAGCGTCAAGGAAGTGGAACGCCTCATCAACGGCACCCGGGAACTGCGCTACCAGACCTTTATCCTGGCCGTCTATAGCATGGGCCTTCGCCTGGGCGAGGCACTCAATCTGCGCATTAACGACATTGATAGCCAGCGCATGAAAGTGCATGTGCATCTGGGCAAGGGAAGGAAAGACCGCTTTGTCACCCTGCCGCAGGCAACCCTGGTGGCGTTGAGAAAGTACTGGGCTACCCATAAGAACCCAACACTGCCCTTCCCGGCAGGCGCAACCCCTCGGGCAAGACACAGTGCCAGCACAGCCATGGACAGAGGAGGACTGCAGAAGTCCATTCGTGTCATCGCCAAAGACTGTGGCATTCATAAAACCATCACCCTCCATAGCCTGCGCCATTGTTACGGCGCCCATCTGGTGGAAGCCGGCATGCACCTGAGGGCCATCCAACACGAAATGGGCCATGACAGCCCAAAGACTACGGCGCTATATACCCAGCTGACGGAGGTGGCACACCAGGACATTGTCATCCTCATCAACTCCCTGGGGAACCGTTTACACCTCACCCTCGATGGGCAGGTGTAGCATGACTGTTGCCAATGTTGCGGCAGTTGCACACCATTACCTTGACCGGTTCAAAACCCGCCACGGTTCCTCGACCACGGCCGAGCAATGGTCTGCGCTGAACGCCATCCTGGGCTGTCGCACTGCCCAGTATCCCCGGTGGCTATGAGCTGTACCCGTTGTGATTGGCACAGTGCCTGTTATCAATCCTGCGGCCACCGAAGTTGTAACCGCTGCCAGAACCACAGCACGAGCCAATGGCTGGATCGACAAATCGCCAAGCTGCTGCCGGTAGCGTATTTTATGGTGACGTTTACTCTGCCCTATGAGTTAAGAGCCCTGACGAAGGCGAACCAAAAACAACTGTACTCACTGCTGTTTGAATGTGCCGTAAGCACCCTCAAGGACTTCGGCTGTAACGACAAGGCCTTTGCGGCTGAGATGGCCATGATGGCGGTGCTGCATACCCATACAAGACGGCTCGACTACCACCCTCATGTCCATGTGGTGGTGGCGGGCGGGGGTATTGGCAAAGACCCCCACGGAAGCATAAAAACGTGGAAGAAGATTGATGGCAAGTACCTGTTCAACGGCTATGCCCTGGCGGCTGTCTTTAAAGGGAAACTGCTTCATGGAATTGAACAGGCCGGTTTGGCTTTACCTCTCACACCGAAGAAATGGGTGGTGCATTGCCAGCATGTCGGTAGTGGTTTGCCGGCCCTGAAATACCTGTCACGCTATTTGTACCGCGGTGTTATCAGCAACAGGAACATTGTCAGTGATGACGGGGAGACCGTGAGTTTCCGTTACAAAGACAGCAAGACCGGGAGCACAAAAATACGTCGCTTGCCCGGCGAGGACTTTATCCGGCTGATCTTGCAACACACCTTGCCCAAAGGGTTTAGACGGTCACGGGACTATGGGTTTTTACACGGCAATGCCAAACGAGTATTGCAAGCGGTGCAATGGGCTCTGCGTGCGGTGATCCCCAGGCCCACTGAAAAGCCGCGCCCAGCTTCCTCTGTGAAAAATGTTCTGCACCGATGTTGATTGTGGGTTTTGGTCGACGCAAGCCGCAACCGGGATGAAGAAGGGTAATCATCCCTTTTTTAACTAGTTTCAAAAGTAGAAGTCATGCTGCCTTCAGCATTTGTTTCGGTGGAAAGCCACCATTAGCCTTGTTAGGTCGTTCATTATTGTAGAACCAAAGCCATTGTGTGGCATAATCCTGAACTTCCTGAATCGAGTCAAACATGTATTGGCTTAACCAACTATAACGCACGGTTCGATTGTAACGTTCGACATAAGCGTTCTGTTGTGGATTACCAGGCTGGATAAATTCAAGCTGGATATCGCGCTTCTCTGCCCACGCTTTCAAATCCTGGCTGATAAATTCCGGCCCATTGTCACATCGCAGTCGCTCAGGTTTACCTCGCTCTTCGATGATGCGATCCAGTGCGCGGATAACACGTACCGCTGGCAGTGAAAAGTCCACTTCAATGCCTAAGCCTTCACGATTAAAATCATCTAATACATTAAAAAGCCTGATCGTTCGACTATCGCTTAATTGGTCATGCATAAAATCCATTGACCAAACTTCGTTGGGTGCGTCAGGAACAACCAGCGGTACCGGCTTCTCTCGTTCGATTCGCCGTCTCGGCTTTATTCGCAAATTTAGCTCCAACTCGCAGTAAATCCGGCGGATGCGCTTGTGGTTCCATTCGAAGCGTTTGACGTTACGTAGATAATCACGGCACAGACCAAACCCCCAATCCTTCTGGTTGTGAGTCAGACGGATTAACCAGTCCGCAATCTCGGCGTTTTCGTCAGATAGTATGGGCTGGTACCGGTAGCAGGTTTCGCTGATGCCAAAGGCCAAACACACCAAGCGTATACTCGCTCCATACGCAGACAACGCCTGCTGAGCCATCTCCTTGCGCCGAGATGGCCTCACCACTTTTTTGCCAGTGCCTCCTGGACCATTTCAGCCTTGAGACGCTCGTCGGCATACATCTTCTTAAGCCGTCGATTCTCGTCCTCCAATTCCTTTAACCGTTTCATCATCGACGCATCCATGCCACCGAACTTAGACCGCCATTGGTAAAAGCAGGCGTTACTCATGCCGTGTTCTCGGCACAGGTTAGCTACCGGTGTGCCTGACTCGGCTTGTTTCAGTATCGCCAGTATCTGACTGTCGCTAAATCGTGATTTTTTCATGCAGAATATCCTCTAGCCCTATTATGAGAAAATTCTACTTTAGATGTCAGTTAATTTTGGGGATGATTACCGGCCCACTGGACAGGAGGAGTAACACCGCCGGCAGTCAGAATGTAAGTAATACCGGCCATTGCGGAGCCGTCGGCCTGCCAGGTCATAGTCATTACACCGTTAGCCACGGAAGAACCGTGAGTAGTTGCAGCCGCCACAACTGCTGCCGGGATACCCAGGACACCGGAGTCAAGAGCGGCAGTGTTCGCAGGGGCACGAGTCTGGATAGCCAACTCAACAGCAGTCTTGAGAGGAGTTATGGCCAGTACCAGTTCTGAGAACGCAGCACGGTTAGAGTAGTTCTGATATGCAGGCAGAGCTACAGCGGCCAGGATGCCGATAATCGCCACTACGATCATCAGTTCGATAAGAGTAAAACCTTTTTGCACTTTCTTCATTTGTCTATCTCCAGTTAAGTAATTCAGTCAGTTTGCTTAGTAATTCTTCATCCGTTTAATCATGCACGGTTGCCATGTATACATTCACTTACCGTGCCAACTTTTATAAAATTTTTAACTTATTGATATTTATGAAGAAATATATTTATCTGTAGGAATTTTCAGTAATTACCCGTCGAGAATTTCCTGTGCTTGACAGGGTACTTAGTGACACTAATTGTCAGTAAACAGCAATCTTTGCCGTAATGACGTTGTCAGGACCACTTTGTGGCTGCCCGGCCAGCTATACTACGGATTCATGCCTGAGAGCCGCTAAATCAAAGATGGAAAAACAGCAAGATTCCGGCTTCTTCCGCCACTCCAGCCGCGCTGAACTCGGTTACTGCCTCGGTTTAGTAGCTTTGATACTACTCACCCTGTTCCTTTACTGGCCCGGTCTAACTGGGCCGCTGTTGCTCGATGATCTTTCCAACCTCAGGCCGTTGGGGGAAAACGGCGGTATCAGCAATTTTGAAACATGGCGGGCTTTTGTCTTCGGGAACAACTCTGGCCCCACGGGGCGCCCGGTAGCCATGCTTTCTTTTCTGATCGATGCCCAGGATTGGCCGCCCAGGGTGGCTGCGCTCAAATACACCAATCTCATGATCCACAGCCTGTGTGGACTGAGCATCTGCTGGTTCAGCTTTTTGCTGGCACAGCACCTACGGCTCTCCAGAACTCACAGCGCTCAGGTGGCAATACTGGTGTCAGGTTTGTGGCTGCTTCACCCCTTAAATACCAGCACCACACTGTACGTGGTGCAGCGCATGACTCAACTGATGACCTTGTTCGCCACCCTGGCTCTCGTGTGCTACCTCGGCGCTCGTCGGCTGCGGGACACCAGTCCCAATCAAGCTACACTTCTTTTCTGTTGTAGTCTGTTTCCACTGGGATTGCTGTCGGTACTCAGCAAGGAGAACGGTGCGCTGCTCCTAGTTCTGATCGTACTCATGGAAGTACTGTTTTTCCGGGAATTAGCGCTGCGGGGCTTGCACAGGCTCTGGTATCGAGTTGGCGTGTTGTTGCCTCTGCTGCTGGTGCTCTTCTACCTGGCATTCGGCGCAGCCGACAGCATGGCCCTATACGACACGAGGGACTTCAATCTCTGGGAACGGCTGCTCACGGAAACCCGTGCCTTGTCTATCTATCTGTGGAAAATATTTGTACCGACCGCCTATGGGAACGGGCTCTTTCATGATGATTTCACGGTGTCGAGAAGTCTGTTCGAGCCATTGTCAACTTTGCTCGCCGTTACTCTGATCGCTGCACTACTGGGTAGTGCTATCTACTTGCGACGAAAACAGGCTGTATATAGCTTCGCCGTGTTCTGGTTCTTTACCATGCACGTGCTGGAGTCGAGCTATATTCCACTGGAACTCTACTTTGAGCATAGAAATTACCTGGCGATGGTGGGACCCTTGTTCGCACTGGCCTGGTATTTACGGCGCCTGTTGTCATCGGAATTTTCCGAGCAGGTTAAGCAATCGGCGCAGATTCTTACCGCAGGAATAGTCTTGCTGGCTGTCTGGTCAACCTGGAGTTTGACAACGTTATGGAGCGAGGCGGCTGTGCTTTACTCGTATTGGGCTGAAGAACGTCCCACTTCTATTCGTGCCCAGGTTACGTATTCAGATTACCTGCGTTCCGTCAATTTACCAGAATTAGCTATGCAGCGGTTGACCCTAGCGCAGAACCATTATCCCAATGAGGTTACAATACTGCTGTACCAATGGAATCATGCCTGCGAGTTCGGTCTGGAGTCTCCTCGTACCCTTGCGGAGATTACTGACAATCCTCTCCTGGAATACTACCGGGACAATATTAGCCTGCACCTTAGAATTCTGCTGGAAAATTTGTTGACTGAGAAGTGTGAATATCCGGACCAGCAAACACTGGTGAACCTGTTTAACCGCATCGGTGAGTTTTCAATATCGGTGCCCAGAAGAGCGGCTTACTATTTCTATTTCTCAGATTTACATGTCTACTTCGGAAATCTGGATCAGGCCCTGATTAATCTAACCCGAGCTTTCGAACTCAATCCAGTGCCACAAATTCCAATTCGTCAGGCAATAATGTCTGCATCTGCTGGCAATTACAGCGACGCCCTAGTATTTTTAGAGCGGGCAAAGATGGCTGACAACTCGCGAATTCCGTTTATTCCCTCAGTAGTGGACGAGATCAGTCGACTGGAACAGGATTTTTACAGATTGAATAGCGCTAACTGAACGAGGGGCAGCGAGTACTTCCAAGATGAAACTATCGATCGTTATACCAGCGAAGAATGAAGCTCAGAACCTGGAGCAGTTCCTGCCCCGATTGAAAGCAGCCATCGGTGATGCCGAGTGCATCGTGGTGAATGACGGCTCGACAGATGATACTGAAAAGGTCTGTAAGGCAAACGGTGTAATCGTCATCACTCACCCTTATAGCAAGGGCAATGGGGCGGCGATAAAAACCGGCGCCAAGGCTGCGAGTGGGGATATTATTGTCTTTCTGGATGGAGACGGACAGCACAAGCCAGAAGATATTCCGCGCTTGCTGGAAGAGCTGAATAGCGGCTATGACATGGTAGTGGGTGCGCGCAACAAGCAATCCCAGGCAGATTCCTATCGTGCAATAGCCAACTCTATCTATAATACTCTCGCTTCCACAATAACCGGGCACAAGATTCTGGACCTGACATCGGGATTTCGTGCTGTCAGGGCTGATAAATTCCGGGAATTTCTGTTTCTGTTGCCGAATGGATTCTCCTACCCGACCACCTGTACCATGGCGTTTTTCCGGGCCGGCTATTCAGTTGGCTATGTACCTATTGAGACCGAGACACGGCTGGGAGAGAGCCACATATCTCTTCTTAAAGATGGCATCAGATTCCTGGTTATTATCTTCAAGGTTGGTTCACTCTATTCTCCTCTCAAAATATTTCTGCCAACTTCTGCCGGTTTTTTGGCAACGGGGGTAGCCTACTATCTGTACACTTATCTTACTGAAGGCAGGTTCACCAATATGAGTGCCGTCCTGTTTATGACAGCAGTTCTGGTGTTTCTGATTGGATTGGTGTCTGAACAGGTAACTGCTCTGATGTACAAAGACAGCGACACCAGGTAAATGAATTACTCTTCGAGCAAAGATGGATCGATTCTAGAGAAATAGTAAAGCGTCGCACTTCCAGTACTTAAATCGTTGAGGACGCAGATCAGCCGATAAGAAATTGCAATGCTAAGGGCTACATCCACCGTAAGATTGAGCGTAAGTATGAGCACGATTACGCCCTCTCTAACGCCAATACCTCCAGGCGCCCACAACGCGATAAATCCCGATAACATGGCCAGAGGAATTGCGGCCATCAGCAGCAGGCTGTTTTGAAACGGCTCTGCTGCGAGCAGGGGATAAAAAAGCAGACATAAAACCAGGGCTATCAATATCCAGTGCAGCACATAGGCAATCAGGCTCATGCAGATTGATTTCTTGTCTATCGTAGTGACTTGTGGGTCTACTGACTCAGATAGTCTGTGCAGAAACAACTTGCTCCAGTCGAGGATCTTTTGAATGATTGCGTCATAAGAACCGATGACGAAAGGCGCTGAAACAATTGTAACTAGCAGCAAGGCAATCGACGCCAGCGGATTGAAATAAGCGAGTAGGGCGATGGTTCCAACTCCAATTCCAGAATAGAAAGTCAGAAACTGATCAGCGATCAGCAGATTAACAGCATCACTCTTGCTATGCCCGCGCCGGATGAGTAGAAAGGCTCTGCCTACCAGTCCCCAGATCTTGCCGGGCAGATATTTGCCCATCAGGGTTACGCCGATGTGTGAGGTTGACTCCAGAAAGCTGTATTGAAACTCCCCCTGCGCCGAAAGTAGGAACTTCCAAGCCTGTATGAACAGCAAGATGGCGATGACCTGAATAACTACAGCGGGAATCAACAGTCGATTATCGATGAATACTTCAACATCGATCGAAGCATAAGAATTGATCACGAATAGCGCCGCCAGGCACAGGCAAACAGCTAGCGCGGCTATAAAAAGTGCCTTGATGAAACTGTTACGCGCGGTTGTATCTGCCATCTGTTCAGGGCCGCACTTCGGCGCGGACAATGGTCCATGGAATGGGGTTCTGTACGGAAACTACCTCCCCGAATTTACTCACCAGATCGACCAGGCCCTGCGTCGAGAAGTGGTTAATATGCCCCGGTGTATTGCCCCAATCCCTCCAATATTTGCCGCGTAAAAAATTCATGGTTCGCCATAGGGGCTCGTTTGGAACGGAGATGATGGCCGTTTGCCTTGCTACTCGAAATATCTCAGTCAGTGCTGTTTCAGTTTCTTGCAGATGTTCCAGCACTTCCAACAGTAACACGCAGTCAAATTCGTTGTCTGCGCGGTGCATGGAATAGACGGATTCCTGGGAAAGGGTCACTGGAAAACCTTTCTGCAGATGCAGATCCACCAGGCGCTGTTCGAATTCTGAGGCTTCCAGGTATTGCCCCTGCAGCATATCCAGGATGCGCCGGGTGGAGACACCCGGGCCGCATCCTACTTCAAGAATACGTGCATCCCTGGGCAGATCATTCAGCATCTTCTCGACACTGCGAAAGAAGCCATTAGTCAACCATTTCGCGACTGGATTGGGATTCTTGTACTTGCCCATATAGAACTCCAAGAGTTCTTCAGGCGAGGCGGTTTTTTCATCAAAAGCCATTTCATCTTCCTGTGTTCACAGCATGCCGCATTATAGGGGAGGCCTCTCAATGGGTATAACGATTCTTGACGCTGTATCAAGTCACAAACCCAACCAGCTTCCCGGTAATTCAGCTAGTGTTAATCTAAATCTGTCTATACTAAGAGTCGTAAATTAACTAGTTGATATAAATGACAAAAAGTTACATATTTCACACAGCTTACGGCGCCGGCGACTTGCTAAAACCATGGATGTGGTTTATGTTTACGCCGGATTCTGCGAGGGAAAGTAGCGCACACTTGATGCAATACCAAACTGGTATTTCTGGATATTCAAAACAAGGCAGCAAAACAGCTTGCACAGTTTTACTGCAGAGGACTGAGACATGAAAAAGTCGGTGAAAATGGTCGGTATCGCAAGTTTACTGATTGGATTATTAACCGGACAAACGGTTCTTGCACAAAGCAAGACTGTTAATGATGGCGTATTTACCGAGGCTCAAGTTAGCGCCGGCCAGGTTGTCTACGATTCCAGCTGCAAGACCTGCCACAATATGCGGTTCTATCGCGATACCCTGAAATCCTGGAATAACCAGCCACTGCTGTATCTGTGGGAGTCAATCATGGGCACCATGCCTGCAGACAATCCCGGCTCACTCATGTTGGATGATTACACGCATGTTATCGCTTATATTCTTTCTGAAAATGGATTTCCGGCCGGCGATATGAAACTGGATCCTGACAACGGTATGGATCAGATTCATATCCTGTCTCCCTGATTGTTGCACTCAACAAAAAAGCCGAACTTTGTTCGGCTTTTTTTGTGACTATAGATTTAAGTGCAGTATTCGATAATTTCCTGTTATAGCTCCGGACAATCCCTCTCTACGAGCTCGATGGCGCTCTTGTCTCGAGATTCAAGTTGTAAATCGTATTTGTCTGCCAGAGCATCCCACAGTGCTACATATTCACATTGAAACTCTTCGCGGGGCAGGTATCGATCGGGGCCGCGATCCCGCTTACGGCGGATCTCAGCCTTATCAACGAGCATCATATTAAGAGGATCGTTGGCGAACAGGATTTTTTTATCTGGGGGCCAGCGGTCTCCGCCGTGCGTATGCGCGTACAGGCGCGGAATGACGTGATCGATATCGATCTGCACAGCGACGGTAAATAATTCTCCCGTGTACTCATCAAACCATTCACCAGTGCGGACTATGCAGTTGCGAGGGTTGGTATATCTTACTTCCGTGCGACTGGTCAGGATCAGCATTTCCTGGCGAGTTGACTGACAGTCTTCATCGAAATCGATCTCATAGATCCAATCGTCTTCATTGAAGAACTTTTCTCTTTCGCGATAATCCGTGAATAGGCTATCTCGCCGGGTGCGACCAATGTCAAATGTATCCGGCATCTCACAGGCGGTCATGTGGCAATGATAGGAGGGACCATAATAATGGCCACCATTTTGATCCAGGCTTCCCGCGTGCCCGAATACCAGTAATGGTATTGAGAACAGGCCAATCGTGCTTGTTATCAGTAAACAGGTTCGCTTAAACATGTTTCCTCCCGATTTTGACTGAGCTGGTGATCCGCTGCAATCTCACTCCAGCAACAATGACAGGTCGATCGCTCGGCAATGTTTCGTCAGAGCTCCAATAGAAATATAGTCTACGCCAGTTTCGGCAATCTTGACCAGTAGCTCTTTGTCTATTCCGCCGGATGCCTCCAGTTTTGTTTGACCATGATTGCTGGCAACGGCTTCTCTCAGCATGGGCAGATCGAAGTTGTCCAGCAGGATGACGTCAGCATGAGCGTGCAGCGCCTGCTGCAGCTGCTCCAGACTCTGAACTTCAACTTCCACAGGCAACTGCGGCTGCAGGTGGCGGGCAGTAGCGATTGCAGTAGCTATGCCGCCGCAGGCGGCAATATGGTTCTCTTTTATCAGGTAGGCATCAAAAAGCCCCATGCGGTGGTTGCGGCCGCCACCGGTTCTGACTGCATATTTTTGTGCGGTGCGCAGTCCCGGGAGGGTTTTACGAGTATCCAGCAGTTGCACAGCAGTATGGGCAACCAGACTAGTCAGAGCATGGGTCTGGGTTGCTGTAGCGGATAGAGTTTGCAGAAAATTCAGAGCGGTACGCTCGCCAGTCATGAGCGCTCTGGCGGGACCAACCAGTCTGGCTAAAATTTGATTGCTGTCGAATTGCACGCCTTCATCAAGAACCCAGTCGAGTCGTATTGATTCATCAATCTGGGAGAAGACCTCGTTAACCCATGGGATGCCGCAGAGAATGCCTTCTTCTCGACTGATTATTATTGCCGATGCTGCTTTGGCAGCCGGGATCAGCGCGGCCGTTATATCACCACTGCCGATATCTTCACTCAGTGCGGACCTAACTACGGTGGCGATGTCAGAGGGCAAGTTATCAGTCATTAGAGCCCGGTAACTGCCGGAGCGTGAGACTCGAACCACGCTGGGTAAATTCAACCTGTTTCAATGCACTCATACCAAGGAGGATAGTTTCACCGCCCATGCTCGGTGTTATGCTGGCTTCGACGTCCTGTAAGAGAATATTGCCGATAATCAATTCTTTGACAAGTGTTGAGTACACTGTAACTACACCATTTGCAGTTGCTGCCTGACTGGCGAAACCTGATTGCAGGCCTGCCTTGCGTGCGACTGGTTCCGGTATCGCTACATCGGTTGCTCCAGTGTCCAATAGAAAAACTACTGCAGTGCCATTGATCTCTCCGCTGGCAATATAATGCCCCTGACGATTTCTTTCCAGGACTACTTCGCGGATGCCGCTGTCGGATTCAGTGGATGGTGGACGGCTGTTTGGATTGGACTGATCATCCAGCATACCATCGAAATAAAACGTTAAAGCGATCAATCCGAATGTGAAGCTTGCGATGAGCATTCCATAACCGATGGATTTTCCTGGAGCTGGCTGACCTGGGGGAGGCATCCTCCAAATTATGTCCTATACCACAATGAATAGAAAGTTGTGAACCCGGTCATATTTTGAGAACTTTGTTTTCAATGCAAGTTATTGTTTTTAAATGATATATTTGTAAATTTCAAAGTCTGTGAACGAAGTCAATTTCTACCAATCCCGCCAGTGCTATAAAAGCTGCATACATTTATTGCCTAGACGACTACACCACAATGTCCTTTGCATCAGAGTTACAGAAGGTGACACAAATCGAATCCGTGGACACAATTCTACTGGAGAAGATTCGTTGGTCCATGCGTCAACGATTACGCAAGCAAATGCAACTGTTGTGTGCGGATTTATTTGATGAGGTGGATGATTTTCTCTTCTCAAGTGGACAACGTGGCCAGTTTGCAGATGACCGTGTCTATCTGAAATCGATGCGAGAACTGCGTACTAAACAGTCCTTGTTCGAGGACGGATTTCTCAATCGAGTCATGCAACACATCAAGGCATCCTACAAAGACAAACTAGTTCAATCCGACGACATTCGGCCAGAGATTCCGTCTTCCCAGGGACAGGCGATGGAAGCGGTAGAGATTGATCTCGCACTGCATGCTCTCGATCGCAAAGCGGTGAAATTTTATCTTTCATTCAATCAACAAATTGCAGCCATAAATTCCAGACTCAATGTGTCTTCAAGTCAGAAACTCTTTTCTGGAGCAGTATTCATAACTGCAACCACTCAGTCATTCTCACAAGCACAAACACTCTTTGCTTTGCCATTGGAAGACAGGCTGGTGTTTATCAAACTTTTCGAACAGCACTTCTTGTTAAAAATGGACAAAATGTTTCTGGATGTCATCCGCATTCTGAAAAACTCAGGCGATTCTGAATTTATCGACAAACTCTATGTCTCGTGCTCGGCATTCAGGACTGAAGATACACCCGCCAAGCCGACCGCTGAGAATACACAGATCCAGGAAGTTGCCAAGAACGAGCAGATGGCCCGGAAAGCAGCAGGAATTGAGACGGCAGTTTTACAGCTCTTATCATCGGAGTGCGATAGTAAAGAGCTACCTCAATTCATCGAAAATATGATCAGTAGCAAATGGCGGGATGTCATGTTCATGATCGGCATGAATCGTGGAACTAACAGCATCGAATGGAGTGAGGCCGGACACACCCTGTCCTTGTTAGTAGCAGTGGTAAGCAATCCAAACGTTGTCGAGGCATCTGAACACGCGGCGATCAAGCAGAGGCTGGTGCAGGGATTTGATCTTATTCAGATGAGTGAAATAGAGCAGGAAAATTTTGTTGCAGAACTGACAAATTGCTTCGATGCAAACACGATTTTTCTCACCGCTCTCGCCAGCGGCGCACCGATGAAGGAATGCAGCGAGAAGGATATAGATTCCGGGAGGACTGTATTGGCGGCTGATACAACAGAGGCTTCGATTAGTCCTTCTGGCGAGGAAATACTGAATCGGGATGATATGCAGGAAATAGCCAAGCTTCTTGGCGACGAGTTCTGTTCACAAGATACTTGTGAACAATCAAATCTACTCTCCGAATATCTCCCCGATATAGAAGTCCTTGGTGAGCAGGCCATTGTCGAGTTCATGATCAGCGGTCAATTTCAGGAATGTTCCTTAAAGAGAATAAGTACTAATCCGGATCAATACCTGCTCACGACGAAAAGTCTCAGAAATTCAATTCAGCGAAGTCGATTAGGCCTGGCAATGTCATTGCAGAAGGGTGAACTCCGCCTGCCACGCTTGCGTTCCAATGTGGCTGCAATGCGCACCGTGCTTAACAGTCCCCTCACGCGTCACTGATCCGGCCTAACTCCTGCCACAATATTGCAACCCTCTTGTGGTAACATTCAGCCACACTGGCCGATGTAAAGCAGGAATGAACTTTTCCCTCAAACACCACCTGATCCAGGGTGCTCGCTTCCTGGAATCCCCTAACCAGAGTGAACGATGTGTGGATCGTCAGATTGATCTGCTCATAATTCACAACATCAGTCTGCCTCCTGGAGAATTTGGTACCGGTTGCATCGATGATCTATTTTGCAATCGTCTGGACGTACAGGCACATCCATTTTTCGAGGAAATTGCCGATCTAAAGGTATCGACTCACATCCTTATAGACAGGCAAGGAATAGTTACCCAGTATGTACCCTTGGATAAAAAAGCCTGGCATGCCGGAGAGTCGAGTTTCGGCGGCTGCAAGAATTGTAACGATTTTTCAATTGGCATTGAGCTGGAGGGTACTGACACGGAATCTTTTGCTGAAGAGCAATACACTTCTCTTGTGAGCATCACCAAGTTGCTTATGGAGGAATATCCGTGTTTGAATCTTGATCGAATTGTGGGCCATAGCGATGTGGCACCAGAGCGAAAGACTGATCCTGGTCCGTTTTTCAATTGGACGCGATACAAAGGCGCTCTCTCTGAGTGAAGCGAAGCCTTTATAACATGCAGACACCTCAATGAAATTCCTGGTCATCCTCATCTGTTTAACAATCAATTACCTGTGGCTGAAAGATTTCGATCGCTTCGATGATGGTTGGTTCTTCAAGTTTCGCAGACGAATCGAAATTCTGACTGTAGAAACTACAGATCGACTCACCCGTGGGTGGTTTATTCCCCTTGTTCTGATCTATTTAATTCCTTTGCTCGTGTTAGGGCTTGTTTTGCTGCTAGCGGAAGACAACCTGTTTGGGCTTCTCTCCATGCTGGTGCATATCCTGGTACTGCTGGTTGCATTCGATCGTACTCAGCCCGGCAAATTAGCCAGCGAATTCCTGCAGAAGTGGAGGGATGGAGACATCGAAGCTTGTAAGTTATTTGTGCAACAAGAGCTTTCTGTACCCGCGAGCGCAGAGATTGAAGATGCAGAGGCCCTGAGCAAGTTCTTCGGCAAGCAGCTGACTTACCGTTGTTTTGAGAAAATGTTCGTAATGTTCTTCTGGTATATGGTTACCGGGCCGATGGGCGTTCTTTTCTGCTATATCACTTACCAGTTACGCGACAGCCAACCCGCAAGAGAGAATCTGGCAGAAGAAAATCTTGTTTATACAGCCATCAAGATTTTCGAATGGATTCCTTTGCGTTTGCTGGCGATAACATTTTCTCTGGCGGGAAACTTCGTGCAGTGTTTTGAAAGAGTTAAACAGTCATTCTGGGATTTTAATGACGCGGCAGACCTGCTTTATGGTTACGCGGGTTGTGCCCTGTCAGGGCATATTCTTGACGCTACCGAAGATGAGACAGCAACACTCGACCCTGAAAGCACGGCGCGTTTACACAAGGCTGCAGAAATTGAAGCGCTACAGGCATTGCTGGAGCGCAGTCAGGCCATATGGCTCTGTGTATTGGCGCTCATTACCATATTTGGCATGCAGGCCGGCTAGTGTGACGGTGCATGGACGGCGCACTGCTACGGGAATTCACCCTATCAACAGACCTGCGGGGAAGAGAGTGGAGAAAAAATGTAGTCTACAGGGTAAATTCGTGCGTTCTTGCCAATCAGACACCGAATTGCCTTGCAGTGGATTTATTTAACATATTGTATTAAATAAGAATTATTGCTAGAAAATGGTAATGTCGGCAAATAACTCGTTTGTAGTATTACTACATAATGAGCGAACTGATGATGGAATGAAGCCGGTATATTCGCTAGAATGCCCGCCGATTTGTAATTTATTTACATAAAGCTAAACAATCACCAGCGACTCCGGTAGTGCGTAGGAATCAACAATGACCATGCGAGACGATGCCAATCCTGAAGAAACCACCGAATGGCTCGAAGCCCTGAAGTCGGTCATCGAAACAGATGGGATCGAGCGCGCCCAGTACCTGATTGGTCGCTTGCAGAGTGATGCCGTTCGTGAGGGAGATTATGCGCCGAGTACGGCAGTGAATACTCCTTACCGCAATACAATTCGCCCCCAGAGTGAAGATCGCATGCCAGGCGATATGTTCATGGAGCGGCAGATTCGCGGATATATACGCTGGAATGCACTGGCGATGGTGATGCGGGCCAATCTGCGGAATCCCAATTTAGGTGGCCATTTGTCTACGTTCGCGTCATCGGCGACCCTCTATGATGTGGGCTTTAACTATTTCTTTCGCGGGCCAGACGATGAGAACGAAGGCGACCTGATTTATTACCAGGGTCATTCATCTCCCGGCATCTATGCACGTTCATTCCTGGAAGGACGAATGGATGAGCAACAACTGGACAATTTCCGGCAGGAAGTGGATGGTAATGGACTCTCGTCCTACCCCCACCCCTGGTTGATGCCCGATTATTGGCAATTCCCGACTGTTTCCATGGGATTGGGGCCAATTCAGGCGATTTATCAGGCTCATGTCATGAAATACCTGACCAATAGAGGCCTGCTGAAGGAGTCGGATCGAAAAATCTGGGCATTCCTGGGCGACGGTGAGATGGATGAACCGGAATCCCTGGGGGCGATCGGCAAGGCAGGGCGCGAACATCTGGATAATCTGATCTTCGTTATCAACTGTAATCTGCAACGCCTCGATGGACCGGTCCGCGGCAATGGCAAGATTATCCAGGAACTCGAAGGCGTTTTCCGTGGCGCTGGTTGGAATGTCATCAAGGTGATTTGGGGACGTCACTGGGATCCGCTGTTTCAGGGCGATGAGGATGGAATTCTGCAAGCGCGGATGGACGAAGTAGTCGATGGAGAATTTCAAAACTATGCCAGTCGCGGCGGCGCTTATACCCGTGAACATTTCTTCGGGAAGAGTCCTGAATTGTTAAAGCTTGTTGAGCATCTCTCTGATGCCGACATTATGGCACTCAATCGCGGTGGTCATGATCCTTACAAAGTTTATGCGGCCTATGCGCAGGCGATGGAGCCGAATGGCAGGCCTACAGTGATACTGGCCAAGACCATCAAGGGTTATGCCTTCGGCGCCTCTGGCGAGGCACAGAATGCGACTCATTCAGTGAAGAAACTGGATATCGAGTCCCTCAAAAAGTTTCGCGACAGGTTCCGTATCCCAATTGAGGATGCCGACCTGGAAGCAGTACCCTATTACAGACCTGCGGAGACCAGCCTGGAGTTGAAATACATGCGCAAGATTCGGGATCCTCTCGGAGGTCCAGTACCCCAGCGTAGAACCCAGACCTACGCCTTGTCAGTTCCATCCATTGCAGCTTTTGACACGCATCTGAAGAGCAGTGGGAAGAGAGAGCTCTCAACAACAATGGCGTTTGTGCGTATGTTGAGTACCTTGTGCAAAGATAAGGAAGTTGGCGAACGAATTGTTCCTATTGTTCCGGATGAAGCGCGCACATTTGGAATGGAAGGCATGTTCCGCCAGCTGGGAATCTATTCAGCGGTTGGACAACTCTATGATCCGTCCGATTCCAATCAGGTGATGTTCTACCGCGAAGATAAGAAGGGTCAGATGTTGGAGGAAGGCATCACCGAGGCTGGCGCGTTTTCTGCCTGGTTAGCAGCAGCCACTTCTTATAGCGTTAATAATTTCCCATTAATTCCTTTTTATATCTACTATTCTATGTTTGGTTTTCAAAGGGTGGGTGATCTCTGTTGGGCTGCGGGTGATTCCCAGGCGCGGGGGTTTCTGATCGGTGCAACCGCCGGACGTACTACATTAAACGGAGAAGGATTACAGCACCAGGATGGCCACAGCCACTTACTGTCTGCGACTATTCCGAATTGCGTAAGTTACGATCCAACCTATGCCTACGAACTGGCGGTAATCGTGCAAGAAGGCCTCAGGCGCATGTATACCGAAATGGAGTCGGTTTTTTATTACATCACCATTATGAATGAAAACTACCAGCAACCCGAAATGCCGAAGGGAGTAGAGGAGGGCATTATTAAGGGGATGTACCTACTCGAAGATGGCACAGCCAAAGCTTACAAGGTTGCCAAGAGTACCAACAAAGAGCTCACATTGCGGCTATTGGGTAGTGGCACTATATTGCGCGAAGTGCGGGAGGCAGCCCGGGTACTCAGGGAAGAGTTCTCTATCACCGTCGATGTCTGGAGCGTTACCAGTTTTAACGAATTACGTGGAGATGCCCTGGCAGTATCACGTGAAAACATGCTGAATCCGGACCAGAAACCCGGAGTACCGTTTGTCACTCAGCAGCTCGAGAAGCGGCAAGGTCCCGTAGTAGCGACAACTGACTATATGAAAGCCTATGCTGATCAAATTCGAGAATTTGTGCCAGATTCCTATCGAGTGTTGGGTACCGATGGTTTCGGCCGCAGCGATAGCAGAGAGCAACTACGTCACTTCTTTGAAGTTGACAGCAAATTTGTGGTTCTGGCAGCTTTAACCGAGCTTAAAAGCCGCGATTTGATCTCAGCCAAGGCAATTTCTGCTTTTATGAAAAAAACCGGCATAGATAAGGCAAAGGTTAGTCCGTTAGCACAGTGAGCAAGTCATGATCAAAGCGGCGACAACATTTCATCCAGCAGGAGCATAGCAAATTGGCAATTGAAAAAATTTCAGTTCCTGACCTGGGTGATGCGAGCGAAGTCGAAGTAATCGAACTGTTGGTTTCAGTTGGTCAAAGTGTTTCTGAGAACGATTCACTACTGGTGTTAGAGAGTGATAAAGCTGCCATGGAAATTCCAGCTCCAATGTCTGGAATCGTCAAGAGCATAGCAGTTAATCTTGGGGATCAGGTTACCACCGGTAGTGAGATGCTGACACTGGAAGTGGAGGATGCGGTTAAAGAAGAAGTGATTGCATCACAAGATAAGCAGGAACCGGAATCTTCACCAGCTGAGACTCCTGTGGGCGAACAGGCTTTCGAAGAGAAAAGTACGCCAGCCAGCGCTCCTGCTGCAGTAACCAATTCCAGCATCATCGAAGTTCCCGAGTTGGGAACTGAAGACGAAGTCGATGTGATCGAGATCCATGTCAAGGCCGGGGATGCAGTTGCGAAAGACGATGCGCTGATAACACTGGAGAGTGACAAGGCGGCAATGGAAGTTCCGTCTCCACAAGCAGGCAGTGTGGAAGAACTAATCGTATCTGTCGGTGACAGGGTCAGAACTGGCGCTCCAATATTGCGGATGTCCTCAAGTACGGATCAGTCAGCGGTCCAGGCACCTTCTGTTGCTGAGCCAATTACACCAACTCAGCCAGTTCAGGAAAAACCAGCAACCGCAGCAGCAACATCCGAACCATCCTCTCCTGGCGAAACCCAGCCGCCGGCAATTCAGGTTGCACCAGCATCATCAGCGTCAGGTGTGCGGGTTTATGCCGGTCCTGCTGTTAGAAAACTGGCTCGGGAACTCGGTGTCGATCTTTCTCTAGTGCCGGGTACGGGCGCTAAATCTCGCATCATAAAAGAAGACCTGCATGGATTCGTAAAGAGTCGAATAAATGCACCGGCAGGGCACCAACCAACAACGAGTGTAATACCCGATATCGATTTCAGTCAGTTCGGAGAAGTCGAACAGGTACCTCGCAGTAAACTGCATAGAGCGACAGCGATAAATATGCATCGTAACTGGACTGCAGTTCCTCATGTGGCGCAGTTTATCGACGTTGATGTAACCGACCTGGAAGCGTTTCGAGAAGAATTAAAGCCCGAAGCTGAACGTAAAGGCACCAAGATTACCTTTATGCCTTTTCTGCTAAAAGCCTGTGCCAAGGCGTTACAAGAGTATCCGCAATTCAACGTGTCGTTGCATTCTTCAGGGGACTACATTGTTCAGAAGAAATATGTGCATATTGGTGTGGCGGTGGCGACCGACGCTGGCCTGGTGGTACCAGTAATTAGAAATGTTGATCAGAAGACAATCTGGCAGATAGCTAAAGAAGTTATCGAGCTTACAGACAAGGCGAAGGAGCGAAGGCTCACCATTGAAGCTATGCAGGGAGCCTGTTTCACGATTTCAAGTCTTGGCGCAATTGGGGGTAGTGGATTTATTCCCATTGTAAATGCGCCTGAAGTGGCAATACTCGGTGTCGCGAAAACCGCGATTAAGCCGGTTTATTCTGACGGTGAATTCAGGCCCCGAAAGATGTTGCCACTTACGCTCGCCTATGACCATCGAGCTGTAAACGGGGTCGATGGAGGGCTTTTTGCTACCTATCTCGGCAAGATCCTCGCCGATGTACGGCATGTCCTGATTTAAAATCACCACCCGTTTCTAACTTATACGCTGCCATTCGATCGATGCAACTCAACTTAGGGAGCCTCTGATTAATTATATGATCACTCTGGCTTACCGCCGATGTCGCTATCAAGGCGCACTATCGCGGTCGGT
>JAQBSZ010000037.1 GCA_027623555.1 Pseudomonadota bacterium | reverse complement strand
TCGGAAAGATCCAGAATGGGTGATCGGATTAAACCAGAATCAGTGATCGGAATGGGCCAGAATATGCAATTTTCACGTTTTTGCCAAAAAAGCGCACCCACACTGTCTGCAATGGGTAATTAGCAGCCCTTTACATTGCATCCCATTTTTACTCAGACCTGTTTCTATTTGGCGGGTCACGCACAAAATAGGATACATTACCCTGTGAAGTTCATTCTCTACAGAAGCACTCTTGCAGCATGGCTATTGGCCCTTACTAGCTGCGCAGCTACGCCAGGGATTAACGCTGATTTGGCAGAGGCCATCAATTGGTATACCGGCGCAGCCGGTCATGTCGATGATGCACGCGCGCGGCTATTACTCGAGCGGGCGGCGGCCAGTCAGGACACGCTTGCTGTGATGTGGATAGCCCGCGTGCATTCCACTGGACGCATGGGATTTATGCAAGACCGAAATCTGGCTCAAGAAGTAGCGTCCAATGTCATCCAGGATGTCGAGCGCCTTGCCAATGCGAATGTGGCTGAAGCCTGTTTTTTAATGGGCACCGCCTTTGCCGAAGGGCTGGGAAAAACTGTCGATCCGGTTGCCGCCGCACGCTGGTATGAACGCGCGGCTCTTCTGGGGAATATGCTGGCGCAACACAACATGGGGAATATTTATGCCTCAGGTACAGGTGTTCCCCAGAATAACGCACTCGCTGTTTCCT
This sequence comes from Pseudomonadota bacterium, assembly GCA_027623555.1. Classification (GTDB taxonomy): domain Bacteria; phylum Pseudomonadota; class Gammaproteobacteria; order Pseudomonadales; family Pseudohongiellaceae; genus UBA9145. The sequence continues at coordinate 39,877 of JAQBSZ010000037.1, read as the reverse complement.
GGTGGTTACAGGCCGCCGCACAAGGGGATGCTATCCCACAATTCCGAGTGGCGGAAATGTTTGAACGGGGGTTGGGGGTTGATCTCGACATCGAGCAGGCCACGCGCTGGTACCGGGAATCTGCCCGTCGCGGTTATGGCCCGGCACAAGTAGCTCTGGATCGGCTTGCGAGGAATTGAAGAGTCAAAGAGCCGCTATTGGTTCCTGGCGTAGATCGGTATTGATTAGCTAATGACTCAATTCGAGAAATGTCGAGGTGGCGTTCAACTTTGTTGATCCGCCAATGGACAGCGCCACTGGTTAACCCGTGAAGAAACGAAGAGCCATGGCAATGATCAGTATGACCATTAAAGGGGCCATCCAGCGGGTAATTTTTTGCAGATCTTCATCAGATCTCTCCTTTCCGTATTTCTCTAACAGTGGAATGAGGATGAATAGCGATGCAAACAGGATTGCAATTATCATTACCAGCATAGTCATTTGGTACCTCTTCTTTCTATCAGCACAATTGCAACTATGATTCCAGCGATCTTCATTTTGCTTGCCGTAGAACTCTACTTTTAGAATCTTGGAACCGTAGGGGACACTCTTACCCTGTGCCAGCATCCCTCAGGCACAAATACACTCAGGAACTCTCCTGCATGGAAGTTTTTAAGGGCAATTGAACTTGCGGATCGAGGTTGCCTTGTCCAGGGACGAAGTTGGCTTCGATACGAATGCCGTCCGGGTCTTCAAATAGGACAGAATAATAACCTGGCGCCCAGCGTCCTTCTTCTGGTGCGTGAACTATTTTTGCATCGATCTCGACTAAAAATTCGTACAGTGAATCGATATCTTCTCGAGACCGTGCGCGAAAGCAGTAGTGATGTAAGCCAATGCGATTCTGCCGGAAAACGTCATCCTTAAATTCTTCTGTAGCCGACCTTATAACGATGCCGGTGCGACTTCCCACGCCGTAGATCACATCGTCAGTATCGTAAACCAATTTCATCTCCAGGAATTTGAACAGGCGCCGGTAGAAGGCGTTACAGCTTTCGAAGTCTGACACTGTTATCGCTATGTGCGCGATGCCATTCATTTGCATAGCCTAGCCCTGGTTCTGGCGAGTTTTAAAAGCCACAATTCTCCCAGGGTGTTTCCTGGTAAGTGGCATTGTAATAGTTAGCGCTCTTAATTACTGCCTCTCTAGAAAATCCAGGCTTGCTGATCAAGTTAATTTACTGCATTTTCTCCTGATCCATTGGCCCGGAGAGCTTCAGAAACCCTGGCAGATAACCGTTATAAGGTATGGACCCCCAGAATCTTGATTCACCCATTCTAACGACATGAAGAAGATACCCAACACGCTTAGTAGAGCCACACCCTGCTACAGACGCCTGAACCCACTGCTGCAGCTGGCAACTGGATTAATGCTGGTAATGACTAGCCTGTCCACTGTTGCACAATCTCCCAGCATTGACTTCACCGCAGAGCGCGACTATGTCTATCAGACGGGCGTTAACGGCTTATTGCCAATCGTGGCTGTCATCAGCAACCCGACCCTGAACAGCATTAACGACATTCAATTTCTTATACGCATGCCCGCTAGCCTGAACCTGGGCAACGTCGATACGCTGTGCGATGAATCGGCGGATTCTTTTACCCGCACACTGGACTGTCGCATTACAACCTTGAAAGCGCAGTCATCCAGGGTCGTTGATTTTTTTATCGATGGACCAAATTCGGTGACGGCAGGACCTCAGTTCACTCTCTCACTCTCATCAACATCGATCACTGTGCTTGAGCCAGACGCTGTGGAGGTGAGTCTCGCCGATGGCAATACCCGGATTCGCGGATCGAACCTGGACATTAAACTGGTGCGCGACATTGCAGTCGATTTCAATCAGAACAATGTTCCGGATATAGATGAAGCAATCATCGATCTACCTCCCGGCACGCCGGTGGATGAGTTGCTGGCCCGGGATGCCGTTGTGGACATCCTGTTTCTCTATTCTCCTGCGGCCGCACAATACCTAGATGGCAAGCTGGAGAGTCGCGTGGGTCAGTTTGTCACCGTGAGCAACCAGGTATTTCGCGAAAACGATGTCAACATCAAGTTCAATGGCGCGGGGCTGGCGGAAGTGCCCTACCTCCTCACTGACAGTACCCTGCCCGATACCTTTAATGCACTTCAGAGTAAGACCGACCCAGCCTTCGAGCTTGTCGATCAGATGCTACTCAGTTCCGGGGGAGACCTGATCGTCTTTCTGCACGCCATGGACCCGGGTATCGATCCTTTGTGTGGGTATGCCTCAATCAACGCCCTTGGCAGGCAGGGTGATTTTCAGCCCGCTTATCATCGCGGTGAATTGATCACAGTGGTGAACATCGGGCCGGGCCGGACTGTCTCGGCCTGCCTGACCTGGCTCCGGCGTTTGCTGCAAACATGGGTATCGTGCCTAATCGAAGCGAATATCCAGATGGTGGTACTTTCCCCTATTCCTCGGGTTACGGTGTCGCCGATGTGTTTACTACCATCACGGCGCGGCTGGGGACTTATGACTGGGGTGTGGCCGAGGATGTAAACCGCTTCTCCAACCCCGAGGCATTCTGCAAGAGTCTGTCATGTGGCGTAGATCGCAACGACATCGCCGCCGGAGCCGACGCGGTGTTTTCAATGAACAAGACCCGCCATCTGGTAAGTGCCCTCACCGACTCCGTATTTCCGGTCGCGCCCGAAGCGCTCGAGGACAAGTTAACGGTGACAGTCACACAGAACCAGGCACTGGAGATATTGCAGACTGCAATCGAGCCTGCCGTTTTTCAGAATGAATTTGTCACGATCCAAGTCGACATCACCAATACTTCAGGTGTCACACTTAATAACCTGGATGTCTCCTTTGCCCATCTCAGTGGCGGTCTGTTCAGCGTTGAACCTCAAACCTATGAGAATTCGTTCGCTTCCTGTCGCATCCTCGGCAGTGATCTTATTATCACCGGATTGCAGGTAGGCGATGCGCAACAAAAAATCGGGGCGCTAACTTGCTTCATCGAGCAGCTGGCTGAGGATGAGAACATCACCTTCAGTTACCGACTTCTTATTGACGACTCACCTCCCATTCTCAATGGCGATCGTTACTACCATGAACTGGTCACGGTGAATAATATTGCCCAGCTTGAATCGGAGATGTGTGTCCCGGTGTTTGCCGATCTGATCGACGCTCTCGGCGGCAACACCGCCTGCGATAATGTGCAGATCATCATTCCAGGCGTTGATCCCGGGCTGATTATTGACCTCGATGAGTCACCTACGATAACCGGCTCCAAGCTGACCCTGCCGTTTATACGTCTGTCCGGTGGCGAGCTGATACGCGCGGAGTTTATGGTCGTGTTCAATGCCGAGGTTGAGCTGCAGATGGTTGCTTCCAGCGCGCTCGATCCGTTATTAACACCGACTGTGGAAGCGACTTACGATGAACTGAGCGGCTTACTCTTCATCGGCAGCCTGCAAGTGGGTACTGGGTTCTACGAAGTACAGGCCACGTATGTGCTGGATTCTGACCCAGTTATCTTCACCGGCCTGACCACGATCCTGCTTGGTCCCTAAACCGGGAATTCAATCTCGGTAACCCTGTTGTTCCACATCAGAGTGAATTCAAGAACTCGATAAGCACCGCATTGGTCTGATCCGGTGCCTGCTGCTGATTGCGATGCCCGATGCCTGGCTGGAGAATCACTCCTCGCAGATCCTCAAAGTTTGGCGCCATTCTCTCTAACAACTGTTCTTGGGTTGCGCCGCGATTAACGATGTCGAGCTCGCCGGCGAGAAACAATGCCGGCTGGGTAATCTTCTTGCCAGCCAACTCGGCTGTCAGATCCCAGTTACGGGTGCCGTTGCGGTAATAATTGATGCCACCCCGGAAACCGGCCCCGCGAAATTCGCCGACGTAATAGTTCAGGTCTGCCTCGCTGAGCCAGTGGGGAAGCTCGATGGGTTCGCCGAGCCTGGGTAACCAGCCGCCGGCGCTGGCGCGGGGATCGGTGACTTCCGGTGCTGCGGTTGGGGTGCCTGGCGAGCGGGAGGTGAAAAGCCGGGCGATCAGTGCCCGTGGATCAGCATCGAACTCGGCCTCCGCAATGCCCGGTTCCTGGAAATAGCGCGTGTAGAAGAAGTCATCGTCCGGATCCTGGCGCAATTGATTGACCGGTCGCTCTGCACCCCGGCCACCATAGGGAACGCTCAGGCCAACCACCGCCTGGAAAATCTCCGGGTACAGCAGCGCACTCTGCCAGGCGATCGGTGCGCCCCAGTCGTGACCGATAACCACGGCATGCTCTTCACCGAGCGCCGTGACGATGCCCGCCACGTCGGCCGTCAATTCCCTGATATTGTAGTCTTCGATGGCTTCCGAAAGCGTCGAACCGCCGTAGCCACGCATGTCCGGTGCGACAATGTGGTAGCCGGCATTGGCAAGAGGCCTCAACTGATGGCGCCAGGAGTACCACGATTCCGGCCAGCCATGTACCAACACTACCAAGGGTCCTTGTCCGGCCTCCACCACGCGTAGCGTTATGCCATTAGTTTCAACATAGCGTACTTGTCCGCCGTATTGGGCTGCCAGGGCTTCGGTGTTATTGGGTTCAGTCATGGTTGGCGCACAGCTGGCAAGCAGCACCAGCATCGAGAGAACGCAGCGTTTCATTGATTGCCTCCAGAAGCGCGCACAGGAAAATAGAATGGTTTATTCGCTGGCGCCCAGGCGTCGCAACACGGCAGCCACTTGCGGACGCGTGCCCCGCAGTCCATTGGTGCCGGGAATAGTCTGCACCGTCTCGGCCAGTTGCAGCGGAGTCTGGCCGCGCTTGTCTGCCCGATGTATATCGGCGCCACGCCGCGCCAGGTAATCAACTACCGTGGAGAAGTCTTTAAGTACAGCATGATGCATGGCCGTCTGGCCACGGTCGTCGGCGGCATTCACATCGACTCCGAGATCAATTAGCGTGCGCGCCAGTTCCAGCGTTGCCCGCTCCTCGGCGTCGAGGTCCGGTGCGGCATTGCCAATCCGGTCACGGCGATGATCCAGGGATGAGCCTGAATTGCCCATGGCTACCTGTAACGTGGTCACACCGCGGTCGGTCTCGAAGAATGGATCGGCGCCGGCCTCAATCAGTGTCTTCAAAATCTCGACTTCTCCGTACTTGGCAGCCAGCCACAGCGCGTTGGTGCCAATCAGTTGATAGCGAATGCTGTAGTCGGCGCTGAAGCGTCGTCCCGGTGTACCATGTTCAATAAGTGCATTGAGATCGGCACCCTTCGCTAACAACGCCTTCACCAGGTTTACCTGGCTGCGCAACACCGCCGCATGCAGTGCCGTATAACCCGCCTCGGCAGCATTGGGATCGGCTCCATTGGCCAACAGGAATTCGGCGAGTTGACCGTGTCCACTGTGGGCTGCCAGCAACAGGGCGCTGGCACCGGAGGCATCGCGGTCCTGCACATCAGCGCCGGCGGCGAGCAGCACCCGGGCGGTTTCGATATCGCCATTGCGCGCGGCGAACAGCAGCGCCGATGAGCCACCATGGGCCATGCGGAAGTTTCCGGTTGGGTTGGTGTTACCGGCCGTGTTCTCCAGTTGATACCACACGCTGGAACGCGCCTGTAAATCGACTCCATGGTCGACAAGCACCGCAACGACGTCGGCATGCTGTTGAGCGGCGGCCCACATCAGCGCCGTCTGTCCTCGCTCCTGCTCCGTCGCGTTTGGATTGGCACCAGCGACGAGCAGCAGACGTACCGACTCAGGATCACCGGAGCGCGCCGCAGTCATCAGTGGCGTTTCACCCATCTTCAGCGCGACATTTGGATTGGCCCCAACACCCAGTAAGTGTGCAACCATGGCAGAACTGCCGTTAACGGCCGCCAACCACAGCGGCGTGGCACCCAGTTCATTGGCCGCGTTCACATCGGCGCCGTGTTCAAGCAGCAAGCTGGTCCCGACGTGATCATCCTGGAACACCGCCCAGTGCAGCGCCGTGGCACCATCGCCCTGGGTCTCATTGACATCGGCGCCCAGCGCGATCAGTGAGCGTGCTGCTTCGAGGTCAGCAGTCTTGAAGGCCTCGACAAGGGCCGGCGCTGACTGGGAGAGTGCAATTAATGGTGCACTCAGCAGCAACAGCAGCGCGACTGGGAGAAAGGAGAGGTTTTTGAACATTCCGTGCATACGCTAAATCCTAAGTCATTCTTTGTGGCAATGACACCCCAATTGACACCCCGATGGGGGCATGGCAACCTGATTTGGCAAAGACTTGCCGATAACAAGTTAAGTATAAATAGAAACAGGATAAGGATCCGCCAGATGGCCTATCGAACTGCGACCGCGCCTCTGGCTAGCCCATCGGCGTTGCTGATCGCTTGCTTCTTCCTGGCTTTGTCACCGTCATCCCTGGCGCAATCCTTAGCCGGTGGCGAACTGCTTAATGCCACGATCAATCAGTACTGCATAGCCTGCCACAACCAGGCACTGCAATCGGGGAATCTCTCATTCCAGAATCTCGACCTGTCTGGCGTGGGTGAGCACGAAGATATTCCGGAACGCGTGCTGGCCCAACTACGCACCGGAAGAATGCCACCGGTGGGCATGCCACGCCCGGAAGCCGCTACCTACCTGGCGCTGGTAAGCTGGCTTGAGACAGAAATCGATGCGCTGGCGGCGACCCTGCCCAATCCTGGACGCACCGATCCCGTGCATCGCCTGAATCGGGCCGAGTATGCGAATGCGGTGCGCGACCTATTGTCGCTCGAAGTCGATGTGGAAGAACTGCTCCCTGCCGATGATATCGATGCCTATGGTTTCGACAACATGGCCGATGTGCTCACTGTTTCTCCTGCCCTGCTGGAACGCTATCTGTCCGCGGCACGCAAGACCGCCCGCCTGGCCGTGGGTAAAGCCCCGCCGGGGCCGGTTGCCGAGACTTATGCCGTGCCAATCCTGCTCAACCAGGGCGGCCGCATGAGTGACGACCTGCCGTTCGGATCCCGTGGCGGCATGGCTGCCCGGCATTATTTCCCTGTCGATGGCGATTACGATCTGGCCATCACCTTGCACCGCAATTACGTGAACTACATTCGCGGTTTGGGATCGCGCCACGAAATGCAGGTTAGACTCGACGGCGTCCTGGTGCGCAAGTTTACCTTTGGAGGTGAAGAACCGGAAGTACTGCAGGCCCCGGCCAGCTATGCCGGCAACCAGTTCGGTGAGCGCGCCTGGGAAGAGTACATGTTATTCGCCGATGCCAACCTGCGGGTGCGCTTTCCGGCCACAGCTGGCCCCCATGTAGTGGGCGTCTCCTTTGTGCGTAAATTCAGCGAACCCGAAGGTGTGTTGCAGCCCCCACAGAGTGTATTCGCCGCCGCAGTGAATGAAATGCGTGACGGCGATGCCGCCGTTGAGCAGGTCGCTATCACTGGGCCATTCGAGAATCGTGGTCCCGGCAACACCCCGAGTCGACAAACTATCTTTACCTGCAATCCCGTCGATGGCTCCGCTCGCGCGGAGGAAGCCTGTGCCTACGGCATCCTCGCCTCACTGGCACGGCGCGCCTATCGCCGGCCTATTGAGCGGTTGGACGTCAGCATTCTCATGGATTTTTTCCGCGCAGGTCGCTTCGACGGCAGCTTCGATGATGGCATCCAGCTGGCACTGGAACGCCTGCTGATCTCACCGGATTTTCTGTTCCGGGTAGAGCGAGACCCGCGCAATCTGCCACCCGGAACCCGTTATGCCCTCAGCGGTATCGAACTGGCCTCGCGTTTGTCCTTCTTTATATGGAGCAGCATTCCCGATAACGAGTTATTGGACGCCGCTGAAGATGACAGCCTGCTGAATGCGGAGATACTCGAACAACAAACCCGGCGCATGCTGGCGGATTCGCGTTCGAAGGCCTTGGTGCAAAACTTCGCTGGCCAGTGGCTGTATCTGCGCAATCTCCGCAGCTTGGTTCCGGATGCGGTGGAATTCCCCGAATTCGATGAGAATCTCCGGGAGGCATTTCGTCAAGAGAGCGAGCTGTTCTTCGACAGCCTGATTCGGGAAGACCGCAGCCTGCTGGATCTGCTCGGCACCGGCTACACCTATGTCAACGAACGGCTGGCCGAGCACTACGGAATTGCCGATGTGTACGGCAATCATTTCCGCCGCGTGGCGCTGAACGGTGACATGGCCGAACAGCGGGGTGGCATCCTGGGCCAGGGCAGTCTGCTCACCGCCACGTCCTATGCCAATCGCACCTCGCCGGTATTGCGCGGAAAATGGGTGCTGACCAATATTCTCGGTACGCCGCCCCCTGCGCCGCCGCCGGATGTGCCGGATTTGCCGGAAAACGGGGCCGATGGCCAGCCTGCCACGGTCCGTGACCGCATGCTGCAACATCGCGCCGACCCCAATTGTTCGGTGTGCCACGCGCCGATGGATCCGCTGGGTCTGGCACTGGAGAACTATGATGCCATCGGCCGCTGGCGCCTCACCGGCGAGGCTGATCTGCCTATCGATGCCTCGGGGCAACTGCCCAATGGCGCTGAGTTCTATGGCCTGCAGGGATTAAGGTCGTTGCTGCTGGAGCGGCGCGACGAGTTTGTCGGCACAGTTACCGAAAAGCTGCTGGCCTATGCCATGGGCCGGCCACCGGAGTATTTTGACAAGCCCACGGTGCGGGCAATTGTTCGTGATGGGGCATTGGAGAATTACAGCTGGTCGTCTATCATCGTGGGTATCGTGCAAAGTACCCCATTTCGCATGCGGAGCTCAGAATCATGATCATAATGAAGAAGGCTATACCGCGTCGCGCCGTCCTGCGTGGCCTCGGCGCGGCACTGGCGCTACCCCTGCTGGACGCCATGGTGCCGGCGTTGGCGAATTCACCTGCGCCAATCCAGCGTCTGGGTATCGTTTATGTACCGAACGGTATGCGCATGGATCACTGGACTCCCGGCACGGTGGGAACCGGGTTCGAGTTTCCTTCCATTCTCAAGCCCATGGAGCCGTTTCGGGACAAGCTGCGCGTACTGACTGGCCTGAATGGCGTCGACGGGGAAGGCCCCCATGCCCGGGCGTCCACCCGTTTCCTCACCGGCGTCGCCTCAACCCGAGACAATGGCTCGAATCTGCGTGCCGGTATCTCCATAGACCAGATTGCCGGCAGGGTATTGGGCAAAGAGACCCAACTGGCCACCCTGGAACTGGCTATCGACGGACGCGACTTCGCCGGCTCTTGCGACGAGGGCTTCAGTTGCGCCTACACCAACACGATCTGCTGGGCGAATGAAACCACTCCGCTGCCGATGGAGAATAATCCCCGCGCGGTTTTTGAACGCCTGTTCGGGGATAGCGGCAGCACCAACCCGGAAGTCCGTAAGGCACGCCTGAGCAAAGATGCCAGCCTACTGGATTCGGTGACCGAACGCGCCAGTGCTCTGTCGCGAGAACTCGGTGTCAGCGATCAGACCAAACTGGACCAGTACCTGGACGCCGTGCGTGACGTTGAGCGGCGCATCCAGATGGCCGAATCGCAAGGCGATCGCGAGCTGCCGGTGATCGATCAACCCGCCGGAATTCCCGATACGTTTGCCGAGCACGCCAGGCTCATGTTCGACATGATGGCGCTGGCCTTCGAGACCGACATGACCCGCGTCGTCACGTTCATGATGGGACGGGAGATTACCGGTCGCACCTATGCCGAGATTGGCGTACCCGATGCTCACCATCCGATCTCTCATCACCAGAATGATCCGGAGAAGCTGGCGAAGCTGTTAAAGATCAATCAATACCATGTGGCGTTCTTCGCCGAGTTTCTCGAGCGCATGCGCTCTACCCCTGACGGCGATGGCTCGCTGCTGGATAATTCCACGATCCTCTATGGTGCCGGCATGGCCGACAGCAATTCGCACTACTCCGCCGATCTACCCATTCTGTTGGCGGGCAGCGCGGTGGAAAGAGGCGGCTATCACCTGCAATATCCCGAAGGCACCCCAATCACGAACCTGCATCTGACCCTGCTGGACCGGCTCAACGTGCCGATCGACGCGCTGGGAGATGCTACGGGCAGGCTGCCGTTATAATTAGTAACAATTTGTTTTATTGAAACATTTATACTCTTGACTGATGACAATGTTCATAAAGGGCTCCTTCATGAAAACACTACTGAATACCACGCTTGCACTTCTCGCAGCCTCGGCATTGATGCTGACCCCTACACAGGTCCTGGCACAGGCAGGCAGCGACTGGGAACTGCCCCGCACTATCGATGGCCACCCGGATCTGCAGGGTGTATGGGAAAACAACACCATCACGCCGGTGGAGCGCCCCGATGTATTCGGCGACAAGCAATATCTCACCGATGAAGATGTGAGTTTCCTGAAACGGCGCATCGCCGAAATCGAAGCGGCCGGCGCCGACGCACTGTTTGGTGAAGGTGTATTGCAGGCGGCCTTTAGCGGCGAGATTACTTCCTATGACCCTTCCACTGGAAACTATGATTCCCAGTGGATGGCCGAACGCACTATTCACCGGCGCACCTCCCAGATTACCGATCCGCCAAATGGCAAGTTTCCACCTCGCACCGAAGAGGCAATCGCGGCGGAGCGGGCCTTGCGACAACACCGGGAAGACCACCCGGCTGACTCCTGGACTGATCGCCCGCTGGGCGAGCGCTGCCTGTCCTTCGGCGCTCCACGGCTGGGTTCCGGTTACAACAGCTACTGGCAGATCGTGCAGTCGCAGCAGACCGTGGCAATAATCCAGGAGATGGCCCACGACGTGCGCATTGTCCCCATCGTCGAACAACCCCATGTTGATGGCAAAGTACAGCTGTGGCATGGCGATTCTCGCGGCTGGTGGGAAGGCGATACCCTGGTTATCGAAACCACGAATTATTCAGATGCCAGCAGCTCCGGTCCTGACTCCAGCAAGAAGGTAAATGTCGAGCGACTGACTCGCACCGGGGAGCACGCCATGCAGTATCAGTTCACTTCTCACGACCCGGGCTCCTATACAGCACCTTATACCCGGGAGATTATCTTCGATAAGTCGCCGGACAAGATTTACGAGTATGCCTGCCACGAAGGCAACTACGGCATGACGAACATTCTGTCCGGGCATCGTGCCGAGGAGAGGATGTCGGCAGGAAACTAACTGCCACTGTAAAATTCAGGAAACAAATTCCAGGGGTGAGCGCAAGCTCACCCTTTTTTTCCCACTAAAAAAAGAGACCTGGCCCTGTTTATTGAGCCAGCTTCTTACCAATAACGATTGATGGGAGTTTGCAATGCCAGGTAAATCTAACCCCACGCTGCACTTGCAGTTCATCCTCAGCCTGCTGCTATTGGCTGGTTTGCCTATTGCCACCCAGGCCCAGTCTTCCCGACCGTTTATTCCGGTGACCGATGCCATGCTGCAAGACCCGGCCGCTGCTGACTGGCTGATGTGGCGGCGCACGCTGGACAGCTGGGGCTATAGTCCCCTGGATCAGATCGATCAGGACAATGTCGATCAACTACGCCTGGTATGGACCCGGGACCTCGCCACTGGCACCGGGGAGATCACACCGCTGGCCTACAACGGCGTGCTCTACGTGCCGCAGGCCGATGATGTGATTCAGGCTATCGATGCCATCTCGGGCGACCTGATCTGGGAATATCGCCGACCAATTCCGGAAGACCTCTACGAGATGGTAGGAGGCAACGCGCGTAACAATCGCAACATCGCCATCTATGAAGACAAGATCATCAACACCAGCGATGACAATCACATCTTCGCGCTCGACGCCCAGACCGGTGAGCAGGTCTGGGAAACCCAGATACTGGATTACCAGGTAAACTCCGCCACCCACAGCTCCGGTCCAATCATTGCCGATGGATTGGCGATCTCCGGTCGCAGTTGCCGGCCCTGGGGCGGTCCCGATGCCTGCGTTGTGGTTGCCCACAATGCCAGTACTGGCGAAGAGGTGTGGCGTCGCCGACTGATCCCGGCCCCCGGCGAACCCGGTGATGAGACCTGGGGTGACGTGCCGTTTGAAAATCGCCATCATGTGGGCTCCTGGATGGTGCCAAGCTACGATCCGGAACTGAAGTTGATCATCCTGGGTACCTCGGTGACTTCTCCTGCTCCGAAGTTCTACCTCGGCGGCACTGACAACAAACACCTGTACCACAACTCCACCCTGGCACTGGAAGTGGCGACTGGCGAGATTCGCTGGTACTACCAGCATTTAAATGATCACTGGGACCTGGATCATCCATTCGAGCGATTGCTGGTGGAAACCCGGGTTGCACCGGACCCTGCCGAAGTCACCTGGATTAATCCTAACCTTCGTTCTGGTGAAACCCGCAAAGTCATAACAGGTGTTCCCGGAAAGACCGGCGTGGTCTACACGCTGGATCGGGCAACCGGCGAATTTCTGTGGGCAACACCCACCATTCAACAAAACGTCATTATCGACATCGACGGCGCTTCCGGTGCAGTCACTGAGAATCCTGAGGTCATCTTCCGGGAAGCAGAACAGATCGTGTTTGTCTGTCCAACCTGGACCGGTGGCAAGGATTGGGAGGCGGGAGCCTATAGCCCGCTCACGAACATCATGTATTACCCACTTAGAAATACCTGCGCCAATATGCTGGCAACCGGAAACTTCGACAGCGAGACTGCTCGCGCGCTCACCGAAGGTGGTCAGGGTGGCCTGGACATCTACCAGCTAGCCGCCCGGCACCAGGTAACACCTGGCACCACCAACCTCGGTACGGTGCGGGCGATCTCGGCGGAAACCGGACGAACGGAATGGCTATTCGAGCAACGAGCTGGCACCATGTCATTGGCTGCTACCGGTGGAGGCCTTATCTTCGGCGGTGATGCCAATGGCCGCTTTCGGGCCTTCGATCATGAGACGGGTGAGATCCTGTGGGAGATAAACCTGGGCTCGTCGGTCAGCGGATACCCGATTACCTATGCGGTGGCTGGCGTACAATATGTGGCCGTCAATACCGGTGGTGGACAGGTAAACCTGACACCTGAATTACGACCGAGCCGGGGAGCGAACCTGTTCGTGTTCGCTTTACCCTCCAATTAGAATTAGATAATGTCACTGCATCAGAAGAAGAAGAGGATTACGCAATGTTACTAACAATAAAAAGTGCTGGAACAAATCTGTTCACAAGAACGCTGTTCGCTTTTTGTGTCGTCATGCTGGCCGCCTGTGCACCGGCGACTGACTCTGCCAGTGTGCAGTCTGGCGCGGGCTCCAATTCAGGCCGAGCTCTGGAAATGGTTGCCCCGGAATCAGTCGGCATGGATTCAGCCCGGCTCGACAGAGTCACCCAGGCCATGCAGGGTTTCGTCGATGAAGGAAAACTGGCCGGTGTGGTGACGATGGCGGCCAGAGACAACAAGATCGTGCATTTCGAGTCAGTAGGTTATCGCGACCTGGAAGCCCAGGCGCCGATGACAAACGACGCCATCTTCCGCATCTACTCCATGACCAAGCCCATTACCGGCGTTGCACTGATGATTCTGTATGAAGAAGGCAAGTTTCGACTGGCCGATCCGGTGGAGAAATACCTGCCTGAGTTCAAGAATCTGCAGGTGTTCGCCGGCACCGATGCCGACGGCAACATCCTCACCGAACCGCAGAACCACAAGATGACGATTCGGCAGCTGATGAGTCATACCGGCGGACTAACCTATGGAATTTTCGCGGCATCTGCGGTGGACTCAAGTTACCAGCGCGCCGGTTTGCTCGACACTGGCGACACCTTGGCTGAATTTACCGCCAAGCTCGGTGCAATTCCCCTCAAGCACCAGCCCGGTTCGACCTGGGAGTACAGCGTCTCGGTTGACGTGCAGGGTTATCTGGTAGAGAAGCTCGCCGGACAATCCTTCGGTGCCTTTCTGGAAGAGCGCATCTTCGAGCCTCTGGGAATGACCGACACCGACTTCCATGTGCCGGCCGAGAAGGCCTCCCGGTTTGCGCAGATTTACAATTATGACGACAGCGGAAAGCTCACGGCAGCAGAACTGTTTCCGGGTGCTGACTTCCTGGAAGACCCGGTGTTTGAATCCGGCGGTGGTGGCCTGGTATCAAGCACCATGGACTATATGCGCTTCAGCCAGATGTTACTCAATGGTGGCGAACTGGATGGCGTACGCATCCTCGCACCGCTGACGGTTGACCTGATGCATCGCGACCAGACACCTGCCAACATGGCCGGGTCCGTACTGGGGTCACGTGGCACTTCATTCGGCCTGGACTTTGCCGTGATCGAAGATCCGGTCGAGGCAGAGAGCTATTCCGCGGGCACCTATTACTGGGGCGGTGCTGCCGGCACCTGGTTCTGGATCGATCCGGTTGAAGACCTGGTGTTCGTCGGCATGATACAACAGGGTGGCGCGGGCATTCCCGATGTTCGTTCGACCTCCCAGCGCCTGGTCTATCAATCGATCATGGAACCCAAGGGAATCTGACTTGAGACCCGAGCTTCTATTCACTCATCAACTAAAAACCCAAATCAGGAACTGCAGTATGTCAATAAGCAAGCAATGGACCATCACCATCATGAGCGCGTTACTGTTCAGCATGAGCGCGACTACCTTACAGGCTGACGAAGAGTGGCCTGCCGAACCGCCATCTGAGCCCCCCGCCCACTGGGGACCAGTGGGTATCAACTTTGAGGAAATCCCCTACCCTTATCCGGTACATTTTCTCGAGCTGAACCGGTTCGGTGTGGATATGCGCATGGCCTACATGGACGTGCCGCCTTCCGGTCGCGGCAATGGCCAGACGGTGTTGTGGCAACACGGCATGAATTTCTACGCCGAAGCTTACGCGCCGACCATCAAGGCGCTGACAGACGCCGGCTTTCGAGTGCTGGCGGTGGATCGTATCGGCTACGGCAAGTCGTCCAAGCCGGTCATTCCCTACAACTTCAATTTCGTCGCCGCCAATATGAAGTCGCTGCTCGATGAGTTGGGCATAGACGAAGTCGCCATAGTCGGGCACTCCATGGGTGGCATGGTGGTGAGTCGCTTCGCCATGCTGTATCCGGACATCACCACTCATGTGGTCTTGGTGAATCAGATCGGGCTTACCGACCAGCGCCAAAGCCGACCCTGGAACGATCCGTTCGCAGGCTCGCCCGGCGTCACCAGCTACCGCTCGATCCTGGCGGGTCATCAGCGCTACTTCCCGAAGGACTGGCCACCGGCCCACCTGGAATTCGTGCGCCGTCAGTGGGGCCAAACGCTGAGTGGCGACTATCCTAACTATGCAATAGTTCGCCGTTTGCAGGGACAGATGCTCTATGATGACCCGGTGGTTTACGATTGGCAGCACATCGACAGCAAAGCCCTGATTCTGTCGGGCGAAGAAGATGGCCTGGCGGCGAATTTCGTGGAGCTGGCTCATCACGTGAACAGCGAGCTGCAGAACTCAACGATCCTGCTGTATCCGGGCATCGGTCATGCACCACAGATCGAAATACCGGATCAGTTTCACACCGATCTGATCAGCTTCCTGCGCTCTGACCCGAACGAACCAGCAAGCCAGTGGAAGTAAGCAGAAATATTTAGCGCAGTCATGCCGCGACGCGTAGCTGTTGCAGTGGAGTACCCGGTGCGGTTGCCAATGCCGCCGCCTGGGAGGTACTTCGGCGCTGGGAAAAACCGTTTCTAACCGCCTTGGGCGATAGCGATCCGATCACTGCCGGAGGCTAGGCAATCTTTCAAACATACGTTCCCGGTGCTCATGGTCAGAATCATGTGACTATCGAAGGCACTGGTCATTTTTTGCAGGAACAGAAAGGTGAAGAACTGGCGGGAGTCATCGTCCGGTTCATACGAGATAATCCCCCGTAGCGATTGTGAAAAACTGCATGGGGCAGCTCTGGAAAGAGTTCGCGCTGCCCCTTTTCATCAAGCCGCAACCAGTGCCGCTTTGTCGGCTCCCACCTTTAACCTCAGTTCTCTTCTCACCAGCAGAAAGCTGGCAATCCCCTGCACGGTCACCGCAAGAATTGACACATACCAGACCTGGTTAACCGTGAATCCAGGCTGATACCTTATAAATAATGCAATTGGAATGAATATAATCAGGCGAATAGCAGAACTCAGCATCGCCGGTCGTGTATTCCCCAGCCCCTGGAACACGCCGGAGGCGGTAAACACAATGCCCTGGGCAACGAAGTTCCAGGAGATCAGTTGCAGAAACACCGAACCGACGGCGACTACCTCAGGATCATCGCTAAAAAACGCCACCAGCAGCTCGGGCCGCCACTGCAACAACACCGTAGTAAGCACCATCACGCATGAGCACAGGAACATGCCTTTATAGCAGGTCTCTTTGACCCTCCCGCCCAGTCCCGCACCGTAGTTCTGCCCGACGATAGGACCGACGGCGAAGGCGATTGCCATGGTCGGCATGAAGATCGATTGCATGATCCGACCGCCGATACTGAAACCGGCCTGGGCCGTGGCGCCAAAATCCTGGATGAGCCAATACACGATTGAGAAGTACACAAACATCAATGCCATTTCGCCACCGGCAGGCAAGCCGATGTTCAGCATTCTTCCCCATATTTTGAAACGCGGCTTCCATAAGCGGGAATCGAATTCGACGTATTGTTCCAGTTTCAGAAAGTAGAGGAATAGCAGAATCGTCCCTGCGACGATTGATAGTGTACTTGCCAGTCCAGCTCCCATTACACCAAGTGCCGGACCCGGACCCCAGCCAGCAATCAGAATCGGCGCCAGAATTGTATTCAGCACCACGGTAAATACCTGGATGTACATGGTCGGCTTCACGATACCCGTTGCCCGCAGGGCGGATCCCATTCCCACCATGGCAAACTGCAACGCCATGCCCGGTAGAAACCAGTACATGAACGTAATTCCTTCTGAAAGCGCACCGGGGTCTGCGGTGATACTCCCCAGGTAAATCCTGGCAAAGAAATACCCACCAACCAGCGTGATTCCAGCGCAGATAACCGCCAGTACCAGCGACTGGTTAAACACCAGGTTCGCTGCGTCCTGATCCTTGCGCCCTACCGCCTGTGAGACCAGGGCAACTGTACTAACGCCCAGTACCTGGGTCAGCGCCATAATCATGAACAACAGAGTCCCTGCTGTGCCGACACCTGCCATGGAATCCT
Organism: Pseudomonadota bacterium; assembly: GCA_027623555.1. Lineage (GTDB taxonomy): Bacteria > Pseudomonadota > Gammaproteobacteria > Pseudomonadales > Pseudohongiellaceae > UBA9145. The sequence goes on along the minus strand of JAQBSZ010000037.1, from coordinate 22,707 downwards.
CACCGAGAGCCGCGACAAAATACATGTCAACTAACAGGTAAAGAGTCTGGAAGATCATGCCGGCCGCAATTGGAATTGCCATTGAGATTATGTGCGAGGTGGGAGAACCCTGGGTCAGATCTTTCATACATGCACTCCAGCAGGTGAGTAGAATGTCTTGTTGATTCAACAGCACGCATAAGTTAACTGAATAGTTAACTTGAATTATCGTAAAAGATTAGTAGCGAGCGGTTGCGAAGCGGCGCAAGAGTAACACTAAATCCGCAGCCTGGGGGGAATAAATCAGCATTCAGTAAAAATAAATCGAAATATTTCTACCCGGTGCAGGTACCAATATAACACAAGCAAATGCATTGAATTTTCGTCGTGATATACCGTCAGTCCACCGAATTTATTCCTAAAATAATCGCCAGCGTTGATGTCGATGAGAATTTTTTGAACGTCCCATGTTCAGGCATCTGAGAAATATACCTTGTAGCGCAGAAACAACGCGCCACTGTTACGGATAAAAATCATTGACTGTGGCAACTATTTTTGCAATGCACCAGGCGTGGGAAAGTGTTTGCTGGCCTGAGTCAAACCGGTAAAAAAGTGCCGGGCATTGATACCAATGGAACGAGCCCGGTAACCCCCTTCCTGCACCACCAGCAAGGGCAGGTCCAGCGCGCCGATGAGTTCGCCGTTTATTTGAAAGTCTTTGGCGACCAGTCCCCAGGTACCGGTCGGATCACCCCTGGCAGTATCCAGGCCCAGGGCGACAACGACGAACTGCGGTTGAAACTTGCGCAGTCGCCTCAGAGCCTTGCGTAGCACGTCATGGTAACGACTGTTGTCTAGCTGTTCCGGTAACGGGTAATTTCTGTTGTAGCCCGCGCCTTCCCCGCTGCCGGTTTCTTCTGCAAAACCGGAGAAGTAGGGATAGGCAAATCGGGGATGCCCATGGATCGATATCGTTTGCACGTCCGATCGCTCATAAAAAATGTCCTGCTGACCATTGCCATGGTGATAGTCGATATCGAGCATTGTAACCCTGCCAAAGCGGCTCAGGTAATTTGCGGCAACCGCGGCGGAGTTGAAATAGCAGAAACCACCGAATAACTGTCGCTCCGCATGGTGTCCAGGCGGGCGCACCAGGGCGTAGGCGATTCTGTGGCCAGCGAGCAGGCTGTCGGCAGCAGTCAGGCAGCAATCGACTGCTCGCTTCGCTGCCAGGTAGGCATTCTCGTTTAGCGGAGTGAACGTATCGATACAATAGTATCCGGCCCGAATTGGCAGCTCTTTGGGGGGGCGCTTGGCGTTTCGAATCGGAAACACATAGGGATATACCGATTTATTGGGTGGCACATTCTTGCAGACTTTTTGCAGATAACGGACATAGCCGGAATCGTGCACAGCGGTAATATGTTTCTTCGAGTAGCGCTTCACATTCACCTGCTTGAACAATCCGGTAGGGATAATTTCTTTCAGGATGGAATTGATTCTCACCGGTGATTCAACGTAGCCACGGTCGCGTACGTGATGAATGTCATGGCGGTCGTTTATTACCAGCGCAATCTGGTTATCGATAGAACTGGATACCCGTTTCAGGTTGACTATCGCTGTGCGGATATACCTTGCCGGTCGCAAGCGCACCGGATCATCTGTAATGGATTTCACAACCATGTTCACGTAGGAACTGGGGCATACACCAGCATATTTGCGCTCGAGAATCGCCCGCACTATCGCCCGAGCTTTGGCAGCGCTCAGTGGGAGATCGGGTTCCAGGCTGTCGAATACCAGGTAAGGAGGACAGTCGTCCTTCGGGCTCAACGGAGTTTCGTAGGCAGTCCCAGCCAAAGGCCGTGCACCATAGCGTTCGTAGAATCGCAGCCTGGCCGCATTCTGCTTCAGCTTGCTGCTGTCCCTGCACACATCGGGATCGTCCGGCAGGCATTCGAAGAACAAGCCCACTGCGCCAAACAGGAATGCCTCCTCGCGAATGCGCTCGTAGAGTACACCTCCTATGCCACGGCCAGTATTCTGCTCTGCCGCTGAGATGTAGTCGAGATAGCAGAAATTCAAATCTGTTGCGTGTTGCAACAAGGCAAAGCCCTTCACCTGTCCCTTGTTGTCGTCGGCAACGAACAGGATGGAACGAATTTTGTACTTCAGGGGATTGGCCAACTGAGCTGGCAAGCTTTCGATGTCAGCGCTGGCCAGTCCCTGTATCTGGGTCTTGAGTATGTGTTGAACCTGGGCTATGACTTCCTTGTTTATGGGCAGGATGTCGTCATGGATGCAGCGTATACGAAACAACGAGTGGTTCTCCCCTTGGTTAAATTGCAGGCAGGTCAGGTGATTGCTTCTGCAGGAGTTAATAAAGCCAGATTTTAGGTTCGGCCCTGGTTTGTGCACTGAACTTTACATCGCAACTGGTTCCGGGATGGAACTGCCGATTCGCGAGCAAGAGCAGGAAACCGGCGATCAGTGCGGGAATGGTTTAGCGATTAATAACACTAAGTCAGCAAACTACTACGCAGTGAAGCGGTGAGTATAACACAGCACTGATAGGGAAATTTCGTAGTGAAAAACAGTCGGTTGATTGGATTTATTCCAGCACAATTCGCCAGCGTTGCTATCGATGAAAAATTTTTGAACGGCGCTTGCTAACGCTGTGCGCGTTGTCGGTCGGGCATTTCCAGGTCGAGAGTAAAGGAGACCGGAATACTCTGGGGCAGAAAACAGATCGCGTCATCACAGGCCTGATATTCCAGAGTACCGGTTAGCGTCAGCGCATCCAGATCAGCCATGACTTCTTCCGCTTGTGCATCAGAACTCATGACCACTTCCTGTAGCAGGGTGAAGGATTTCTGGTAGACCGGGACATATTCATCCAGCGGCTCGAAGTGATAAATTTCCGACTCCGGGTACTGTACCGGTTCGTATCGCGCCAGTGAGTTCGGTGTCAGGTTGAAACCGATGACACGATAACCCATGTCATCGGCACCCGGTGCATACACATGCATCTGCGGACCTGGTTCGACTTCCAGTGCCAGTGAGAAGCGAGTACCGACGGTGACACTGGAATTGCTCGGGTATGCCGTAAACTTCAGATGCGCTGTTGAACCTTCAACAGCAGCGATGGGCGAGAGCCCGATGCCCAGTTTCAGCATCACGTTGGAAGTGGTGTTACGCTCCCGGTAGAACTCTTCGAAGAACCGCGAAGTCACTCGATCATTAGTGCCCAGCATAAAAGTACCGGGGTAAGGCGTACCAACAATTAGCTGACTCGAACCAAAAACTGACACATATTTCGCCACATCCGCTTGAACTTCCGGGTTATCAGCATCAGGACCTACTCCCTCTGCCGCTACCGTATTGAGAATCCCGTACTGGCTTATTACGGCGGAATCATCATCTGACAGTAAGGGGAAGGTAATACCACGGCGCTGGGCGAAATCTGCCAGCACGGCTTCGGAGTCATAACTGATGGCGGCAATGCCGATGCCGGAACTGATCAGTTCCTCCAAACGCTCTTGCAACTCCACGAGTTGCGCTTTGCAGTAGGGTCACCAGTCAGCAGAACGATGAAACAGCAACATCGTTCCGTTTGGCCCCTTGATTGAATCGAGCGTTTGAATTTGACCGTTCTGGTCAGGCAGGCTGAACTGAGGAACCGCTTCGCCGACCTGGGGGCCCAGCGCAGCCACCTCGATGGCCTGTCGTTCCTGTGCTGCAGAGGCGCTCACCAGTAGCAGGGACACGATCCCGGCCAGGGCGATTTCTGGAATTCTTATTCTCATAGCGGTCGATGCTACCACGATGATTTATTGCCTGCCATCCCGGGAGCGGAATAAGCAGGCATAAGATATACGACTGTATTTTTGGGAGAGCTGCCATTATCCTACGGATAGTTCAATTGGGAATTCATCGTGACGGAGACAGATAATGACTAGCAAGTTCGTCGCAGTAATTAGTATGCTTTGCCCAGGGTTTCTGCTCCTCATCGGGCAGTTCGCCGCCGCCCAGGAATACAGCAAGACTACCCCCTGGGGAGATCCCGATCTGCAGGGTGTCTGGTCTTATGCCAGCCTGACTCCCCTGCAGCGCCCTACCCGCCTGGAAGACAAGGAATTTTATACGCCGGAAGAAGCCGCCGAGATTTTCGCCTCTACGCAGCAGGAACCCACTGACCGGCCGGGCGATGTCGGCAGCTATAACTACGAGTGGTTCGACCGTGGTGAGGTGTCGGCTGATCTGCGTACTTCGCTCATCGTCGATCCGCCAACTGGTCGTCTGCCGTTACGGGAAGACGCCGTGGCACGCCAGCGCGAACAGGCGGCCTACACCAGCGAACACCCCGCCGATTCCTGGCTGGACCGCACCAACTGGGACCGCTGCATCACCTATCACGGCGTGCCGCCGGTTTCCTCCGGCTACAATAATTCCTACCAGATCTTTCAAAATAAGGACTTCGTGGCGATCTACGTGGAAATGATCCATGACGTGAGAATTATCCCGATCGATGACCGCCCGGCGCTGGATGACAGGATACGCCAGTGGAATGGTGCTTCGCGAGGCTACTGGGACGGCGACACCCTGGTGGTGGAGACTGCCAACTTCAGCGACAAGACCAGCCATCGCTATCCTTCTTCGCGCAACACCAGGGCGGTCGAGCGATACACCCGGGTCAGCGATGACATGATCGATTATCAATTCACTATCGAAGACCCGACGGTCTATACCCAGCCCTGGACTGCCGTGCGCCCGATGCCAAAGCTGGATGGCTACATTCAATACGAATATGCCTGCCACGAGGGTAACTATGCGATGACTTATATCTTGCGTGGCGCCCGCATCGAAGAGCAACGAGCAAAGCAAGGTATTTCAGAAAACTAGCGATCAGCAACGAATCAGTTCTAACGAGTAATTCGAAAAAACTCTCCGGGAGAGCGCAATGAAAATTCTAAAAATAGTTCTTCAGACAGTGGGGATACTGCTACTGATTCCCGCTGTAGCCATGGCGACGCTGCGTTTTGACAACCGCAACGCCGACGGGCCCTCAATTCTGTTCCCCGGTGGTGAGATGACAAGCGGGACATTGCACACAGGTCCGGAACCGGACTGGAGTTTTACCGATAGCATCCCAACTGTCGAGCTGCAGCTAAACGATCCCATGGCCTCACGTTTGATCTATATCCTGGAGAGCGAAGGCAAGATCTATGTCGTCTCGGGTTATATGACCAGCTTCCTCGGCAGGCTCTGGAAGGAATGGGCAATCGAAGCAGACGCTGGCAATAACGAAGGCGTACTGCGCATCAATGGCATTCGTTACCCACGCAGCTTGGTACGTATCGAGCAAGGCGATGAATTGAATGGAGTCGCCGCCAAGTTACTGACCAAATATTCCGGAGTACAGTCGCCAGCTCCTGCTGCAGCGATCCAGGCTGCCAGACGTGGCATCGAAGCCGGCAATACCTGGGCCTTCGAATTACAACCAAGATAACCCTAGCGGAGAACTTACCGAATGAAAGCAAAAAATTACTTGATCCTCTGCGCGGGCGTCACCGTGGTTACGGCGATCACCATACTATTCGTGCCCGGAGTCTCCGACACCATCGAAACTGAGCTGCTGACTTTTCTCTCCACCAACGCCCGTTAGTTCGACCTACTTCGCGACTGCAAACCAGGACTGGAAACCGAGAACGTCTACGGTTGATAATACCCAAAATGGGTATTATAGTACCCATTTTGGGTATATAGGGTTTCATAATGAATACACTCTCAATCGCAGACGCTCTGTTTACCAAGACCCAGCAACGCGTGTTGGGTCTGCTCTACGGAAATCCCGCGCAAACCTTTTATACCAATGAAATCGTGAGAATTGCTGACATGGGTAGCGGTACGATCACCCGTGAACTGGAGCGACTCGCCGCCGCGGGATTACTCGCCGTCTCGCGAAGCGGAAATCAGCGTCACTACCAGGCTAATGTCGGCTCATCGGTCTATAAGGAACTGGTTACGCTGATCAAGAAGACTTCGGGTGTAGTAACCCATCTGCAGAAAGCGCTGCAACCGATTAGCGATAAGATCCTCTTTGCCTTCGTCTATGGCTCAATGGCCAGGAGTGAAGAAACCCCCACCAGTGGTGTCGATTTGTTGCTGGTAAGTGACTCTCTGTCTTATTCGGACGTACTGAGTGCACTCATCAAGGCCGAGAAAACCCTGAGCAGAAAAATTAGTCCGACGATTTATACCGAGCAACAATTTAATAGACGATTGCAGGGCCAGAAATCATTTCTAGCCAGTGTGATGAGTCAACCGAAGCTGTGGATAAAGGGAAGCGATAGCAGCTCTGCAGACTTTGGGGAGCATACGGACACTCATAACTTAACAACTTAATCAGACTTTGGGGACACTCATAACACCTGGAGGGACTATCCATGCGAGCAGCACTCAAACTTTTTTCCATCTACGCATTGCTGACCGGCAGCTTTGCCTTTGCACAAGAGTCCTACGACCAGGTCTTCGCAGCGGATGTGGAGGCACCGGCTGGCTTCATGACCAATCGCAGGTCTTACTCTGCCATCATGGCGGTGTTGAATCCAGGCCGACCCGAGGTAACTGCGGCGCAGCTCGAGCAATTGAAAGCGGTGCCACTGGAAGTCATCTTCAGCGCTGTCGGTGAATACCGATTGAATTACGCCGCCGGATTCGCCAATACCCAACCGGGCGAACGCCTGGTGGGTCGCGCCCTGACCATGCGCTTTCTGCCGCCGCGGCCTGACCTCAGCCGGGCCGCCAATGTGCTGGCTGAACAAGGCAACTGGGACCGGCGCTACTACGCGCGGGCAGCGGAGGAAGCCCAGCCTGGCGATGTTGTAGTTGCCGAGTTAGGTGGCAGTGATGGCCACAACCTGTTTGGCGACATGGGAGCTACAGGCATCCAGATGCGTGGCGCCGCCGGTGTGGTAATCGATGGTGGCATGCGCGACTTGACCGGCTTACAGGATGATCGTTTCGATGGTTTTCCTGTGCTGCACAAATTTTCTGACCCTCACACGACTTCCTGGCTGGGTGTTGAATACAACGCCCCGGTTCGCATCGGCGGCGTTACCGTGCTGCCCGGAGATATCGTAGTCGGCGACGATGGGGGAGTCTTCTTCTTTCCTCCCGAGTTGTTGGAAACCGTACTTGAGTACGCGGCTACTGTAGAGAAAAGAGAAGCGTTTCAATTGCAGCTTCTTAACGACCGCGAATATCGCTTTCGCGACATCTATCCTCTGGCACCCGCTCTGCAACAAGAACTGGGCAGACAACAGTGAAGGCATTGCCCGATGTTCAACGGAAACTGCAAGCGCTGAATTCGTACAACGGTCTTGGGGACACGAATAACTTAATAACTTAATCAGTAAGTAGCCTTGGGGACACTTAGGTATTGCCGATTAAGTTATTAAGCTATTCGTGTCCCCACCAATTCCCAGAAAACTACTGGGCAACCACAGTCAGGATATTCGTGTTCAGTGAATCCAGAATTTTCTCGGCCGTGTTTCCAATCATCGCTGCCTTGAGTCCATCACGCGCCACCGTACCAATTACGACGATACTGGCATCAAGCTGTGCGGCCACTTCCGGGATCACCTTCTCGGGCGGCCCCTGAACACAGTGGGCGGCAGTCTTGTCGATGCCAATCTTCGCCGCCAGGGCGTCGGGATACACATAGTGAGCAGAATCACTGTAAGCATTCACCGCATACAGGCTACTCTCTGGCACACTCTCAATTAACGCCCTGCCATATTCAATAACGCGTTCATTGAGGGTGTTATGCAGTTCATCTTCACGCTTGATATCGAGCGCCAGCAGCATCTTGACGCGCACTGGTACTGAGTCTCGCTTGATCAGGTACACCGGGCAGTGTGAATTGCGCAGCAGCGACCAATCGGAGGTCTTCAGCAGTCTCCTTTCTGCCCCACTATGCACACTGGCAGTTTTCACGATCAAATCGGCTTCGGCGCGTTTTGCGGCCGGGGCAATGGCGTCACGCCATTTACTAGTCCAATCAATCTCCACAGTAACCCCAGTACCCGCCGCCCGGATGGGCTCGACCAGCGTATTCACCCACGCCCGGTGTCGGGCCAGTTCTACGCGTTTCAACGCCTCACCGTCTGCATTGTCACTCGTACTATAGACCGCCTCGTAAACATGCAAAGCAATCGACTGATTCTGACTGGCAACCCAGGCTGCATTGGTAAGCGCTGCCTGGTTGTCCGTGGTCGGGTCGATTATGACGAATATCTTGTTCAGCGTCGGCATAGAAGTATCTCCTTGGAATCACGCCTGATTCTACGAATACCCCCAGTGTAGAGAGGAAGCGCCCGAACAAGCTTGATAAGGATCAATTCAATGAGATAAAGCGAGCTGACAGCGGTCTGGTAACAAAAGATCACAATTGGGGAAACGATCGTCGCGGGCAGGACAGAAGCAGAGATAATTTCCTGAGAAAATCGTGACGCTCTACCGAAATCGATTTGTTCTGCAAGAACTGTTCTCAGGCATTTAAAAGTGCTACCTGGCTCTGAAAACCAGGGGGCTTCTGATCACATATGATCAGAGGCTCGTTAGATTTGCTTCAGGCGATGATCTGCGGAATCGGCTTGCCTTCGATGTCAGAAAGTCGGTAATCACGGCCACTATAGCGATAGGTGAGCTTTTTGTGATCCAGACCTAAAAGGTGCAGCATGGTGGCGTGCATGTCATGGGCTGAAACCGGCTGCTCGAGCGCCTTATAACCCCACTCGTCGGATGCACCGATAGCCTGCCCACCCTGGATACCGGCACCTGCCATCCAGGCAGTCTGGGTACCGGGGTTGTGATCGCGGCCGACACCGCGCTGTGAGATCGGCATGCGGCCGAACTCGCCATGCCAGACGATCAGCGTGTCATCCAGCAGACCGCGGTTCTTCAGATCGGCGATCAGGCCGGCGATTGGCTTGTCAGATTCGGCCGCATGCAGCGTGTGGTTTTCCACCAGATTACTGTGTGCGTCCCAGGTGTCAGTGTTCTGCACCCCTACACCGCCCATGAACAATTGTACGAAGCGCACACCCCGCTCTACCAGACGACGTGCCATCAGGCACTGTGTACCGAACGGTTCGGTAATTGCCTCATCCAGTCCGTAGAGTTTCTTGGTGGCAGCGGATTCCGCACGGATATCGATGGCTTCCGGGGCACAACCCTGCATGCGATAGGCCAGTTCATAGGAGGAGATGCGGGCCGCTAATTCAGAATTGCCAGGGTATTTCTCCATATCCATCTGGTTGAGCTTCGCCAGTACATCAAGCCGCGCCCGTTGCTGATCGGCCGTCAAGCCTTCCGGAGTTTCCAGATCCACGATCGGATCGCCCGAGGAGCGGAACAGCGTACCCTGATAACTCGCTGGCATGAATCCGGAACCCCAGTCATTGGGGCCACCCAGTGGTCCACCGCGATAGTCATTCATCACTATGAAGGCAGGCAGGCTGGAATTCTCGGAGCCGAGACCGTAGGTAACCCAGCAACCCACGCTGGGGAAACCCATACGGATCTGGCCGGTCTGCATCTCGTAGGTTGACTGAATATGGTCATTGGACCGGCCATACAGTGACTTGATAAAGGCTATGTCATCGACATGTTTGGCCAAATGGGGAAACAGCTCGGACACCCACATACGACTCTCGCCGTGTTGTGCAAATTTGAACGGGCTGGGCATGAGTGGTCCCGGCATACCCTGGCGCACGGCAAATTTCTCACCGATCAGGTCCTCCAGTGGGACACCCGCGTATTTGGTCAGGGCTGGTTTATAGTCAAACGTGTCCATCTGGCTGGGACCGCCACTCATGAACAGTGAAATGACACTCTTGGCCCGGGGCGCAAAATGCGGGGGCCTGGGCTCGAAGGCGCCGGCAAATTTGGCACTGCATTGCTGGCCTATTGACAATTGCTGCGCAGTGGAAGGTGATTGAGCGAAGACAGCGTCCCGGTCGAGCATGGACGCCAACGCCATGCCGGCAATTCCACCACCGGACTGCATGAGGAAATCGCGGCGGGACCAGAATTTTTTCTTCGGAGCATCACTCATTGTTCACTCTCCCAACATTTCAGGTACATCAGTACCAGCTGTCTTTCTTTATCTTCTATAGAGAAATTCGCTCAAATTAAAAATAACATGAGTAAGATCTCGCAACGATCGCTCTTCAACCAGTTGCCGGCCGATTTCAGCCTCTGCCGCTGTAGGTGATCGCGTCAACGCCGTCTGGTAGGCCAGAGCCACCTGCTGATCGATATCATAGGGTGCTATTTCTGCTACCTGGCGTGCGAACAACCTTGCCTGATCTAATACGAACGGATTGTTCAGCAGTGTCAGTGCCTGCGGTGCTACCGTGGACGTATTACGGGATGCCGCGGTTATGTTCTGGTTGGGCAGGTCAAATGTATCGAAGAACGGATAGCTCAGCGTGCGCCTGCGGTAGACATAGAGACTGCGGCGCCAGACATCAGGACCGTCCACTTGATTATCCCAGCGACCAAACAGCGCGGCAGTATCCAGGATCTCTTGAGGAATATAAGGAAAGATCGGCTTGCCACCCACGGTCAGGTCAATGCCCCCGCTGGTTGCCATGATGACATCACGCACGGCCTCGGCTTCCAGACGCTGCGGACGATAGCGCCACAGCAAATGGTTCTCAAGATCAGCCAGAGAATTCTGTTCACTCTCGAAAGCGGAAGCCATCTGATAAGCTTCCGAGGTCATGATCAAACGGTGCAGTTCCTTCGTGCTCCAGCCCTGGTCCATGAATTCAACGGCCAGCCAGTCCAGCAACTCAGGATGGGTGGGTCGATCACCCACCACGCCGAAGTTATCCAGCGTATTTACAATGCCACGTCCGAAATGATGGTGCCAGACCCGATTTACCCACACCCGAGCGGTGAGCGGATTGTCTTGGGAGGTTACCCACTTGGCCAGCGCCAGCCGGCGTCCCGAAGTACGTCCGTTAGGTCGAGGAATCTCGGTCACCGGATCGCCATAGGTCGCCACAGTAAGATAGGCCGGTTGCAATTCCGGTCCGAGACTGAACGGGTCGCCGCGAATCAGAAAATTGGCCGGCGGCACTTCGTAGTTTCCATTACCCTGATGCAGAAAGCTGCCGGGTTCGGTCGGTTGTATGCGACATTCCGGGCAACCCAGTACATTGTCGCCAGCCCGGTCCGGCGTATACCGATAATCACCATCGGTGACAATCTCGATCATGGGCGGCTCTTCCGGCCGCTCACTCTCGATATCCTGGATGCGGCTGCGCAGTACTTCGCGCCGTGTCTTGTCCTCCTCAGGCATGACCGCATCCACTTCATCGCGTGGCACACCGATGGTGAGTACCTGGGCTGCCAGTAGTTTTTGACCGTCAGTTCTCTCTTCTTCCGGGGTCAGCACGGCATCGAGGACATCCTGGGGAAATTCCTGCCGAATGCGCTCGACCTTCAGCTCGTCAACATAGGGTTGTTCAATCTCCCGAATCTGTTCACGCACGACAGACACTCGCTCGTCCAGATCTGCCTTCGTCGCCAGGTAATCCAGGGCCTGCGCATCGGGCAACATGGGCCAGTCGGCTTCCACGTAGCCAAAGATCGCGCTGGTGAGACTGTAGTAATCCTTCTGCAGGATAGGATCGAACTTGTGATCGTGGCAGCGGGCACACTGAATAGTCAAACCCAGGACTCCGCGTCCCAATGTTTCCAGCACATCATCCAGATAATCCCAGCGCCGTTCCGGATTGTCCTTTTCACGAAAGTTTACCCGGGGTCCGGCTCTCAAGAATCCGGTGGCGATACGCGTCTCATGAGTGGTGTTGTCGAGCTCATCACCGGCGAGCTGTTCGGTAATGAACTGGTCGTAAGGTTTGTCATCGTTGAAAGCAGCAACGACATAATCGCGATAGCGCCAGGCGTTGGCCCGGTCCACATCCTGTTCATACCCATCGGAGTCGGCATAACGGGCTACATCCAGCCAGTGGCGGCCCCAGCGTTCCCCATAATGGGGCGAGGCCAGCAACGACTCGATGACACGTTCCCAGGCGCCCGGAGCCGTATCGACCAGAAATGCCTCAGTCTCTTCAAGGGTTGGCGGCAGGCCAATCAGATCGAGGTAGGCCCTTCTTAGCAGCGTCAGCCGGTCTGCCTTTGGTGCCGCAGACAGGCCACGATCCTGACGCTTCTGTTCCAGGAAACGATCGACAGGGTGGTCGAAATTGCTTACCTCCGGTAGCGGATGATCCTTGGGTAATTGGAACGCCCAGTAGTCCCGTGCGGATGCGGGTACGTCGGTGATGAAGGCAGAAAAACCATCACCAGCCACGGCAGTGGCGGGTGCGGCATCCCATTCGGCGCCGTCGTTAATCCAGGTGCGCACTGCTTCGATCTCGTCCGCGGTCAGTGGCACGCCGAGGGGCATCGACGGCCCTTCCAATCCGGCTATCTGGCGAAACAGGCGACTATCATCGGCATTACCCGGAATGATCGCCGGACCCCGGGCACCGCCAGTAAGTGCAGCATCGCGGCTGGTGAGATCGAGCCCGGAGCTCTGTATCTGCTCGCTGTGACAGTTCCAGCAGGTCCGTTCCATGATGGGACGAATTTCATGACTGAAGAACTCGGCGCCGGATTGGGCGCTGGCACTAACTGGAAGAAAACCGGTAACCACCAATACGGCGGACAACATCACTCGGTTAGATACTAACTTGGGTTGCATCTTCACCTCGCGGAGACCCCTTTCCAGGGTCTGTTCGGGATTGTTTTACCCAACAGACAATACCGCCGGAGCCCTGATTTGGCAAGGGTTTCGGGGACACCTACAATTTAACAACTTAACCAGTGACTAATATTGAGGTCACTCAAGTATTTCCGGTTAAGTTGTTAAATTGTAGGTGTCCCCAGATTCGATGCCCAGATTCAGCGCTGCTCCTCGGCAATGTACTCGACATAGGCCTGCTCCAGACGTTCGACAGCGCGCAGAAAGCCCGCCGGATCGACAAAGGTCGTGGGGCTGTAAGCCTGGCCGGACTGGTACTTTTCATGAAAATTATACTGACTGGCATGGGCAGCCACCCACACATCCACGTCCATGGCTTTCTGCTTTCGATAAGTGCTGGCAAAGTCCTCCGACACGCCGAGATAAGTCGGGTCCACCGTCAATTGCTTGCCGGGATTGATGGTACCCATATTTGCAATCAGTACCTGGTAATCGCGGCCACTTTCACTGACCTGCATCGAGTAACTGGAGCTGCCCTCGGTGTGACCCGGATGATCATGTACCGTCAGCTGAATATCGCCGAGCTCGATGACCTCACCGTCGCGAATGATCTTGTCGACCGTAACGGGCAGGAATGATTCGCGTCCGCCAAAGTGAGGATCACTGAAACCGCCGTCAGCCATGATCGGGGCATCGCCTACCGTGGCCCACATCTCGGCACCGCTGATCTGTTTGATCTCAGCCATCGCCGCGGTGTGATCCCAGTGCGCCTGCTGGGTGAGCAGGATCCTGATATCTTCCATGCGGAAACCCAGCGCCGCCATATTGCCCCGAATCAACTGGGTGGAATCTTCCAGGCCGGTATTGATAAGGATATGCCCTGCATCGGAGGTGATGAGGAAGACGCTGAGATCATAACTGCCTACGCCATAGAGGTTACCGATGACACGGAAGCCCTCGAAGGGACGCGCCCAGCCATCGGGCTGCGCATGGAGCTGTGTGGTAGTGAACAGGAGAAGCAGCGTGACAAGGCAGGTGCGGATGAGTTTGATATTCATGGTTAATTTCTTCTTTCTAGGGTTTATGGGGACACCTACAAGTTAACAACTTAATCAGTGATTAGTGTTGGGGATACTCAAGTATTGCTGATAAAGTTGTTAACTTGTAGGTGTCCCCAATCTAATAGGCCAGCGAATAGGCTTCGCGCCGAGGATCGGCAGCCGCGGTTAACACGCCATTGGATGGATCATAGTGGATCATCTGCGCGCCGCCGAACGTGGCGGTCCAGTCATCGATCAACTGCAGACGGTGTCCGAGAGCTTGCAGACCACCTAGCGCCTCGCTGCTCACGCGGTTCTCAATGGCCACATTCAAGCCACCGGAGGAACGAAACCGCGGTGCCTCGATGGCCTGCTGCGGCGTCATGTTGAACAGCAGCATGTTGTTTACAATCTGTAGCAGCGACTGGGTCTGGCTATCGCCGCCCGGCGTGCCGAGGGTAAAGGCGAATCCGCCATCGGGATACAGTGCCATTAGTGGCGACAGGGTATGGTAGGGACGCTTGTCCGGCGCTACTTCGTTGGGATGACCGGTTTCCAGTGAGAACAGTGCGCCACGGTTATGCAGCAGAATGCCGGTTTCCGATTCCAACAAGCCGGAACCGAAGCCGGCGAAATTACTCTGAATCCAGCTGACCGCATTGCCCCACTGATCGACCGCGGTGATATAGACTGTATCGCCTGCATCTTCCCGGTCCTTGTCAGCGTTGGAAAATATTTCATTGCCGAATCCTGGTTCAACAGATTTAGCCGCACGGGAGGCATCGACCAGTCCGGCACGCTCGCGCAAGTAATCTCCATCTAATAGTTGTTCTACTGGTACTTCAGTCATGGCAGGATCGGCGATCCAGCGATCACGATCGGCAAACGCCAGTTTCTTCAGTTCAATCAAGGTGTGCAAATACTTGGTGCTGTTGTGCCCCATGGCTTCGACCGGATGTGCCTTGGACATCTTCATCAGCGCGAGTTGTGTAACACCCTGGGTATTGGGCGGCATCACCAGAATTTCGTGACCCAGATATTCGCCGCGAATGGGTTCGACCCAGGTTGAGGCGTGATTGACAAAATCCTGCTCACGCAGATGCCCACCTTGTTCGCTAACGAAGGCAGCGAGTCTCCTGCCAATAGCGCCGTTGTAAAAACCCAGTTTGCCTTCCCGTGCAACCGTCACCAATGATTCAGCCAGGGCTGCATTCTTCAATAGCGCCCCAACAGGCGGCGGAGCGCCATCGGGCAGATAGAGATTGCGGCCGTCGGCATTGAGAGCGCGGCCCTGTTCCTCGAAATCCATCGCCAGTCGAGTAGACACGGCAAAGCCACCACGGGCGTATTCGATTGCCGGTTCAAGCAAGTAGGAGAAGTCCTTGCTGCCGAAGCGGCCATGGGCATCCACCCAGCCGGCCACGGCGCCGGGCACGCTCACCGAAAGGGGTCCCGTGCCGGGAACGCGCTGGACACCGGCGGCGGCAAAGAACTCTGGCGTCGCCACAGACCCGGCACGACCGCTGGCATTCAGGGCCGTAATCTCACCAGTCTCGCCATCGTAGAAGATGCCGAACGCATCGCCACCGATACCATTCATGTGGGGACGCACCACGGCGAGCACGCCGGCCATGGCGATCACCGCGTCGGTGGCATTGCCACCTTCCTGCAGTATTCTGAGACCTGCCTGTGTGGCCAGCGGATGATCAGACGATACCGCACCGGTTAGTCCCCGCACATCGGGCCGGTTCTGGAGTGCGTAACTCGTGGTCAAAAACTGTGTGGATGAAGCAGATGGAATTGTTTCGACAGCCGTCATTTCTGGTCCGCAGGATGCCAGGATGCAGGCAAACGCCGTCAACGCAACGCTGTGAATATTTCGCTCATTTCTCATCGCTTCACCCTCTGCTGATTCCTTCAATTTTCACCAGCTTTTTTAGTTAACAGAGCCAGTGCCAATCTCTTCTCGCGTTGCCCCGTCGATGCGGTTCAGAAAGTATGCCCACATGCGTGCCGTGCGTTCAAGTCCTTGCGTTGGAATATTCGCCGCTGTATCACCCGAACTGTGATACCAGAAGCCGGCCGAAATCAGATTTACGATGGGAACACCACCTCGCAATAGATTACTCGCATCTCCACCGGGGAAGTTATTTGTCAGGATCGGTACGACGATGCCATAGCGATCCAGAGCGCTGGTGAATTCTCTCTCCAGGAATGGACTGCGATTACTGACTGCCAGGTGGCGGGCCGATTCGGTGGTCGTTGGAATGATACCGCCCAGCCCGGTAACTACCGAGGTCAATGCGGTATGCTCGATGTTAAGAACAAGTACCGTCTTGTCCAACAAATCCTGATGCTGATCGACGATATAAGCCGTCCCCACAGACTGCAACTCGGTATTGGTATAGGGGGTGCCAGGTCTCCCGGAATGATGCCCACCAGTTCCCACGAAAAGTAAATTTCTATGCGGAGTCGGCGCTCCGGGTTGTGAATAGTATTCAGCCAGAGCCAGCAACGTCGCCAAACCGGTGGCGTTGTCATAGGCGCCTTCGAAATAGGCATCCATGTGGGCGGTCAGCATTATGTACTCATCGGTCTGACCCGGCACCATGCCATACACATTCTGAGTAATCAGACCGTCATATGGAGAGGTGGCTAACTTGAGCCTGGCACGAAGCGGTTTGACTGCTGTAGTGCGTGCAATCATATCCTCGAGAAATACCCCGTCATTACCACTGATGGTAAATCCCTGTCCTTCGAGACTGCCGGCGAAGCGATTGAAAAACTGAATATTCTCTTCTATCTCATGCACAGCAATCGCCGCCACAGCACCTGCTTTTATTAACTGATCCGCCATGCCCCGACCGGTATAGCTGTAGGCACCGGTCTTGAAGATGGCGTGATACACCGCGATCTTTCCGCGCACATCACGGCCGATCAGGTCCGCCGGAGTTCCAGCACCAACGTAGATCAGCTCGGCTTCAATGCCCGCTTCCGGAGTAGCAGGACTGGGCGCGGCTGGAAACGCCGTTAGTAATGAGACATCGGTGCTTCCCGCTCCATAGCCTGGATCTGCCAGCAGTGTGACCTCCCACTGTGAGGGCCACCACTGCGGGTTGCGCGGCATGCGCTCGATACGCACATCCTCCAGTCCGAATTCGCGAAATTTACTGGCCAATAGTTCGGCAGTCATAAGTTCCCAGCGTGTCCCGCCGATCCTGCCCCATAACGAGTCGCCGCTGGCTTTACTCTGCCGCGAGATATCTATGACCTCTTCCATATACTGCTTGATACGATCTCCCTGTATCACACGCTCCAGGCGCTCATCGTCTGAGACCTGGAGTGAGAGTTCGTCGATGTCGATGCGCTCCAGGCGAGCAGGAGCAGAATTGGCACTGCGCAATGGATCGGGTAGTGCCTGCCCGAACCAGGCTTCTGAATTCTCCTGGGCCTGAACTAAACCAAGGCCTGCTAGTGTCGAACTCATCCAGAGAACTGGCAGATGAAGTCTTAATGCTTTTAATTTACACATGATTGCAAATTGATCTCCGCCGCTAATTTAGGTATCCGCCTTTAATCGAGACCGGTTAGTTGCAGGCTAAGCTGCCACAGTCTTGCCCGATCTTCTCCATCATACGCCTGTCGATTCGCACGCACTGCCCGTTGCCTTACAAAGTAATTGCCTGTACCCACATCATCCGTCACCAGTTGCATGACCCCGTCGGCACCTTCATCCACGGTAGTGCGAGGTGTAGCACCCGCATTCCTGACCATGGCGGTGTCCATGAACGTGGCCGGATGCAGCGCATTCACCAGGATATTTTCATCTGCAAGAGTCTCTGCCAGGTCGATTGTAAAAAATATCTGCGCTAGTTTGCTCTGGGCATAGGCGCGCCCGCCACTGAAACCTCTCTCCAGCATGACATTGTCGAAATCGATATCCTGTTGTGCACCGGATGAGACATTGACGATGCGCGCGGCATCACTCTCAAGCAGCAGTGGCAGCAACTCGTGGGTCAGGAGGAAATGGGACAGGTAGTTCACTTGGAAACGCAGTTCGTGGCCATTCTCGGAGACTAGTCGTGTGGCCGGTGACGAACCGATGCCGGCGTTATTGATTAGCACATCCAGGCGCGTGAAATCGCGCAGGATGTTGTCGGCAAACTGCCTGACCTGATCGAATGCACCAAAGTCAGCCTGGTAGAATCGCGCGCCACCGCTGCCAGATTCTTCTATCAGCTTCACTACCTCCATGCCTCGCTCTTCGTTGCGGCCATGGACAATGACGAAGTAATCCAGCGCGCTCAAGCGGAACGCGACTTCACGCCCGAGGCCACTGCTGGACCCACTTACCAGGGCAATTTTCTGCTCGGGTCTGGGTGTCATTTGTGCGACGCTGATAGTTGAGAAAAGACAGCAAAGCAGGACAAGAGAAGTCAGGAGCGATTGAATTGTCGATGTGCGAATTAGCATGGCTGGTCTCCCGAGTTCGATGGATTCAGGATAGTCCCTTGGAAAGAATGCGTCTACCTGATAAAAGCAGCCACTCCTTGATTGCTGCTGGCAGAAATCCCGGCTCTTTGCACAACTTCTTTTAGTTCTTGGAATTCTCCGCAATCAACTAGCTCCCAGTTCAGGTTTGCCGGTTGCGAAGCATAGAACCTCCTGTGGGGACACCTACAAGTTAACAACTTAATCCGTGATTAGTGTTGGAGTGTTGGGGACACTCACGCAGTGCTGATTAAGTTGGGGAAACTCAAGTAGTGCTGATTAAGTTGTTAACTTGTAGGTGTCCCCAGTTTCATAGCAAGTACTGGTTAAACCAGTCCACCGTTCGTTCCCAGGCCAGTGCAGCGGCCGCCTCATCGAAACGCGGCGTGGTGTTGTTATGAAAACCGTGGCTCGCCCCTTCGTAGACATAAGACTCGTAAGTAACGCCGGCCTGCGTCAGTGCGGCTTCATAGACAAGCGCACCCGCGAGAATTCTGGTATCGGTGCTGGCATTTTGAAACATCAGCGGTGCCTTGATATTGGCGGCTTCCTCTGCGGAGACCTGGCTGCCATAGAACGGCACACCGGCATCGAGCACATCGGGCATGCGCGCCGCCAGGTTATTCACCACACCGCCGCCATAGCAGAATCCGACCGCGCCTACCTTGCCGTTGCCCTGGGGATGGTTCTTGAGAAACTGCAAGGCAGCCTGCCAGTTGCTCATCATCTCTTCACGGTCCAGCGCCCGTTGCATGTCTCTGCCTTCGTCATCGTTACCCGGCCAGCCACCCATCGGACTTAGCGCATCGGGGGACATGGCCATGAAACCCGCCAGGGCGAGCCGGCGCGTCACATCTTCAATATAGGGATTACGTCCCCGATTCTCATGAATTACCAACACCGCCGGTAATCTTTGATTCTCAGGATTGGCCGGTCGCGCCACATAGCCCTGCCAGTTCTGCGGAGAAGGGATTGTGAGATATTCCCCGTCGATTCGCGCATCATCGGCAGCAATATCCTGAGCCTCGGCATAGTTCGGCTGTAGCAGATCGAGAATCGCAACGGCGGTCAAGCCCCCCACGGCAAATTTGGAGACCTGCTGCAGAAACCCTCGGCGATCGATAGCCCCATGCACATACTCATGGAAACTACTCAACACTTCGGGATGAAAATCTTTGCTCGTCCTGATTGGTTTGGTCATTATCGGACTCCTGAATGAATCAGTAAATTGTTAACGCCGTGAAGGCAGTTCCTGCCAGTAAAGGTGCGTCCCGGTTGCCTCACCGTTGCTGCGTTGCGGTCTCGGTCCCAGGCGCAAGATATCGCCATCGAGTTGATACAGTCGCTCGGTATCCGCTGGTGGATCTGGTCTGAGTATCCCCTCAAGGTTGTGCACAAGATATTGTGGACTCGCTGTTTCATAAACAGTGAACCGCCCGAAGTACGCGTAGTAACTTCGATAGGCAGCTAAGGCCTCGGCAGGTGTGGGAGCATTTCCGGCATAAGGCGTACGCCCTGCTCTGTCCATTAAGTGCACCATCATGTGGCCTGTTGGCGTGTAGAAAATATACGAGCCAGCATCGCTTTCATTGTGCTGTCCAGATGCCATAATCGCGCCATTTCGTTCGGTATAACGTTCGGTGTACAGCAATTGACGAACCCCTACGAACTTCTGCGCCTCTGCTGACAGTTCAACATCCGGCATCCTCTCCCACACGACGTGTAATACGGCATCCGCTTTATTGCCACCTGCTGACGGCGGTGTGAGGATTAGTCGGTTTCCTTCGAAATCAAAGAAGCGCAGGGTATCGCCGGCACCACCGGGATTGGGCGCGCCGACCCGATGATGAACTACATAACCTTCGTCTTCATGCACCGTGAATGGACCGAAATAGGCAATATAGCCTTGCAGCGCTTGCCGCGCTTCTTCTGCAGTTGGCTGATTATTGGCAAATGGAGTTCGGACACTGGGCGTGATTTGCACTCCCATGTAACCGGTGTCGCTATAGGTAATGTAACCATTACCCGGGCGGTTTTCATCCGGCATCCAGTTACCGTTGCCGTCCTTGATCTCGAACCCGACTAAACGAAAAGTGCCGACGAATTGCTCATCGGCACTTGCAGCGGTAACCGCCGTCACCATTACAAGATTGCCCAGTAATAAGACAATTGCCACGAAAAGTTTTCTTATCGAGTAATGCATGCTACTTCCTCTTTATTGGCGGCAACGTGCCCGCTGGTTATTCGTTAACGGCGCGTACCTTCTATATCTGTTTTGAAACTAAACAGGGTCTTGCCTGCCGTGACATACAAGGTACGCAGATCGGAGCCGCCGAACGCGGCATTGGTGATGGTGTCTTCAGGCACCGGGATGTGTTCAAGCAGTTCCCCGCTTGGCGCGAACACATGAATACCAGCGACCGTATCGAGTGTCTCGCTGGTCCCGCGCAGATTATTCAAGCCGGCGGCGACGTACAGATTGCCCGCGCTATCAATCGTCATGCCGTCACCGCTGCGGCCTGGATAGAAATCATGGAATACCCGGCCATTGCTGACGGTGCCGGCGGCACTGAGGTCATAGGCCAGAATCGAGCGCGGGCCTCCTGCCGCCTGCTCGGTCTCGATCACGTACAGAGTTGTGTCACCCGGCGAAATTACGATGCCGTTGGGGCGCATGACTTCAGGCTCGGTGAGAATGCGTTCGATTGAGCCGTCCGGATCGATGCGGTACACACCGTGCACGCCGGTCTGCTCTTCGCGAATGTCGGCACCGGGACGATCGGTAAAATAAATACGGCCCTGCCCGTCAAAGGTCAGATCGTTAGGTTGATGCAGCTGCTTGCCTGCGTAGGAATCGGCGAGCACTTCGATTACACCGGTGGTCATATCGGTGCGTGTAACCCGCGGTAAGACTGCAGCGCCATCGCCGCCTTCGCAGGCCAGCAATCGCCACTGACTATCAAACAGCAAGCCGTTGGCACGGTGGCTGGGCTGCCGAAATGTGGATAGCGCGCCGTCGGTAGCCAGGCGCATAATACGGTTGTTATAAAGATCAGTGAAATATACCGACCCGTCTTCAGCTTCCGTCGGTCCTTCCGTAAAAGCGACAGTTGCCGAGACGGTGAGAGCCCGCGTCGAGATTACTGATTCTTGTTGACCACAGGCCGAGAGCAGCAGCAATAGTGTGGCTACAATCCAAATAGTTGATCGGCTCATCAGTACATACCTCTTCTCATTGTTTTTCAGGTACAACTATCAGGAATAACTGCCTCCGGACTCGAGCCAGTGTGCGCAATCCCCAGGTAAGGTTTTGTCCATGGCTTGCTGGTAGAGCACTAATTCATCCTTGGTGAATACATCCTTCCAGCGCCCATTCGTGCCCTTATGGATGAAAGTATCACCACCCCCCTTGAACATCACATCAAACATTGGGTCCAACACCTTCTCCGGATTCGCCTTGACGGTTTCAAATTCACAGGCATGGACTACATCGGGCCAGCGTGCTTCCGGCACGTCAATGCCAAGATAATCAGCCAGCGCGCGCATCTGCCCTTCGAGGTCGGCACGCAGGTCACTGTAGTGAATGAGGCGAATGTTTGGCAAGTGGCGAAACTCCCACCAGGTCATGGCATGATGCAGGTGGGACCAGTAGGGATAGCCATCGCTCTCCCAGGCAAACCAACCACGGGTGATCCAGTTGTGCCAGAGTTTGTGAATGTCACCATCATACTCCGGAAACGGGTCGCCAACACGCCCAGGCAAACCATTCATCGCTTCATAAAACTGTGGCGTATGGTTGCCATAGTGATTGACCAGTGACATGAACACATCCCGCGGATCTCGTCCCACCACGACATACTGGATCTCATCAAAAAACGGCAATCCGTCCAGGGGCAGATGAGTCTTGATGCAGCGCCTGTGAGTCTGTGCCTCCAGCGTTGCCAGCGTCTCTTCCAGTGGTGACAGGCGCATGTCCAGCCAGGGCGAGAGTGAACTCACGGTTCCCGGCATGTCGCCATTGGGGAACAACAGGTTGGCTACGATCGTTTGGGTAAGCGTGGTACCAGCCTTGTAGGAGGTCGAGATAACGATATCTCCCTCCCGGGGTTTGAAATCGTCCCAGTGGTGAGTATCGAGATGGTGATTCTGATAGATGTGGCGAACTTCTGGTCTGGCTGACATCGTTGCTTCCTTTATTCTACCAATTGAGTTGCGCTTCTTTTAACTGAACCGCGCTTGTGACCACCTATGGCTAAGCATTCACACTAGGGACTCTTCACAAGACTATGGCCGCTCTGGCTTACAGCCAATTTCGCTCTCAAGGCGCGCGCAGGACGGTCGATCTTTCAAGCCAGTGCAACGTCGAGAGCGCACTCTATGTAAACCCCCGACCGGCGGGGCCTGTCGCGCTCCGCC
>JAQBSZ010000008.1 GCA_027623555.1 Pseudomonadota bacterium | reverse complement strand
ACGCCGCCTAGCGGCAAAACGCGACAGACTCCCGCTCAGTGGCCATAGTCTTGTTCAGAGGCTCCTTAGATACCTGGAACGCAGCACATGAAATTTGTCGACGAAGCAGAAATTACCGCAGAGGCAGGCAACGGAGGAAATGGTTGCCTGAGTTTTCGTCGTGAGAAATATATCGAAAAGGGGGGTCCGGACGGTGGCGACGGAGGCGACGGAGGCAGCGTATTCCTGGCCTCAGACGATTCACTCAACACCCTCGTGGATTTTCGGTTTCAGCCCCGTTACCGTGCCCAGCATGGTCAAGGCGGACGCGGGCGAAATTGCACTGGCAGTAAGGGTGAAGACCTGATTATTAGAGTACCGGTTGGAACCACGGTGATTGATGTAAACACCGAAGAGTTGCTTGCCGACCTGCATAGCCCAAACCTGACAGTCATGGTGGCTCAAGGGGGAAAGCACGGCCTGGGTAACACGCGCTTCAAATCCAGTACCAACCGGGCGCCGCGCAAGATTACCAAGGGTGACGAAGGCGAGAAGCGCACGCTGCAGTTGCAGTTACGCCTGGTAGCCGACGTGGGACTGTTGGGTCTGCCCAATGCGGGCAAGTCGACCCTGATCCGTGCCGTATCGGCGGCGAAACCCAAGGTGGCCGACTACCCGTTCACAACCCTGGTGCCAAACCTTGGCGTGGTGAGTCTCGGCATGGAGCGCAGTTTTGTGATGGCCGATATACCGGGTTTGATCGAAGGTGCCGCCGAGGGAGCTGGCCTCGGATTTCGGTTTCTTAAACATCTGTCCAGAACCCGCCTGTTGCTCCATCTAATAGATGTTATGCCTGTGGATGGTAGCGATCCGGTTGTGAATGCTCAGCAAATAGCTCAGGAACTGGAAAAATTCAGCCCGACCCTGGCGAAGAAGGAACGCTGGCTCGTCCTAAATAAAGTAGACCTGGTGGACGAAGAAGTATTAGACGCCTTACAACACGAGCTTCGGCAGCAACTGGACTGGCAGGGTGATATCCACCAGATTTCGGCCTTGACCAAGGCCGGCTGTACCGAACTGAGCCAGGCATTGATGAAATCCATTGAGCAGCATCGGCAGAAACTGCTCGATGACGAGGAATACCGGACCGGGCAATTGGGGTTCGAGGCAGCGATGGCCTTCGAGATTCGTCGTTCGATAGAGAACTCGAAGCCGTCCAAGCGCAGGGAAGACCCTGAATTCGATGATGACTGGGACGGTTAGCGGGCCCGGGACAGTTTGAATTAATTATGAGAGAAAAATTTAAAAGCGCAAAACGCTGGGTGGTCAAGGTTGGCAGTTCGTTAGTGACTAACAACGGTCTCGGCCTGGACAAAGTCGCGATCGCGCATTGGGCCGAGCAGCTGGTAGTGTTGCAACAGAAAGGTGTGCAACTGGTACTGGTTTCATCCGGTGCGGTAGCCGAGGGAGTCACGCGGCTTAACCTGAAGAAGCGACCCAATCAGGTGCACATGCAACAAGCTGCAGCGGCCGTCGGTCAGATGGGATTGGTGCAGGCTTACGAGAGTTGTTTCATGCGCCATGGTGTACACGCCGCGCAAATTCTGCTCACTCACGAGGACTTGTCGAACCGAACCCGCTATCTGAATGCACGCAGCACGCTGACTACACTACTTCAGATGAAAGTCGTACCGGTAGTGAATGAAAATGATACGGTGGCGACTGCCGAGTTATGCTTCGGCGATAACGATACCCTGGCTGGCCTGGTGGCGAATCTTATTAATGCCGATGTGCTGGTGCTGCTGACGGATCAGGAAGGCTTATACAGTGCTGATCCCCGCAAAAACACCGATGCTGAAATTATCAAAGAAGCTTCTGCCAACGATGCCGCCCTGTTCAAGGTTGCCGGTAAAGGCACGAGTCTTGGCAGGGGCGGCATGCTGACGAAATTATCCGCCGCGCGACTGGCAGCCCGGTCGGGAACCGATACGATTATTGCCAATGGCAAACTCGATGGTGTGCTGCTGCGAATCGCCGAAGGTGAAGAGCTGGGGACTCTGCTCAAGGCAGACAGTGAACCGGTCACTGCGAGAAAACAGTGGCTGGCTGGACAATTGACACTGAAGGGGTCGCTATCCCTGGATGACGGTGCAGTGAAGGTGCTGACTGGTTCCGGTAAGAGCTTGCTGGCAGTTGGGATAAAAACGGCTACAGGTAATTTCTCACGCGGAGATGTGGTGGCTTTAACCGATCAGGCTGGTCGAGAGATCGCCAGGGGCCTGGTTAATTACGAGATTGACGAAGTGCACAAACTGATTGGTCACAGCAGTGACAGGATTGAAGAGTTGCTGGGCTACGCAGGGGAAGAGGAAATTATCCACTGCGATAATCTGATCCTCTCAAGCTAAGATAATCTGACCCTCTCAAGCTAAGATAATCTGACCCTCTCAAGCTAAGATAATCTGATCCTCTCAGGTTTACCCGGACAGCAAATCACCGGCATTAAAAAACCGGCCATGGCCGGTTTTTTTTTTGAACTGAGCAGGATTTACTTCAGCGCCTGGACCGCCGAATTCAGTCGACTCTTGTGTCGCGCCGCCTTATTTTTATGAATAATGCCTTTGTCCGCCAAACGATCAATAATCGGCACGGCCGCATTATAGGCAGTGAGTGCCGCCGCATGATCGCCACCTTCAATGGCTGCATCGACCTTCTTGATACTGGTACGAACCATGGATCGGAATGAGGCATTATGGCGCCGGCGCGTCTCACCTTGTTTGGCACGCTTACGGGCCTGTGGAGAATTGGCCAATTGGAACTCCTTTGCGTTGTGCTATCTAATCTAATAAGAAATGGAGATTTGCCGCTTGCTGAATCCCGCATTTTGAAGGAGCGACACTATGCCGTTTTCACTTTGTGATGTCAACACAGGGCTTGCAAAGACCGCTAACTTACTAAGAATGCTCAAAAATTAGCGAAATTACCCGATAGCTCAATATTGAGCAAGGCAGAGAATCGACGGGCTCGAAAATACCTCGAGCCTACACTGCCAGACAAACCCCAGGCCCAAAAGGAAGCTGCAGTAATAACATCATGAGTGAGATGCAACCAGACTCGGAACGGGTCGAACCAGGTAGTCGCGTAGCCGCAGAGCCCGGCCAGGAGAGTGGGCTACTCAGAGCCAGCGGTGTCACTGGTTCCATGACCATGATCTCACGAGTACTGGGTCTGGCAAGGGATGTCGTCATCGCCAGGGTGTTCGGTACCTCCGATGGCGCCGATGCATTTTTTCTCGCCAATAAGATTCCCAACTTCATGCGCCGATTATTTGCCGAAGGGGCGTTCAACCAGGCATTCGTACCAGTGCTGGCAGAATATCGAAGCAAGAAATCCCTGGTTGAAGTGCACGGCCTGGTTAACGCCGTGGCAGCCTCTCTGGGGGGCTTTCTGCTGCTGATCACTCTACTGGTGGTACTGGCTGCGCCACTAATCGGTATACCCCTGGCCTACGGTTTTTATATCGATGAGCCGGAAAAATTTGCCCTCTTCGTGGAGATGCTGCAGATTACCTTTCCCTATCTGCTGCTCATCTCGATGACGGCCTTGTGCAGTGCCGTGCTGAATACCTACGGGCGGTTCGCCATTCCAGCGCTAACACCAGCCCTGTTGAATATTTCATTGATTGGCTGTGCCTTTCTCTTGGCACCCTATATGCGCGAACCGGAGTTGGCCTTGGCCTGGGGAGTGCTGGTTGCCGGATTTGCCCAGCTCTTGTTCCAGCTGCCCTTCCTGGCAAGAATTCAACTCCTGCCAATGCCGAAACCGTCCAAGCTGCACGAAGGCGTAGCACGGATCAAGAAATTGATGGTGCCAGCACTGTTTGGTGTTTCCGTAAGCCAGATAAATCTGTTGCTCGATACTCTGATCGCTTCGTTGCTCGTGTCCGGGAGCGTTTCCTGGCTGTATTTCTCTGATCGACTGATGGAACTGCCACTTGGAACTTTTGGTATAGCAATCGCCATTGTGGTGTTGCCGAGTCTGTCGCGACGACATGCAGAGAAATCGATGACGGAGTTCTCGGCAACCCTGGACTGGGCGTTTCGGTTGGTGTGTCTCATCGCCCTACCGGCGACGCTAGCCCTGGTTCTCATCGCTGAACCCCTGCTGGTAACCCTGTTTCAGAATGAAAATTTCACACAGACCGACGTGATAAGAGCAGCGGAAAGTCTGCGTGCCTATGCGGTGGGGCTGCTTGCGTTTATGGCAATCAAGGTTTTCGCACCTGGCTACTACGCCCGGCAAAATACCGCGACCCCGGTTCGCATCGGCATTATCGCGATGAGTACCAATATGGTGTTGAATATCGTGTTCTATCTTAGCGGGCTGGCTCACATGGGCCTGGCGCTGGCCACCAGCCTGGCGGCCTTTCTTAATGCGGGGCTATTACTTATGGGACTCAGAGCCGATGGCGTGTTCCAGTTTCAGCCGGGATGGGGAGTGTTTAGCCTCCGCATTATCCTGGCCAATGGCGTGCTGGGCTATTTCCTGCTGACCTTAGCCGGTGACTGGCAAGCATGGACCGAGTGGGACATGCTGACCAAGGTCACACAATTGACGGTCCTGGTAGTTGGCGGAGTGATCTTATATTCGGGTATGCTGTTTGGTTCCGGGTTGAGATGGAAGCATATTTATCGCTAGCAGCTGCCAAGCTAAAAATCTATGAAACGAGTCTATACTGCAGACAGTGTCGCCATGGCCTGGCATATCCGGAACGTGCTTGAACAGTACGATATTGCGGCGACTGTGCGTAATGACAGACTCTACTCAGTCGCCGGAGAAATACCTTTTATAGAATGTTTGCCCCAGGTGTGGGTGGAGAAGCAACTGGATATCAGGCGCGCAGAACAGATCATTAAGGAATTGGTCTCTGAATCTGAGATTGAGGGCGAGGACTGGGTCTGTGAGAATTGCGGTGAAGGCCACGCCACCAGTTTTGCACTGTGCTGGAATTGCCAGCACAGTATACCCAGCAATTGTTGATCAGAGGCTCCTTAAGAGAGGGTCACAGTTTTGCAACATCACAGACAATTCATCACCAGGTTCTGCATGGTTTGCGCATTGTTCTTCAGCTTGCCGGCAGGGGCGTTGGCGAAGAATGAATGCGTGGTATTGCTCCACGGCCTGGCCAGGGTTTCCAACTCGATGGGTGAATTGGAAACCAAGTTAACCCGCAGTGGCTACTATGTAGTCAATATCAATTACCCGTCCAGGCGCTACGAGCTCGAGTTACTCGCCGCCGATGCGGTGAGTCGCGGTCTGGCCGAGTGTTATAACCAGGGTGCGGAATCTATTCATTTCGTGACACATTCTTTGGGTGGAATACTGGTCAGGCAATATTTTCAGCAGCAAAGCAATCCTCTGTTGGGTCGAGTTGTGATGCTGGGGCCTCCCAACCAGGGCAGCGAGATTGTCGATGGCCTGTCACCGATACCCGGATTCGAACTGTTATGGGGACCTACTGGTGTGATGCTTGGTACCGGGCCGGGCAGTATCCTGCATGACTTGGGGCCGGTAAAATTCGAGTTGGGCGTCATCGCGGGGACTACCAACATCAATCCGCTAAATCTGTTTCTAATGGATGGCCCGAATGACAGCATCGTCACTGTCGCCAGCACTCGAGTGGAAGGGATGTCGGCTCACATCGTGTTACCGGTGACACACACATTCATGATGCGAAACAATGAAGTTATTGATCATACAATTCACTTCCTGAAGACTGGTTCATTTATGCCCGAACAGGCCCAGTGATAGCCCTATGGACTCGGAACATCCTGAGATAACTCCTGAACAAATCTCTCTGGCTGAGAAATTTGCTATTGCTGTGGAAGCTAAAGTCAGTGCCGATCAGTTGCTTGAATTGATCGAACAGAAACTCGGACAGAACACCACGCTTGAACTGGCTCGCTGGTTTCTCATGAGCGTGTTGCGTCACAGTAATCGCGCAGACTGGGTAACACTAGCGGACAGTCAGCTGGCAGAGAAAGAACAGTATGCGCTGGTGGCAAGCTTTATCGACAGGGACGACCTGAAGCAGTCGCTGCATACTGTACTAAAAGATAATCGCTGCCGTTTCACATTGATCAGATTTGCCAAGGCACGCAACATCGAGAAGCGCGTGCTTTCTTCCACTACCAAAGCGTTCAAACAGGCACAGGTTTTATTGCGCGAAGCCGGTCTGCTTGAAGGTAGCGAAAAAAAAACCGCGTCCAGAAAACCGGTAAGTAATGCGGTACACGGAGAAGCCAGGGGAAGCAGTGCCTCGGTTTCTCATCGCCGAGCAGCGCGCCGCGGATACTTCGATGATGACCCTGTCGATTATACCGAGGAGTTGAATATTGGCGCAGCCGAACCCAGCAAAGATAAACTGGAGAATCTTTCCGACCAGGAATATGCCGAGCTGCAAAAGCTAATCGTTGGCGAAGGGGAGCGTGTACCGCAACAGAACTGGAATTATCCAACGAACGAGGATCGGCTTAGTCTGTTGTTTGGGCTCGCCGGGGGCTGTGTTGTATTTGCTCTGGTGCTGTGGCTGGTACTTTGATCAGATAGAGTTCGAAAACTCACAACAGCCAATGAGAATACTTCTAATGCTTTGAGTTATACCCCTTTTTACACCATAATCCCCCTCCCGAAAATCAGCAGAGTGCATCATGGCCAAGCGTGTTAAGGAAATCGACAATCTTCATATTACCGGTTATGAAGAACTACCTTCCCCGGGGGAGGTGAAGGACGAGTTTGCCCTGAAGGGAAATGCTCTGAACACCGTCATGACCGGACACCGAGCAGTCAAGAACGTCCTGGACAGGAAAGATCCTCGACTAGTCGTTGTGGTAGGGCCCTGCTCGATTCACAACCCTGAAGAAGCACTCCAATATGCCCGCCTTTTAAAGCCGCTCGCCGATGAACTGGCTGATGACCTGTTGATTCTGATGCGAGTCTACTTCGAGAAACCGCGCACGTCAGTGGGATGGGAAGGACTCATCTATGATCCACACCTGGATGGCAGCCACCGCATCGATCACGGTATCCGTATTGGTCGCAAGCTTATGCTGGACATCGCCGAGATCGGTTTGCCGATTGCGATTGAAGCCCTGGACCTGATATCGCCACAGTATCTGCAGGATCTGGTGAGCTGGACCGCTATAGGAGCGCGCACCACGGAATCGCCGACCCATCGCAAGTTGGCCAGTGGAATATCATCGGCGATTGGATTCAAGAACGATGTGCATGGCGATATGATGGTTGCCATCAACGCGATTCGTTCGGCTTCGGCGCACCATAGTTTTATCAGTGTGACCGAAGCAGGGAAGGTAGCCGTATTCAGAACCGAAGGTAATCCGCATTGTCACGTTATCCTGCGAGGCGGCAAGTCACCTAATTATGATGCCGGCAGTGTCCGAACCTGTGAAGATGAACTCCTCAAGGCTGGCCATGAACGGAACATCATGATCGATTGCAGCCATGGCAATGCACAGAGGGATCACTCCAGGCAGCTTAAGGTGCTGAAGGAGGTTGCGAGCCAGATCAGGCAGGGCAATCAGTCAATTATCGGTGTGATGCTGGAGAGTAATCTGGAGGAAGGTAATCAACCCATTCCAGATGATCTCGAAGAGTTACGCCCGGGAGTGTCAATCACTGATGCCTGCATCAACTGGTCGACTACCGAGGCAGCGCTGCGTGACTTCGCAGCGGCAGTAAGCCCTTCCTTGAAAATTCGAGAGAGCTGAGCCTTCACTGCCAGTGAAGGGTCTATCTGCGGCGGAAATAAATAGCGGTTGACATAGATCAAGCGCAGAAATCTCCATTCCTCTACTATCGTGTTTCAACCCTGCTAAGTTTTATCCTTAGGGAGCCTCCTTGGGATATTGAACAGTTTCATGCTGTTCAGAAAAGGAGATTAAGCAGTGGCGCTGTTCAGTAAATTACTACTCGCTATTGATCTGAGTCACGAATCAGAATTACTCATCAGTCGGGTAGCGCCGATGTGTCGACAGGATGCTGACCAGTTGCATGTTGTGCATGTCATCAAACATGGCATGCATGATATGGCCATGCGGGGTGAAAACCTGCAGCTAAGTTCCCACGCTCGGCGCAGGCATGATCACATTACTATCAAGATTCGTGACTTGATGAAGCTTTACGAACTCGAAATCCCCGCAGATCAAATCTATCTCGCTTATGGTGAGCCCTCGTACGAGATTAAACGCATCGCGGCCGATATCAATGCGGATCTGGTGATCGTAGGAAGTCACACGAAAGAAAATGACTGGTTGCAGTTGCCCGGAGCAACAACCAATTGTGTTATCCAGGGAATTTCATCCGACGTTATGGCGGTTAAGATCTAACCGCCAAAATAAATCCCATGTTCGCCCGTTAACTGGCTCGGCTGTTAGCTGGAGAGTACCTTCGCCAGACTGCTGGTCAGGTAATCGATGTTGTTGTCATTGATGCTGGCAACATTGATTCGGCTCGAATTGACCAGGTAGATGCCGTAGTCTTTTATCAGCGTCTGGATCTGCTCAAGGTTTACTCCGAGGAAGGAGAACATGCCTTTCTCTCTTTCTATAAAGGAGAAATCCTTATCGATTCCAGCCGCCTTGATTCGCTCCACCAGCAGTGATCTCAGTCCATTGATGCGGTCACGCATGTCGGTCAGTTCCATATCCCATTCGGCTTGCAGGTCCGGATCATCCATGATGAGCTGTACGATAGCGGCGCCGTGATCTGGTGGCATGGAGTAATTTGCGCGTGCCGCCGCCGCAATCAGGGTGGTGGCTGCCGCCGTTGATTCGGCAGTATCGCAGATGAGTGTTACCGCCCCCGTGCGCTCCCGATAGAGACCGAAGTTTTTCGAGCAGGAACTTACCACGATCAGTTCTGGCAGGGATTCAGCCAGTAAACGCACCCCGTAAGCGTCTTCTTCCATGCCGTTACCGAGTCCCTGGTAGGCCAGGTCGATGAATACGGTGAAGCCCTTCTCGCGGGCCAGGTCTCTCACAGCCTGCCACTGCTCCTGGTTGAGATCGGCGCCGCTGGGGTTATGGCAGCAACCATGCAACAACACCAGGTCGCCCTTGGGAGCCTGTTGCAGGCACGTCAGCATCTCAGCGAAGCGTACATTGTGGGATGCATAGTCGTAATAGGGATACTTTTCAACGTTGAGTCCAGCCGCAGAGATCAGCGGAATATGATTCGCCCAGGTCGGATCGCTCACCCACACCGTGGCTCCCGCGTTGGCCTTGTGGATAAATTCCGCCGCCAGACGCAGCCCGCCAGTACCGCCGGGCGTTTGCACAGTCACGCGTCGCTGGCCGAGCGAGTTGTAGAGTTCCTCTCCCAGAATCATGTGGGCTACCCTTTCATTGTAATCCGCAGCACCAACCGGCCCCACGTAGGACTTGGTAGTCTGGGATTTGAGAATCCTGTCTTCGGCTTTCTTCACCGCACGCATAACCGGAGTGTTGCCATTGACATCCTTATAGACACCTATACCGAGATCAATCTTGTTCGGATTGGTGTCAGCCTTGAAGGCTATGGACAGTCCAAGGATTGGATCAGGGGGGAGGGGAGTTAGTGCTTGAAACATGATGAGTTCTCTATCTTCTCTGGTGAGCCTTGAGGGTGTTTTGCAATAACGAGGCGCGAGTCATGGGACCGACACCACCGTTTGTGTAACTGAGAAAGGAGCATTTATCCTTTACGTTTTCAAAATCGACATCGCCGACATTCCTGTAACCGGATTTACGGCTGGCATCGGCAACCCGGGTCTGTCCGACATCGATGACTACCGCGCCTTGCTTGACCATGTCGGCGGTGACGAATTCCATCTTGCCGATCGCCACGATCAGGATATCTGCACTGGCACATAATTCCTGTAGATTTTTCGTTCGGCTGTGAGCCAGGGTAACAGTCGCATTGCCGGGCTTGGTATTGCGGGACATCAGTATTGCTACCGGCGTCCCGACTATGTTGCTTCTGCCAAGCACGACGCAGTGTTTGCCTTCAGTTTGAATATCGTAGCGTCGAATCAATTCCATAATTCCGTTCGGTGTGGCGGACACGAATGAAGGCAGACCGAGCACCAGGTTGCCGACATTTTCCGGGCAGAATCCATCGACATCTTTGTTCGGATCAATGGCGAGAATCACCTTTCTCTCATCGATGTGTTTCGGCACAGGTAGCTGCACGATGAACCCATCGATGGAATCATCGGCGTTCAATTCGGCGATCTTGTCCAGCAGTTCCTGCTCAGTGATGTCATCTTTAAAGCGCAGCACAGTCGAGTCGAATCCGACTTCTGCACAGTCCCGCTCTTTCATGGCCACATAGTTCTGGCTGGCACCATCGCTACCCACCAGCACCGCAGCCAGGTGCGGTGGACGGTCGCCAGTGGCCTTGATCGCATCAACCTGTGCTTTGATTTCCTGGCGAATTTGTTCCGAACAAGACGTGCCGTCAAGTAATACCATGTTGCTACTTCCAGTAAGTACAGGCTAAGAATTTGGGGCTCAAGCCATGAGTTGATTCGAGCGCAGAGCCAGGGAGCCGCTGATCAGAGGCGTCCATTCCGAAGGGGCAGAATGATAAACGAGCGGCTTGTTCAGCTCAAGCAAGAGCTACCATTTACCGGTATTTTCCATGCTGGACCAGGGTTCGGTTGCTGGTAACGGGTCGCCGTGCTGGAGCAATTCGATGGAGATGTTGTCCGGGGATCTGACAAACGCCATGCGACCATCTCGCGGCGGTCGATTAATAGTGACGCCGTTATCAATCAGCCTCTGGCAGGTCGCGTAGATATCGTTCACCGCATAGGCGAGGTGTCCGAAGTTGCGACCCTCGTCGTATTCTTCAGGATCCCAGTTAAAGGTAAGCTCAACCTGGGCATCCTCATCGCCGGCGGCAGCCAGGAACACCAGTGTGAAGCGACCTTCTTCACTGTCGTAGCGACGAATTTCCGTCAGTCCCAGCTTATTGCAATAAAAATCCAGTGAAGCGTCCAGGTCGGCGACGCGCACCATCGTGTGCAGGTATTTCATAGCTAACATCCTATTCGTAATCGACTACGTTTATACGGTTAATCAATCGCCAGGTCTACTGTGCCAACACTGTGTTGTCCAGGCGCCCTCGCCAGCGCTTTCAATACTTTGAATCACGCAAGTTCTGCATGGCTGCGCTCGGCTCTGGCATCGCTGCATCCCGGCTGTCGATGGAACCGTGATTCGCCTGCTATCACATGCCTGCCGGATGCTGAGAGCCTCCCATCAATAAATGACTACCGACCGAATACTGGCTCCTGCATGCATCAGGTCGAAGGCCTTGTTGATTTCTTCCAAACCCATGGTGTGCGTAATCAGTGGATCGATCTCGATCTTGCCGTTCATATACCAATCGACGATGCGCGGCACATCGGTTCGACCCCGGGCTCCGCCAAATGCAGTGCCTTTCCAGGCGCGCCCAGTAACCAGCTGAAAGGGTCTGGTCGAAATCTCCTGTCCGGCACCGGCGACACCGATAATGTAGGATTCTCCCCAGCCTTTGTGGCAGCATTCCAGCGCCTGGCGCATGGTATTGACATTGCCGATGCATTCAAAAGAGTAGTCGACACCCCCGCCCGTCATGTCGATGATAGTCTGGGTGACATCTTCCACCTCCTGCGGATTGATGAAGTCGGTCATGCCGAAGGCTGTTGCCAGTTTCGTCTTGGTGGGATTGATATCCACCCCGATAATTCTGTCCGCGCCAACCATGCGCGCACCCTGGATCACGTTTAGCCCAATACCGCCGAGCCCGAATACGGCCACTGTGCTGCCTGGTTCGACCTTGGCATCGAAAGCGACGGCACCCACGCCGGTGGTTACGCCACAGCCGATGTAGCAGATCTTGTCGAAAGGGGCGTCGCTGCGCACCTTGGCAACCGCAATTTCAGGTAACACGGTGAAGTTAGAAAATGTCGAGCAACCCATATAATGAAGGATAGGTTCGCCATCCAGTGAGAAGCGGCTGGTGCCATCGGGCATGAGCCCCTGTCCCTGAGTCGCTCGGATTGACTGGCAGAGATTGGTCTTGGGATGAAGGCAAAAGTTGCATTGTCGGCATTCCGGCGTATACAGAGGGATTACCACATCACCCACAGCCACACTACTCACATCGGCACCGACTTCCTGCACGATGCCTGCTCCTTCGTGACCGAGGATAGCCGGAAATGCCCCTTCCGGATCATCGCCGGATAGCGTAAATGCATCGGTATGACAGATGCCGCTGGCTTTAATCTCCACGAGAACCTCGCCAGACTTCGGACCTTCCAGGTCGACTTCAACTATTTCCAGTGGTTTCCCGGCGGCGAAGGCTACGGCGGCTCGTGATTTCATGGGCGAGTCCTTTGAATTTCAGTTCACAGTGGTTGCAAGCACAGCATTGTAAAAGACCGGTGGCAACAACGGCAACCTGGGGGTGAATTCTTAGTCCAGATAGCGTTGAGCTGGAGCTTGGGCGCTTATGCGAGTATTATGCCGCGCTGATTCCCTGGTCGGGCTACATCTGGAGAAACGCAGGTTTTACTCCTGCCTTCACTGAGCAAGACAGATCAGAAGCTGTTTTGCAGCTAGCCAACTTGAAACGTCTTGGCAGTTAAAGTCTATGGAAATTGCAGTTGCCGTGCTGATAATTTTTATCGGGTCCTATGTGCAAAGTTCGATAGGATTCGGCCTGGCCATTATTGCCGCACCTGCCCTGTTTTTTATCGATCCGTTGTATGTTCCAGCCCCAATCACCATGTGTGCGCTTACCTTGTCACTGGCAAATGCATTGCGACACTGGCACTCGATCTCCTTTCAGGGATTGAAATTTGCAATTCTGGGGCGCATTCCCGGAACGGTAGCAGGGGGACTGCTTCTGTACTGGATAGATCAGGAACAACTGGCACTGTGGCTGGGTGTTTCAGTAATCTTCGCCGTAATATTGAGTCTGGCCAATATCGTGTTGAGACCCACACCGGTGGCTATGTTGTCTGCCGGATTCCTGTCTGGGTTCATGGGCACCAGTTCGTCAATTGGGGGCCCGCCTATGGCGCTGGTGTTGCAACACCAGGAGAATGACTTTATTCGCGCGAATCTTGCCGCGTTTTTTGTTGTTAGCTGCCTGATGTCTCTGACAATGCTTGCGACTGTGGATCGTTTTGGGCTGGAACAGATACTACTCTCCTTACCCCTCCTGCCAGCGACCCTGGTCGGTTATTGGTTGGCCATGCAGACCCTGCACCTTATTTCTCACCAGAATCTGCGGCGAACATCTCTCATTCTTTGTGCAGTGGCAGGTTCTGCCGCCATTGTTTCCTACTTTATCTAGCCAGGCTCGTTGCGCCGGCCGAATCGACTATTTAAAACGAATTTCTTGCGCTACACTGAATTGGTTGACGTAAATCGGAGAATTCCCCACCCGGGTTTACTTCTGAGGAGAACATCATGAAACCAAGCCTTGCTAAACGGCTAGTGGCGATTGTGTTGGTCGGCGTCTTTTCCCAAATAGCTCTGGCAGACAATGCATCTGCGGCGAAGACCATCGCTGGAATACTCGTCAGTCTGAACCACTTCCCATCCGATGCAGATAAAGCGGCACTGGCAGCCGTTGCGAGTGACGAAACTAATGGTCGCGGCTTTCAGCTGATAGCCACGGCAGTGTCCAAAATACAACATGCTGCTACGGCTGAAGATAAGGAAATAATGAATCGCATTATTGCCAGCGACAGGGCTACACCCGCAGCCAAGGCACTGGCTGAAATTGTTCTCGGTCTTAGCCATATGCCCAGCGATGCTGCGAAATCACGCCTGCAGGCCATGCTCTGAGTAGCACATGGCCTGTTAGTACGCCGGCATCCTTCCCCAGGGCAATAAATCTCCAGTTGCAGTGAATGAGTCTGCTTAACAGGCGGTCCAATACGTAATACACTTGGCCGCTCATTTATTTTTACCCTTAAATCAGACAGTTAGATCATGAGGCTCGCTTCGACAGTTATGGCACAATGGCCACAAGATACAAGCTTTGATGCGTTTCGCGCCAAATGGATTCTCGAAGGAGAGCCTTTGTGGGCTAGCGTGTTTGAAATGCATCAGGAGAAGATGCAAATCAAGAATCCGAAAGTAGCGATTCCAAACCTCGAAAAAATCTTTACTGCCACATTCAGGCTCGCCAATTCCAAAGGATTTCAGGCGATGAGCCTGCGTGACCTGAGTAAGGAAACCGACATTAGCATGGGCGGGCTGTATGCGTACATCGGCAGTAAAAACGATCTCGCCTCAGTCATTGAAGGTGTTCAGCGCAAATACATCGAACAGGTAATCGGCGGCCTGACTGCCGAAGACCTGGCACCAATCGATTGTCTGCGGGCCATTGTCTTCGGTGAGATATACATGATGGAGATCATGAGCCCCTGGTACTACTTCTGTTTTATGGAACTCAAGGGACTGCCCAAGGAACAGCAGCAAGTAGTTCTGGATGCCGAACTTCGCTTCGAGGCTATCCTGATGGGCACCATTGCCGCCGGTGTGTTGACAGGTCAGTTCGTGTGTGAAAAACCCGAGCTGCTGGCCTCTCAAGTCGTTGCTCAACTGCAGCAGTGGCATCTCAAGCAATGGAAATTCAAGCTGCGCAGAATCTCCACCGAGGTGTATGCGCAGTATGTATTCGATACTCTGCTGACCTGTCTCGGAGCGAAGCATGCTGAAGAGTTAGAATCTAGCTCCAAACTGCGTCAGTTAGCCTGACAGCTTCAAGCGTTTTCTGCATTTAAGCCTTTCTTGTTGGCGTAAAAGCGGCGTATCTCGAGCATGTCCTTCTCGAGGTCTCCGGTGGGTGCGAAGAAGTCAGCGATGCCTGCTTCCTTGTTGGCAGCGTCTACATAACCGAGCAAGATTGGAACCTGGGCCATGTTCGCAATATGATAGAAGCCGGTCTTCCACTGGTTGACTTTCTTGCGAGTACCTTCCGGAGGGATCAGCACTACCAGTTCATCGTTTTCTCGATATTGGCGTACGGTCTCATTGACCACGTTATGAGAGGCAGTTCGATTAATCGGAATTCCACCCAGCCATTTCATCAACCAGCCAAGGGGAAATGGAAACAGTGTGTGTTTCCCCATCCAGAAGACACGCAGTCGAAGCTTTAATACAATTAACAGCATGAGGGGGAAATCCCAGTTGCTGGTGTGTGGCGCTCCAATTAATACGAATCGCTGATGTTCGAGGACTTTGCCACGTGCCTTCCAGCCGATGAGCTTGAGAATCCCGATAGAGATAATCCGTAACAGGGGAGTGATGAGTGGAGTAGAGAAGATAGTAGTGCGCATGCGTATTCACGGCAGTTTAAACAGGCGCCGCGATTATAGCAGTGTTGAGTGAGGGTTGCGGGCGATTTCAATGTGGTGCGGGCAGAGAGTTGTGCTGCCCGCCCACCCCAGGCAGACTTCATATATCAGAGGCTCCCTAGTTGTAGTGAAAGGTCACTGTAAAGTATTCACGGTGCTTGGCCTGAACACTAATGTAGTCGATAAAAACGCCAGTCCCAATATAACGCTGTGGATGGAATACGCTGAGAGTATATCCAAGCGGGCTCAAGCGATAGCGTCCTGGATAAGATATAACATCCTCTATATGGACAATGTCGTTATCGATGCCAGTAAGCGTGATTCCGGTTACCTCCCGGCCTGCATAGGGATTTTCGACAATCCGAGTGCGGCGGGATTTGCCTCCTCTAATGGGCGGACTGGTAAAGCTGTGACCACCATGCACTCTATCTCGCACTCGACCAGAATCGCGTCGAGGTCCCCGGGAGTGTTGATAATCACGATCGCTGTGCCTGCCAGCGTTGTAGCCATGATCCCGATCCCGTATTCGATACTGCTGATCTGTCCGGACAATATCATCGGCGTAATCATCCAGAAGGTAATCCCCGGCGATGCCTAACAGTAATCCAAGCCCTTCGTCTGGGAACAAGCCATCATCGGCAATCGATAGGCTCGTTGAAAACAACAGGCAGACAAGTGTGCCGGTGTAAAATACAGACTTGTAAGAATTCATGCTGGTCCCCTTATCCGCCAACTGGCGGCGTTTACAGGGTAAATCATACGCCTGGCAGATGAACCGCAAGTGAATAAAAGGAGAATTGGAGGAGAATTTTTGTAGTCTATCTACCGCGGACTCAGTCTGAATCGCCAAACAGACGTTTCAGTTCCGCCAGGGCCTTCTCGGCTTCGGATTGCGGCGAGGAGGGTTCAGCGCTTGACTCGCTATCGATCGGTTCTTCACCAAATAATTCTGCCAGCTTGGCCCTGGCTTCCAGGGACTGGGAATTATCCTGTTTCTGAAAAGCCCGGGGATTGGCGTGGTAATAATCGCAAAAATTGGCCTTATCTTTGTCGAGCACAAAATCGGCACGATCTTCGTTGCAACTATTCGAAATCGATGGGTTATAACTCTTACAGGCAATGCAGGCATGTAAGTCCGCCTTGCAGGAACTGCATTCTTCATAGCGTGAAAAGGGTAGCAGCAGGTTTTTGAGCTGCGTGCCGCATTTCCAGCATTGCATGTCTATACTGCGACTGCCCACTGTTACCACTCCGTGAAAAATTTGTGCAGTTGCGGTTCTGCTAGAGTTCTCACCGGTCCATCGATTGTACCCAGGTAAAGAAAGGCGATGATTTTTTCATGCTTGGCAAGACCCAGACCTGCCATGACTTGTGGGTGATAGGCCATTGACCCGGTACGCCACATGGCACCGACTCCCTGTGCATGCGCTGCGACCAGCATATTTTGCGTGGCGGCAGCTGCCGAGAGTTCCTGCTCATAGGCCGGCACTTTCGGATGTTCCTTCAGGCTGGAAATCGTTACCAGGATCAGCGGTGCCCTGAGTGGCTTGCGGCGAATGCTTTCCAGCTTTTCCGGGGCAATCTCGGAATCATCACTAAGCGCCGCTTTCACAAACAACTCACCGAGTTTCTCGAGCGCTGCGTGTTTGATAATCAGGAAGCGCCACGGCTGCAGGAGCCCATGATCGGCTGCACGGAACGCAGACCGGTAAATATTCTCCAGTACAGCTGCATCCGGAAGCGGACTGGACAGACGTGCAACCGAGATCCGGCTGTGTAGCGCATCGAGTGCTTTCATGGTGTTGCCTTCCTGCAAAGCCAGGCGGCTTTATCAAATTCAGTGCCGAAGCATAATCCAATAAGGTAAAAGTGGAAACTGAGCCAGGCCGAAATCGAGATTAACCACATGAACACAGAGCAATTCCAGAAGATGAAATTTCTGCTTGAAGTAAAACCGTAAAACCTGCCAGCAGAAGCAGGCTCTTCAGGAATCGAACCAGCGCCTGAGTTTAACCAAAGGAACCAGTGCGAGGACGCTGATGGGGTGGCGATTAGGAGCGGCAGCCTTCGTCAACGCTTCGACAGCCGAGTTCCAGCCGGCGCTTGGTACCGCTCACTCGTTGGTTCAGGCGGTTTTTTCCTTTAACTGCTGTTCCCCCGAGAGTGCCCGGTTGAACGTGCGCCAGGAAATCATTGCCATGAGAAAGTTGCCGCATACCGCACCAGCAAACAATCCGAACAGGCCAAAATAGAGACTGCCTACATAGGCCAGCGGTACATAGAACACAAAGAATCGCATGATGCTCAGATACAATGCCTTGAGTGGATGATGCAGGGCATTCAGCGAAGAATTCGTGAGAATAATGATGCCCTGCAAGCCGTATCCGACCGGCATTATCCAGATGAAGAGTTTGATACCCGCAATAACCTGCGGATCGTCGGAAAAAATGGTCGCGATAATGCCGGCACCAATGGCCAGCACCAGGTAGACAGCGAGTTGCCAGGCCAGGATGAAGCGAATCGCGATCCGATAGGCTTCTTCGATGCGTTCGAAATGTCCCGCACCATAGTTTTGACTGATCAGTGGCGGCAGAGCGGATGACATGGCCAGTACGATGAGTGTGGCGATCGGTTCGATCCTGGCGCCTACCCCGAATGCCGCTACCGCCGTATCGCCAAATCCGGCTGCAATGGCGGTCATGATGCCGGCAGCCAGCGGTGTCATCATATTGGCCCCGGCGGCAGGAATGCCAATGCGCAACATATCCAGGCCTGAACTGCGCAGGGTGGCCCGGGACGGCAAGGATCGGCTGACCAACTCCAGTTTGTAGACAAGCAGGTAAAACAGGTAACAGAATCCGGCAGACCAGGCGCACACGGTCGCCCAGGCCGCTCCCTGAATTCCGAGCGCGGGAATGGGCCCGAGCCCGAAAATTAGGATAGGATCCAATACAACATTGATAAGCCCAGCGGCTGCCATCAGGATGCTGGGCGTCTTGGTATCTCCACAGCCACGCAGGATGCTGTTGCCAGTCATGATGCAGACAACCAACACGCTGCCAGGGAACCACACCACCATGTATTGCCTTATTTGCACCAGCAGTTCCTCGCGGGCACCCATCAAGGTGAATATGTCATCCATGAAGAACCAGCAAATCAGCACGACCACGCAAGCGAAGCTGAATGAGATGTAATTGATGACGGTCGCGGCTTCCCTGGCCCTGTCGAACTGAGCACCACCGAGTGCCAGCGCGACCACGGCAGAAGCACCAATGCCCATACCGATTGCGAGACTCATGATGGTGAACGTGACCGGGAAGGTGAAACTGATGGCAGTCAGAGATTCGGTGCCGAGAAAGCTGATGAACCACGTATCTGCCAACTGAAACGTGAACAGCATAAACATGCCGATAATCATCGGCATCGTCATGCGAATCAGGGATTTCTGGATGGATCCGTCGACCAGATTCTCGGCGTTATTGTTATGCTTCAATGCCATGAAAAGTCGACTACCTGGGTGGGAAGGCTCTGGATTCGAATGCGGCTG
Source organism: Pseudomonadota bacterium (assembly GCA_027623555.1). GTDB lineage: Bacteria > Pseudomonadota > Gammaproteobacteria > Pseudomonadales > Pseudohongiellaceae > UBA9145. The sequence goes on along the minus strand of JAQBSZ010000008.1, from coordinate 105,833 downwards.
TTACCACTGTAATTTCTCACTTATCTACAACGGCTTGGCTGACTAGCCCGGCTTCCTGACAGTGCTGCTTGAATATACCGTAAATTGCCAAATAAATTGTCTACGTCACACTAAGTTGCAAACACTGAAAATGGCTGCACCCCAGGCGTTAAGCGGCTGCAGAACGCATTTTTATCAGCTCTTTGAATATCTTGGGGTTGCCGAACAGCAGTTCTTCGCTGGAACTGAGGTCAGGATTTCCCGCTTCAGTGCCGAGTAAACCACCGGCTTCGGTGAGAATCAGGCGGGCGGCAGCCATAGTAGGCAGATCCGGTGTTTCACACCAACCTCCCTGCAGGCGGCCAGCGGCGGTCTGGATCATATCCAGTGGGCTACATCCTGAGATGCGGATATCGGCCCCGGACTCGATCAGTGCGCGCTGCACCTGAGCGAATTTATTCAGTGCCAGACCCTTGGCGTTCAATCCGATGAGTATTTCGGAAAGATCAGATATCGTGCTGACCCGGATGCGACGGGAATTTAGTTGGGCGCCGGTACCACGGGTAGCGACGAACTCTTCGCGCAGGAGTGGCAACACCACCACGGCGTGGTTGATAACTCCATCAGTCTGACAGGCAATGGACACGGCAAACTGGGTATAGCCACTGGCAAAATTTCGACTGCCGATCAGGGGATCTACCAGCCACAAGGGACCTCCAGCTTTTCCTTCCCGAAATCCAGAGACGCGAGAATGCAGTGAATAGTCCGGATAGGCTTTTGCCAGGTGGTAACAGATAGTCTTATCCGCATCCTGGTCCATGGAGGTAAGAAACGTCTCGGGACGATTGTCGATGACTTTGACGCGGTCAAGCCGATCACTGGAGTGGGCTATTGCTTCGGCGGCATCACGCGCAGCGCGCAGTGCGATGTTGACTAGGGCATGCATCGATTGAAATCCTGACTGAGATAAAGAGCAGGGTGGGTAGCAGAGACCGGGTTGTCCTGCACCACCTTAAAAAGTGGCGCCATGATAGCAAAACCCAGTAATCCAGCGATACCGGCGATTACCCGAAATTCCAATCCGGCTCTCCTGCTATAATCCCCGGCTTAACCCAAGGCACGCGGTCGATCATGCAAGATTTCAGCAAAGTCAGGATTGTACTGGTGAATACCTCGCACCCGGGGAATATCGGTGCCTGCGCGCGGGCGATGAAGAACATGGGCCTGGCTAATCTCACTCTCGTCCAGCCCGTGGAATTTCCAAGTGGCGTGGCGGTCGGCCGTGCTGTATCTGCGGTTGAGATTCTCGAGTCGGCCACTGTCGTTGACTCATTGCAGTCTGCGGTTGCTGATTGCGGGTTGGTAATTGGTGCCAGTGCCCGTTCCCGGCGCATTCCCTGGCCGATGTTGAGCCCGGAACAATGTGCCCGCAAGGTGATTGCCGAGCAGGCACAAAATACTGTTGCACTGGTTTTTGGTCGAGAAGACTCGGGGCTCAATAACGATGAATTACAGCTGTGCCACTTTCATGTACAGATTCCAACTCATGAAAAGTACAGTTCGCTGAACCTGGCGGCGGCGGTGCTGGTTATCTGTTATGAATTGCATAAGGCGACCCTGGATTCAGAAACTGCCGCAGCGCGCGCTGAAGACGAAGTGTGGGACCAGGAAAGAGCTACGGGGGAACAGGTAGAACATTTTTACGAACATCTGGAACGCGTTATGGTCGCCATCGATTTTCATGATCCGACAAATCCACGGCAACTGATGCAGCGCATGCGGCGACTGTTCAGTCGTATACGAATCGATGTCATGGAAATGAACATATTACGCGGTATCCTGACTAACATTGAGTACAATATAAAGCGCAAGAAGGGTTAAGCAGAGGCTTCAAATCTGCTTATTCGCCCCGGTGACTTATCCGGCCGAGCAGAGCTCAGAAAAATATTTGGCGTAGCAACGAGGACAACAGTGCAGCGCAATGCTTTTTATTTTGGCGGTGGGCCGTATCAGCAGATCCTGCAGGGACTGCATGATGCCTTATCGATGCCAGAAGCGTTCGTCAAGCTGATGGGGCAGGCCCGAACTGGAAAGAGTACGGTGTGTGAGAAGCTCACTCTGTACATGCGCCACGACAATTATCGCGTCGTATATTTCGACTACGCCATTGAATCACCGGACATGCTACGCACTATGCTGGCCAGAGAACTGGATCTGCCTGTCTCTGCAAACTTCGCACGCCTGCTGGAAGATTCCCTGCTGGGAAATGACGAAAAGCCAGTTGTGTTGATTTTCGATGACGCGCATCTGCTGACGGACATTACGCTGATTGAGATTTACCGGCTGGCTGAAATTCAGGTTGGTGCGCAGCGCCGTTTGAATATCGTCTTGTGTGGAGAGCCCTCGCTGGAAAGCCGTCTGTTAAGCAGCGCTGAATTCAAGTCACTGCTGCTAAATGTCTCCCATAAGTTTCTGCTCGAGCCTATGGACTTGCCGACTCTCTCGCAATTTTTCATCGCTTATCTGGAAAAGGCAGGGCTTCCCGGATTGCAACTGGAACCCGCCGCAATGAATTATTTTTTCAAATCCTGTAAGTGATTTCCGGGGCCGTCGACGGCATTCTGTCAGTTAATGGTTGCAGCACGACTGGGTCAGGTGGAGTTTACTGCAATCAGCAAGGGCGAACTGGTACGGCTGGTGAAGAATGCTGCCGATAGCCAGACCCTGCCAAGCAGTGGTTATCGAGACAGTAATCAGTTAATCATCTGGGGTCCGGTAGGTCTGGTGCTGGTCATCGCCTCGACAGGGTTTGTCTATCAACAGGTTAACCGTGGCGACGAGGCAGAAGTGCAAGACCTGGCAGTTAATGAGGCAATCGTCTTCAGTCCACTCGAATCTCCAGGGCAGACAACCGCACTGGAAAGAGCAGTTATTGCAGATCCCGCTGAAGAAAGTTTAACAGATGACTCACCCACAGCTGTGACTAACGTGATTCAATCGGTAGCAGAGAACTCAGTTGCGCCGAATGTACCCTCGCCTGCAACAGACTCAATTGTGGGCCAGGCCATCAGCCTGGCTGAGGAAACTGATTCGGCTGACCCAGTATCAGATTCAAGTCTGGCACTGGTTACTGCCGCGGAGCGCGGGGTAACAGATGCAGAGATTGTCGAACCCCAGTACGAGGAGTTGGCGGCAGCAGAAGCGGCAACGCGTTTAGATGAGACGCCGGGGATTGCTGTGCTGGAAATTAGTCCTGCGCCTGAAGAACCAGCGCCGGTGACCCTGCTACCGCCACCGCCCACCGCAATCGTCGAGAGTGTCGACAGGGAAGAAACCGTCCCCGCAACGCCAGAGCAAGCCCCTGCATCACAGCTCGACATCATAGAAGAGGAAGAAGTAGCAGTGGCCGAAGTCACGCCGGTAACAGCGGGCATTGCAACTCAGACTGCTGAACCGGAATTGACACTGGAAGAGCGATTGCTGGCCCGTGTCCAGGAATGGGTTAGTGCCTGGGAATCTCAATCCATGGACGCGTATTTTCAGTACTATCATCGGCAGTTTGAGCCGCGCTATCAGGATTCTCAATCGGCCTGGCGGGCGAATCGACGACGGGTGATCGGGAATGCGGAATGGATTCGACTCGAGCTGTCTGAATTTCAACTGATTGCCGAAGATAACGGGACTATCGAAGTGCAGTTCTGGCTGGCCTACGAATCTCCCAGTTACAATGACAGTACACTGAAGAAATTATTGTTTCGGTCAGAAGCAGGGCAGTGGTTGATTCTTGAAGAAATCAACCTGCTCGTGCGCAGCTAGCCTGGTGAGCTAGCGTTTCCGGGTTCGTCGACTACCGCTGCGTGGTTTTGCTGGTGCTTGTGCAGGGGGTATCAGCTGTTTCGGCCCGTTCCCTATAAGATCCTTGCGCCCCATAGACTGCAGGACTTCCCGCAGTATTGGCCAGTTCTTTTCATCGTGATAACGCAGAAAGGCTTTCTGTAGTCGGCGTTTATCGATGTCCTTAACCACATTCAGCTTTTCACTCTTGTAGCGCACTTTTTCCAGTGGATTGCGGCCGGAGTAATACATGGCAGTTGCCAGTGCCATGGGCGAAGGGTAGAAAGTCTGCACCTGGTCAGGTTTAAACTTATGCTCCTTCAGCCAGAGGCTCAGATTCAACATGTCTTCTACGTCGCACCCCGGGTGAGCTGCAATAAAATAAGGGATCAGGTATTGCTCCTTGCCTGCCTTCTTCGAGAATTTGTCGAATAAGCGCTTGAATTCATCATAAGCATTGATGCTGGGTTTCATCATCTTTGACAGGGTATTTTCTTCGCTATGTTCCGGCGCTATTTTCAAATAGCCACCGACATGGTGCGTCACTAGCTCCTCAATGTATTCCGGGTCTTTTAACGCCAGGTCATAGCGCAGCCCCGAGGCAATGGCGACGCGCTTAACCCCGTCGACAGCTCGCGCTCTGCGATACAGTTGTGTCGTCGGGCTGTGGTCGGTATCCAGATGTTTGCAGATGGACGGGTAGACGCAGGAGAGTCGTTTGCAGGTTTTCTGAATAGCGGGCGACTTACAATTTAACTTGTACATATTCGCCGTAGGTCCGCCAAGGTCTGAAATAGTGCCTGTAAAGCCAGGCACCTGATCGCGAATCTTCTCAATCTCGCGGATGATGGAGTCTTCGGAGCGGCTCTGAATTATGCGGCCCTCGTGTTCAGTGATCGAACAAAACGTGCAGCCACCGAAGCACCCGCGCATGATGTTTACCGAAGTCTTGATCATGTCATAGGCGGGAATGCGCGCACTCCCATAACTGGGGTGAGGTCGGCGCTGATAAGGCAGGTCGAATACCCAGTCCATTTCTTCGGTTGTCAACGGTATGGGCGGAGGATTTACCCAGACATCCTGAGTTCCGTGTTTTTGCACAAGCACCCTGGCGTTAAAGGGATTAGATTCCTGGTGCAGTATTCTTGATGCATGAGCATATAATGCAGGGTCATTTGTCACTTTATTAAAGGCAGGCAGGCGAATATAGCTGGTGCTGGCATCGAAATCGGTTTTGCGCTGCAGTGGCAGAGGAATAATCCTGACCGGCACTGCCGCATCTGCATCGACTTGTTGCCTGGCGCTTCCTTGCGGTGATTGATTGTCCTGCTGTTTGTTGTGGTAGTCATAGGGATTGGGTATTTCGTCAATTTTCGCTGGCCAGTCGATGCGGGTCGAGTCGACTTCGACCCATCCCACAGGCGGTGTGCTTACCAGTCTCGCGCTTCCGCGCATGTCCCAGAGCTCGTCGAGCGATCTGCCACCCGCGAGTTGATCGGCTACTTCACACAGCGCACGTTCGGCATTGCCGAATAGCAGGATATCGGCATTGGCATCGATCAAGATGGAGCGGCGTACCTTGTCACTCCAGTAATCATACTGAGCGATGCGCCTGAGGCTCGCCTCGATGCCTCCAATTACAATTGGTGTGTCATAGTACGCCTCACGGCAACGCTGGCTGTACACAATGACTGAGCGGTCAGGTCGCATGCCGGGTTTCGCATCCGGTGTGTAAGCATCATCGCTACGTATTCGCAGATCGGCCGTATAACGGTTGATAAGCGAATCCATGTTGCCACCAGTGACTCCGAAGAACAGGTTGGGCTGGCCTAATGACGTGAATGCATCGGTATTGTCCCAGGCGGGTTGCGAGATGATGCCCACCCTGAATCCCTGCGCCTCCAATAGTCTGCCGACCACTGCCATGCCGAAACTTGGATGATCGACATAGGCGTCGGCCGTCACGATGATAATGTCGCAACTATCCCACCCCAGCAGGTCCATCTCCGCTCGCGACATTGGCAAGTAGGGTGCTGTTCCGAAACATTCTGCCCAGTACTTCGGGTAGGATGAGAGAGAGCGAGGCCCATCGGCATGCCTGAGGGGCATCAGAGTTTTTACAGGAATGTGCGACATTTAGAAGAACTGGTCGAGGGGGATGAGTTCGCCATTCAGTCTGAGTTCGCTGTCGCGCACTGTGGCGTTGACCAGGATGCGGCCATTCTCAAGAACGATATACGCTTCTTGCACGTAAGGATCCACCATGTCAGCCAGCGGACTGCGCATAATGGCTTCCAGGTCCAGTGATACCACAAGATCGACATTGAGAGCGGCTAGTACCGCGGTCATGTCGAGTTGCGCGATATCGTCGACCTCGGGCAAGCCCTGCCAGTCGATGCGTATATCGATACTGTGGTCGCCAGCATAAGCATTGGCCTCAATGAGATTGTTCAGCACCAGGCTATTCTGAATAGCAATGAGGGCAAGTTGCTGACCGAGATCAGTGACCTGAGTATTTAAAATTCCCTGGCTGGCGTTCATCTGTTCTTGCAGGTTCGCCAACAACTCATAGTAGCTGCGTATGAGGTTGCCATTTATTTCATTTATTTCACTGGTCCAGGTCAGGGACGCTACCGGCAACTCACTCTCGATACTGGAGATCCGCAGGCGTTGATAGATATCAATCTGCGCCGTACTCGCCGCTGAAGTCTGCACACGTGAGTTGGCAGAGATCTCCCTGGCATTGAATGGAAAGGGGCCGGCACTGCTTATGGCTGGGATAGCCAGCAGAGCGGAGCTGGGTGCCAGAAGGTCGTTCATCTGCTGGGTAGTGGATTCGAACTGCAGACTTTCCAGGGTGAAGCCGAAGTGGGAATTATTCTGTTGCGCCTGTAGCCGCCGCATTGCCAGGGTAAATTCAGCCGACTGATCGGCGTTGGCGACCAGCTGTCCACTGAGGCCTTCGAATACTACTTCGGCGGCTTCGTCACTGTAGTCCAGGGGAGAAATTTCCAGCCCGATGCGCAAAGACCGGTCGAATCCGGCCAGCAACTCGAAGCGTACACTGGGCAGTTCGAACGGAATCTGGGTAAGGGCTGCGGTAATTTCCCGGCTATTAAAGGCAGGTCGAATCTCTGCATAGGCCAGGCCCAGTCGCGGACCGTTCCTGGTGATCAACAGTGGGCCGTGCTGGATATCGAAACTCACCTGCATAGTAAATTCGTCGACACCAATTGGCCGGTATCCCACGTTCATATCCGCTGAGCTGCGAAACCAGCCGCTGGTAAAGTGGGTTTCTTCGATATCCAGCTGGCTGCGGGTCTCAGGTGGAATAAGTGCGATCAGGGTGGTAACGGTGGAGTCTCTGATACCGATTCCCACGACAGCCGGCGTTACCCCGAAAACCAGGATGAGCAGCAGCGACAGACCAATGGCGAGTTGCAAGCGACGGGAAGGCATGAAGAATTCTCAAACAGGGACCAGGCAGTGATCACTATAACAGGAAATTCTGAAACTTGGCCGCTGCAACTTTGCGAAACCCGAATCAAGGGGTTGGCACCATGGTGATCTTGTAAGCACAACGACGTGCGCCAGCTAGCAGGTGATCGACACGCTCGATCCGGGCCCGGTTGTTGAACAACTCCTGAAACATATTGAGTTCTGATCGGCAGAACTGCTGGCAGGCATCGGCAGCCGCGCAAATCGGGCAATGGTTCTCGATGAGAAGCCAACCATCGGGAGTCAGGCGCACTTCGGCCATGTAACCTTCTTCGCTGCGCAATTCGGCGAGTTTCTCGATACGCGGCGGCAACTCATCACCCAGCGTGTTTAAGACTTGACGATAGTGCTCTAGGAGATCCTCATTACGTTTGTCGACCAATGTGTTCAGGCTGTCTTCGCCAAGAGTAGTGCGTATTACATTGATGAGTTCCAGGGTTACCTGGGAATGGCTATCCGGGAATTGCTGATGTCCCGCCCGAGTCAGCTTCCACAGGTGAACAGGGCGACCCCGGGTCTGCTTTTCTTCACGGGTCTGGCTCACCAGGGTCTTTTTTTCCAGCTCAGTAAGGTGTTGTCTGACTCCCATAGTAGTCATATCCAGTTGTTTTGACAGGATTTTTACTGATTGCGGACCGCGCGTCTTGAGGCGGTGCATGATCTGTTCCTGACTCTTCGGGTAGTCCATTGCTTTGCTTTACAGCTTCGGTTACTCAGGGTGTCGGCCATTTAAACAAAGTAATTACTTTATTTAAAGGTTTACGATGGAAAGACAACAAAGTAAAGTTATTACTTTATAAAATAGGTCACTGAACTAATCGGGAGATTTAGTAATGCAAATACTTGAGCATGTCCATGTAAATGTCGATTCTATCGCGGCAACCCTGGTATTTTTGCGCGCGGCGTTACCCGAGCTAGTCAGGCGCGGCGGTGGACACGCCGATGGATACGGGAAATGGGTCCATTTGGGGACGGCACAGGACTACATTGCGCTTACTGAGGTGAAGGGTACACAGATCCCGGGGGAATTACGGCATATCGGGCTGGTAGTGGATGATGTGGAGGGCCTTATGACACGCCTGGAGCGCGCAGGATTTCAGCCTTCCGATAGCAGTGCGCTCGACAGCCATCCCTACCGCAGGCGTGTTTATTACATCGACGACAACGGATTGCCGTGGGAGTTTGTCCAGTACCTGACTGAGGATGCAACACTAAGGAATGATTATTCCCATTGATTCGGCCTTTGGTATAGCATGACCTGCGCTTAATTCTCACCAGTCAATTGACAGCACAGGCACGGAATTAATGAGTACCAATGCTCCACTATTAATCACATTCATTGCCTATTTGTTGGGAATTCTTTACCTCGGCATCAAAGCCTACCGACGCACCCATAGTCTTGGTGATTACATTCTCGGCGGCAGGAAACTGGGGTCTGTTGTCACAGCATTAAGTGTCGGTGCCTCAGATATGAGCGGTTGGCTCTTATTGGGGTTACCTGGCGCCATTTATTTGGCTGGCCTGAGCGAAATCTGGATTGGCATTGGACTGGTGATTGGTGCTTACTGCAACTGGCTGTTCGTGGCCAGGCCGCTTAGAGTATATAGTCATCATGCAAATAATTCGTTAACCCTGCCTGATTACTTCGAGAATCGATTCAATGATCATAGCAGGGTGTTGCGGTTGCTCTCGGCAGTCGTCATCCTGCTATTTTTCACGTTCTATACCGCCTCTGGTCTGGTGGGCGGAGCCATCCTGTTCGAGAACAGTTTCGGGCTGGACTACTCCACAGCCCTGTTATCCGGCGCCTTTATTATCGTGGCCTACACCTTCATCGGCGGATTCCTGGCAGTAGTGTGGACCGATGCCGTTCAGGCTCTGCTCATGCTGGTAGCGCTGCTGATAGCGCCACTGTCTGTAATCAGCAGCAGCGGTGGAACGGCGGAGGTGTGGGGGCAGCTGCAGGCAGTTAATCCACAGAGCACTGAACTTTTTGCCAACATGACATTCATTGGATTTATCTCGTTGATTGCCTGGGGTCTTGGCTATGTTGGACAGCCTCATATACTGGCGCGCTTTATGGCCGTTGAGAGTGCGCAAAAACTGGTTCCGGCCCGGCGCATTGCAATGGCCTGGATGCTTATCGTGTTGACTGGCAGTGTCGCAACCGGATTGGCGGGTATCGCCTATTTTGCAGATCAACCATTGGAGAACCCGGAGACTGTCTTTATCGCTTTGAGTCAGAATCTTTTCAATCCCTGGATTGCTGGAATCATAACAGCCGCTATATTGTCAGCAATTATGTCGACGATCGACTCACAATTGCTGGTCTCTTCCAGTGTGATCAGCGAGGATTTTTATCGCGTGTTTGTGAGGCCGAATGCTTCGGAGAAAGAATTGCTGACGGTTAGTCGTGCCGCCGTAATCGCTATAGCAATTCTGGCCCTGTTGATTGCCAGCGATCGCGAAAGCAGGGTGCTCGACCTGGTCAGTTATGCGTGGGCAGGCTTCGGCGCTTCCTTCGGCCCGGTGATCGTGTTTTCCCTGTTCTGGCGCAGGATGACTGCGACATCGGCGGTGGTTGGCATGTTATTGGGGGCAGTTACGGTGGTCGTCTGGTCAAATCTCAGTGGTGGGATCTTTGAACTTTATGAAATAGTTCCCGGCTTCGCCTTCGCCTCGTTCGCTATCGTGGCTATCAGTGTGCTGAGACCGGAACACAACGATGCGACCCTGGAGCAGTACGATAGTGCACGGGCGCTTCTGGTTGCCAGCTAGCTGGCAGGCGGTCTCGCTTGGTGTTCATGGCCGAATTTGCATTGACCAGTGACCTTCGCCATTGAGCGCTGTGCGACTTCATTCGATGACCCAACAATCCTGGCCATGAATTTCCTGGCTGCACCACTTCGCAATACTTTGGCAGTCTTACAAAGGCGCTCGATCCTGACAGTGCCTGAGCCTAATTCCCGTTAGTTGAAGGGAGCGTGTTCACGCTTGCTCATTTCATTCGGCAGTCCAGCACATCTGAATGTGAGATATTCCGTCCTCAAGATAGGGTTCGGATTCGGTGATAAATCCCAACTCCTGGTAGAACGACTCCAGATGCTGTTGAGCGGAGATCGTAACCGCCTGGTCTGGCCACTGCTGCCGGCAATCGGCGAGCGCCTGCTTCAGCAGTGACTTTCCTAAGCCTTTGCCGCGTACCGACTTTGCTGTGATTACCCGCCCGATGGAGGGAGTCTGGTATTTAAGGCCGGGAGGGAGGAGACGGGCATAACATAGCAATCCAGCGTCTTGCCTGCCGGTGACATGCAGCGCCACCTGATCACAGCCATCCAGGTCCTGGTAGGCGCAGTCCTGCTCCATCACAAACACTTCGGTTCTGAGTTGAAGAATGGCATAGAGTTCATGAGTCGAGAGCTCATCGAACGCTGTGCATTTCCATTCGATCTTCACTGAAAAATCACTGCCTGTTAAGCGTGGGTAATCGAGTTGCGAAAACTAGCACAAATCGGATTAACTGTTTATTAGAAGCGCACAGATGCTTCGCAACGAAATATCAGATGATATACTTCCGCGCCCATGCTCGGTGGCACAACTGGGTGAGACCAAGCGTTTTCAAAGCGTCAGCTTTGAGCGCCGTTCGAACGACAGGGATCTGTGATCCCTGGCTGGGTGAGACCAAGCGTTTTCAAAGCGTCAGCTTTGAGCGCCGTTCGAACGACAGGGATCTGTGATCCCTGGCCGGAAGACACCCCTCTCGAATACCGCGATATATTTCGAAGCCTTCATTACTTTAGCCAGCCAAGTGCACCCTCAAGTGCAAAAGATCACGTGATATACTTCCGCGCCCATGCTCCGGTGGCACAGCTGGATAGCGCAGCCCCCTCCTAAGGGGCAGGTCGCAGGTTCGACTCCTGCCCGGGGCACCACAAACCAACCAGCCCGCATGCGCGGGCTTGTTAATAACTTTCACTCTTCCACTCTTCTCACCCCAATTCTGTGGGCCACACTTCCTCACAGACCTCATGAGCTCTGGATTGGCTGGTTTCAAAAATGAAATCCGCGTTAATTTTTCAGTTATCAGTAATTGGTAAATGCAATATTTATAAAAAATTCTTTATTAAAATCAATGTGTTGACGTCCCACTAATTCCGGGGCCAGAATTGGTCGTTGCTGAAATTCAGCAGCCAGGTGGATAGCTGTACTTACAGCTTTCTTGTCACCTAAAGCAAACAGAACGTCGACACGAAAAGGATGCTGCCATGAGCCAGGTTGTTCAACTAAGCGATTATCGCGAGACTCATCTGGAAGAATCGGAATTTGTCTGTTCCGATAGCCGGGTTCCCATCGAGTTTGCGCTGGGTTATGACAATCGGGACGAGTGTATTGCCAAGATCGCCGAATACGGCGTGCGATCCATTCAAATCCGTATGATCAACGAAGAGCCAGCGGCGCTTTTCTATCTCATGAGTGTGAAAGATGCGATCTGGTTGAACAAGAAGATCCTCGAACAGGAAGAGCTTGACGATGAGGAAATTGCGCAGCGAATCGACCTGATTCAAATGCTGGAGAACATAAACCTGCCGATGATGGACAGCATGTGGGAGTCATTTACCCGGCAGGGGAATCATTAAAGCTAAACCATTCCGTACTTTGAAAGTACCTGCACTGAAAGTACCTGCACTGAAAGTCCCTGTACTGGGCCGCTGCTGGAGCCGCTGCGTAGTTTGTCAGCGGATTACGCCACCGCAGCGAAGCCAATCATGGATCCTGGTAGGGAAGGGGACGCAGTTCAAGTGCTGAGCCTGCCTGCCCGGACAGGGCAAAAACAGCGCCACCTGCCACTGCCGAGATATCCAGTATCGCCAACACTAGTTTTTCACCGGGTTCGCCTGCTAGTCCGTTGTGATAGGCCAGGATTTCTGCCGAAATTTGCTCGCCGCCAAGCTGTTGCACAACTTCATCTGTAGCGCCAATCTCCGTGGCGCTGCTGAGCAGGAACAGCCGTTTCTTTGGTGAACCCCGGTAGTACATTCTCGCGACTACTTCCTGACCGGTATAACAACCCTTCTTGAAATCAATAACTCCAGATATATCGAAATTGAGTAGTTGCGGTGTGTACGCTTCACTCTGTGCGCTTTGCAGATGCAGAATACCCACCTTAAGGTCCTCGTACAGCCAGTGCATCGGGTCGGCGTTTACAGCAAAGCCCAGGTCAGTTAACCCGTCTGCAACATCAGCCGCTTCCCAGCAGTACAGCTCAAAACGATCCACCAGGCCGGGAATCTTGACGATGCTGATACTCCCGGCAGTCACAACTGTATGATCCTCAGCAGGAAGCATTCCGAAATTCGCCGCGAGCATGCCAGCAGCATCTTCTCCTGAACATCCTGCTACCGGTGGCCCGGGCTCCAGAACTTCGAGTTCAACCTTGGAGAAGACGGCGTATTTCGCCAGCGTAGCAACGATTTTCTCGGCCATGCCCGGACTCGTCTGCAACAGGCAAGCCTCACCCAGCTGAAGCGCACGAAAATCGGCGATGACCCGACCCTTGAGGTTGCACAGGGCACCCGTGAGGCTCCTTTGCGGGCTCAGCAGTTCAATATTGCAGCTCAGTTGGCCCTGCAGGAACTTGATAGTGTCCGCCCCGCTAATTCTCACGAACTGAAAATGGGACAGGTCAGCAACTTGCATAGTTAAGGAGACTCCTTAATTCTCAATCTTTGGATAAGGCTGAACAGTACAGGGAGTGAATCTTAATGCGAAGCGGTCGCAAGGGGAATTTAATTTACGCATAATGCTTCGCTCAAACACGAACGCCCGGTGCAGTGATTTATGCAGGAAGTTGATAGACAAAAAATATTCTGGCACAGCCGGCGCGGCATGTTGGAACTCGATCTTCTGCTAGTGCCTTTTGCCACAGACGTGTTTGAGACACTCCCGCACCAAGATCAACTGTTATATGAAGAATTCCTGGAACAGGAAGATCAGGACCTGTTTAAGTGGCTGATGGGCAGGGAGGCACCAACAGATGCGCGTTTTAATGGACTAATTCAGCAGATCCTCGCGCATCACCGGTTAGGCAACTAGACTCCAGGGAGCCTCAGAAAAATTATTCAGAGGCTCCCTGGTTGGTAATTCTGCTGGTGGCTAATCGATGCTGAATCTGGCTATTAAATTTTCTCGCCTTGAATTTGCCTTTGCCACGCTTTGTCATGTGCTGGCCTTATTCGCCTTGACCCTGATAGACCTGCCAGTGACCGCGCTAGGCTTAATGGTGCTGCCAATTACCACCAGCCTGATACAGCAGTGCTATCAGGCGCTGCCGGGCAGTGACTCACGCGTTCGAAGCCTGTTACTGCGTAGCGAGGATTGTGTGCTGCGGTATGCTGGCGAGGAACTGTGTGCCAGTCTGCCAGGGATCAAGTACTACAGCGAATTTGTGCTGGTGTTGGAGTTCAGGGTCATCGATTCGACCCACGTGATCAGGTTGAACCTGTTGCCAGACTCTCTCAGCCCGGAAGATGATCGACGCCTGCGCCGTTACCTGCGCTTTGCAGATTGCCCATGAGCAATTGCCGCGGTTTAGTGGTCAGGAACCAGGATCGTGTCGTGGCCGACGGCATCGGTGTGCTGGTAGTCCAGGGTGAAATGCAGTCCGCGGCTCTCCTTGCGCGAGAGTGCACAGCGGATCATCAAGTCAGCCACCAGCGCCAGGTTGCGCAGTTCCAGATTGTCGTTGGTAACCTTGTGCTTGATGTAATAGTCGCGTACCTCTTCCCGTAGCAGCTTGATGCGTCGTTCAGCGCGATTGAGTCTTTTATTGTTCCTGACAATACCCACGAAATCCCACATGAAGCGGCGAATCTCATCCCAATTATGGGACACCAGGACTTCATCATCAGAATCACTGACCCGACTCTCATCCCAGGGATTGATGCTTAAGGCAAATTCGGTTGTTGCCAGCTTTTGCACAATGCTAGCAGCGGCACCAAATGCCACGACGAAACACTCCAGCAAGGAATTGCTGGCCATGCGATTCGCGCCGTGCAGGCCACTGAAACCGGTTTCTCCGATGGCATACAGGTTGCGAATATCGGTTTCTCCGTTTTCGTTGATAACCACACCACCACAGGTGTAATGCGCCGCCGGCACCACCGGGATGCGATCGCTGGTGATATCGATGCCGAATTCCAGGCACCTGGAGTAGATAGTTGGAAAATGTTCGCGCACGAAGTCGGCTGGCTTGTGAGTGATGTTGAGATAGACACAATCACAGCCTAATCGTTTCATTTCAAAGTCGATTGCACGGGCGACGATATCTCGTGGTGCCAGTTCTTCACGTGAATCAAAGGCGGCCATGAAACGCGTGCCATCCGGCAATTCCAGCTGGGCGCCTTCGCCTCGCAGTGCCTCGGTGATCAGAAACGACTTGGCATGGGGGTGATAGAGGCAGGTCGGGTGAAACTGATTAAATTCCATGTTCGCCACCCGGCAACCCGCACGCCAGGCCATGGCGATGCCGTCTCCGCTGGCACCGTCGGGATTGGTTGTATACAAATAGGCTTTACTGGCACCGCCAGTAGCCAGCGCCACGAAGCGGGCTTTTATGGCTTCTACGCAGTTTGAAGCCTGGTTCAGCACGTAAACACCCACGCAAACGCGCTCAGAGCCGTTCTCAGGCGTTTGTGTCACTAAATCTACAGCGGTACAACCTTCCAGCAGCGTGACGTTGGGATGGGCCTCAGCGCGTCTCTGCAGCGCTTCAAACACCGCCTTGCCAGTTGCATCCGTGGCATGGATGATGCGCCGGTGACTATGCCCGCCTTCCTGGGTCAGGTGCAGGGAACTGAGTTCGTCGGCAACGGCCTCGCCGACGTTGCGCTTTGCAGAAGATTCAGCGGTTGTTGTAAACGGCACGCCTTGTTCCACCAGCCAGGTTACGGCGGCGGCACTGTGGGACACTATGTGCTCAACAATTTCCCGGTGACAAAGACCGACACCTGCAACCAGCGTATCTTCCACATGGGATTCAATACTGTCTGCATCGTCAAGTACGGCAGCAATACCGCCCTGTGCGTAAAACGTGGCGCCTTCTCGTAAGCTACCTTTGCTCAACACCGTTACCCGTGCAAAATCAGCGCTACGCAAGGCCAGGGTCAATCCGGCGGCACCGCTACCGATGATCAGCAGGTCGGTATCATTGCTGATAGTGACTTGGGAACTGGGCATGTAATTGATGGTAACTGTATCTATTAAATGAGTTTTGTATTTCTGGATCGCATCGTCAGGGACGGCTGGAAGAAGCGGATTCTGCCTACGCTGGCGAGGATACGCAAGTGGCAGCGGAAGGCGAAAGCCTGGATTCTCCTGCCCGGTGCTTATTCCGGGGTAGTGGAGAAGTTGCCTGGAACGCGCAGAATTGATTAGCGATTCCCCCGGGAATCTGCGAACTTTTGCAATTGCTTACTGTCTATCTCCCGGGTCGTGTTCAGTGAGCCCCGGCAACAAAACGGATAAGCCAGTACAGGAGTGAGGTTGGAGCAAATGGCGAAAGATACCGATCAACAACTCGTTGACAGGGTCTTGTCGGGTAACAAGAACGCATTTAACTTGCTGGTTCTGCGCTATCAACATCGGGTCGCGTCGCTAATCAGCCGGTTTGTGCGTGACCCCCATGAAGTGGAAGACGTTTGCCAGGAAGCCTTCATCAAGGCTTATCGGGCCTTACCTCTATTCCGGGGAGATAGCGCGTTTTACACCTGGCTGTATCGAATTGCTGTAAACGCGGCGAAGAACCACCTGGTATCCCGAAATCGGCGGCCGCCGGCGAATGATCTGGAGGTCGATGAAGCCGAACTGAGTGAAATCGGGTCTGTACTGCGGGAAATTGAGAATCCCGAAGGGAGTCTCGCTACCGCCAGACTAAAAGAAGTGATAACGACGGCGATTGCAGAATTACCCGACGACTTGCGCACGGCATTTACGCTGCGTGAATTTTCCGGACTGAGTTATGAAGATATCACCGAAATCATGGATTGCCCGGTAGGAACCGTGAGATCCCGCATATTCCGGGCCCGGGAAGCGCTCGACAAGAAAATCAAGGAATTGCTGTGACAAAGAAAAGTACAAATTTTCGGGGCACTTGGAACCTTTTTAAATTAGGATTGTCTGAAGTAGTTGTGCGAGCCGCGCCGACAACATTAACCCGAAGCGGTGAGTTACAGGGTCAAGTCTGGGGCATGGTATGAGCGAGCGAGAGAAGGAAGCATTATCTGCGCTGTTAGATAACGAGGCCGGCGATCTGGAATTGCGGCGGCTGCTCAAGGCTATGGATGAGTCGCCGGAAATCGCTGTAACCTGGTCGCGTTACAACCTGGTGCAATCTGTACTCCATGATGTCGGTACCCCGGTTAATTCGTCTCTTATTGAGCGGATCAATCAACAACTACAGTCTGAAGCCCCTCTGTCTGTTATCACCTCAGGATCAGCATCTTCCGCCTCTGCCTGGCAGCAGGGCTTGAGCAAAATGGCCATTGCCGCCTCAGTCGCTGCAGTTTTCGTGGTCACTTTCCAGACTAGCCTGCCAAGCCCGGCAGTCCCTGAGCTGGCACAACAGGAATCTTCGAGTTTTGAGCAGATAACACCGCAACCTGCTGCAACCCGGGTCGCCGAGTCGGTAAATTTTGCAGTCGATCCAGCAGCCCAGCAGCGTTTGCTGGAGTATATCGAGCGCGTAACTTTCGACGCAGAGCAGCCGGTACGCACTGAACATATCCAGGACTCGCCGCTGTTTCGCCTGGTTAACGAACTGCAATCCAGGTCCCCAGCGAATTCCACGCCCAATCCCCGCTAACCTCCCGGCCAGCCCCTGATTCGTTGTTGGCATAATTCTGCTTTGTGCTAAAGTAGCGCTTCACTGCGGGACTCCGATTGGTCGGCTTGAGTCAGTGTAGCTCTGTCACAATCCGCCAGAAAGGGAATGATAGTCGGGGGAATTAAGGTATATGAACACATTGGACCAGCTGCATTTTACTTCTCTCAGAACCGGCTTGATTGCAGTGTTGACGCTCGCGCTGGGCGTTGGTTTCGCCGCTACTGCCGGCGCCGCCGAGCTGCCAAATTTTGCCGACCTGGTGGAACAGAATGCACCCGCTATCGTGCATATTTCCACGGTTCGTCAGGTTGAGCCACAATCGACAATTCCCGACCAGGAACTCGAAGAGCTGTTACGACGCCTGAATCCCGGACAAGAACCGGATCTCAACATCGAAGACATACCCCAAATGCGTCGCCGCGGCGCGGTTGGATCCGGCTTTCTAATCTCTGCTGATGGCTACATCATCACCAATAACCATGTGGTCGTTGGTGCGGATGAGATCCAGGTGCACTTGAATGATCGACGGGTATTCGACGCCGAGGTCATCGGCCTGGATGAGCCTTCTGATCTGGCCCTTTTAAAGATTGCTGCCGCTGATCTGCCCCACGCCAATTTTGGTGACTCAGACAAATTGCGCGTCGGCGAGTGGGTGCTGGCAATCGGTTCACCGTTTGGTTTGGAGTTTTCGGCAGCCGCGGGCATCGTCAGTGCCATGGGCCGCTCTGTACCCGGGCGCTCCACTTACAATTACATGTCCTTTATTCAGACCGATGTGGCCATTAACCAGGGCAATTCCGGTGGACCGCTATTCAACCTCGCGGGTGATGTTGTTGGTATCAACTCCCAGATACTGAGTAGCACCGGCGGCTCCAACGGCATCTCTTTTTCTATTCCCAGCAATGTGGCCATGAACGTGGTTGCACAGCTCAGAGATTCGGGTCGGGTAGAAAGAGGCTTGCTCGGAGTACGTATGCGCGAAGTGGATCATGCACTAGCGGAGATCTTTGGTCTCGATCTGCCGCGCGGTGCCTTCGTCGATGAAGTGCAACCGGCTAGCCCGGCCGCCGACAGTGGTATTCTGAACGAGGACATCATCCTCGATTTCAATGGTCACCGGATAGAATACTTCACCGATCTGCCCTTTTATGTCGGTCAATATCGGCCTGGTACGGAAGCTGAAGTGACAATCCTTCGCGACCGGGAATACCTGACCCGCACAGTAGTGTTGGGCAGTTCACCGACCAACGCAGTAGCCACTGTGCCAGAGGAAATTGTCAGGGAAACGGGTAATCGCCTGGGATTTCGAGTTACCGAGCTCAGCCAGGAGACTCGTCAGGTTACTGGAATTAGCGGCGTACGTATCGCCGAACTGAATGAAGGGCCGGGAAGGGAAGCTGGGCTACTGGTTGGTGATGTCATTGTTGCACTGAATCGGCAGGAGGTTAGTTCGGCGGATCAATTCGCGAATATTGCCAACAACCTGCCAGAATCAGGGTACGTTTCGATTCGAATTATCCGTGAAGGCCAGGGCACTACCATGGCGCTGGAACTGTCTCCCTGAAGGTTTCGATATAGCACAGCATCTTGGGCTCGGTTGTACAGAATCTCTACCCGTTAGCCCTGCATTTAATCCGCGCGCCCGCAACTTCGAATCTCCTGACACTGCCTGGTGAATCCTGTAGACTTGCCCCTCTTTTTAGCCTGCCCATCTCACTTAGCCTGATCACCGAGTCCGTGACTGATTTAAGCCACATCCGAAATTTCTCCATCATCGCGCACATCGATCATGGCAAATCCACCCTGGCGGATCGTTTTATCCAGCGCTGTGGCGGTTTGGCTGACCGCGAAATGGAAGAACAGATTCTTGATAGTCTGGATATCGAGCGCGAGCGAGGAATCACCATCAAGGCTCACAGTGTCACGCTGTATTACGACGCCAAAGATGGCAGGCGCTATCAACTGAATTTTATCGATACTCCTGGACACGTGGATTTCAGTTATGAGGTGTCGCGTTCATTGGCAGCCTGCGAAGGTGCCTTGTTGGTTGTCGATGCCGGACAAGGTGTCGAAGCCCAGTCCGTCGCGACCTGCTACACGGCCATCGAACAGGGTCTGGAAGTGATTCCGGTTCTCAATAAAATGGATTTGCCCCAGGCCGAACCCGATCGGGTGCGCATGGAGATCGAAGAGATCATTGGTATCGATGCCTCCGAAGCGGTGTGTGCCAGCGCCAAAACAGGCATGGGCGTTGACGAGATTCTCGAACAGATTATTGCCAAGGTGCCTGCCCCGGAGGGTAATCGAGATGCCGAGTTGCAGGCGCTGATTATTGACTCCTGGTTCGATAACTACCTCGGTGTGGTTTCACTGGTACGGGTGGTCAGCGGCGCGCTCAAGAAAGGCGACAAGATAATCGTCAAATCGCTCAACAAGACTCATGTGGTGGATAGCATCGGGGTGTTCACACCCAAGCGCCTGGAGACAGGAGCCCTCGCGGCTGGCGAAGTGGGATTTATTGTCGCCGGCATCAAGGACATTCATGGGGCGCCGGTGGGTGATACGATTACCCTGGCCAAGACACCCGAAGTCAAAGCGCTGGCCGGGTTTCGCAAGATCCAGCCACAGGTCTATGCGGGATTGTTTCCCGTGTCTTCTGATGATTTTGAGAATTTCCGTGACGCGTTGGCAAAGCTGACACTCAACGATGCCTCATTGCATTATGAGCCGGAGAATTCTGATGCGCTGGGATTCGGTTTCCGTTGTGGTTTTCTCGGTATGCTGCATATGGAGATTATCCAGGAGCGACTGGAGCGGGAATACGATCTCTCGCTGATCACCACAGCCCCGACAGTAATCTACGAAGTTCAATTGATGAATGGCGAGCAGGTACTGGTGGACAGTCCGTCACGCTTGCCGGCAGTCACTGCCATTGTGGAGATGCGCGAGCCGATTGTACTGGCCAATATCCTGGTACCGCAGGAACACCTGGGCAATGTCATAAGCCTGTGTGTTGAGAAGCGCGGCATGCAAAAGGATATGCAATTCATCGGCAAACAGGTGTCGTTGAATTACGAGTTGCCAATGAACGAGGTAGTGCTGGATTTCTTTGACAGACTGAAGTCAGTCAGTCGTGGCTACGCTTCACTGGATTACCACTTCATCCGCTTCGAGAAATCTAACCTGGTGCGTTTAGATATTCTGATTAACGGCGATAAAGTAGATGCGCTGGCTATAATCGTGCATCGTGATCATGCGCAGAACAAAGGCCGTCTGCTGGTTGAGAAGATGAAAGAACTGATTCCACGGCAACTTTATGATGTCGCGATTCAGGCAGCCATTGGCGGTCAGATTATTTCCCGGCAGACAGTAAAAGCCTTGCGTAAGAATGTTACCGCCAAATGCTATGGCGGGGACGTGACACGTAAGAAGAAATTGCTGGAGAAACAGAAAGCTGGCAAGAAACGCATGAAGAGAGTCGGTAATGTCGAGGTTCCCCAGGAGGCATTTCTGGCGATACTTAAAGTAGATAGTTAAGGATGGCAATTTAGCGAAATCCATGGATATCGATTTTTCCCTAGTGCTGGTTTCTCTGGTGGCGTTTTGCGGCGCGCTCTGGATACTCGACAATGTGCTTATCAAGAAAACCCGTTTGGCGGCTATCGAGGACTTCATGCGCACCAAGGGCAAGGGGCGTAGCGAAGAGGAAGTGACTGCTGCCATCACCGAGCTGTCCCAGGAACCCCTGGTAATTGAATATGCCAAGTCCTTCTTCCCGGTACTGGTGATTGTGCTAATACTGCGCTCTTTCCTGATCGAACCCTTTCAGATTCCCACCGGGTCGATGATTCCGACCCTGGAGGTTGGCGATTTTATCCTGGTCAATAAATACGCCTATGGAGTTCGCCTGCCGGTTATCGGCACCAAGATTATCGATGTAGCTAACCCGGACCGCGGCGAGGTCATGGTATTCATCCCGCCCCATGAGAATAAGTACTACATTAAAAGAGTCATTGGACTTCCCGGCGATACTGTCCGATATGAAGATAAGGACCTGTATATCAATGGGGAACTGATCAGCAAGGAGTATGTAGAGCCGATCTCTGTGGATACCAGCATTGGTGACTTGCCGGGGGTGCTGTATTCGGAAACGATCAATGGCGTGGAGCATGCGACCCAGCACATTGATGCAGTCGGCAGGCGCAGGGCGCGCACGACCTGGGTGATCCCCAACGGCCACTATTTCATGATGGGAGACAACCGGGACAACAGCAGCGACAGTCGAGAGTGGGGTCCGGTGCCCCAGAAGGATATCGTTGGCAAAGCCATCGCCGTATGGTTACACAAAGAACCCGGCTTGAGTCTGCCGACGTTTGCACGTAATCAACGCATAAACTAACGATTTTCACGGGAATGTGATGGCTGTAGCGGATTTGGCAGGCTAAAGTGCTTAAATTATGCGATCGATAGAATAATGAATGCAATACGCCAGGGCCTCGAAACAGTCTTTCGAGATTAACCGAGAGTGGAATAACCATGAAAATTAAAAAATTGAATAGTTTGCACCGCCAATGCGGTGTATCAAAATTTGGTCTGCTTATGCTGTTAGTCTTGATAACAGGTTTTTTTACCGTCGGGTTAAAGTTGGGACCGTTGTATGCGGATCACAACCTGATCACCGGTATTTGCGAGGAACTCATCGAAAATGGTGAAGCGGCGAACATGACCATAACCGATGTCCGGCAGCGGGTTTCTAACAGTCTGCGCATCAATAATATCGCTGGATTCGATCTGAATGATATACGCATGCGCACAGAGAATGGCGTACCCATCATTACGATTGCCTATGAACGCCGCCTCGAACTGGTCGCAAACCTGGATATTGTCGCGAAGTTTGACACTACCCTGCAATAATCCTGCTGTAGATGGCGTCAGACCTGGACAAACTTCAAGAGTTTCTAAATCATCAATTCTCTGATCTGGAAATCGCCCGCTTAGCGCTAACCCATCGTAGCGCAGACAAATTGAACAATGAGCGCCTGGAATTTCTGGGCGACTCATTGCTGGGATTTATCGTCGCTGAATTTCTTTCTGAAACTTATCCTGATGCAACCGAGGGTGAGTTGAGTCGAATGCGCTCGGGTATCGTTAAAAAATCCACCTTGGCAGGCATCGCCCGCGAATTGCAATTGAGTGAGTTCATGAAGCTGGGTGCGGGCGAACGGAAGAGCGGGGGCAGACAACGCGATTCGATACTTGCCGACGCTGTAGAGGCGCTCACCGCAGCGATCTATCTCGACGCCGGAATTGAACCCTGCAAGCGGCTGATCCGGCTGTGGTCGGCAAACCATCTCGCCAGCAGAAAAAGCAAGATAGCACAAAAAGATGCCAAGACACGCTTGCAGGAAACTCTGCAGGCAAAAGGACTGGAGTTGCCTGAATATACTGTAACGCAGATCAGCGGCGAGGCGCATGAGCAGACTTTTACTGTGGAGTGTCGTTGTGGCTTACTGGATAAGCCCGTGCACGGTACCGGGCAGAGCAAGCAAATAGCAGAACAGAAAGCTGCCAGCAGCGCCCTTCGAATTCTGGGAGAGTCTGATTGAATCCGCGACAGAGAGAGAAGGTTGAGCAACATTGTGGCTACATTGCCATCGTAGGCCGACCAAACGTCGGCAAATCCACACTACTGAATCATTTGCTCAGACAGAAAATCAGTATCACTTCGCGCAAGCCGCAAACCACGCGTCATCGAATTCTTGGCATCAGCAGCGCCGCCAATTATCAATGCATTTATGTCGACACGCCCGGACTACATGCCAAGTTCACCAAGGCGCTGAATCGAGTCATGAATGAAACCGTGTTCAAGGTGATAAACGATGTCGACGTGATTCTGTTTCTGGTGGAACGATTGACGTTTAACGCCGAAGACAAGATGGTGTTGGACGCGCTGGCAAAAACCCAGGTGCCGGTATTGTTGTTGATAAATAAGGTCGACCAGGTAAAAGACAAAGAAGACATCCTGCCGCATATAGCTAAACTTTCCGCCCTGGGAGACTTTGCCGAAATCGTTCCAGTCTCGGCGCTTAACGACCACAACCTGGAAAACCTGGAAGCACTGGTCAAGCGCTATCTTCCTGTTGGGGTATTCCTGTTTCCTGAAGATCAGATTACTGACCGCAGTTCGCGGTTCCTCGCGGCAGAGCTGATTCGTGAGAAAGTTACCCGACAGCTCGGCGACGAAATACCTTACGAAGTCACTGTGGAGATCGAGCAGTTCAAACAGGAAGGCGCGACGTTGCATATTCATGGCTTGATTCTGGTGGATAAGAAAGGTCAGAAGAAGATCCTGGTGGGTACGGGTGGTGAACGACTGAAACGCATCGGGTCGGAAGCCCGCGAAGAGATGGAGCGTGCATTCGCCAGCAAGGTCATGTTAAATCTCTGGGTTAAAGTTAAATCCGGCTGGGCTGATGATGAGCGTGCACTACAGAGCCTCGGTTATATCGAACCTTCCTGAGTAGTAAACCCGATCGTTATGGAAAACCGCGTCTTACTGCAGCCTGCTTACGTACTGCACAGTACACCATTTCAGAACACCAGCTTGCTGGTGGATTTCTTTACTTACGACTACGGTCGCGTGCGGGCCGTCGCCAAGGGCGCGCGGCGAGAGAAATCGAAATACCGATCGCTACTCCAGCTTTTTCAACCGCTGCTGTTGTCTGTGAGCGGACGCAGCGAGGTGAAAACGGTCATCGGTATTGAAACTGGACTGGCGGCAATTCTGTTGCAGGCTGAACGCTTGTTCAGCGGCTTGTATGTGAATGAATTGCTCTCACGCCTGTTGCACAACTACGAAGAACACACGGCGCTCTATAAAAACTACCAGGACACACTAGTGGCTTTACAGGGAAGTGAGAATATTGAAACGGTGTTACGCCGCTTCGAGCTGAATCTACTTTCCGAACTGGGTTACGCCATCAACCTGGAAGAAGATTTTCGGAGTCACAAAGCTATACAGCGCAGTGCCAACTATCGCTTTACTGCCGACCTGGGGTTTGAGCAGACAGATATTCTCGCCGGGGAGGATGACAGTCGACGGGTATTTAGCGGCGCCCATCTCATTGCTCTGCGGCAATTCGATCTGCAGGACGAGGCGACCGCGAAAGCAGCAAAACGCTTGCTGCGCCTGGCACTGAGTACCCACCTTGGCGAGAAACCTATAAACAGTCGGGGCCTGTTTACTGCCAGGCACTGAGGGCCTGTCATACGTCGCTGGTACGTCAATCGCTTGCTGCGGGACAGTCTTTCGCTTGCAGCTGGCTTGGCAATCGCTTGCAGCTGGCCTGGCAGCTTTACTTGTAGAACCCGGCCCGGTTAGAATTCTGCGCTTTCCCCGGCTTGCATTCCCTGATATCCCCACAGTCATGACTTATCCAACGATAGAGAGTCTTATTGGCAACACCCCACTGGTAAGACTGCAACGTCTGCCTGGTGAAACCTCCAATACAATTCTGGTCAAGCTGGAAGGAGATAATCCAGCGGGTTCAGTAAAAGACCGGCCGGCGCACAGCATGATTGAACAGGCAGAACTTCGCGGTGACATTAAACCCGGCGATCGACTCATTGAAGCCACCAGCGGGAATACCGGCATTGCGCTGGCCATGGTGGCGGCAATAAAAGGTTATCGCATGACACTGATCATGCCAGCCAACCTCAGTGACGAACGCAAGGCCTCGATGCTGGCTTACGGCGCTGAACTTATCCTGGTGACAGAAGAACAGGGAATGGAAGGCGCCAGAGACCTGGCCCAGCAGATGCTGCGAGCTGGTGAGGGAGTGGTGCTGGATCAATTCGCCAACCCGGACAATCCTGATGCACATTACCTGCATACCGGGCCGGAAATCTGGCGCGATACGCATGGTGCGATCACCCATTTTGTGAGTTCAATGGGAACCACTGGCACTATCATGGGTGTGTCCCGTTACCTGAAAGAACAGAATCCGGATATTCAGGTTGTAGGTTTACAACCCAAAGAAGGATCACGCATACCCGGTATTCGCCGCTGGCCTGCCGAATACCTGCCAAAGATTTTCGATCGCCGCCGGGTTGACCAGATCATCGATGTCGATCAGAAAGATGCTGAAGACGCGATGCGTGCACTGGCAAAGCAAGAGGGTATCTTCTGTGGAGTGTCCTCCGGCGGCTCAATCCATGCAGCACTGCAATTATCCATGCAGCTGGAGAATGCCACGATCGTAGCGATAATCTGCGATCGGGGTGATCGCTATCTCTCCACGGGGGTTTTTTCCGAGCAATAAATCTTCGCTTTAGTAATCCAACCCGAAAACCCGATCATTTCAACCACTAGCCGATCACATCAATGAGTCAACGCAGAGCGAGGAGACAAAGACTTCCTGTCGAACCGGTACGACTGGAAGTTACCTCACTCAGTCACGAAGGCCGAGGCATTGGATATCTAAACGGCAAAGTCGTCTTCATCGATGGTGCGCTGCCTGGTGAAATAGTTATGGCCAGCTATGTGCGTAAGCGCAGCCAGTTCGATGAACTAAGAGTCATCGAAGTGGAGCAACCGTCCACCCAGCGCGTCACGCCTGTCTGTGAGTATGCCGATCGGTGTGGGGGTTGTTCGTTACAGCACCTGGATGCGGCGGCGCAACTCGACTTTAAACAGGCCACGCTGCTAGAACATCTGCAGAAAACCACAGGCCTGGCACCCGATAGCCTAACGCTGCTGCCTCAACTCAAGGGTGACACGATGCATTATCGTCGCAAGGCCAGGCTGGCGGTGCGGATGGTTATGAAGAAGGGCGGAGCCCTGGTTGGTTTTCGGGAAAAATACAGCACATTTATCACTGCAATGGACGACTGCAAGGTGTTGGTTGATGATGTTGCCCGCCTGTTGGTGCCGTTACGAGAATTGATCAGCGGATTACTGGCAAACCAGGATATCCCCCAGATTGAGGTCGCTGTCGGGGAACAACAGCTGGACGGTCAGCCGAAGAACCGGGTCGCACTGGTATTCAGACATCTAAAATCCCTGGCAGAGGAAGACCAGCAAGCGCTGAGGGATTTTGCCGCCACCCAGGAATTAGATTTGTACCTGCAACCGGCCGGACTGGATAGCGTGCACAAACTTTATCCGAGCGAGGGGGTTGAGCGGCTGCAATATTTTCTTCCTGAGTTCGACCTTGCCTTGAACTTTCATCCAACAGACTTTACCCAGGTTAACGCCGAAATCAATCGAAGGATTGTGAGTCAGGCTATCCAGTTGCTGGAGATTTCATCAGACGATTGCGTTTTGGATTTATTCTGCGGCCTCGGGAATTTTACATTGGCACTGGCTCGGCGCTGCAGAAGAGTCGTCGGTGTCGAGGGTAGCCATGAAATGGTGTTGCGGGGTGAAGAAAATGCGGCACTTAACGACATCACAAACGTGTCTTTCGAAGTAGCAAACCTTTGTGACTCCCTAACAAACAGGGACTGGTTCAAGCTGCCCTTTACCAAGGTATTACTCGATCCACCAAGATCAGGTGCTATTGAAATTGTGCAGCAAATAACCGAGTTACGCGCGAGCAAGATCGTCTATGTCTCTTGTAACCCTGCTACGCTAGCCAGAGATGCGGCTCACTTGCTGGCCAACGGGTATAGATTGAAATCTGCCGGTGTTATGGATATGTTTCCTCACACCGCACATGTAGAGTCAATGGCGATATTTGAGCTATCGAATTGAGTAAAGTGAAAAGAATGGTTACTGAGAACACTGCCTTGAATGAATCTGAATTTGCAGCCAAGTCGAATATTGAAAAATTGCTCGCGGTAATGACCATGTTGCGAGATCCAGATTTTGGTTGTCCCTGGGATCTGGAACAGTCTATCGCCTCACTGGCGACTTACACGCTCGAAGAGGTATACGAAGTAGTAGATGCCATTGAGAAACAGGACATGGTGGAACTGGAAGACGAACTGGGCGATTTATTGTTCCAGGTCGTGTTCTATGCCCAGATCGCCAGCGAAGAAGGAAAATTCGGGTTTGATGATATTGCTAATGCAATCACCAGCAAGCTAATTCGGCGACATCCCCATGTCTTTCCCGACGGCAAGCTGGAAAAATTCGGCGATAATCCTGAAATTTCATCGGCTCAAGTTGTCATTAACTGGGAGCAAATCAAACAGGAAGAGAAACTTCAGAAGCGGCAGCGGCAATCCGCAATGGAATCTGCGATCGTAAAAGAGAGTGTCCTTGACGATGTGCCGCGTGCATTACCGGCACTGGACCGCGCACGCAAGCTTCAGAGTCGCGCCGCCAGAGTAGGATTTGACTGGTCAGATATCAATCCGGTAGTAGGAAAACTGAAAGAGGAAGTTGCAGAACTGGAAGCGGCCCTTGAGGAAGGGGACCAGCAACAGATTAGTCACGAGTTGGGAGATGTGTTGTTTGCGGTAGTTAATCTAGCCCGGCATGGTTCCGTGGAGCCGGAAACCGCGTTGCGGGCAGCCAATCAACGCTTCGAGAACCGCTTTAAATGGATAGAATGCAGCCTGCAAGAACGGGGAAAGGAACTGCAGGAGACTAGCTTGGCAGAACTTGATCTGCTTTGGGATCAGGCCAAGCGAAACGGACTATAAGCATGAACTGGAATCAAAAAAACGGGAGTTAGTGATGAAAATAATCTTGTTGGGGGCACCTGGTGCAGGTAAGGGGACGCAAGCACAGTTTATTGCAGAGAAGTTCGCCATTCCCCAGATATCAACGGGAGATATGCTGCGTGCCGCAGTAAAAGCAAAATCAGAGTTAGGGTTACAGGTTGAGCAAGTCATGGCCTCTGGTGGTCTTGTTACCGATGACATCATCATTGCACTGGTTAAGGAACGCATCCAGGCACAAGATTGTGCGCGTGGATTTCTCTTCGATGGATTCCCTCGAACAATTCCGCAAGCCCAGGCAATGATTGATGCCGGTGTGGAAATTGATGTGATTTTGGAAATCGAAGTGCCTGACGATGAGATTGTGAAGCGCTTGAGTGGCAGGCGAGTGCATCTCGATTCCGGGCGTGTTTACCATGCTGAATTCAATCCCCCAAAACTGGAAAACCGGGATGACGTAACCGGCGAAGAATTAATCCAGCGCACCGATGACGAGGAAGAAACAGTTCGCAATCGTTTGACGTTGTATCACGAACTAACAAAACCTCTGGTTGATTTTTATACAAAATTGGCAGAATCCGGTTACGCAGTAAGGGTCATCAATGTAAACGGTGTCGCTGCTGTTGATGCAATCAAAGAGAAAATTTACTCTGCACTGAAATAATTGCCTGGATTGCATCGTTGCTGTGCAAGTAAAACGCAAGCTGTTTTGTGATTTAAAGTAACACAATGTGGAAAACACCCGACTACTTACCGATTACTGTGTATTAACAGGTGGGTATTCGGGTTTTCTTTTTGAAAAATTACTTTAAGTTGATCAATTACTGGTGGCTCTGGAAAATTAGTTGTAATTGTTAGAAATTGATCAAAGTTTTAACAAAAACTTCCGACTTAAACTTTGTAATAGCAAAGTTGGCAAACAAATTGCAGTTTTAATTACCGGTTTTTTCAATTTTTGTTTGCGAAATCACAGAAAAACACAAAATCTTTTCTTAAAGTTTTCCCTTTAACTAGCGAAATATCAAACTGAACCATGTATAAGTGGTTTTTTTGCATGGCGAAGTGAAAATGATTTTTTGTACAAACTATTTACAATAAATTTGATGTAAGCCAGATTATTTTTGTGATATGTTGCCGGCCAGTAGTCAGTTCAGAAGTTAACTTAAGCAAATAAGTTTCAAAATCTTTGCGAGAAACGTGGATGGCTAAAGTTAAGTCGAAGAAAAAAGCACCTGCTATTAACAAGGCAGTCACTAAAAAAATTCACAGTCCAGCTATCTCTACAGCACTCGTCGCTGTTGCAAAACTACAAAAAAAAGCTAAGGTTGCAGCAAAAGCAGTAACAATAGCCCGCAAGAAAGCGAAAGCGGCAAAGAAATCCGCACAACAATCCGGCAAAGCTATAAAGAAGAAGATGGCAATCTCAGCACAGAATGCCACTCGAAAAGCCGCCGCGAAAGCTGCCAATCTCAACGCAAAAATTCGTACTGCAAAGGCAAAGGCTCGCGCCGTAGAATCTGCTGCGCTGGCTAAAGCCAGAAAGGCAGCCGATATAGCGCTTGCAGAAGCAGATCTCAAGAAAGCTGTCGCAGCTTTCACCGTGAAATGGAAACAGAAGCGCGCCAGGGCAGACGCAGCCAGGGCGGCAATACAGGCTCGTAAGGATGCACAAAAAGCTAGGATAGCAGCAAGTAATGCGGCCAAGAAAGAAAAGGCCGCCGTTAAAAAGGTCGCTGCGAAGGCTAAAGCAGCGGCCCGAAAAGCAGCAAAGAAGATAACTTCAACTCAGAAACCATTGGGGAAGACTATGGCTAAGAAGAAAGCAGCGAAGAAGAAGGCACCAGCTAAGAAGAAGGTGGCTAAGAAAAAAGCAGTAAAACGTGCGGCTCCTAAGAAGGCTGCAAAGCGTAAGGCACCAGCTCGCAAGAAAGCAGCTGTGAAGCGAAAGGTTGCCAAGAAGAGGGCACCTGCTAAAAAGAAGGTAGCCAAGAAAAAGGCACCTGCTAAGAAGAAGGTAGCCAAGAAGAAGGCGGCTAAAAGCAAGTCGATGGCGAAAAAAGCGGCCAAGCGCAAGGTAGCTAAGCGTAAAGCGCCTGCCAAGAAGAAAGCCGCCAAGAAGAAGGCCGCTAAGAAGAAGGTAGCCAAGAAGAGGGCACCTGCTAAAAAGAAGGTAGCCAAGAAGAGGGCACCTGCTAAAAAGAAGGTCGCCAAAAAGAAAGCACCAGCTAAAAAGAAGGTAGCCAAGAAGAGGGCGCCTGCTAAAAAGAAGGTAGCCAAGAAGAAGGCACCCGCTCGCAAGAAAGCGGCCAAGAAGAAGGCCGCGAAGAGCAGTGCGATGGCGAAGAAAGCGGCTAAGCGCAAGGTAGCGAAGCGTAAAGCGCCTGCCAAGAAGAAGGCTGCCAAGAAGAAAGTCGCCAAGAAGAAGGCACCTGCTAGGAAGAAAGCCGCCAAGAAGGCAGTAAAGAGTAAAGCCCCTGCCAAGAAGAAAGCTGCCAAGAAAAAAGTCGCCAAGAAAAAGGCACCGGCTCGTAAGAAAGCGGCCAAGAAAAAGGCGGTTAAACGCAAATCGGCAGCCAAGAAAGCGGCTAAGCGCAAGGTAGTTAAGCGTAAAGCGCCTGCCAAGAAGAAAGCGGCCAAGAAGAAAGCGGCCAAGAAAAAGGCACCGGCTCGTAAGAAAGCGGCCAAGCGCAAACCTGCCAAGAAGAAGGCAGTAAAGCGTAAAGCTGCCAAGAAGAAGGCGCCGGCTCGCAAGAAAGCAGCGAAGAAAAAAGCTGCCAAGCGCAAGCCAGCCCGAAAGAAAGCAGCCAAGAGAGCGCCAGCGAAGAAGAAGTAAGCAGTTCGCTAAGAAGTAGGGCTCTGCTTTAGCTGGAACGAGTGATCTTAGCCAGGCATCTACCGTTTGCTCCATAGTGAGCAGGCGGTGGCTGCTTACTCGCCGCTTCCCACGAATCCCCCTTGATTCGAATCAAGGGGGATTTTTAATTTTCGCGCTACCCAGTCGAAAAGATGGCAATCCTATATGACGCCCCTTCTCGGACAATGACTCATCTTCTCGCCATCGATACGACTGCACCGACCTGCAGAGTCGCACTTGTGTTCAACGGTGAGTCGTTCACCCGTGAAAGTACAGAAGCGCGCAAAGCAGCGCAGCAAGTTCTGCCGATGATCGAAGAACTTTTAACCAGTGCCGGATCACGTTTGCAGCAACTGGACGTGTTGGCCGTTGCCAGCGGTCCGGGATCTTTTACTGGACTTCGCATTGGAGTGGCGACCGCCCAGGGATTGAGCCTTGCATGTTCGTTGCCGGTAGTTCCCTTGTCTTCACTTGCGTTAATGGCAAAGGCTGCATCCAGACAACACCCTGGTGATTCCTATCTTGTCTGTACAAAAGCCAGAGACAATGAAATCTATTTCGCTGTCTATTGCAATGAGCCAGATGGCGACGTCACATTGATTGGCAGAGAACAAGTGGTTTCTCCCGAAGCGGCGGAGATTGCTCCACAGGCGACAGGAAAAGAGGCTACCTGGACAGGTGTTGGTAATGGCTGGGTGCATCGTGAGCAACTCGAAACTGCACTCAACGTGAAATTGAATCACTGCCTGGATACTGCAGGTTTTGATTTACAGGATCTTTGCGACCTTGCCTGCATCAGGTTCAAAAAGGGAATCTTTGTCACTGAAGAACAGGTTTTACCCAACTACGTAAAAGAACAATTGGACTATTCCCAATAGGCGGCGGGCTTTTGGAACTCGATTTTCTGCAAGTTAGTTTTCTCGCGATTATTCAGGGCCTGACCGAGTTTCTGCCTATCTCCTCATCGGCGCACCTGATTCTGCCTTCCCTACTGCTGGGTTGGAATGATCAAGGGTTAACCTTCGATGTGGCAGTACATCTGGGGACTCTTCTGGCAGTGCTGATTTACTTCCGAATAGAAATACGAAGACTGGCTGTGGCTTTGTCCAGGCATGTGGTTACAGGCAATAACAGCGCAGATGCGCAGTTAGCCTGGTTGATCATAATAGCCACCGTCCCGGCTGCGATCGGTGGTTTTCTGCTTAATGATCTGATTGAAGAAGCGGCTCGCTCGCTACCGGTGATCGCTGCGACTTCGTTACTGTTCGCATTGTTGCTGTTTTGGGCTGATCGCACAGGATTGAAGAAGCGCAATCTCAGCGATCTGAATTGGAAACATGCCTTGTTCATTGGTGTGGCACAGGCCGTGGCATTGATTCCGGGTACTTCACGCTCTGGCATAACCATGACCGCTGCCCTGTTCTGCCAGCTGAGTCGAGAAGCCAGTGCTAAATTTTCATTTCTCCTGGCTATCCCGATTATTTTCGGCAGTGGGCTGTTTCGGGCAAGCAAGTTTGCAACCCAGGCGGGGCATTCCATTGAATTGTTGACGTTACTCTACGCTACACTGCTGTCAGCATTGATAGCCTTCAGCTGCATCCACTATTTTCTACGACTTATCGATCGAATCGGTTTCGTTCCATTTGTAGTCTATCGAGTGGTACTCAGCCTGTTTCTGATAGCGCTGTATGTTCGTGCATGATGAATGAACGGGTGGGATTGCTCACACAAGCTGCCGCGCCGACAACGGCAGAGAGTGCCCTGGCAGCGCGACTCGGTCTGCCGCTGGTCCTTCCAGCCGAACTGCAACCCGGGAATCCCGAGTTTTATCTCTGTATCGATGTGGATGGCTTGAGTCTTCATTGCCAAGAACAGAACGGGATGCGTGGTGTCACCGTAAACTTCGACAATCATACGCTGGACCGGCGCGCCAAAGATGCCTTGAGACAGCAGAATCTAATAAAAGCCATCGGATTGAAAAAGCATGTCATTCCCCGGGTTCTGGATTGCACTGCAGGTCTGGGTAGTGATGCGTTCCTGCTGGCGCGTGCAGGCTGCGAAGTAACCCTGTTGGAACGCAACGCTATCGTTCATGCGCTGCTGGAAGATGGTATGCAACGAGCTGTTCATGGAAGCCCCCAAACAGGCGAAGCAGTGAGCAGAATGCGTCTGTTATTCGCTGACTTTGCAAATTATGCAGCGAATCTGGACTCATTCGATGTGGTCTATCTCGACCCCATGTATCCACTTCGACATAAATCGGCGAAATCGAAGAAATCCATGTACCTGTTGCAACGGTTGTTGGATGAGGCTGATGAGGATGAGGAAGTATTGACGCTGGCACTGCAGAGGGCCAGCTCGCGGGTGGTAATCAAAAGAGCAAAGCAATCGCCGAATTATGGGAATCGGCAGCCAGATATTAGTTTTAAGGGAAGCAGTAGCCGGTTTGACGTTTACCTGGCGTGTTAGGCGAGTTTTTTGAGAATTGCCTCAAAGACAGCAGAGAGCTTGTCAAGGTCCGCAATCCTGACGCGTTCGTTGATCTTGTGAATAGTGGTATTGCAAGGACCGAATTCAACGACTTGAGTGCCAGTGGGTGAAATAAATCGGCCATCGGATGTGCCTCCGGCTGTCGATTGCTCCGGCACAATTCCGGTTACTTCGCAAACGCTGTCGGAAACGGCAGCAATCAATTCCGGCTCGCAGGTGAGAAATGGCTCACCGGATAAGTGCCAGTGAATCTGATAATTCAGCTTGTTTTCATTCAGGATAGCCGCCACCCGTTCCTTAATTGATTCTGCATCGAGTTCTGTTGAGAAGCGCAGATTAAAATCAATCTCCATTGACGCAGGAATCACGTTATTGGCGCCGACCCCTGCGTGTATATTGGAAATTTGCAAGCTGGTAGGTGGGAATGACTCATTGCCTTTATCCCATTGCATACTGGTAAGGGCATTAAGTGCAGGGAGGGCTGAGTGAATGGGATTTGAAGCCAGTTGAGGGTAAGCGACATGACCCTTGATGCCGATTATCTTCAACTTGCAACTCAAGGAGCCGCGGCGACCGATCTTTATGGTGTCTCCCAGGGTTTCCCTGCTGCTGGGTTCGCCAACCACACAGTAATCGATATGCCTGCCTTGTGTCTTGAAGGTATCGATGACCTTACGTGTGCCATTGATAGCCTGGCCTTCCTCATCGCTGGTAATCAGGAAGCCGAGACGCCCGCGTGGAGCCTGCCCGGCCAGAAAGCGCTCGGTTGCTGTAATCATGGCGGCCAGACTACTCTTCATGTCGGCAGCTCCGCGTCCGTACAGAAATCCGTCGTGCTCGGTTGGATGATAGGGGTCGAAGGACCATTCATCGAGAGGGCCTGGGGGTACTACATCGGTATGGCCGGCAAATACAAACAACGGCCCAGCTTCGCCGATTTCAGCCCACAGATTGGAAACTTCAGCGAAGGGAAGCCGCTCGAGGCGAAAGCCAAGTTCACCTAATCTTGCCGCGATTAATTCCTGACAACCGCCATCTTCGGGTGTGACAGAAGGGATTTCGATGAGTTGCTTAGCCAGATCCAGTGTGGCAGACATGAATATACCTTCTTGGGAGCCCTTACTCAGGAGTCGCTAGTTATGACTGTGCAGTTCTTCGTTGAGACTGATACTGCTCTTCAATGGAATACATTCCACAGTTCCAGATAATGAATTGCGACGGAATAACATGTTTTGCATCTGGCTGATATCTTTTGCCTTTACCGATCTAACAATCTTTCCAGCACTATCCAGCAAGTTTAACTTGGTTCCAGCAGTTACATAGAGCCCGGCCTCGATTACACAACCATCTGCCAGTGGAAAACCGATACCTGCATTGGCACCAATAAGGCAATTTTTGCCAACGGATATTATTTCGGTGCCGCCACCTGAGAGCGTGCCCATCGTGCTACATCCGCCACCGAGGTCGCTATTCTCACCGACAACCACGCCTGCCGAGATGCGGCCTTCAATCATCGCTGTACCGAGAGTGCCAGCGTTGAAGTTAACAAAGCCTTCATGCATGACTGTCGTGCCTTCGCCTATGTAGGCGCCGAGTCGAACCCTTGCCGTGTCGGCGATACGGACCCCCTTCGGCACGACATAACTGGTCATCTTGGGGAATTTGTCCACGGAAATAACATCCAGGACCTCACCGCTGACGCGCGCCTGGAGTTGTCGTGCCGGCAGGTCATTGAGATCGATTGCACCTTGACTGGTCCAGGCCAGGTTTCGTAACACTCCGAAGATGCCATCAAGGTTTAAAGAGTGTGGTTGAGCCAGACGATGGGATAGCAGATGCAACTTCAGGAAGGCTTCAGCAATCGATGCTGGTGCTGTATCTGTATACAGGACGCATACAATCACGCTGACCTGGCTGTTGCCTAATTCGGTAAGCGCAGCCGCCAGGGCGGTCTCACCAATATTGGAAAGGGCATCAGCTAACGATTTTAGCTTATCCCTATCCAGCTCAATGACAAGATTCTCGGTAGCACTCAACTGGCAAATTTCGGTGAGCTGCGCAGCCAGCTCCGGGGATGGATTTATCCTCGGGTCGGGGTAGAACACCTCGATAATCTCACCCTGTGAGTTTGTCGTGGCCAGACCCAGCCCAAAACTGTGAATCGTGTTGCTACTCATGATTGTTCCTGTGAGTGTTCCGGTTGCATCCGAGAAGCTCATGCCTTACCTAAATTTGCCCAGTCGTTCTGTATCGAAACCCACTATCCATTCATCTCCTGAATTGATAAGAGGGCGTTTGATGATCGAGGGCTGTTCAGCCATTAATTTGAGTGCCTGCTTCTTGTCCAGGGAGCGCTTCATAGCAGAGGATAAATTACGCCAGGTGGTACCCCGGGTATTAACTAATTCCTGGTAAGTGAAATGGTTGAGAAATTCTGCGACCAGCGCGGTTGAACATCCCTGCTTCTTGTAGTCGTGAAAGAGATATTCCAGACCCTCTGATTCGAGCCACTGCCGAGTCTTTTTGATCGTATCACAGTTACTGATGCCGTAAAGAGTAATCATATTTCTGAACCAGAGTCAGGCAATTAGTCGCTCTTCCAGTTGAGTCTTGATGTCTGTCTGTATTTTTTCCATCAGTTCAGGCTGAATGATAGGGGCGCCATTATTGTCGGTGATGAAGAACAAGTCTTCGACTCTTTCTCCCAGGGTTGCGATGCGGGCGTCTTTCAAGTTCACAGCATTGGCTGCAAAGATCTTGCCGACACAGGCGAGTATGCCTGGATGATCCGGGCAATTTAATTCAAGCGTGGAGTAATCTTTCCCTGGAGCATTGTGCAATGATATCTCGATTGGCTTGGTGAAATATTTCGCTTTGCGTGTTCGGCGAAACAACGCTGGGGCGATAGGCTTGTTGCCGGCACCCAGGTAGTCGGTAAGCACTCGCGCAATTTCTTCAAGTCGACTGGGATTATTACCAACTGGTTTTCCGTTCGCTTCCAGTACGGTAAAAGTGTCCATACAGTAATCATTGGCAGACGTAAAAATGCGTGCACTGTATATGTTCAGATGCAGCTTTTCAAAGGCAGCAGTGCTGTTGGCAAACAGGAAGTCGGCATTGATGGTATAAATAAAAACCTGGGTGGCGCCTTCCTCTTCCATATTCTCACTAATCTCCTTGATGGAGACCAGCGGGCCACTGCCTTCGAAATTGGCAATAGCCTCGGTGTGCCAGATAATATTGGTGGTTGATTCTCTGACAAAATACTCTTCGGCGGCATTAACCCAGACCTTCTCGATCTGTGCGTCGCTCAGACCGCGCTCCTGGAGTTTGACGCGGGCCGAGTCTTTCTTGTCCGCGATGCGCTCGTCTCGATCTACCGGATTTTCCAGGCCCAATCTAAGTGCGCGCTTGGTGTTCATATAGAGTTGCCTGAGCAGTGTCGCTCGCCAGGAATTCCATAACTCAGGATTGGTGGCACAAATGTCTGCCACGGTCATACTATACAGATAATCCAGATGTAATTTGTCACCCATCAAGGCGGCAAATTCATGAATAACCTCTGGATCGCTTATGTCCTTGCGCTGGGCGGTCATCGACATCAGCAGATGTTTATCGACCAGCCAGGACACCAGTTTGGCATCCCACGCGCTCAGGCGATGGCGCCCGCAGAAGTTAACCGCATCTGCCATACCCAGTTTCGAGTGATCGCCACCGCGACCTTTGGCGATGTCATGATACAGACCGGCGATGTAGAGCAACTCTACCTTGGGCAAGTTTCTGAAAACATGTGCCGCCACCGGGAATTGCTCTTCCGCTTCCGGCAGGCGAAACCGGCGCATATTTTCTACGACTTGCAGGGTATGGGCATCCACAGTATAGATATGAAACAGGTCGTGCTGCATTTGCCCGGTGATGTGACCGAATTCCGGGAGGTAACGACTGAGTATCCCATAGCGTGCCATGCGCTGTAGTTGCAGCGTCATATGATAGGGAGTGCGCAATAGTTCGATAAACAACGTGACGTTGCGAATATCGTTTCGATACTCCTCATCAATAAGCCGACGATTGTCCCGCAGCAGGCGGATAGTAGAAGCTCTGATACCGATGATTTCTTCGTTCTCTCCCATCAACACAAACACTTCAAGCAGGGCAGAGGGGTAGCGTTCGAAAACATGCGGATGGATCACTTCAATATAGCCGTTGCGAATCTGAAATCGGCTGTTAATCGGCTTGATCGTTTCTCTTTCGCCGGCACGCAGAATTGCTTCATCCAGATGCTGTAGCAACACATCATTGAGTTCACGCAGATTGGCCACAGCACGGTAGTACTGCTGCATGAGTTTCTCTACACCGAGGCTTTTTTCATCATCTTTGTAACCAAATAATTTCGCCAGTTCACGTTGTTTGTCAAACAACAGGCGATCTTCACGGCGGCCCTGGAGGTAGTGCAGCCCATAACGCAATTTCCAGAGAAACTGTTGTCCCTTGATCAGCATCGCTTCTTCGGATTCTTTCAGAAACCCCAGATCAACCAAGTCTTGAAACGAGTCGGCGCCATAATGGCGCTTTGTTACCCAGGCGATTGTCTGAATATCGCGTAAACCGCCTGGAGAGGTCTTGACGTTCGGTTCCAGCGCATAGTCGACATCATGATACTTCTCATGGCGCGCGATCTGTTCGTCTATCTTGGCCCGCAGAAACTTCTTGATCGGCCATACACGTTTGCCGCTGGTAAGCTCCATCATCTTGCTGTGCAGATCGGCGGGACCGATCAGGGTTCTGGATTCCATCAGCGCTGTGCACACCGTGATGTCCTTGATTGCTTCGACCTTGCACTGCTTGATTGAGCGAACACTCTGCCCGATTTCAAGACCGATGTCCCAGCACATGGTCAGGAACGACCCAATAGTACTCTTGTATTTTGAGTGTCGATCTTTTCGGGTAAGGATTAACAAGTCGATATCTGAATGCGGCAACAGCTCACCGCGACCGTATCCACCTACGGCAACCAGGCTTATATCATTATCGGGCCAGTTCTGGGCTTGCCAGGCCAGTCGCAGTACCTCATCGATGACCCAGGCACGACCTGTGACGATGTCATTGATATTCAGGTTCTGTTTATAGCGGTTATTGAGAAATTCAGAGGTACGCTGGATGGCAGTACGCAACACAGGAATCGGACTGCCGGCTGCTGCGACATCGGCACGCAGTCGTTCAAGATCGAGAAGCTCAGTGCCGGATTGCAGGTCGATGCTTGATTCGGGTGCAGCAGATTCGAGGATGTCGGAGTTCACAGCGATTCATCAGACCGGCGAGTGAGCACTTCGCAGCCCTCATTCGATACTGCCAGGGTATGTTCCCATTGGGCCGATAAGCGGCGGTCCTTGGTCGTCACGGTCCAGCCATCTTTCTTGGACAGGCGGGTATAGCGCGTGCCTGCATTCAGCATTGGCTCGATAGTAAAGGTCATACCTTCGACTATCCTGGTACCTGTGTTGGGTATGCCGTAATGCAGTATCTGAGGCTCTTCATGGAAAATTCTGCCGATGCCATGCCCACAATACTCGCGCACAATTGAATAATTATTGGCCTCACCGTGTTGCTGAATGACATGGCCGATATCGCCCAGTGTGATGCCTGGCTTAACGATATCAATCGCTTTATAAAGGCACTCCTGTGTCACCCGAATCAGCCGCCTGGCATGCTCCGGTACTTCTCCTACACAGAACATCTTGCTGGTATCGCCGTGGAAGCCATCCTTTATTACCGTGATATCTATATTGACAATATCACCAACCCTGAGAATTTTTCCATCACTGGGAATCCCATGGCAGATGACATTATTGACCGACGTGCAAATCGATTTGGGAAAGCCGTTGTAATTGAGCGGCGCCGGTATCGCGTTCTGCTCCTCGACGATGTGCTTATGGCAGATACGGTCCAGTTCGCCAGTACTGACGCCCGCTTGCACGTGTGGACCAATCATTTCCAGCACTTCGGCTGCTAACTGGCCGGCAATACGCATCTTGGCGACTTCTGCCGCGGTCTTTAAATGTATAGTCATTACTTATCGTGATTTGACGTGCAATGGGCGTGCTTAAAAGCCGGCTATTGTAAATCAGGAAACCCTTTAAATACAGCCAATTGCGGGCTTATCCCCGCTTCGCTCGCACCCACGTGGCGGGCATTTTCCGGCGCCATCTCGGATGTCTGTCGAACCGAAATTCGGTGTACGGCGGCGAATTACAACGAAACTTCTGAATATTCTAAAACATGGTTATCCAGCTAAAACCCCGGTAAATAGCGATAGTGTGGCGCTTCAAACAGGGAAAATCTTTCGCAAGCCCCTGGATTATGGTATAAAGCGGCGCGATTTACAGGCAGCCGTTTAAGCACTTGTAGTTCGCTAAATTTAATAATGTCGCACATATACCGTCACATGTGATCTGGGTGCCCATTAGACAGCGATTGTCGAACTGGGTTGATTCATGGGGTATATGGAGGCCTAACCCAAACCATAGGTAACAACATGACTGTAAGCATGAAAGAAATGCTCCGTGCAGGAGTGCATTTCGGGCACCAGTGTCGCTACTGGAATCCCAAAATGGAGCCATTCATCTTTGGCGCCCGTAACAAAATCCACATCATCAATCTTGAACACACAGTACCAGCCCTGAATAAGGCGCTGGATGAAGTGACTGATCTGGCGGACAAGAAACGTAAGATTCTGTTCGTTGGCACCAAGCGTGCTGCCGGTAAGATTGTTCGAGAACAGGCTGAGCGCGCCGGTATGCCCTACGTGAACCATCGTTGGTTGGGTGGCATGCTGACCAACTACAAGACCATCCGCGGATCAATCAAGCGTCTGAAGGAGCTGGAAATCCAGGCACTGGATGGCACATTCAGTCGACTGACCAAGAAAGAAGCATTGATGCTTACTCGCGCCAAGGAAAAACTGGAACGCAGTATCGGTGGTATCAAGGACATGGGTGGATTACCTGATGCCTTGTTCGTGATCGATGTCGACCATGAACGTATTGCGGTCACCGAGGCAAACAATTTGAAGATCCCGGTAATTGGTGTGGTTGATACCAACAGCAATCCCGAAGGAATCGACTTTATCATTCCAGGGAATGATGATGCGCTTCGCGCCATCGAGTTGTATGCGACCGCCATCGCCGATGCCTGTATCGAAGGTCGCGGCCAGCATGTTCCCGCCGAAGGCGATAGCGAATTCGTAGAAATCAATGAAGCAGCGGCGGCGAAAGAGTCTGTCGTACCATCTGCAGCTGACGAGGAAGCACCTGTTGGCAAGGAGCCCATCGTAAGCCAGGAGTCAGTAGCAGAGCAGCTTGCACCTGATGCTGAAGCAATTCTTGCAGCAGCAGAAGCGCCAGACGCTGAAGAATCACCCGCTGCAGCGCCAGACGTTGAAGAAGCACCCGCAGAAGCCCCGGCTCCGGCCGCAGAAGAAGCCCCTGCTCCAGCCGAGGAAGTAACAGCGGCTGCTGAAGTAAGTCCGGCAAAGACAGCAGCGCCTAAGAAGACTGTTGTCAAGAAAGCGACTGCCAAGAAGGCAGCGGCCAAGAAGGTGCCTGCCAAGAAAAAAGCACCTGCCAAGAAGAAAGCGCCTGCCAAGAAGAAAGCGCCTGCCAAGAAAAAAGCGCCAGCCAAGAAGAAAGCGCCAGCCAAGAAAAAGGCAGCCGCTAAGAAGTAATGCCGTGGTGGATCAGTAGGCTGGGATGATGCTCTGCCTGCTTTCTCGACATTCCGGCTGAATGAAGCATTTACAACAGGTGTAAGGAAGGGGGCTTGTAGCCCCCTTTTTATAAACAAAGACATTCCCACAGAGCGAATGCCTTTTTGACATTTAGACAAATTTTTTGATTCGAAGTCGCCGAGCTTCGACAGACAACGAAATGAGGCAATAGTAATGGCAACTATTACTGCAGGTATGGTTAAAGAACTGCGCGAGCGCACAGGTCTGGGGATGATGGATTGTAAAAAAGCGCTGACAGAAGCCGATGGAAATATGGAGAAGGCCATCGAGAATCTACGCAAGGCAAGTGGAATCAAGGCTGAGAAAAAATCCAGCCGGGTTGCTGCCGAGGGCATCGTGTTAACCAAGATCGCGGAAGATGGGAATTACGGAGTCGTGGTTGAAGTAAACAGCGAAACTGACTTCGTGGCACGGGATGACAATTTTCTCGAGTTTGCCCAGAAAGCATTAGAGCTTGCCTTCGCTAAACGCGATGCCGATGTGGAAAGTTTATTAGGCGCGGGACTGGAAGAAGCAAGACAGGCGCTGGTGCAGAAAATTGGTGAAAACATCAATCTGCGGCGAGTGGAAAGACTGCGATTCGAAGATGCGAACGATGGAATCGTGGAGAGTTACGTCCATAGCAACAAGCGTATTGCCGTACTAATCGCCCTGCGTGGAGGTGATGAAGACATTGCCCGTGATATCGCCATGCATGTGGCGGCCATCAACCCGATGGTGATCAGAGCCGAAGACGTGCCGGAAGATGTCCTGGCAAAGGAATCTGAAATCTACTCGGCCCAGGCACGGAAAAGTGGCAAGCCGGAAGAGATTGTCGAGAAAATGATTAGCGGTCGGCTGCGCAAGTTTGTTGCCGAGGTAAGCCTGTTGGAGCAACCCTTCGTCAAGGACCCCGACTGCAAAGTCTCAGATTTGTTAAAGGAAGCCGGCGCGGATATTGTAAATTTTGTACGATTTGAGGTCGGAGAAGGCATTGAGAAAGTAGCTGTGGACTTTGCGCAGGAAGTAGCAGCCCAGGTAAACGCCTAGCGAGCCTCTGCTGGAATCTCTGTTCGAACTATATTGGCTTATAGCGACAAGCGAGTCTTCAAACCAGCGACCTGATAAGAAGTATTGGTGAAGCCATTGTGAAGAAAGAACGCAAGTACAACAGGATCCTGCTGAAACTCAGCGGGGAAGCACTCACCGGCGATGCAGAATTTGGCATCGATCCGAAGGTTCTTGATCGTATCGCTGTGGAAGTTGGGCAGCTGGTCGGCCTGGGTGTGCAGGTGGGTATGGTAATCGGTGGCGGCAATCTGTTTCGCGGGGCCATACTGCACGCTGCCGGCATGGAGAGAGTGACCGGTGACCACATGGGTATGCTGGCCACTGTCATGAATTCCCTGGCCATGCGGGACGCTCTGGAACGGGCAAATATTCTCACCCGTGTAATGTCGGCCATTCAGATGAGCGGGGTTGTAGAACACTACGATAGACGTACCGCGATTCGTCATTTGCAGGCTGGTGACGTCGTCATTTTCTCGGCGGGGACCGGCAATCCATTTTTTACCACTGACTCTGCTGCCTGCTTGCGCGGGATTGAAATCGATGCCGATCTGATCCTTAAGGCAACAAAAGTCGACGGCGTGTATTCGGCCGATCCCAAAACCCATCCCGATGCTGTTAAATTTGATAAGCTCAGCTATGACGAAGTTCTGGAGAAGAAGCTCGCCGTGATGGATCTTACCGCGATATGTCTAAGTCGCGATCATCAAATCCCCATCAAGGTGTTCGACATGAACCGGCCCGGCGCTCTGCTCGATAACGTTTTGGGTAAGCCGGACGGAACGCTGATAGAATAATTAGCGGGTGCACGAATAAGGAAGCACACATGATAGACGAAATAATTGCAGATGCAGAAGAACGAATGCAGAAGAGTGTCAACTCCCTGGAGGAAGCATTTAAGAAAATTCGTACCGGGCGTGCCCATCCCAATATTCTTGATGCAGTAATGGTCTCCTATTATGGTGCCGATACACCACTGAATCAACTCGCCAATGTGAATGTAGAGGAAGGTCGCTCCCTCTTGATAACACCGTGGGAGAAGAAGCTAATCAGTGAGATAGAAAAAGCCATTCTGAAATCTGATCTTGGCCTAAACCCGTCAAACAATGGCGATACGATTCGGGTGCCAATGCCACCGTTGACCGAAGAGACGCGCCGGGAATTTACTAAACAGGCAAAGCATGAGACGGAAAACGCCAGAGTAGCGATTCGAAACATCCGGCGTGATGCTAATTCCGACTTCAAAGATCTTGAAAAGGAAAAAGAGATAAGCGAAGACGAACATCGCCGTGCAGAAGAGCAGGTCCAGAAACTCACTGACAAATACATTGCTGCCGTTGAGTCTACTTATCAGACAAAGGAACAGGATTTACTTTCTTTCTAAGGAGCCTCTGATCATATGTGATCAGAGATTCGTTCAGGATTTTTCGGTTCAAGGAAAGCAGTACCACCATCTCATGGAGTCTGTGTGTAGTTTAGACATTTGAAAATGACGCCTGACTCAGACTCAATCTGTCCGCAACATATTGCCATCATCATGGATGGTAATAATCGTTGGGCCAAGACCAATGGCATGCCGGAGAAATCAGGGCATCGTTACGGCGCAGAAGCGGTAAGGGAAATCGTCAATTCCTGTATCGACAGAAAAATTAAATATCTGACCCTGTTTGCCTTCAGCAGCGAAAACTGGATGCGGCCAACTCGTGAAGTACAAGGCTTGATGGCGCTCTTTCTCTCAGTGCTTAAGCGTAAAGAAATCAATCAGTTACATAAGAAAAATGTACGGCTGCATTTCGTCGGAAATCGCTCCGGTTTCTCTCGGAAACTGCAGGTTAATATGCAGGAAGTTGAAGAGCTAACCAAGAACAATACCGGCACTACCGTAATAGTCGCAGCAGATTATGGGGGTCGCTGGGATATCACCAGAGCGACGAAGGCGATTGCTCAAAAAATTGAGAAAGGCGAGCTGCGCAGCGACCAGGTTGATATCAACCTGCTTAATCAACACACCAGTCTGAGTGAATACC
This sequence comes from Pseudomonadota bacterium, assembly GCA_027623555.1. Taxonomy (GTDB): domain Bacteria; phylum Pseudomonadota; class Gammaproteobacteria; order Pseudomonadales; family Pseudohongiellaceae; genus UBA9145. Next base: position 61,773 of record JAQBSZ010000008.1, on the reverse strand, counting down.
CCGATCCCGATCTTTGTATACGAACCGGTGGCGAGAATCGTCTGAGTAACTTCCTGCTCTGGCAATTTGCCTATACCGAACTTTACTTCACGGATTGTTTTTGGCCCGATTTTGACAATAAACAGTTGCAGATAGCGCTTGATGATTTTGCTTCCAGACAGCGCCGCTTCGGTGGTCACGACGAGCAGTCCCAGGGAGAAGTGTGAGTGCTTAAACGGCGTGTCATAACTGCTGTTATATTGATGCTGGGCTTGATTGGTGCAACAACACTGCTATCTTCTTTTAACTTCGCTCTCTTGACTTCAGTCGTGGTGCTACTGGCCGGCTGGGAGTGGAGTAGCTTTATCGGATTGGAAGGATCTGGATCGAAAATCGCCTATACCCTTACTCTGGCAGTGATGCTGGCAGGCTTGTTCTTCTTGTTGGGTATCACACCGAGCGCTGAGTCCATCGATAGCCTGCGGACTTCTCTTATTCTCAGCCTGGGGTTGCTATTCTGGGTTATTGCCTTGCTGCTGCTAAATAATTATCCTGATAACGCGATGCTGTGGAATGATAAGTCCAAAATAGCTACGATGGGATTACTGGCACTTTTGCCAGCCTGGATCGGGATAGTACAACTGAAATACCTGTTGGTTCAGGGGTATCTGGTGCTCGCCCTGGTGGCGCTGGTTGCTGCGGCGGATATCGGTGCCTATTTCGCTGGAACCAAATTCGGCCACACCAGGTTGGCGCCCAACTTGAGTCCGAACAAATCCTGGGAAGGTGTATGGGGAGGTCTGGCACTCTGTCTGTTATTGGGCCTGGTACTTATCTGGATTTTGCACACCTACTTGATGGCGTTGTCCACACTGCAGGTAATCTTGCTGGTACTGCTCAGTCTTACCGTTACTTTCTTCGATGTAACCGGTGATCTGGTAGAGAGCATGTTGAAACGAAATTGTCAGATCAAGGACAGTGGTTCGTTGCTACCCGGTCACGGTGGGATTCTTGACAGGGTGGATGGCTTAATTGCTGTGATACCAAGCTTCGTGCTTACCCTGTTATTTGTCTTCACCGATCTTGATTGAATCATGAGCAAACCCCCTTTCATCTCCATACTGGGATCGACCGGTTCGGTCGGGCAAAACACGCTCGAAGTGCTCAAACAGAACTCTGCCTATTCAGTGTACGCCCTTAGTGCCCATCAGAATGTCGAACTGCTATTGGAGCAATGTAAACAGCACAATCCTGTCTACGCCGTTGTGACCGATGCTGCCAGTGTAGAAAAGTTTTCCCGCTTACTCAGCAACGCTGAATGCCAAACTGAGCTGTTGACAGCAGCGGATGCCCTGCAGCGGATTGCCAGTGCGGCAGAGGTTGATGCCGTGATGGCCGCGATCGTCGGTGGCGCAGGGCTGGCCTCGACGTTGGCAGCAGTGGCTGCCGGTAAACGGGTGTTATTGGCGAATAAGGAATCATTGGTGATGTCCGGTGACCTGTTCATGGCCAGTGCCCTAAACTCCGGTGCGACCATCATTCCTATCGACAGTGAGCATAATGCCGTCTTTCAATGCCTGCCGCTCAATGCCAGGGGGCTTGATAGTTCTCAAATGACCGACGTGGATAAAATTGTCCTCACGGCCTCGGGAGGACCCTTCCTGGATACACCGGTTGAGCAACTCAATCGCATTACTCCGGAGCAGGCCTGCAATCACCCGAAATGGGACATGGGGCAAAAGATTTCAGTAGATTCGGCAACCATGATGAACAAGGGCCTGGAGTTTATCGAGGCCAGTTACCTGTTCGGTGTGGGGGCAGCTCAGATCGAAGTATTAATTCATCCACAGAGCATTGTTCATTCCATGGTGTACTATCGGGACGGCTCCGTGCTGGCACAGCTGGCCAACCCCGATATGCGCATCCCGATCGCTTATGGACTGGCCTATCCGCAGCGCATGCCATCGGGGGCGCCGACTTTGAACCTGGCGGAAATTGGAGTCCTGGAGTTTCGAACTCCCGATCTCGAACGATTTCCCTGCCTGGCTCTGGGAATCGAGGCGGCAAAACAGGGGGGTACAGTGCCAACGCTACTCAATGCGGCGAATGAAGAAGCGGTCGCGGCATTCCTCAATGGAGCCATCAGCTTTACTCAGATACCGCTAATTAATGAGGCAGTTATGTCGAAAATACCTTGTGAAGCGGCGCTAAGTCTCGCTATTATTCAAGACGCCGATGAGCAGGCTAGAAGCTTATCTAAGGAATTGATATTAAAGGATTTTCATTGATTGAAGCAGTCAGGAAGAGCTTCTAAGTAGCCTAAACCATGATGCTTGAAATACTCGTAAGTGTGCTCGCCCTGATCGTAACCTTGGGCATTCTCGTGACTATTCACGAGTTTGGCCATTTCTGGGTTGCGCGGCGCTGTGGCGTCAAGGTGTTACGATTCTCGATTGGGTTCGGCAGAGCCGTCAAGACCTGGGTTGGTAAAGACGGTGTGGAATATGTCATCGCACCGATACCCCTGGGCGGCTATGTAAAGATGCTGGGCCAGGAAGATACCACGGTACCTAATTCCAGCGAGGTATCAGCCAGTCAGCGTCATCTATCCTTTGCCTATAAGCCACTCTGGCAACGTATGGCAATCGTTGCCGCTGGCCCTGCTTTTAACTTCCTGCTCGCCATATTCATTTATTGGGTAATACATTTAACCTATGGAATCAATGGAATATCTCCGATAGTTAATGGAGTATCTAATGACTCTGCAGCGGCGCGTGCAGGTCTCGAAGTCGGCGATGAGATTCTCGCCGTTGACGGCCAGGAGACCATAATCTGGCAGCAGGTGACCTTACAGATGTTGTCCCGGCTCGGTGAGACTGGCGATCTGGTACTCACCGTCGATCCGGCTGATTCCAGCAGTATTCGCGATATCAGAATTCCTATTAGTGCCTGGATGGGTGGCTCCACCGAACCCGATCCAGTGAGAGATTTGGGTATCGTGCGCATTGAAATTCCGGCCCGAATCGGCGAGGTATTGCCCGGAGGTAGGGCCGAATCCGGTGGACTGCTCGCTGGCGATGAGGTTCTTTCGGTTAACGGAGAAAGAATTCTGGGTTGGACGCACTGGGTCGAAGTCGTCAGGAGCAGCCCGGAACTCGAACTGGATGTCATTGTCCAACGGGGTGGAAGTGAGACTGGACTGCTAATTCAGCCTGCGCTAGTCGAAGGTGAAGACGGTAGCGCAATGGGTAGTATTGGCGCTTCTGTGCAGAATACCAGCCTGGCTGAAATCTTGCCTGACGAGATGCGGCGCGCGATTCATTTTGGTCCTATCGCGGCAATTAAACCGGCACTGCAAGAGACGTGGGATAAATCGGTCTTTGTTCTTGATTCAGTCAAGAAAATGATTATTGGCCTGATTTCAGTCAAGAACATCAATGGTCCGATTACCATTGCGCAGGTAGCGGGGGAAACAGCCACTTATGGTCTCGAAGTTTATCTGGGATTCCTGGCACTGCTGAGCATCTCCCTGGGAGTGCTTAACTTACTGCCAATTCCAGTTTTAGATGGAGGACATTTGTTGTATTACATGATCGAAGCTGTCATCAGGCGGCCGGTGCCCGAACGCATCCAGGCCTGGGGACTGCAACTGGGTCTGCTATTAATTTCGGGAATAATGGTGTTAGCCATCTATAATGATTTCGCCCGGATTCTTTAAACTGAATTACAAGATACCCGCCGCCAAGTATTAATCTTAAAAAATTGAGTATGCAATACAAATGAAGAAACTGGTTTTCTGTTTGCTGGTGGTCTTTGGATTACCAAATACCCTCAATGCGCAGGATTTCACAATCGCCGACATTATTGTCGACGGATATCAGCGCATCTCACCCGGCATAATCTATAACCTGTTGCCTGTCGGTATCGGTGATGAAGTCAACGCTGGAACACCGGCCCAGATCATCCGGGACTTGGCCGCGTCTGAGTATTTCGATGAAATCGAAGTCTCCAGAGAAGGCAATATACTCGTCATTACTGTACTTGAACGACCCTCTGTTGCGGAGATTACCATTGAGGGCAACAGTGTTCTTGAGACAGAAGATATTCTGGATAACATGGCCATGGCTGATATCGCCGAAGGGCAGATCTTCACGCGCGCCGCTCTCGAAGTAATTCGGCAGGGTATTCAGGATGTCTATTCTTCACGTGGTCGCTACGGTGCCGCCGTTGAGATCGAAGTCGAAGAATTGCCACGAAACCGTGTGGCTATCAGCCTGGATATTAATGAAGGCGAAGAATCCCGAATTCGACATATCAATATCGTCGGCAATGAAGCCTTTGAAGAAGACGTGTTGCTCGATCTGTTCGAATTAGGTACCAAGCCCTGGTACATGTTTCTGAGTCGCAAAGACCGGTACTCCAGAGAGCAGTTCTCGGGCGACCTGGAGCGCCTCGAGTCGTTCTATCTGGACAATGGATATGTCGAATTCGATATCAGCTCGACACCTATTTCTATCACTCCGGATCGTAAGGAAGTCTATATTACGATTAACGTTTCCGAGGGTTATCAATTTACCGTCAGTGCTGTCGATCTCGCTGGTGACCTGGTTGATGCCGAGAATCTACTGCGCGCGGCGATCTTCGTTCGCCCTGGACAGATTTATTCCCAGGGACTGGTAACTGGTACTGAAGAAATTATGGTGCAGTTTCTCGGAAATCTGGGTTATGCCTTCGCAGAAGCCACCGGTGTGCCTGAAGTCAATGAAGATGATCGGACGGTGGAAGTGACGTTCTTTATTCAGCCGGGCAATCGAACCTATGTAAACCGAATCAATTACAGTGGCAATACTTCAACTGCCGATGATGTGTTGCGACGTGAGATGCGTCAACTGGAAAGTGCACCTGCCTCGAGCCTGCAAATCGAACAATCGAAAGTGCGCCTGGAACGACTCGGATATTTCGAAACGGTGGAGGTCGAAACCGAAGAAGTGCCTGGCACACAAGATCAGGTCGATGTGAACTACGATGTACTCGAACAGAACTTCGGTGCGGTAAGTTTTCAGATCGGCACAGGTGGCGGTGGAAATTTCTTTCTCAGTACCAGCTTGCAGGCGCAAAATTTCCTCGGCACTGGCAGAACCGTGGGTATTGGCCTTAACAAGAGTCGCTTTCAGAAGGGCTTGAATTTCCAGTATCTGGATCCCTACTATACCGCCGATGGTGTGAGCAGGGGCTTTAACCTGTTCGCCCAGGAAATTGATTCGCCCTTTAATGTGTCCAATTTCAATACCACGAGCTATGGTGGCTCTTTCAGTTTCAGCTATCCATTGAGTGAAATTCAGTTGCTGGGTTTCGACATCGGGTTTACACATACTGAATTGAGTGCGGGCATCGGATCTGTACAGGAAATAGTTTCTTCACCGGTATTGTTCCCAGAGATTAATGGTTACCTTATTTCTCCGGCAAACACCAATCCATTCAATGGCCCGATTGTGGATTCTGTTTTAGGGAACGTCGCTGACTTACGCCAGGACCAATTGGGGACAAACCCGGATCAGGGATTTGTTGATAAATTCGGCGACACCTTCGATAACTTCACTATTACCGGAAACTGGATTCGCAACACGTTGAATCGTGGCCAACTCGCTAATGACGGCTCGCTGCATACTTTTGGAATTGAAGTGACTCTACCTGGCAGTGACCTGGAATATGCGCGTTTTAACTACACGAACCAGATTTTTTGGCCGTTAAGTCAGAGCCGGGAATGGGCAGTGGGTCTGCGTACAAATCTTGGTTACGGAATCGGCTACGGGAAGAATGGGGAGTTGCCGTTTTTTAACAATTTCTTTGCCGGTGGTTTGTCATCCGGTGGCGGGAGATTGCGGGGTTACGAGGAGAATAGCCTGGGTCCACAAAGTACCCCTGGATCACGCTACCAGACCCAGCGCGGGGTCAGCCTCTTGCGTGATGAGAATGGCGATATAGTTCGACTTGAAGACGGCTCAGCGCAACTCAATTTCAATTCGTTCGCTTATGAGACCCAACTGCTGGTGGACGCCAATGGCAATATCGCGCTGGATGCCAATGGAAACCCGGAAATAGCACTTGCGGTGCAGGATTTCTTTCTGGACAAGGATTTTGACAGTTTTGGTGGTAATATACTGGCCGCAGCGACCCTGGAACTGATATTTCCCTTGCCGTTCGTACCAGATACAAGTCGAGTAAGATCGGCTTTTTTTATTGACGCTGGAAACGTTTTTTCGTCAAATTGCACGGAAAGACAGACCCTGCTGCGAAACTGCTCGAACTTTGACATTGGTGAATTCAGGTACTCGGCGGGAATAAGCATCACTTATCTCTCGCCCTTTGGCCCATTGACCATGTACCTGGCGGCACCCTTTGGAGACGGACCGGGTGACGATACCAAGACCTTCGACTTCACCGTGGGCTCAGGATTCTGATAAGTTGGCGAGTTGCGCTGAGAAAGTATTAAAAGAATTTGCTGAAAAACCGGCTTGAGCCAGGTAGTGCTTTCAGCGTATTTTTATGAATTGGAGAATTAACGTGAACACATTCAAGAGTCTAATTGTATGCCTTAGCCTGGCGCTGGTATCCCAAGGTGCCTTTGCGCAGGATACTAAAATAGGCGTGCTAAATGCATTGCAAGCGCTTTTCAACTCAGATGCAGCACGCATCGTACAAGAGGAACTCGAACAAGAGTTCAGCGACGATGAGGCGCGCGCCAATGAACTTGCCGAGCAATTGACAGCACTCCAGGAGCGCTACCGGCAAAATGAGGCGGTCATGTCTCAAGAAGAAATCCGGCGTATGAATTCCAACGCGCAGGACTTGCAGGTGCAACTTCAACTCATTCAGGAAAGAGTGCAGCAGGCACTTCAGGAAAAGAATCAGGAATTCTTGCAGAGCATGCAGGAAGAACTTGCCGCCGCCGTTACCGATGTTGTAGCCGAGGGCGGCTTTGATCTGATTCTGAACGTGGATGCTGCGCCGTATTTTGCGCCGGTGCTGGATATTACTGCCAGGGTAACTGCAAAGCTGAATCAGGCTAATGCGGCTTCAACGGGTGAAGAGCAATAGGAAGTTAAAGGGACATCCATGGCCTATCAGGTAGGGTCAGGTGACACATAATAAAAGCTATACCCTTGAGGAAATAGCTGAACTGTTAGACTTAAAGCTGGTCGGTGACGGCCAATGTAAAATACTGGGGCTGGGCACATTAGGAAATTCCAGTCCTGGCCAGTTAAGTTTCTTAAGTAACCCCGCGTACATTAATCAGCTCGCCACTACCAAGGCTTCTGCGGTTATCGTCGATAAGAAGTTTGTTGATGCATGCCCAGGCAACGCACTTGTCTCAGCTAATCCCTACGTGAGTTTTGCCAAAGCCAGCGCGCTGTTTGCACTCACGCCCCAGTATTTAAGTGGAATCCATCCTTCAGCCTGTGTGCATGAATCTGCACAGCTCGCCGAATCTGTCTGTGTGGGACCAAACGCGGTGATAGAAGCGAATGTATCAATCGGTGCAAATTCTGTCATCGGTGCCAGTTGTTACCTGGGGGAGGGCGCCACGCTCGGGACAGACTGTCAGTTGTATAACAATGTAACGCTCTATCACGGTGTAATAATCGGTGACGGTGTTATTATTCACGCCGGTGCCGTAATCGGGGCCGATGGTTTCGGATTTGCCTTCGACGGCGAGAAATCGGTGAAGATTCACCAGTTAGGGACCGTGGTCATTGGTAATTCAGTAGAGATTGGTGCCGGCACTACCATTGACCGTGGAGCAATCGATAACACCGTCATCGAACAGGGAGTGAAGATAGATAACCAGGTACAGATTGGACACAACTGTCATATTGGTGAGCACACGATAATCTGCGGTTGTACTGCCATTGCAGGAAGTGTCAAATTGGGAAAATACTGCGTGATGGGAGGGGCATCTGGTGCTGTGGGCCATATAACCATAGCCGACAAGGTACAGGTAAGTGCAATGTCACTGGTGAGTCAGTCTATTACAGAGCCAGGGATCTACTCGTCCGGTACTGGCCATATGAAAACCAAAGACTGGAAACGCAATATCGTCAGATTTCAGCAATTGGATAGTATCGCCAAGCGACTTAAAGAATTGGAGAAGGCGACCGGTAAAAAATAGCGTTGGTTGGGCATTAAAAACCAACAGGCTATCAATCGGATTGCAAGCAATGGAATAGAAAATGAAACAAACCATGTTATTAGACATTCAAGAAATCAAGGAATACCTCCCACAACGCTATCCGTTTCTGTTAGTCGACAGGGTTGTTGAAATGGAACTTGGTAAATCGATTGTTGCCTATAAGAATGTTACCAATAACGAGCCTTTCTTTGAGGGGCATTTTCCTCATCAGCCCATCATGCCGGGCGTACTCATTATCGAAGCCTGCGCCCAGGCCGCCGGTGTGCTCGGTTTCAAGAGCCAGGGCAAGAAACCCAAGGATGGCTTTCTCTACTATTTCGTCGGTGCAGACGCTGTGCGATTACGGCGCCCGGTCGTACCTGGAGATCAGCTGCGCCTGGAAGTGGAAGTCATTACCAATCGCCGCGGCATTTACAAATTTTCCGCACGAGCCTCGGTGGGTGACGAACTGGTTGGTACCATGAATATCATGTGTGCAGAACGCCAGGTAGAGGTCGCGTGAGTTGATAGATCCCAGTTCCAAGATTACCGCTTGTGCGGAGATAGACGCGAGCGCTGAAATTGGCCCCTGGTGCATCATCGGAGAAAACGTCACGATCGGTGCAGGTACCGTATTGGATTCACATATTGTGATTCGCTCCAATACCCGTATCGGGGCCAACAACCGCTTCTTTCAATTCAGCTCTATTGGTGAAGACCCTGCAGACAAGAAATTTGAAGGCGAAGAAACCTGGCTTGAAGTTGGTGACAACAATATATTCAGAGAGGGGGTCACGCTGCATCGCGGAACCGGAGTGGGCGGTGGAATAACTCGCATCGGATGTGACAACCTGATGATGCCCTATGTCCATATCGCTCACGATTGTGTGGTAGGGGACTATGGCGTATTTGCCAATAACGTTGGAGTATCCGGCCATGTCATCGTAGGCGACTGGGTGATTCTCGGCGGCTATGCAGGTGTCAATCAGTTCCTCAAGATTGGCGATCATGCCATGGTCGGGGGGATGACCCATATTACGAATGATATTCCTGCCTATATGATTGTCAGTGGGCGGCCAGCTTTGGTACGTAGTGTCAATGCCATTGGTCTGGAACGGCGCGGGTTCGATAAGAAAGTAATCGCTGAGATCAGGGAGGCTTTTAAGATTATCTACAAACGCAATTACAGTCTGCAGGAAGCGATCGACCAGTTAAAAGCCATGCGAGAAAATTGCGATGCACTGCAGGTGCTTATCGATTCGCTGGAGTCTTCCGAGAAAGGCATCCATAGATAGAGAGCCCAGGGAGCCTCTGATCAAGTCTATGACTACTCTGGCTCACAGCGCTTAGCCTGTTATGACAAAGCCACTACGATTCGGCATTGTAGCCGGTGAAAAATCTGGCGACCTGCTCGGCGCCGATCTCATTAAAGCCCTGCGGCTGCATTACCCTGCTGCGGAGTTCTTCGGCGTCGGCGGACCTGCCATGCTCGCGCTGGGCTGCGAGTCACTGGTACCGATGGAACGGTTGTCCGTCATGGGTTTTGTCGAGCCCCTGGGTCGCCTGCCGGAACTCTTAAGGCTGAAGCGCAACCTGCAAGATGCTTATATTCAAACCCCCCCAGCGGCTTTTATTGGCATCGATTCGCCTGACTTCAATCTGCGCCTGGAAACCAGGCTTCGCGAACATCACATCAAGACGGTGCACTATGTCAGCCCCAGCGTGTGGGCCTACCGTGCTAAACGCATTGTCAAAATCAAGCAGGCCGTCGATCTGATGCTTACGCTGTTTCCATTTGAAACCGGGATCTACCACCAGCACGAAATAGCGGTTGTCTGCGTTGGCCATCCGCTGGCGGACCAGATAGGCTTTGAGGACACGCGAGCCGCTGACCGTGCCAAATTGGGTTTGGCAGGCACGGACAATGTCATTGCGCTACTCCCGGGTAGCCGTGGGAGTGAGATCAAGCGGCTCGGACCCATATTCCTCGCCGCTGCTGTCGAGGCCTTGCAGAGGTTTCCCGAGTTGAAATACATCATTCCTGTCGCCGGTGCCGAGGCTAGAATCCAGATCAATAACCTGTTGCACAGCTCGGGAATCCTGGGTAGTGATCAATTTCAGCTGGTTGATGACTCCCACGCTGCGATGAGTGCTGCCAATCTGGTGGTTATGGCTTCGGGAACGGCTACGCTAGAGGCTATGTTGCTGCGCAGGCCAATGATCGTCTGTTATAAGTTAGCAGCAATTTCCTACGCAATTGCTTCTCGCCTGGTGAAGATTCCCTATGTTGCGTTACCCAATTTATTGGCGGGCAAACAACTCGTGCCGGAACTTATGCAATATGACCTCACGGTGGAAGCACTTGGCAATGAAATCAATAGCTTCTTGAAGGCTATAGAGACAGGCGATGAGAATCAGCAACAATTGTTGCAGGAATTTGATGAGATTCATCGTGGGCTGCGAATGGATGCATCCGCCAGTGCCGCCAGCGCTATCAAGGAATTACTGGAAACCCATTAGAAAACCCTATTCGTAATTCTGTTCAATAGCCATGATACTCACTGAATTTGAAGCGGAATCGCAGCAAAAGATTGCCAGGATAAGCGCTGGCACCGATGAAGTCGGCCGCGGACCGCTTGCCGGTGAGGTAGTCGCGGCTGCCGTTATCCTGGATCCGCAGCGACCGATCCTGGGACTGGCTGATTCAAAGCAGTTAACTGAAAGGAAGCGGCTGGACTGCTATGCGCGTATCATGGATCAGGCGCGGGCCTGGGCAGTGGCGCGTGCCAGCGTCGCCGAGATCGAGCAGCTCAATATTCTGCAAGCCAGTTTATTGGCAATGCATCGCGCCGTTGCGGCGTTGTCCCTGCAACCGGATTTTGTCTATGTCGACGGCAACCGTTGCCCCCATTGGTCATATCCTTCGCAGGCGATTGTTAAAGGTGATGCCCTGGTGCCTTCCATAGCCGCGGCCTCCGTCATCGCCAAAGTGACGCGCGATCGGGAGATGCAAGAATGTGATGAATTCTATCCAGGCTATGGTTTCGCTCGCCACAAGGGATACCCTTCAACAGAACATCTGGCGGCATTGAAGAGACTCGGACCCTGCCAGATACACCGTCGAACTTTTCGGCCTGTTGCCGACATGTTGAAGTAAGTGGTAGCGAAAAACCCAAGGCAATACCGAACGAAAGAGGGTATATTGTGACAGTGCTATTAAACGGGTTGCGTCTTTGAGAATGCGCACGATCACTCCTTCGCTCGTAAGCTGGTTTTAAACGATTTGCATGTCTGAAAATTCGCCCATTCAACCGTTCCCCCACCTCCGACTACACACCGAATTCTCTATCAGCGATGGCCTGGTGACAATCGCACCGCTGATCAGTCGCCTGCAGGAATTGGGTATGCCGGCGGTAGCGATTACCGACCTGGCCAACCTGTTCGGTCTGATCAAGTTTTACAGCCATTCAATCAAGTCAGGCATCAAACCCGTGTGTGGCTGCGATGTGCTGATTCAGGACGCAGCTGGCGTGCAGACGCGATTGGTGTTGCTGGTTAAAGATCATGCGGGTTATCTGAATCTTACCTATCTGATATCCGAGCTCTATACCGACGAATTGCATCATGGTGAGCCGGCACTGCCCATGTCGAAGCTGGAGGGCAAATCCGCCGGGCTTATCGCCCTATCGGGGGCGCAATCCAGTAACATCGGCGCGGCGCTGCTGGCGGGTGAACCCGGCCAGGCAAGAAGCTTGCTCGAGCAATGGCAGGCGCTATTTCCTGACAATTTTTACCTCGAACTGCAGCGGGTGGGCAAGGCGGATGAAGAGCAATATATTCAAGCCGCCGTTTCCCTGGCACTTGAGACCCACTGTCCGGTAGTGGCTACTAACGATGTGCGTTTTATCCTGGTCGATGACTATGATGCTCACGAGGTGCGGGTGTGCATCAATGAACGACGTACCCTGGATGATCCGCGCCGGCTTCACAACTACACTGAACAGCAATATCTGAAGAGCTCCGAGGAAATGGCGGAGTTGTTTATCGACATTCCCGAAGCCATCGAAAATGCCCGTCAGATCGCCAAGCGCTGCAACCTGGGCCTGAAGCTTGGCACTCCCCATCTGCCGAATTACCCGGTTCCCGAAGGCATAGCTCTGGAGGACTACCTGTCTTCACTCAGCACTGAGGGATTGCATAAACGGCTGGATTTGCTGTTTGCAGAAGACGCCAAAACTCCACAACGCATTAAACCTTATCTGGATCGACTCGAACTCGAATTGAAGATAATCAACCAGATGGGGTTTGCTGGCTATTTTTTAATCGTTATGGAATTCATTCAGTGGGCCAAGGACAACGATATTCCGGTCGGACCGGGGCGGGGTTCCGGCGCGGGTTCGATCGTAGCTTATGCGCTGGGCATTACCGATCTCGACCCGCTTAAATACGATTTGCTGTTCGAGAGATTTCTGAATCCCGAGCGCGTATCGATGCCTGATTTTGACGTGGACTTCTGCATGGAAGGGCGAGATCGGGTAATTCAGCATGTGGCCGAGCTCTATGGTAAAGACGCGGTCTCCCAGATCATTACCTTTGGAACGATGGCAGCCAAGGCGGTAGTACGCGATGTCGCTCGCGTGCAGGGTAAGCCCTATGCCTTGGCAGACAAATTGTCGAAATTGATTCCCTTCGAGCCAGGCATGACACTTAAGAAAGCCTTTGCCGTAGAACCACTGTTAGGGGAATTTGTCGACGGGGACGAGGACGCCCAGGAAATCATGGAGATGGCCTACAAGCTGGAAGGGATCGCCCGCAATGTAGGCAAGCACGCTGGAGGCGTGGTAATCGCGCCTACCAAGTTGACTGATTTCACGCCGCTGTACTGCGATGAGTCAGGACATGGTCTGGTGACCCAGTTCGACAAGAATGACGTAGAAACGGCAGGCCTGGTTAAATTCGACTTTCTCGGACTGCGTACGCTGACGATCATCGACTGGGCAGTGAAGATGATCAATGCCCAATTGGACGAGGGCCAAGCGCCGGTCAATATCAACACTCTGCCGCTCGATAACGAAGCTGTCTACCGGCTTCTGCAACGCGGCGAGACCACGGCAGTGTTCCAACTCGAATCCCGGGGCATGAAGGAACTCATCAAGCGCCAGGTGCCGAACTGCTTCGAGGACATCATCGCCCTGGTGGCGCTATTCCGGCCCGGGCCGTTGCAATCGGGAATGGTCGATGACTTCATCGACCGTAAGCACGGCAGGACGCCGGTGGTGTATTCGCATCCGGAATTGGAACCAGTGCTCTCCAATACTTACGGCGTGATCCTGTATCAGGAGCAGGTGATGAAGATCGCGCAAGTGCTGGCCAACTACACACTCGGTGGTGCTGACATCCTGCGTAAGGCCATGGGTAAGAAAGACCCTGACGAGATGGCCAGGCAACGGCAAACCTTCATGCAGGGTGCCGAAGCCCGTAGCATCGATGCCGCAGTCGCGGAATCCATCTTCGACCTGATGGAAAAATTTGCCGGGTATGGATTTAACAAGTCACACTCGGCAGCTTACGCTCTGGTGTCCTACCAGACCGCCTGGCTCAAATCGAATTATCCGGCGTTTTACATGGCCGCTGTGCTTACCGCGGATATGCAAAACACTGACAAGATCGTCACCTTGATTGATGAGTGTCATCAGATGGGTCTGAACATCGTACCCCCGGATGTAAATGTCGGGCAGTTCAACTTTACAGTGAATGAGGCAGGGGAAATCGTCTACGGACTGGGAGCTATTAAAGGATTGGGAGAGGGCCCGGTAGAAAGTATTCTCAAGGCACGCGAAGAGGCACCGTTTAAGGATTTGCTCGACATGTGTCTGCGCGTCGATGCGCAATCGGTTAACAAGCGTACTATGGAAGCCTTGATACGATCCGGTGCGCTGGACAAACTGGTAGAGGGCGATATCGATCATTCCCGAGCCATGCTGACAATAATGTTACCAGAAGCGGTGCAGGCTGCAGAACAAAGTAGCCGCAACGTGGCCAGCGGAGTAGACGATCTGTTTGGTGACATTACGCCAATGGAGCCGGATAAAAAAGGTGTGCAGCGATCACAACAAAAGTTTCAGCCCTGGACAGAACAGCAGCGGCTGAAGGCCGAGAAAGAAGTGCTTGGACTGTTTCTTTCAGGTCACCCCATCGATGAATTCCTGCCGGAACTGGTCAAAATAACCAAGAATCGCCTGGCCAGTTTACGGCCAGAACGCCGCACCCAACTCGTTTATGGACTCGTGCATAGTTTTCGGACGATGAAGAGTAAAGCGGGTGACACGATGGCATTTATTACCCTGGATGACAGGAGCGGTCGCTTCGAATTGTTGCTCAATAACAAGGAATTTGAGAAGTACCGTGATTTGATGTTGCACGATGAGATTCTTCTGATGGAGTGTACTGTGAGCGTCGATGAACGCAGTGGCGGTATGCGAGGTCGTACTAAACAAGCCATGACACTCGATCAGGCACGTGAAAAATACGCCCACAGGATTGAATTGAATCTCAAGGCTGCCGAGCTGCAGGCTGGATTTTGCGACCATCTGGCAACCATCCTTGAACCGTATCGACGAGTGGCGACTGCCACAAACGTGGTAGAGCTGGAAAATACTGGCACTGGTGACGCGGGACTTGCAAATGAGGCCAATGGGCCGATTGATTCTTCCAATGAGGGCTGTGAGGTTGTGGTCAATCTCGAACGCCCCGTCTCCAAAGGGTGTATAATCCTGGGTCAGGAGTGGGCAGTAACACCTTCTCATGATTTATTGCAACGCTTGAAGATCAGTTACGGCAAGAATACGGTTCGCCTGCACTACCGGCGGCCGGGTAACCTCAATTAGTGAACCTCAATTAGTGAACATAGAAAGAGACTGAGTTTGTCAATGGATCCGAATTATCTCGAATTTGAACAACCCATTGCAGAGTTGGAAGCCAAGATCGGCGAGTTGAGACTGGTGGGATCTGACAATGAGTTGAACATCAACGAAGAAATCCAGAATCTCAAGCTCAAGAGCACCAAGCTCACGGAGAAGATTTACTCCAATCTTTCGCCGTGGCAGATTTCACAGGTTGCCAGACACCCACTGCGTCCCTATACACTGGATTTTATCGAGCACATTTTTACCAACTTCGACGAGTTGCATGGCGATCGCCTGTTCGCCGATGATCAGGCATTGATTGGTGGCCTGGCCAGACTCGATGGTCGGCCAGTAATGATCATCGGGCACCAAAAGGGCAGGGGTACCAAAGAGAAAGTACGGCATAACTTCGGCATGCCAAGACCGGAGGGTTATCGTAAAGCCCGTCGACTGATTCGACTCGCAGAAAAATATCATATTCCCGTGTTAAGTTTTATAGATACACCTGGCGCCTATCCCGGAATGGATTCGGAAGAACGGGGTATCAATGAGGCAATTGCTGAGAATATGGCGATGATGTCACTCATTCGCACTCCGCTGATTGCCACCGTCACCGGTGAGGCAAACTCCGGTGGCGCAATCGCCATCGGGATCGCCGATCATCTCAATATGCTGCAATACTCTACCTACACAGTCATCACTCCGGAGGGCTGCGCCACCATCCTTTGGAAGTCTTCCGAACATGCCGCCGCCGCCGCGGCGGCCATGGGCGTGACCTCAAAGCGTCTGCAGGAACTGGGCATCGTTGACCAGACAATCCCGGAGCCTCTGGGTGGTGCACATCGGGATGTAGCCACCACGGCGGCCAACATCAAGGCAGCCTTGCTGGAACAAGTGGATCGCCTGATGGCCATGGACAGGGACGAACTGGTGGAGCGCCGCTACCAGCGTCTGATGAACTACGGCCTTAGTACCCCAACTAGTTGAAAATCGCTTCTCTGTTGCCGGCTATTGTGCAATTCTTAAACCGAACGATCACACCAATCCTTCACTACCCTTAACAAGCGCGCCATGCAATTTACTCTGGAACAATTCGCTGAGGCTCTGGAGTCTATGCAGCCCTGTGACTCGGTATTAGCAGGATTCAGTGGTGGTTTGGATTCTGTCGTATTGTTGCACGCACTCCACGCCCTGCAGTCACAATCACAGCTTCGGTTTTCTCTGCGGGCTGTGCACGTGCATCACGGCTTGCAGATGGATGCCAATGACTGGCAAGCGTTCTGCGAGAGCTTCTGTGCGGAATTACAGATTCCCTTACAAACCTGTGAAGTGCACGTGGAAATAAGCGAGCCTGGAAGCGTTGTAGGCCTGGAGAATGCGGCTCGTGATGCGCGTTACCGGGCATTTGCAGGGGCACTGCTGGATAAGGAAGCACTCTTGCTCGCCCATCACCTCGATGATCAACTGGAAACCTTTTTGCTGCGCTTGATGCGCGGCGCCGGGCCTCGCGGACTGTCCGGCATTCCCAAATATCGCCTGTTAGGTGACAGCTTTCTGTTTCGCCCCTTACTTAATTTTTCCCGAACATCGCTGGAAGACTATGCTCGCGGCGAAAAGTTGGAGTGGATTGAAGACGACTCGAATCGCGACACCCGATTCGACCGCAACTATTGCCGGCATGAGCTGTTGCCGCTTATTCAGCAGCGCTGGCCCGGCTATCGTGACAGCTGGAGTAAATCACTGGCCCTGCTCGGTGAAGCCGATGGTTTGCTGACCGAGCTCGCCGAGCTCGACCTTGCGCAGATCAGAGAGCCTTCAGCGAATAAGGAGCCTTCAGCTGATACAGAGCCTTCAGCTGATAAAAAGCCCTCAGCGAATAAAGAGCCTTCAGCTTATAAAGAGCCTTCAGCGAATAAAGAGCCTTCAGCTAATAAGGAGCCTTCAGCTAATAAGGAGCCCTTATACGATAAAGAGCCCCTGGCTTCCGGAATGGCTTCACCTGATCTGTCTCAACGCATTGATATCGAGCGCCTGCTGCAGCTTTCCGAGGCCCGCAGGCGCAATACGCTGCGACTCTGGTTGGCTGGTCTCGGAGTAAGTGAGCTCGGTTGGAATCGCTTGCAGCAGCTGAGTCATGAAGTGATTGCTGCCGGTGCTGACAGTAATGCGGCGCTGCGAGTGGATGGTGTCCTGCTGCAGCGCTTCAAGAACAAGCTGTTCGCATTGAGAGATCTCGAATTGCCTCAGAACAGTCAACAAATGGACTGGCCTGGTGATGAGCAATCCACTCTGCAGCTTCCGGGTAACGGCAGTCTCCAGGCGGTAGCCAGCGTCAGCGCGGGGATTCGCGCCGACCTCGGGCCTGCCCTGCAGGTTCGTTACCGACAGGGCGGAGAATCCTGCCAGCTCAGCGGCAGACCCACGAAATCGCTGAAGAAGTTGTTGCAGGAAAACGACGTGCTGCCGTGGTTACGCAATCGCCTGCCGCTGGTCTACGCCGGTACCGAGCTGGCCTGCATTCCCGGCATTGGCGTCGCCGAATGCTGCGCCGCCCAACCCGGTGAGCCTGGTCTGGTGATCAGTTGGCAGTGCCCATCTTTCGAACTTCCTGCTTGAGGCTCCAAAGAGTCAATTGCGATCGGCAGCAAGGTTCCGTTTGTTCTGAAGGAGGGCTTCTGGTAAGGTGTAACTCCATCTGTATGAGCCAGCGCCCAGCTGATTCGCAGTAACGAGATGGGGCCTCAATGACTCGCTATATTTTTATTACTGGTGGTGTAGTTTCCTCACTGGGAAAGGGTATTACCGCCGCTTCACTGGCAGCTATTCTCGAAGCCCGTGGACTGAAAATCACGTTATTAAAGCTGGATCCTTACATCAATGTGGATCCCGGCACGATGAGTCCGTTTCAACACGGCGAAGTTTTTGTTACCGAAGATGGCGCCGAAACTGACCTTGATCTTGGTCATTACGAGCGCTTCAGCCGTGCCAGGATGACGCAGAAGAATAACTTCACCACCGGCAGGGTGTACGAAGCAGTCCTGAAACGGGAGCGGCGCGGCGACTACCTGGGCGCCACCATCCAGGTGATTCCTCACATCACCGACGAGATCAAGCAGCGGATTATTGATGGTGCCGGCGATGCCGATGTTGCCCTGGTCGAGATTGGTGGCACCGTGGGTGACATTGAGTCCCAGCCCTTTCTGGAAGCCGTGCGTCAGATGCGGGTCGAACTCGGTTCAGAACGGGCCCTGTTTCTACACCTGACACTCGTGCCATATATCGCCACAGCAGGAGAGACCAAGACCAAGCCGACCCAGCACTCCGTGAAGGAACTGCGCTCCATCGGTATTCAGCCTGACATCCTGGTGTGCCGGTCAGAGCAGGAGATCGATGAATCGGCCCGTAAAAAAATCGCCCTGTTTACGAACGTGGACCTGCCGGCAGTGGTTTCCCTGCCAGACACCGATACCATTTATCGGATTCCTTCGATCCTGGGAGCCGCCGACCTGGACGATATCGTCCTCAAGAAGCTGCACCTGGATTGTCCAAAGGCGGACTTCTCGGAATGGGATCGCGTCGTGGATGCCGCGCTGCATCCAGACCGAGAGATCAGACTGGCTATGGTGGGTAAATACATGGACCTGCTGGACGCTTACAAGTCACTCAACGAAGCGATTACGCATGCCGGCATTCAAACCCGCACCCGGGTGAATATCACCTACATCGATTCTACCGACATCATCAAGAAAGGCACGGAGCAGCTCAAAGACATGGATGCAATCCTGGTTCCCGGTGGATTCGGCGAGCGTGGCTTCGAAGGCAAGATTCTGGCTACCCAGTATGCGCGCGAGAACAAGATTCCTTACCTTGGTATCTGTCTTGGCTTACAGGCAGCAGTTATCGACTACGCGCGTAACGTTGCCGGGATGAAGGGTGCCAATAGCACCGAATTCGACAAAGAGTGCGAGTTTCCTGTCATTGCCCTGATCAGCGAATGGACTACCGCCGCGGGTGACACCGAGTTTCGCGACGAAAATTCTGACCTGGGTGGCACCATGCGCCTCGGGGCACAGAAATGCATCCTTGATAAGCACTCCACCACCTATGCCTGTTACCAGCAGGAAGAGATACGGGAACGGCATCGGCATCGCTATGAATTCAATAATGATTATCTTCAGCAGCTCGTCGGAGCTGGCTTGAAGTTGGTGGGCAAATCAGCCGATGGCTTGTTGGTGGAGGTTGTTGAGGTTCCAGATCATCCCTGGTTCGTCGGCTGCCAGTTTCACCCTGAATTCACCTCGACACCACGGGATGGACACCCCCTGTTCACCGGTTTCATCAAGGCAGCTGTGGCCAAACATGAAAAACTGGCCAGTAACGATGAGTCGCTGGAAGCGGTGACACCAGTAATCGCCGCTGCCGAGACCGCCCGGGCTTGAACCGTAAACTTCCAGCCCACTCACTCCATTGCCTGAATGAGCGCCATGACCCATAAGCCGATAGCTGTTGCGGGCATTACTGTTGGCAACGATCAGCCTTTTGTCTTGCTGGGCGGCCTCAATGTGCTGGAAAGCCGGGACCTGGCCATGGCGGTTGCCGAGCGTTTTAAAGAAGAGACTGACCGGTTGAAGATTCCGTATATCTTCAAGGCCTCTTTCGATAAGGCCAATCGCTCATCGGCTGACTCGTTTCGTGGCCCCGGCCTGGAGGAAGGCTTGAAATGGCTGAGCGAGATAAAGACCCGGTTTGAGCTGCCGGTTATTACCGACATACACGAGCCAGCCCAGGCAGCTGCCGCGAGTGAAGTCGCCGATATTCTGCAGCTGCCGGCGTTTCTGTCCAGGCAGACCGACCTGATAATAGCGCTCGCAAAGACCGGTGCCGCCATCAATATCAAGAAAGCCCAGTTTCTGGCACCACAGGAGATGGGGCATATTCTCAAGAAGTTCGAGCAGGCCGGCAACGAGCGTCTCATGCTGTGCGAGCGTGGCAGTAGTTTTGGTTACAACAACCTGGTGGTGGACATGCTGGGCTTCACCGTGATGAAGCAGTTTGGCTATCCGCTGGTTTTCGATGTCACCCATGCCCTGCAACAACCAGGGGCGCTGGCCACTGGTGCCGGCGGGCGCCGGGCCGATGTTACTGCCTTGGCGAGGGCAGGCCTGAGCCAGGGCATTGCCGGGCTCTTCCTGGAGGCGCACCCGAATCCTGATCAGGCGCTCTGTGATGCGCCCTGCGCCCTGCGCCTGGATAACCTGCGACCCTTCCTGGAACAGATGCAGGCAATTGATGAGTTGACCAAGTCCCTTCCCACTATTGATACAGCCTAGGGAGCCTCTGAACAAAGCCGTTCGTTAAGGTTAGATATTAGTCTAAATAGCCCTCTTAAGGTATTGAAATGTTTGAAATAAAGAATATTAAAGCCCGTGAGATTTTGGATTCACGAGGTAATCCCACCGTGGAAGCCGATGTGATTCTTGCCGATGGAACTGTGGGCCGTGCCTGCGCGCCGTCCGGTGCCTCGACCGGATCGCGAGAGGCGCTAGAGCTGCGGGATGAGGATCCCGGGCGCTACCTCGGCAAGGGGGTTCTAATAGCCGTTCAACATGTGAACACGTCGATAAAAGCGGCCCTGATTGGCCGGGATGCAGCGGACCAGGCGGGGCTTGACCAGGTCATGCTGGACCTGGATGGCACTGAGAACAAGTCCAAACTGGGCGCCAATGCAATTCTGGCCGTATCCCTGGCCGCTGCCAAGGCGGCGGCTATTGCGGCCGGTATTCCGCTCTATGCACACATTGCCAGGCTCAATGGCAGTGAAGGCAACTATTCGCTGCCGGTTCCGATGATGAACATCATCAATGGCGGAGAGCATGCCGATAACAACGTAGATATCCAGGAATTCATGGTCCAGCCCACCGGGGCCGGCAGTTTCTCCGAAGCCCTGCGCTACGGCGCCGAGGTGTTCCACGCCCTGAAATCGGTGCTGAGCGAGCAGGGACTCAGTACTGCAGTGGGTGATGAGGGGGGGTTCGCGCCCAACCTGGCATCTAATGCCGCCGCGCTGGATGCCATTCTGCAAGCGGTCGAACAGGCTGGGCTGAAGATTGGGCAGGACATGCACCTGGCCCTGGACTGCGCCGCGTCGGAATTCTTCAATGCCGGCCAGTATCATCTGCAGGGTGAGAACAAGCGCTATGATTCAGGCCAGTTCGCCAATTACCTGCAGGGGCTGTCCGAAAACTATCCAATCCTGTCGATAGAGGATGGTATGGACGAGTCGGATTGGGCAGGATGGGCTAAATTATCGGCTCAAATAGGCGATAAAGTTCAGTTAGTGGGCGATGATTTGTTTGTCACCAACACCAGTATTTTGCAACGGGGAATTAACGAGAATATCGCCAATTCCATTCTCATCAAATTCAACCAGATCGGCTCACTGACAGAGACGCTGGCGGCCATAAACATGGCCAGGCAGGCGGGTTATACAGCGGTCATCTCCCATCGCTCTGGGGAGACCGAAGATACCACCATCGCCGATCTTGCGGTGGCGACGGCGGCGGGTCAGATCAAGACTGGCTCGCTGTGCCGGTCTGACCGGGTCGCCAAGTACAACAGACTGCTGCGCATCGAAGAAGAACTGGGTAATGCGGCGGTTTACAATGGGCTGAAGGAATTCGCGCGCTTCACCGGCTAAATCAATCAGGACAAGGCAGGGAAAGAACTGATCGACCATGAAATTCTTGTATGTCACGCTGGGGGTCATTGTGCTGATGCTGCAATATAGGTTGTGGCTTGGCGATAACAGCGTGCGTGCGCTTAATATGCTGGAGGTTGAACTCGAAGCCCAACGTTCTGTAAACCAGGAACTGGAAGCGCGTAACCGTCTGCTGGAAATCGAGGTGCTGGACCTGAAGAATGGCGTTGAGGCCGTAGAAGAGCGGGCCAGGTCTGAACTGGGTATGATCGGCAAGGATGAGACTTACTATCTGCTGATAGACTAATAACATTCGTTCTGGGGATGTGCGTTGCGTCGACCCCGGTGCGCAGAAGAATTTATTATGACAATTTGGGCTATTCTGCCAGCCGCTGGCATCGGTCGCCGCATGGGATCGAGCACACCCAAACAGTACCTGCTCGTGAACGGTGTACCCGTTATCGCGCTAACGCTGCAGCGCCTTGCAGCGGTCGAGTCCATAGCCAGGATCGTCGTCGTGCTCCATCCCCGGGATTCCCATTGGGAGGCTCTCGAAATTGCCAAGCAGTTCCTGGATAGACAGCCCCGAATTGCCAGCACCACTGGCGCGGATGAGCGTCAGGAGTCGGTGTTAAATGGACTGCGCGCACTGGATAGACTCGCCCAGGATGATGACTGGGCGCTGGTGCATGATGCCGTCAGGCCCTGTGTGGAGTCGGCGGACATCGAAAGGCTCATAGGGAGTCTACAGTCAGATGCCGTAGGTGGCTTGTTGGCTACGCCTGTGGATAACACGCTGAAACAGGTGGATGAGAGTCTGCGGGTCACGTCCACCGTCGATCGCAGTCGCTACTGGAATGCCCTGACACCCCAGATGTTTCGTTATGGACTGTTGAAGGCCGCGATGGAAAAAGTCGTGGCTGACAAGCTTGCCATAACTGACGAGGCCGCCGCCATGGAACTGATGGGTAACCGCCCTAAAATTGTAGAAGGCAGCAAATTGAATATCAAAATCACCCATGACGCCGATCTCGAGCTAGCGGCCATGATTCTCAAGCGACAGGCTACAGCAGAAGAGGTGCCACAATGAAAGCGGACAGCATGCGAATCGGGCACGGTTTCGATGTGCATCGATTCGCCGAAAAATTTGACGCTAACAAGCCGCTGAAGCTGGCTGGCTGCGTGATTCCGGAGCAGTTAAGCCTGCAGTCTCACTCAGATGGTGATCTGATATTGCATGCGGTGTGTGACGCCATCCTCGGTGCCATGGCAGCGAGCGACATTGGAGAGCACTTTCCCGATGACGATGTGGCATTGGCGGGTATCGATAGTGCACTGCTGTTGGATCAGGTGCTGCAACTGGCAGACAAGAAACAGTTTCGCCTGGTGAATATCGATGTCACCGTCATTGCCCAGATACCCAAATTGAGTCCTTATCGGCAAGAGCTTCTGTCCAGTCTCTGCAGCCTGCTGCTTATCGATTCGGATCGGGTAAATCTGAAGGCGACCACCACCGAGCGCCTGGGATATATCGGACGGGAAGAAGGCATGGCCTGCCATGCCGTGGTGTTGATGCAATCCGATGCATGAGTCGGTGAGCGAGTCGAACACCAGCGGCAGCATCTATGACGACTTTATTCAATTGGAGCAGTTGAGCTATGTTAATGGCAAACCCGAAAACAGCGCCCTGCTTAAACAGGAATTGACCGATTTCAGGGTGAATGAAGAACTCGGTTTCTCCCTGACCGGGTCCGGTGATCATCTGTTTGTGCGCGTCAGGAAGACCGACGTGACTACTACCGATGTAGCCCGCCGCCTGGCCGCGGTGTCCGGCTTGAGTCTTCGGCACATCGGTTATTCCGGGATGAAGGACAGGCGCGGGGAATGCACTCAGTGGTTCAGTGTGCCGCTGGCTAGCACCGATGAGCGCTTACTGGTGGAACTGGAGGATCCGACCCTGGAGATACTAGAGACCAGGCGTAATAGCCGCAAGCTGAAAATTGGCAGTCACAAGCGCAACTATTTTGAAATTCTACTGCGCCAGTGCAGCGGCGAACCGGCAGGGTTCGAAGAGAAGCTCAACAGCATCAAACGCGGCGGTGTTCCGAATTACTTCGGTTCTCAACGTTTCGGCAGGGATATGGGAAATCTTGCTCAGATCGTGCAGCTGTTTGCGGCTGAACAGCGGGCGATTTCCGGCGGCGAGAAGGTAAACGCCTCTCGCCGCGGGAAGGGCAGCCATACGCGCGGCATGTTGTTCTCGGCTGCTCGGGCCTACCTGTTTAACCAGGTCTTGTCCGAACGCATCCAGCGAGGGAGCTGGAGCGCGTATGTGGCTGGGGATGTGCTGAACCTTGATGACACCGCGCGATATTTTACGGTGGAGGCAGGTGCCTGGGATGCCCAGTTGCAACAACGCCTGGAGAGCTTCGATATCCACATCACCGGCCCTCTGGCGGGTGTCACGGATCCGAAAGACCGCTATGCATCTCTTTCTGAAGCGGCCGATATTGAAGATGCCGTGCTCGCGCAATTTACGGAGCTGGTTAGAGGGCTTAAAGCCTATGGATTGCAGAGCGGGCGCCGGCCAATGCGCTTCAATCCTCAGAATCTTGCCTGGCAATGGCTTTCACCCGGGGAGTTGAAACTGGAATTCACACTGCCCAGAGGAGCGTATGCAACGAGCCTGCTACGCGAGTTGTGTATAACAAATTGATGAACTCTTTATTGAACGTTTTATTTGGTTATTTACTGAATGACGGAACCAGGCATTGAGTAGTAAACATAACTTAAGTGGCATCGGCATGACTTCGCAACGAACCCGTGAACGTTTGTTAGGTCGTTTGATGGACCAGGGAATCAAGAGCATGGAAGTGCTTGACGTCATGCGCTCCACTCCGCGGCACATTTTTCTCGACGAGGCACTGGCCCACCGCGCGTACGAAGACGTGGCGCTGCCCATCGGCCACAATCAGACGATATCCCAACCTTATGTTGTAGCCCGCATGACGGAAGCGATCGTCACTTCGGGCTCCCTGGACAGGGTTCTGGAGATCGGGACAGGCTGCGGTTACCAGACGGCGATTCTGGCGCGACTGGCAAAACAGGTATACACGATAGAACGCATCAAGCCCTTGCTGGATCGTGCGAAGAAGAGCCTGAAACTTCTGGGGCTCAAAAACATCGAATACAAACACGGTGACGGCACCCTGGGCTGGGCTGAAAAAGCACCCTTCG
The DNA here is from genome assembly GCA_027623555.1 of Pseudomonadota bacterium. Lineage (GTDB taxonomy): Bacteria > Pseudomonadota > Gammaproteobacteria > Pseudomonadales > Pseudohongiellaceae > UBA9145. The sequence goes on along the minus strand of JAQBSZ010000008.1, from coordinate 36,785 downwards.
ATGCCATCATCACAACCGCCGCTCCCCAGACAGTGCCGAAGGAACTGCTGAAGCAACTGTCCGATGGTGGCAGGCTGGTGATTCCAGTAGGAGCTGAGGGGCATCAGGAATTGAAACTCATTACCCGCAGTGGTAGTGAATACACCGAAGACATCCTCGACCTGGTGCGATTCGTCCCACTCTTAAAGGGGCAGGTGCAACACTAACAGGAGAATTGATTTTCTCGCCAATAGCAATCAGACCAGCAACAAACTATGCCAGAGCATTCGGATAAGCGATCAGTACAGCCAATCGAGACAGCGATTTCCCGAGGTGAAAGTGCCAGGTATTTGCTGACACTGTATTTTAAAGGCCTGGCCATGGGTCTCGGTGATTCTGTTCCCGGGGTATCCGGAGGCACGATCGCGGTGATAACCCGTATCTATGATCGCTTGATCTTTGCCATCAAGGCAGTGGATCTTCAGGCCTTAAGACTGTTAGTCACCGGTCGCTGCGGTCAGATGTGGCGGCACATCGATGGCACCTTTCTACTCATACTCGGTCTCGGTCTGCTTAGTGGCCTGCTTATTTCAGCGAGTACGGTTTTATACCTGTTGGCGAATCACTATGAGGTACTGATGGCATTTTTTGTCGGGTTGGTGCTGGCCTCAACCTGGTTGCTGAAGGACGAGTTCGACTACCTGCGAAAGCAGAATCTCCTTGCTGTGCTGACAGGATTTCTCTGCACATGGCTGGCCAGTGGCATCGATCCGCGTATAGCGGATCTCAGTCTGCTGTATATCTTCTTCAGTGGCATGATTGCAATCAGCGCCATGATTCTGCCGGGTCTGTCGGGGGCTTTTATACTGCTGCTACTGGGTGTCTACCAGTACATGCTCACGGCGTTGACCGAGTTCGAACTGGTCACGATCCTGGTATTCGGGGGCGGCTGTGTCATCGGCTTATTGGTGTTTTCCAGGGTGTTGGCCTGGTTACTGAAATACTACCACCAGCTTAGCTATGGCTTTATAACCGGCCTATTGTTGGGCTCACTGTTCATTCTGTGGCCCTGGAAGCAAGTGCTCATCTCGTTCGTCGACAATGATGGGGAAGTCCATCCACTACAAACTAGCAATTTGCTGCCGTTAAACTATACAGAGGTTACCGGAAACCAACCCTTGCTGGTGAGTGCACTGCTCAGTTTTGCCCTTGGCATAGCGGCGGTGTTGCTGTTACGCAGAATTTTCTATTCAAGAGTGTCGCAAGAATAGAAGCGGTTTTATGATGAGCTAGCGATGCTGATGCGAACGAAGGTATTGAATTCATCTGTCAGGCTGTCTATCGGATTATTGCCTGTGCTGATGATTGCCTGTGGTGGCGGCTACCAGGCGCCTGTCACCGAGCAGAGCGAACGGCAGATCGTTAGAGCACCACTGATTGTCGACAGTTCATCACCCAGCGGCGCGCTCAATGCACCACGAAATTCTGTCGTGGTAATTTCTTCATCGCCTTCAACTTCAAGCAGTTCGCGGCCAGCCCTTGTTAGCTCCACTAGCGTGGCCAATTCCAGAAGCCACACAGTGAGAGCCGGCGATACGCTGTTCTCGATTGCGTTTCAATACGATCTGGATTTTCGCAGCGTCGCCATTGCCAATGATTTGAACCCGCCCTATACCATCTTCGTCGGCAATGACATTAATCTGGATATGGAACGCGTTGGTCGTAATCAATCCAGCATTGGCAGCAATATCGGCACACCGGTTGATAACAACTCGGTGGCTAGAACACAGGGCAGTGTCTCCCGTACTGGCGGTCTGATTCGCCAAACCATTGGCGGATCTGGCGGTACGCCGAATTGGGAATGGCCGCATACGGGGCGAGTCTTAAGGGGATTCCAGACCGATTCGAACAAGGGCATCGACATCAGTGGGCAGATCGGCGACCCCGTGCTGGCCGCCAGCTCTGGCGATGTGGTTTATTCAGGCCGCGGCGTGCAGGGTAGTGGTAACCTGATCATCATCCGGCACAGTGATCGCTATCTAAGTGCCTATGCCCATAACAGTGCAGTGCTGGTGGGCGAGGGAAGCCACGTGCAGGCTGGTGAGAAGATAGCCGAGGTAGGCAATAGTCCGAACGGTGTTGCCATGTTGCATTTCGAGATTCGTGTTGACGGCGCATCCGTCGATCCCACCGGGTTTCTACCCCGTAGATAGTGTAAATAGCGACAGATTTGTTTTTCATGCCAATCGGTGCTGGCTGGGCTTGAACAGCAAGGAAGATAAATCAGGAAAATAAAAGCTGTCCCATTTTACCTCTCCAGGTATTGCAACTTGTTCGGCGTGTCAGTCCATTCCTGGTAGCCCGGCATGGGGTCTTTCTTTTCTGTGATATTCGGCCAGTTTTCTGCTAACTCAGCATTCAGCTTTAGAAAAACTTGCTGGTCTTCCGGTAGTTCATCTTCAGCATAGATTGCGTCCACTGGACATTCAGGTTCGCAGAGGGCGCAATCGATGCACTCATCTGGATGGATTACCAGGAAATTGGGGCCTTCATAGAAACAATCTACCGGGCAAACCTCAACACAGTCTGTGTGCTTACAGCGAATACAATTATCACCAACTATGAATGTCATCTGAATTCTTCCATCTTACGCTAAAACATTGAGTAATCAGTGAATAGGGACAGATTTATTATTCATGCCCTGCAGCGCTGGAAGGGCTTGAACAGCATGAACAATAGACCAGCAAAGTAGATCAGGAAAATCTATCTGTCCCTATTTACCGGCAGGCATTCTACCAGCTTTTTTGGCTATTTTCTCACTCACCTGGCCGTTTTGTTCTTGAGTTCATACAGAATCGCCAGCGCTTCCTTGGCGGTTATCTCATCCGGGTTGAGGCGCTGCAAATAGTCAACCGCCGGGTGCGGAGCGCCGCCGAACAGGTCGCCCTGTCCGGGTGTGGCGGATTGCCGGACCGGCTTCTCAATTGGCGCTTGCTGGCTGTGAACCACCGCTTCTGTTTCGAGCTGGCTCAGTTTGTCTCGCGCCCGATCGATGACATTGGCTGGAATGCCGGCCAGTTGTGCCACCTGGAGGCCGTAGCTCTGGTTGGCAGGACCGGCTTTCACCGAATGCAGGAACACGATGCCCTGTTCGTGCTCGATAGCATCAAGGTGGACGTTGGCGATGTTGTGATAGCTTTCCGGTAAGCTCGTGAGCTCGAAATAATGGGTAGCGAACAGCGTATAGGCCTGGAGTTTCTCGGCGATATAGACGGCGGCGGCCCAGGCCAGTGACAGACCATCGAACGTGCTGGTGCCACGACCAATCTCGTCCATCAGCACCAGAGAGATGGGCGTGGCATTGTGCAGAATATTGGCAGTCTCGGTCATCTCCACCATGAATGTAGAGCGTCCACCGGCCAGATCATCAGACGAACCGATGCGGGTGAAGATTCTATCAATTGGTCCAATGCGTGCCGCACTGGCTGGCACCCAGCTACCACACAGGGCCAGCAGGACGATCAGGGCGGTCTGCCGCATATAAGTGGACTTGCCTCCCATATTCGGGCCGGTGATGATCAACATCTTCTGCTGTTCAGTCAGACAGAGATCGTTGGCTACAAAGCTGTCTTCCGTGACTCGCTCCACAACAGGATGGCGACCGTTCTCGATCACGATGCCAGGAGCATCCACCAGTTGCGGCTGACAATAATCCAGATTGACGGCGCGTTCGGCAAAATTATTCAGCACATCCAGTTCAGAAATCGCCTCGGCACAGGCGAGCATGGCGGCTAATTCTTTCGCTAATGTTTCCAGCAGGGCGTCGTAGAGCTGTTTCTCTCGCGCCAGCGCCTTGCTCCTGGAACTGAGTACCTTGTCTTCAAACTCCTTCAGTTCGGGGGTGATAAATCGTTCGGCGTTTTTGAGGGTTTGGCGACGCACATATTCGGCGGGCAATTCACTCACGGCCTGTCCCTTGCTCACCTCGATGTAATAACCGTGCACGCGGTTATAGCCGACCTTGAGCGTGCTGAGCCGCGTGCGCTCGCGTTCTCTCAATTCCATGTCTACCAGGTACTGGCCTGCATTACTGCTGAGGTTTCTCAGCTCGTCCAGTTCCCCATCATAACCCGCAGCGATTACACCACCTTCGCGAATCACCACGGGCGGATTCTCTTCAATGGCCTGGGCAAGGAGTGCGGTCTGCGAAGGGAACTCGGCGATGCGTACCGCGATACCCTGCAGTGATGCGACATTGATGTCTTTCAGTAGCACCTGCACAGAAGGGAGCTGTGCCAGGCTGTCCCGCAACTTCGCCAGGTCACGAGGTCGCGCCGAGCGTAATCCCAGCCGGGCGAGAATCCGCTCCAGATCACCGATGCTCTGCAACTGTTCGTGAAGTTTTTCGAAGCGATAGTCATCAATGAGTGCCGCTACCACTTGTTGGCGTTGTTGCAACTGCTTGTGATCGCGCAGCGGTCGATTGATCCAGCGCAATAACAGTCGACTGCCCATCGCTGTCGCTGTGCCGTCCAGCACTTGCAGCAGCGTGTTGTCCCGCCCGCCGGAGAGATTGGTGTCCAGCTCCAGGTTGCGGCGGCTGGCGGCGTCGAGGATGACACTGTCGCGTAACTGCTCTACCTGAATGCTGTGGATATGGGGCAGCTCTGACTTCTGTGTCTCTCGCGCATACTGCAACAGACAACCGGCCGCCTGGAGGGCGACAGGCATGTCCTGGCAATCGAAGGCGGACAGGTCTTTTGTATTGAAATGCTGAGTGAGAGTACGCACTGCATTATCCAGTTCAAACTCCCTCACCGGACGTTTGCGCTTAGCCGGGTGCTTCAACATGGCATCGACCCGGGTCAACTCTTCGCTAAACAGAATCTCTGCTGGCTTGATGCGTTCAAGCTCGGTAAATAACGCTTCTTCACCGTTGACCTGGCTGAGTACGAAGCGTCCGCTGGAGACGTTCATGAAGGCGATTCCGTAGCTGGTCTTCTGATGTTCTGACTTTCTGGTAGTGGCATTTCCTGAGTTGATCGCCAGCAAGCTATTGTCGCGCCGTTCATCCATGAGGGCTTCATCACTGACAGTACCTGGTGTGATGATTCGAACCACCTGGCGCTCAACCGGTCCCTTGCTGGTGGCCGGGTCGCCAATCTGTTCGCAGATCGCCACCGAGACGCCGGCCTCGACGATCTTGATCAGGTAGCGGTCCACGGCATGAAAAGGGATGCCGCACATCGGAATGGGTTCACCGGCTGACTTGCCGCGCGCGGTCAGGGTAATGTCGAGCAGGTTTGCCGCGCGCCGGGCATCGTCATAGAAGAGTTCGTAGAAATCTCCCATGCGGTAGAACAAGAGGTTATCGGGATGCTGAGCCTTGATGCGCAAAAACTGCTGCATCATCGGGGTGTGCGTAATTGATTCGCTCATAATTTACTATTTTTATTGAATATTATCCTTATAAAACAACATAGTGCTTACCTGATCAAATTGTGGCGACCGCTTTATGATTTATGTTCTTCTGATATAAAACGTTCAGTGCGCTGGATATAATCGATCATTCTGCTTATGTGTAATAGCCTGCTAGTTCGGACGCCCCACCGTCCAATCCTTCAAATCCACAATATCCTGAATTGTTTTATCGAATTTTAAAAATGACAATATTGCAAGTTACCTTTTAGCGGCAGATTGGTCGTCTGATTTACGTAAGCCTACTTTTTTTTCAAACTTGATTGCCCGGTATAGCTTAGATTTTTTATCAGTAGATACACTTCCGCGCGATTGTCTCATTTTTTAGTGTCTCCTGAAGCGGGTATTGTGCACTCTACCCAAGATCGCAGGTAAAAGGATCGAAACAACAATTTGACATATCAGGAATTGATTGAAATTGAAGACCAAGTGACAGCATATCCCTGGATAGTACAAATACTTAGCTCAAAAAATGCCCTCTTCGTATACAATAGAGGGTTGTGTAATTCATGACAATCTAAAGTAACCCTATGAAATCTTGGGAAATTAAAATCGGAGAAGGGCCAATTATCGCGACCGCGATTCACGATGGCCATGGACTGAGCGACGAGGTCGCTGCAAATATGAAACTTCCGAAGGCCGATCGACTAAGGGAGGAGGATCCATTTACTGGCGACTGGGCCCGGCTTGTGCCAACGCATATCATCGCGAAAAATTCCAGATTCCAGGTCGATCTGAACAGAGCACTTTGGGAAGCGGTCTATAAGGAGCCGAAAGATGCCTGGGGTCTCGACATGTGGCATGAGAAACCGTCCGCATCAAGTGTCGAGCGAGCTATGGCAGAACATGTCGAATTTTACGCCAATTTAGAAAAAGCTTATCGCCAGAAGGTCAAACAGTTTGGCAGAGTCGTGGTGCTGGATTTGCACAGTTACAACCATCTCCGCGATGGCCCGTCGGGAGCTCCAGCTGACCCCAAAAGCAACCCGGAAGTCAATATCGGCACAGGCACCATGATTCGCAGCCGGTGGGGCCTTCTCGTCGACAAATTCATCACTGAATTGGGTGAAGCGGGCGATCTGGATGTGCGAGAAAACGTGAAATTCATTGGTCGCCAACATGGCAGCTGGGCCCATTCTGCATTTCCGGATTCGGTCTGCGTCTTGTCGGTGGAATTCAAAAAGACATTCATGAATGAATGGACAGGTGAGTTGGATACCGCGGCTCACCATGCTCTCGGCCAAGCCCTCAGTGCCACGTTTGTCGGTCTGACGGATTCGCTGAAAGAACTCGGAGCGCGCATCTAATGGCAGGTAAGCATGAACCGACAATCCGCACCGTTGGCGCCAGGCGCGAACCCCTAATTAGGAAAGCGTTTATTGGCACGGTTTGCCAACGGGTAGCTACCGGACAACGCGTTCGTCGTACTCTGCCCAAATGGGGGCGGATTCACATCGACCGGCAATTGCCTTTTATAATGGTGTATCGAAAACCGCAAGCAACCGAAGACGCCGGCACTGAATTGCTGGTAATGGGAGAGGCGTCATACCTTATGGCAACCGGTGATGCTAAGCAGAATAAAGGTTTGTCCAAGCTGGTACTGGAAGTCGCGCGAACACTGAAACAGGCATTTGGCTCTGTGTTAATCGTGGAGGTCTGGAGTGCAAGAGATGCAAATGGTGGCGACACGTTTCGAATTATCATGCCCAAATCCCATAAAATCGGATCGACCGTCTCGGCATTCGAACAAGCGCTGGTAAGTGAGCAGCCGGACGAGGACGATGATGATGTGGTCGTTATTGAAGTCGCACGATTCTCCCCTCCAGGTCTGCCGGCGCTGATGACAGCAGCAACAGCCGCAAAAGAAGGCATTCATTTGATGGGCATCGAGGTTCTTCCCACGTATCGAAACCCGAAAAGTGGTGAGCTCTATCCGATGATTCATCGCGCCCTGTGTGGCAGAATAGCCCGGGCTACCAAGCGCGGGTTCTACGATTTTACGCGGCGCCATACGACACACCGGCCTCCCCATTTTCTGGCGCTTGGTCCGAGAGCGATGGTCAAGGCAGTGTGGCAAGTTGATCAGCAACTGGCAGAAATCAGTAATACATTCGACCTCATACTTGCAGTAACTCCTATCAATTCCGAAGAAGCCTGGCAGTCGTTTCGCAAGAGTAAATTCTCGAGTGTGCCTGACTTCCGCTATCGACCCTTGCTTCTGGATCCGTCTCTTTTAAAAAGAAGGCTGTTCTCGGTTCCTCTGGAGAAGATAGAAGACCCCACTCTTGGCGACCTGTTTCTTGCCCAGCAGTTGGACCTCGACCGTAAAATATCCTTACTGGCGGAGCGGGGCACACCCAATTTCACCTTAACCAGCCTGCAACTATTTGGTCGAATGGACAGTGAAATAGTTAACCAGGCTTTCAATTTGTTGGAGACGGTAAAACCACCCCGTCGGCGAGAAACTGTAGGCACCGTAAATGCAGAGATGTTTGCGGCCTACGCTAATGAGGAACTCGATTATCTGAAAAGAACGCTGCCTGATATCACTAGCCGCGCGGTGATACGAAAGGATGTCGTAGGGCTAATGGTTTCTCGCGGGAATCTGTTAATCGGAAAATCCCTGTCTATTGCCCCGGAACGGGTACCGGCATCGCTCGCCCATGAGGTAGGTACCCATATGGTGACTTATATAAATGCCCGCATGCAACCGTTCAGGCAACTCTACGTGGGCCTGCCTGGCTATGAGGAATTTCAGGAAGGTATCGCCTGCCTGTCGGAATATCTGGCTGGTGGGCTGGATAGCAACCGCATTCGCTTACTGGCTGCCAGGGTAGTTGCGGTTGCCCGCATGGTAGGAGGTGCGAGCTTTATCGACGTATTCCAGGAACTCTGTAACGACCATAAGTTCACCCAACGCAGTGCGTTTATTGTTACGATGCGGGTATTCCGGGGAGGCGGATTCACCAAGGATGCGGTGTATCTCAGGGGCTTGATTCAGGTTTTGAAGCACCTTCAAGACGGCGGACACTTTGATTCGCTTCTCATAGGAAAATTCAATCTCGAGCACGTCCCTATTATTGAAGAATTGAAGTTGCGGCGCATATTAGGCCCGGCACCGGTGCGACCGAGTTACCTGGACAATCCAGCCGCAAGGCAAAGGCTGGATGAAGTCAGGGCAGGCATGAGCATAATGGATCTAGTAAAAAGGTTAAAAAGATGAAGATCGGGTTTGTAGTAAACGATATTGCAACTGAGAAGGCTATATATACGACAACTCGCCTCGGCATGACCGCAGTCAATCGGGCGCATGAGGTATGGTTTTTAAGCGCATCGGATTTTGCCCTCGATGCCGATGACCGCGTACACGCATGGGCAAGATCCGCGCCGGGCAAAAAATACAGTTCACCCGCTACGTTCTTGAAAGCGATACACTCGGACAAGGCGCATGTAGAGCGGATCGTCGTTGACGACCTGGATGTATTGATGTTACGCAACAACCCTGCATCGGAGAGTGAGCGGCGCGCATGGGCTCGAACAGCAGGAATAAACTTTGGTCGGGTTGCCTTACTCGGTGGCGTTATCGTGCTGAATGATCCTAATGCCCTGGCGCTGGCTATGGACAAGATGTATCTGCAATTACTTCCCGAAGCGGTGAGACCTCGTAGTGTAATTTCTCTCGATGCAGACGAACTGAAAGCATTTGTCAAAGAGGTAGGGGGTAATGCTGTTCTGAAACCATTACAGGGTTCTGGAGATCGATCCATATTCAGAGCCACACCGTCGAACAAGTCGAATGTAAATCAGATGATCGAAGCAGTTTCACGGGATGGTTATGTCATCGCCCAGGAATACCTGGACGCAGCAGATCACTCGCTAACCAGAATGTTTCTGGTCAACGGTGAACCCCTGCGCTTTAAAGGCAAATATGCCGCCTTTCAATGGGATCGAACGGAAGACAGTTTGCGGCAGGATATCCATGTGGCCGGATCGACAAAACAAGTAAAGCTTACCGACACCCATATGCGAATCGCAGAAGCAGTTCGACCGCGGTTGGTGCAGGACGGCATGTTTTTTGTCGGCTTGCAGATCGCCGGAGACAAACTGTTGGATATTGATGTGTTCAGCCCGGGAGGCTTGGGCAATGCCCAGGCTTTCGAGAAAGTAAACTTCTCTCAAAGGGTTATTGAAGAGATTGAGCACAAAGTCGATTACGTGAGTTTTTATAAACGCCGTTTCGACAATGTCGATATGGCAACGCTATAACAGGACTAGAACAATGCGTCTGGCTTTTTTTATCAATGATGTAATGAGCGAACAAGCGGGTTACACGACCACTCGTCTCGGAATGGCTGCAGTGAATCGAGGTCACGAAGTGTGGCTGATCGGCGCCGCAGATTTCGCCGTCGGTAGCGATAACCGCGTATATGCGAATGCCCGTTCTGTGCGAAATAAAAAATACACCACAACGAAAGCTTACCTGGCAGACTTGCAGGGCCCGCGAGCGATTCGAACCAGGATCGAAGTAGACGATCTCGATATATTAATGCTGCGCTCAGACCCATCGACAGAGAGTGGCATACGATCCTGGGCCCAAACTGCGGGCATTACCTTTGGCCGCGTGGCCATGCGTCGCGGTGTCATCGTGGTCAATGACCCTGAAGGTCTTAATAAGGCCATGAATAAAATGTACTTTCAGTTATTCCCGGAAGAGGTACGGCCAAGAACACTAATTTCCCAGAACCGTAGCGACATCCGCGCATTTATCGCCGATTTAGGTGGCAATGCGGTAATGAAACCATTACAGGGTTCCGGTGGAGCAGGTGTGTTTCTGGTGCAAGTGGAGGATAAATCAAACCTCAACCAGATGATTAATTCACTCACACTCAATGGTTATGTGATAGTCCAGGAATACCTCAAGGCTGCCGAAGCAGGTGATACGCGCCTGTTCCTGATGAACGGTCGGCCGCTGCGTTATCGGGGCCACTATGCCGCCTTTCGCCGCTTACGCAAGGGCGATGATATGCGCAGTAATATTCATGCCGGAGGTAAGCTGGCCCGCGCCGAAATTGGCGACGCGGCATTGAAGCTTGCGGAAATTGTGCGGCCCAAACTGGTTCAGGACGGAATGTTTCTGGTGGGTCTGGACATCGTGGGCGATAAACTTATGGAAATAAACGTGTTCTCTCCCGGTGGACTGGGCAGTGCACAGCGCTTCGAAAAAGTCGATTTTAATCAAGGCGTACTCGACGCATTGGAACGCAAAGTAGCCTACATGTCTGACTACGATAAAGACTTCGCCAACGTTGATCTGGCAATGTTGTAGACGGTGTGAACGGGGGAGTCGGGATCAGAGCAGCTATCTAGTAGCTCTTTCGTGTGTTGCTCTGGTCATATTCGCCGGCCAGTGAGCCCCTCCGCCCCTGTTTTAAATTGCTCGGTTCCAGGAATCAATCCCTTCTTTAGTCGTGCTGAATATCACCTGGCAATTCCCTGTCAACGTCGGACACAAAAAAGGTGCCAGGCACCGGTGCCTGGCACCATTCTTTCCTTTCTTTCTCTACATCTATTCCTTCAACACTTGCGTACAGCTACCATAGCCCTATGACCGATACAGCAGCGCCTTCTGCTTTCGCTATCCCCGATCTGGTGCAACAACTCGCTGATAGGCTACTCGCCAGGAAACTCATCTTCGCGACGGCCGAATCCTGCACTGGCGGTTGGATTGCTCAATCATTGACCGCTCTGGCTGGCAGTTCTAACTGGTTTGACACTGGCTTTGTCACTTATTCCAACGAGGCCAAGCAGCGCCTGTTGAATGTACCCGCTGCTCTCTTCGATTTCGAAGGCCCCGGAGCGGTGAGTGAAGCGACGGTGCTGGCCATGACTCAGGGTGCATTGGATAACAGTCGCGCCAATGTCGCGGTGGCTGTCAGCGGGATTGCCGGGCCCGATGGCGGGACGTTGGACAAGCCGGTTGGCACTGTATGGATTGCCTGGCAGTGGGAAGACAAGGCGCTGGCCCGGTGCTTTCAGTTCAGCGGGGATAGAGAAGCAGTGCGTCTGGCTACGGTAGTTGCGGCCCTGGAAGGTAGCCTGGCACTGGTGAGCTAGCATTTCCAGATGGTTCAGACTCAGCAAATAAAAAACTAAAGGAAACTGATTTTTTGCCAATATACTGGTTGTATGTACAGTATTTTTTTGTTTTAATCTTTACTGTTTATATATACAGTAGTTGGCAAGAAGCCGGCAAGAACTGACAAATAGTCGGGCTGGCAAGAAGGAACAAGGAACAAGGAACAGATATACAGACCGAAGAATTAATGAATATGGCTGGGTTGGATATTGTCCCCTGTGCCTTACAGCCCACCGACCGGGCGCAAGCTGCAAGCGGTAGACCCAAGCAGTAAACTGAAAGCAGTAAACTGAAAGGTGAGGCGAAGGACGGTGCAAGCAGAGGCCAATATTCAACTTAGCCGACCAATTGGGCATCCCTGGTCAATATTCAGGTGGCCAACATATAAGACTAACAATAAATAGGTATCAGGAATCCAGACGCGGTCTGCTTAAAGATTCCGGCCAAAATTTAGCAGGTAGCTGGGGACAGGCTACCATTAGGGGCTCAGGCAGCTGGGCAAGTTAGCGACTCGTCGCGGTTACCACGAACGATACTATGCGGATAACTCGTAGCGATACTTCGCGGACAACTAGGATACTCAGGGAACAAGGCTTCAGTTGTATCAGGCACTACCAAGGAAATAATTATGATTGAAGATAACGGCAACAAAGAGAAAGCACTGGCAGCGGCGCTGTCGCAAATCGAAAGGCAATTCGGCAAAGGTTCCATGATGCGGCTCGGTGATACCGAGCGAGAGCATATACCGGCCATCTCGACCGGGTCTTTAGGTCTTGATATCGCTCTGGGGGTAGGCGGTTTACCCCGTGGTCGTGTCGTCGAGATTTACGGGCCGGAATCCTCAGGCAAGACAACCCTGACTCTGCAAGTAATCGCCGAGGCACAGAAGGCCGGTGGCATTTGTGCATTTATCGATGCCGAGCATGCCCTGGATCCAATCTACGCCGGTAACCTGGGTGTGGATGTCGACAACTTGCTGGTTAGCCAACCGGATACCGGTGAACAGGCCCTGGAGATCTGCGACATGGTGGTACGTTCCGGTGCGGTCGATGTGGTGGTCATCGACTCGGTGGCGGCACTAACCCCGAAGGCGGAAATCGAAGGGGATATGGGTGACAGCCACATGGGCCTGCAGGCCCGGCTAATGTCCCAGGCCCTGCGCAAGATGACTGCCAATATCAAGAATTCCAACACGCTGGTTATCTTCATTAATCAGATTCGCATGAAGATCGGTGTGATGTTTGGCTCTCCAGAAACCACCTCCGGTGGTAACGCGCTGAAGTTTTACTCCTCTGTGCGCCTGGATATACGCCGCATCGGTTCTATTAAGGAAGGCGATGAGGTGGTGGGTAATGAGACCCGCGTCAAGGTGGTGAAGAACAAGGTGGCCCCTCCGTTCCGGCAGGCCGAGTTCCAAATCATATACGGCGAGGGCATTCATCATCTTGGTGAGGTCATCGACCTGGGGGTGAAGCAGAACCTGATCGAAAAATCCGGTGCCTGGTATGCCTACAAGGGCGAGAAGATTGGCCAGGGCAAGAAGAATGTTGCCATGTACCTGGAAGAGAATCCTGAAATCGCTGCGGAGGTCGAAAGTGCGATTCGAGAGCAGCTATTGGCTGGCCCTGCCAGTAAGGCCAAGAAGGAAGAGCAAGCAGCGATCGCCGCCAGCGACGATGTGGTGGTTCTGGCCGATGCCAAGAACAAGAACAAGACCGCGTCCTGAGAATATAAAGAGAGCATAACCGGCATAGCGCCGCATAAGCACTACTGACACAATGAGCATGCACTGTGCAGGCTAAAGATGTCCCCGTTCTCCGGCGGGCCGCCATGGATTTCTTGGCCCGCCGGGAACACTCTTTTTATGAACTCCAACAAAAACTCCTGATTAAATTCGCCGAGGCGCCTCCAGAACTTGTCAAAGAAGTTATGGAGCGATTGCGCGATGAAAACCTGCAGTCGGACAAACGTTTTGCCGAATCCTACATTCGCTACCGGAAGAGTAGAGGATTTGGCTATTTGCATATCAGGACTGATCTGGCTACACGCCGGGTACAAGAATCGATCTTGAGCACTTGCCTGTTCGAGGATGATGAAGACTGGCAACAGCTGGCGCAGCAACTGGTCGAGAAAAAGCTAAATCACGAAGAAAAACTCGACTTTGGCTCGAAACCTCACTTAAGGATCATGCGCTTGCTGGAGTCCCGGGGTTTCTCCAATCTGGAAATTCGCAAAGCGCTGGAACTCCGGCTGAATTACAGCAGCTGAATTAAAACCGTGCCACAGTAGAATCCTTCATTAACAGCACTCTCCGGATGCTCTATCATGTAGGGAATACAAGTATCGCCTGTCATTAGTGGGTATCGATTCGTGAGAGTTACTGTCAAGTGAATTTCAGTTTTTGGCAAGCGGTCATTCTGCTCGTTAGTCTGTTGCTCGGTAATCAGGCGATCGCTAATTCTTTTTTCAGGTTGAGCCTGGGCGCCGCCTCAGAGAACAATGTGCCTCGCGGACTGATTAGCTCGGACGCGCGGGAATCAGAGAAGTTTCAGGCGCAATTTTCCGGTGGCAAGTTCTATCAATTAGGATTGAATGACACGATAACGGTGGCCGGGACTGTTGCTGCCACTCGTTATAACAAGATGCAGGGATTCGACAAGCTGGGTGTTGCCGTATCTGCTGATTACGGGCATCGTTTCGGATTTGGCGCTTACGCGCCTCGAGTGGGGGCCGTACTGTCTCTCGGGAGCGAGAATTTTCGAGGCGAGGCCAGGGATAATGACCTGACCACGCTGGAGATAAATTATCAGCAGCGCCTGAGTCCAGGCTGGTTCTTCACTGCGGGAATCGACTATCAATCAAGCGACAGCGAATCTCTCGAACATCATCCGTTGCTCACCGAATTCGGTTACGATGAAAACAATAGCTTGCCTTACGAACTATTTGATTACGAATCTACCAGCCTCTTTGCAGATATCGAGTATGCCTTTGCCAATGAAATACTGCTAAGTACGGCTTATCGACGAATCGACGGACACACGGTGGCAAGCACCCTCATGCCAACCCAACATCTTTACAAGATCTCCGAGGCCTTCTATATCGATCCGGCATTTGATGAGCCCTGGTACGTCTACCTGCTGGAATCCGCTACCAATGAGTGGTCAGCCGCGGTCAGTTTTCCACTAGCCAGGGATTCATCGCTCAATATTGCTTATAGCTGGCAGGATATCGAAGCCCGGGGTAATCGAAACTATAAGAATGAAATCGTCTCTGTTACTTTTGTGCGCAGTTTTTAGGAACTCACTATGCTAATACATTTCCTTAAACCTGCCATTCAAGTCATAGGCTTAGCGCTATTCTTCGCCACCGCAAGCGTGGCACAGACACTGCAGGTCAGTATCATAGACAGTGAGGGAAATCCTATAGCGGATGCTGTTGCCGAGCTCATAGTGCTACAAGAAGCACCACAAGAAGCGCTACAAGTAGCAACTCAACAAAATCAAGCTGAACGCACCACAACGCGGATACATGACATCGACCAGATCGATAAAGAGTTTGTACCGAATGTCACGGCGATAGCAGCCGGTGAGCAGGTAAGTTTTCCCAACAGCGATGATATTCTGCATCATGTGTATTCATTTTCGAGCGCCAGAACATTCAACATTCCACTGTATGGTCGCGGTGATAGTAATGATTATGCCGAACAATTCCCTTTAACGGGCGTTATAGAGATTGGCTGTAATATTCATGATTGGATGCTTGCGTATATTTACGTCGGAGAAAGCGACAGAGTTGCGATCAGTGACCAGTCTGGTATCGCCCTTATACAAAACATCAGCCCTGGGAATTACGAGTACAATGTCTGGCATGCCAGGGCAGCCGGCGGTGAAGATAGCCAACTTCGAAGCGTAGATATCATCGCTGGCGAGACTACAGTTCAGGAAGTGGTATTGGAACTGGCCAGAGATCGGCGGATTCGTCGGGCGCCGTCGGCAAATCGGCAAAGATACCGCTAGGCGGTTGTCGACTCACTTGACTTCTTTCAAGCAACTATTCGCGTTTCGAAGTTTCAGAACACGTCTTGTTGTATTCCTGCTCGCACTGCTAATTCCAGTGTTGGGCGGTATTTTCTACTACGTAAATACGAACAACACCGATTACACCGAAGAGACCATCAATACCTACCTGGCTCTGGGTGCCGATGTTTTCGATTACACGCGCGCGCAGCAGGCCAGCACACTGCAGTCGATAACCAGCAGCCTCACCTGGGACTATGGATTCAGGACTGCTTTCGGCGCGAATGCTCCAGCCACGCTCTTTGACGCGGCACTGAATGTGCTGGAGCGTTCCCTGGGCAGTGTTGACATGTTGATGATCGTCGATCTGGAGTCGATGGTAATTATCGATACACAGCTACAAGGATTCGATCAGTTGCAAGGAGACTGGCTTACCCTGGTCGCGACGGCAGATCAGAGTGCTGACGGTATTGCCAATGCCATTGTCACGATCGATGCTCATCCCTTTCAACTGATCGCCTTACCGCTCTATCTGCCCAGGCAAGTAGCCTGGATTATCGGTGGCTTTGCCCTGGACAGTGATTTCGTTGGCCAGGTAAAGGAAACCATTCGCTCTGAAGTCAGTATCGTAAGGGTAAGCGGTGAGGGCGGGAGAGACAATTCAGCAAGACTTGAGGTGATTGCCTCTACCTTGTCACCGTCTCGCCAGGCGATGCTAGGGGAACAATTGCGAATCAGTGGCGCGACTGTTTCCGGCCTGCAGCGTATCGACTTCATTGACGCAGAATTTACCACCTTATTACGGCCACTCTATGGTGAGAGTACCGGGCCGATTCAGGTGCTGGCAGTAATCCAGAGATCCTATGACGAGAATAATGAAAATGTCGTGCAGTTCGAGGCGCTGCTCATTCGGTTCTACGGTGTAATCCTGGTGGTCAGCCTGCTGGCAGTGCTGCTACTGGGGCGCTCCATTGCCAATCCACTGACGCGTCTTGCCCAGGTCGTCAGGCGCATCGAAGCGGGCGATTATCAGATGCAGGCCGCCGTAACCTCACAAGATGAACTCGGCGCTCTGGCCACTTCGGTAAATTCGATGGCGGTAGGGCTGGCAGAAAAAGAAAAGGTCCGGGATCTGTTAGGCAAGGTGGTCTCGCATCAGATCGCCGAAGAGCTGCTGAATAACCCGGTCGAGCTGGGAGGAGAGGAACGCATGGTTACCGTGCTTTTCTCTGATATCCGTGGGTTTACGAGTTTTTGCGAAGGTCTGCCACCTCAGCAAGTCCTGGGGGAGCTGAACCGGGTATTGAGTACTGTCAGTGACATCATCGAGAAGCATCATGGCGTAGTCGACAAATTCCAGGGCGATGCAGTCATGGCCCTGTTCGGCGCTCCAGTGCAGAGTGAGAATGATGCACCGAATGCGATGCAGGCGGCGCTGGAAATTATCCGCGCTTTGGAGAAAATGGATTCCAGCCTGGGGGCCTGCGTGGGCATCAATACGGGCCTGGTTGTGGCAGGCAACCTCGGGTCCAGTAGCCGGCTGAATTACTCTGTCATTGGCGACGCCGTCAATCTTGCTGCCCGGCTGGAGAGTCTGACACGGCTCTACAACGTGCCTAATATCGTCAGTGAGGAGAGCATGCAGCATGCGCCACAGTATGCCTATCGCGAAATCGATGAAGTTCGCGTAGCAGGCAAGCGGCAGTCGGTGAAGATGTTTGAGTTGATGGGCAGACGCGAAGAACTGCATGCGGCGCAACTGGAAGAGATCGATAGATTCCAGGCAGCCCTGGCACTGTATCGGCAGAAAAACTGGAAGGCGGCTAATGAAGAGTTTTCAGCACTGCAACAGGCATGCGAAAATAAGCTGCTCTGCCAGGTATTCCTGGACCGTATCGCTTTCTTCGAGGTCAATCCCCCAGCAGCAGACTGGCAAGGTGTGTTCACCTTCGATAAGAAATAGCCACCGCTTGACACTGAACTGGACTCATTCATGAAATTGATAAAACCCTTCCGAGGCTTACGACCTGCCCGTGAGTTAGCCGCTCGCGTGGCCTCGCCTCCCTATGACGTGCTCAATCGTGAGGAAGCCCTGGCGCTTGCCAAGGATAACCCCTACAGCTTCCTGCACATCAACAAACCAGAGATCGATGTCGACACTGCCGTAAGTGTTTACGACAAGTCTGTCTATGCAAAAGGCAGCGACAATCTCAAACGATTTATCGGCGAGGGAATCCTGCAACAGGATGCGGAAGAGTCTCTGTATGTCTATAAGCAAGTGATGGGCGAGCATGAACAGGTAGGCCTGGTAGCGGTTGCTTCAGTTCAGGCGTACGAGCAGAACCTGATCAAGAAACACGAGTTCACGCGACCCGACAAGGAAGACGATAGGGTGCATCACATGGATGCTCTCGGTGCACAGGTGGGACCGGTATTCTTGACCTACAAGGCACGGGATGAGATCGACGCGCTTATTGCCAGGGTAACTCGAACTGAACCTGAATACGATTTCGTCGCTGACGACGGCACTCGTCACGTGTTCTGGGTTGTAGACGACGGTGCGCTTTCCAAACTTATCGAATCCGCATTCGAAAAGGTTAATGTTCTCTATGTCGCCGACGGCCATCATCGTTCGGCGGCGGCGCAGCGGGTCAAACATCTCTACGCGGATCGCAATGAAGATCACACCGGTGAGGAATCCTATAACTTCTTCCTGGTGGTGCTGTTCCCGGATGACCAGATGCAGATCCTGGATTACAACCGCGTCGTTAAAGACTTGAATGGCATGACCGCACAGGAATTTTTCGATGCACTATCAGGCAATTTCAATATAGAGGAGGTTGCATCAGCAGCCTTAGCCAAGCCGCGCAACGCAAGAGAGTTTGCCGTGTTTCTCGAAAAGAGATGGCGCAAACTTTCGGTTAATCAAACCCTGGCAGCAAAGATCAATGCTGATGATCCAGTACAGAGCCTTGATGTAAGCATCATGCAAAATGCGATCTTCACTCCCTTGTTAGGTATCCAAGACCAACGCACTGACAAGCGGGTAGACTTCGTCGGTGGCATTCGCGGTCTGGCTGAACTGGAGAAACGCGTAAACTCAGGAGAGTGGCAGGCAGCGATCGCACTGTATCCGACCTCAATTGAGAGCCTGATGGCAATCGCCGATGCCAATGAAGTGATGCCGCCGAAATCCACCTGGTTCGAGCCCAAGCTCAGAAGTGGACTGGTTGTGCATTTGCTCGACTGAGAGCCTGCTGCGAAAGAAGAGGGGTTTGGCCGAAAACCAGAGCCGAGCCGCTTGAGAATTAGATTATCATTGAGTAGAAGCTTCCAGCCGCTCTGCCAGCCATACTTTTATGATTGACTGCCGTGTTACACCCAATCTGGCAGCTTCCTTATCCAGGGAATCAATCATCCAGGTTGGAAAATCAACATTCACTCTCCTTTGCTCCTGATTTGGCCTTCTGCTCTTGGCAAGATCGAGTGAGCCTGTAATACCTTTGCCATTTTCAAAATCCGAATCGAATTTTCTAGCTTTCATAGAGTTTCACTTCCTCGTCGCGTGAGCGACGTACCGATATAATGCGAATTTTGTCACTGCGATAAGTGATAGCTGCAGACCAGTGTTTGCGGCCTATCACCCCTACTACCAGAAACCGCGGTTCATCTTGGGTTATAGCTGGTATCTCTACTAAATCAGGATCAAACCAGAGAAGTCGGGCATCCACGAAGTCGATACCGTGCTTAGTGCGGTTTGCCTCGCTCTTTCTGTCATCAAATTCAAATGAAAAAACGGTATATAAAATATACCTTTATTATACTTTGGTCAAACAGATTAAATGGGGAAGAACCACTGAATCTGCTGGGCGCCAAGCAGTGCAGAGAGACGAATAGGATACAGAAAAAGGAGAAGGAGAAGGAGAAGGAGAAGGGCTAGAGACGACAGGGGTATTCAATCAGGAAAAGACAGTGAATCACGGCTCTCGCTGGTTAGTCTCCAGGACTAACCAGCAACCAGCTAGCTACTCAGTGTTTAGTTGGGCAAAACTCGTCGAACCGCTTATCGGACTTGTTACAGAGTGACGTTTCTTGCAACACCGTGCTTCTAAACTGCATACGAATGCACACGTAGTGCATGAAGGCATCAGCGAGGTGATGGGTTGTCTCAGTGAGAATGTTCATCTTGTTTCCTATTCGAACTGTTAATCCCGGTTAAGTACACAGCGATATATTTGCTGCATTTGCTTATTAAACGCCGCAAACCAGCAAATGGTTTACAGGCAATTACAGTTTCCGGCTGAAATATCCGCGCAGAGGAAGGCTTGCCTGCCGTGCTTTCGCGGAATACCTGGCTATTGAGAAAAAACTGCAGTTCCCGCGCTAAGCGGGAACTGCGAATCGACCTCAAATAGTTTCCAAGGGGCTAGCAGAAGGGCGTTTTATGACAGCACGCCCTTTCATTGCTTGCAGTGGCCGCAGCCATCAGCGGCCAATCTCCAGGTGTGACCTGGCCCGCAGGAATCTGCTTAGGCGGCGTCCTGGCTCGCTGCTTCTTTACTCACGTCAATCAGCTTGCTCGGCGCTGTGCCGATAGGAATTGACTTGGGTTGCATGGCTTCCGGTATCTCGCGGGCCATGTCGATATGCAGCAGGCCATTCTCCAGTCGTGCGCCTTTAACCTCTACATGGTCGGCCAACTGGAAGCGGCGCTCGAAATTGCGCCCAGCAATACCCTGGTGCAGATAATTGCGTCCTGCCTCCTCATCCAGTTTCTTGCCTTTTACTGTAAGTGTTTGTTTCTCGTGCTGAATGTCGAGCTCACTCTCGATGAATCCAGCCACCGCCATGGTGATGCGGTACTGGTCCTTGTCCAGCAATTCGATGTTGTAAGGGGGGTAACCATTGGCAGTGGTATCGCCACGGTTCACCGCGTCCAGCAGGTTGGACAGGTGGTCAAAGCCCACGGTAGTTCGGTATAAGGGAGAAAAATCAAAATTACGCATAGCTCATATCCTCATCTTGTGCCTGAGTCGGGTGCAAATCGGAAAAATGACCCGGAATAGCAGGCTTTCAAGCAATATGTGAAGTAAAGCGCCCATCACAGTGATCGGGCGAACCAGCAAGCTTCCAGCTGGAACGCTTGCTACGAGGACTAATATGGGGATGGCTAGCCGGGCTTCAAGGTGGCGGGCAATTAGACTGTCTAGGGCAAGGTTGGCAGCGAATCAATCCAGTGACGTGGAGGTTGTTGCTTTGTATAAATTGCCGAGGAACAAAGTAAAGCTGCCCCACAACACCAGGCTCATTATTTTTGGTCGGGGCAAGTTTTCGATGGGTTTAATCAGCGCCTTTTTCCACTTCAAATCCATGTTCGCGAACCCGGAAGTGGCGTGGGCACTAATGTGAAGTGCATCACACTAATACTTAAAGTAAATTCTAGGCGAGTTACGGAAAAACGATGAGGTGTTAAGGTGTTATATTCAAAAAGAGACTCTCCACTTCAACATATTAGTTCGAAATGGTTAGTAAATACTTAGTTGAGCGGTAGCCTGATAATGCCTGTTAGGAGACCTGACGGAAACCCTGAGGGGATGATTGGGGATTCCGCCTGGGCTGCCACTGTCTAATCGACTTACTAGACAATAACGGCAGATCGGCCGCTCAGCTTTAGGGATTTTACGCAGGGCCGATTATTGCGCAGCAGTGAAGTCGCTGGTGTGTATTGCCACTCTACATTGGTATTCGCCTGAGCTATAGACAAAGAAGCGGTTGCAGAGGGTATAGCAGCGGTAAAGTGAGCAGGAAGCGGCGT
Organism: Pseudomonadota bacterium; assembly: GCA_027623555.1. Classification (GTDB taxonomy): domain Bacteria; phylum Pseudomonadota; class Gammaproteobacteria; order Pseudomonadales; family Pseudohongiellaceae; genus UBA9145. Next base: position 15,361 of record JAQBSZ010000008.1, on the reverse strand, counting down.
GTTCTCCTAAACTTACTCCTTGCTGGGTTCACCCTAATAATCCAGGCACCGATAATTATGTGTATACCAGCGAGTAATTATACACATCACTGCAATGTAAACTGGAGCAGTTAAAGGTGGGTGGATGACATGCGTACCAATATTGATATTGATGACGCCCTTATGGGTGAAGCGTTGGAAATTACCGGGCTTTCCACAAAAAAAGCCGCCGTTGAATTGGGGCTAAAGACACTGATTCAACTTAAGAAACAGGAAAAAATTAAGGCCTAAAAGGGACAGCTGCAGTGGCAGGGAAATCTCGATGAAATGGGAGGCTCGCCTTGATCCTGGTGGATTCCAGTGTCTGGATTGACTTCTTCATTGGCAGGCAGACCGCGCAAACCAGCAGATTGGATGTATTGCTTGGAAAACAACCGCTTTTTATCGGCGATCTAAGTCTTAAGAAGTGCTGCTGGGCTTCAGGACTGACAGGGACTATAAGCTGGCAAAGATGTTACTGAATGAATTGCAACTCTTTGAAATACTTGGTAAAGAGATGGCTCTGAAAAGTGCCGAAAACTACCGGTTTCTGCGTAAAAAAGGCATCACTATTCGAAAGACAGCGGCTGTAATCATCGCTACGTTCTGTATTGAGCGAGGACTCCCGCTGCTCTTCTCTGACAGGGACTTCCAGCCCTTTGTAGATCACCTGGGCAAACTGGAAGCTTGCAATGGCGATTTCAGGGTTAACAGGCCCTGGCTTCATAAACCATCTTCTTGTCGCTATCGATCGCTCTACTGTCTACACATACTCGATTTAGTCAAAATCAGGCTCAAATCACCAGCAATTCCATGAATTCGTTAACGGCAGTCTGCTCGAGCCGCGCCTGATCCTTGCACAGCGCATAGATCTGCGCACTGCGCCTGGCGGGGAAGCGGGTGGCCAGGTTGGCCTGGAATTTCTCTTCCAGCAGGGGTATGCCTTCTTCCCGACGGCGTCGGTGGCCCACCGGGTAGTCGATTTCCACCTGTTTGGTGCTGTTGCCGTCCTTGAAGTAGACCTGCAAAGCGTTCGCAATAGAGCGCTTGCGCGGCTCCAGGTATTCCTTGGTATAGGTCGGATTCTCGTGGATTTCCATCTTCTTGCGCAGTTCATCGATGATGGGGTGAGCCGCATGGAAGCCGTCTTCATAGTGTTCAGCCACCAGATTGCCGAAAGCCAGCGGCACCGCCGTCATATATTGCAGGCAGTGATCCCGGTCGGCCGGGTTATTCAGCGGCCCCACCTTGGAGATGATGCGGATGGCGGACTCATGGGTATGAATGACGATCTTGGCGATCTCATGCAGGCGGTTCTTCACCTCCGGGTGCAAGTGCACGGCGGCCTCGGCGGCAGTCTGGGCATGAAACTCGGCCGGAAAGGAGATCTTGAATAGAATATTCTCCATCACATAGCTTTCATAAGATCTTGTAAATGAAAAGGATTTACCATTGAATGACACATCATAGAAGCCCCAGGTAGGAGCAGTAAGTACGCTCGGATAGCCAATCTCGCCCCGCAGGGTCAGGTCGGCCAGGCGCACCGCCCGGGCGGTAGCATCGCCGGCCGCCCAGGACTTACGGGGCCCGGCATTCGGGGCATGGCGATAAGTACGCAGGCTGGAGCCGTCCAGCCAGGCCTGGGACAGGGCATCAATGATCTGCTCACGCGTGCCGCCCAGCATTCGCGTCACCACAGCCGTAGAGGCCACCCGTACCAGCAGGACATGGCAGAGCCCGACCCGATTAAAACTGTTCTCCAGCGCGATAACCCCTTGAATCTCATGGGCTTTGATCATCGCGGTCAGTACGTCCCGCATAGTCAGGGGCGCTTTACCGGCCGCGACCCGCTGCTGCGACAGGTAATCGGCCACCGCCAGAATAGCGCCGAGGTTATCGGAAGGATGGCCCCATTCGGCGGCCAGCCAGGTGTCGTTATAGTCCAGCCAGCGAATAATGCAGCCAATATCCCAGGCCGCCTTCACCGGATCCAACCGAAACTGGGTGCCAGGCACCCTGGCGCCGTTGGGCACCACGGTGCCTGGCACCAGCGGGCCCAGTAATTTCGTGCATTCAGGGAATCTCAGCGCCAGGAAACCACAGCCCAGCGTATCCATCAGGCAGTTGCGGGCTGTGTTGTAAGCCTCAGCGGACGTGATCTTGTAGTCACACACATAATTCGCAATGTCCACGAGCACCTGATCTGGCTCGGGACGGGTATTTAAATCAACATTACTTGTCATGCTATTGCACACCCACTCATCTTAATTCTATTTATTTCAAACAGTTATCTAATAAATCAACACTAAATCATCACCAAGCAGCTTCCAGCAATCCCGCGTGGCATTATCCCAAATCTCTCGCATCGAAACCCGTCATCGAAACCCATCATCAAAACCCACGGCCATCACGTGTCAACAGCCGAGGAATGGGCCTCAACGGGCCATTTCACAGCATTCTCTCCCCAAGTTTGGGTCAGCGCCAACTTGGCACGCTGCCAGGGAACTGATCCCAGAGCAGAGCGAAACCACTCCCGTTCCAGTCTCGTGATGGTGCCGGTGGGAAAAGGGGCCCCGCTTGCGGGGAAATGCCCACCGGTACCCCTTAATCCGAAGGTTGGACAAATCCGAAAAGCACTCTGAATCAATCAGTTATGACCACTATCGATCCTGAATATCCACCCACTCAGCCGTCTCAGGTCCTATATAGTCTGCACTCGGCCTAATAATGCGGTTGTCCGCCCGTTGCTCCTTCACGTGCGCTGCCCAACCTGTCACTCGTGACATGACGAAGATCGGTGTGAACAGCTTCGTTGGAATGCCCAGGAAATGGTAAGCCGGCGCATGAAAGAAGTCGGCATTGCAGAACAGCTTCTTCTCCCGCCACATCACCTCCTCACAGCGCACCGAAACCGGGTAAAGCACCTTATCGCCGGCCTGTGCGGCCAGTTTCTCGGCCCAGCCCTTGATAATGGCGTTGCGCGGATCCGATTTGCTGTACACGGCATGGCCGAAGCCCATTACCTTCTCTTTCCGCTCCAGCATGCCCAGCAGCGCTTTCTCGGCTTCATCCGGGCTCGACCAGTTTTCGATCATGTCCATGGCGGCCTCGTTGGCGCCGCCATGCAGTGGCCCGCGCAGGGTGCCGATGGCCGTGGTAATGCAGGAATGCATGTCCGACAGGGTGGAGGCGCACACCCGGGCCGCAAAGGTCGAGGCATTGAACTCGTGCTCGGCATACAGGACCAGGGACACGTTCATCACCTGCGAGAACAACTCATTCGGTGCTTTGCCGCTCAACATATGCAAAAAATGGACGCCGATGGAGACATCCGCCAGGGCGGTATCGATGCGCGTGCCCTCGTGAGAGAACTTGTACCAATAGCAGATGATCGAGGGCAAAGCCGCCAGCAGGCGGTCGGCGACCTCATCCTGTTCGGAGAAGTCAGCTTCACCCTCCAGATTGCCCAGCATGGAGCAGCCCGTGCGCATGACATCCATGGGATGGGCGCTGGCCGGAATTCGCTCAAGCACGTCTTTCAGCTTCTGAGGAAGATCACGTAACGAGATGATTTTACTGATATAAGCGTCCAACTCTTTCTGCGTGGGCAGGTGCCCTTTGAGCAGTAAATGGGCCACTTCCTCGAATTTCGCGTGCTCCGCCAGCACACTGATGTCCAGGCCGCGGTAAGTCAGGCCGGAACCGGTCTTGTCCACGGTACAGAGGGCGGTTTCTCCGGCTACCTGACCCCTGAGGCCCGCGCCGCCGAGTTTTTTATCTGCCATCGTCAGTCTCCGATTGGGTTCTTCACTTGATCACCAGCCTGCGCAGGTGATGGTTATTCTTTTTATCATTTAGGAGTTAATTAAGTCTCTTACACTATGAAATTATTCAGTTTCTTCTGCAAACAAATCATCAAGTTTGGCCTCATAAGCATGGTATCCCAGCACCTCATAAAGCTCAGAGCGGGTCTGCATCTTATCCACTACCGCCTTCTGATCGCCATTAATCGCGATTGTCTGGTACACCTCCAGCGCCACCTTGCTCATGGCCCGAAACGCGCTTAACGGGTAGAGCACCATGGCCACACCCACGTTGGCCAATTCGGCGCAATTAAACAGCGGGGTCTGGCCAAATTCAGTGATATTGGCAAGCACCGGCACGTTCACGGCCTCGACGAATTGCCGGTACTGATCCAGCTCCAGAACCGCCTCCGGAAAGATCGCATCAGCACCGGCCTCAACACAGGCGATGGCTCGCGCAATGGCGGCCTCGATGCCTTCCACGGCCAGTGCATCGGTCCGCGCCATTACCACGAAATTCGTGTCAATCTTAGCATCAACAGCTGCCTTGACTCGATCTACCATCTCCGCCTGGCTGACGATGGCCTTATTCGGCTGGTGGCCACAGCGTTTCTGGGCGACCTGGTCTTCCAGGTGCACTGCTGCCGCGCCGGCTTTTTCCATGGCCTTGATCGTGCGGCTGATATTGAAGGCGCCACCCCAGCCAGTGTCTATATCAACCAGCAGCGGGATATCGGTGGCATTGCAGATGCGTTCGACATCGGTAATGACGTCATTGAGGCTGGTAATCCCCAGATCCGGCAGACCATAGGAGGCATTGGCAACGCCACCGCCGGACAGATAGATGGCGTCGTGGCCGGAATCTTCGGCCAGCATGGCGCAGTAGGCGTTGATGGCCCCCACAATCTGCAGCGGCTTGTGCTTTGCAAGGGCCTGGCGAAAGCTCAGGCCGGGTGATGGTGTACTCATTGCTCTTCTCTTGATTCAAGTCTCAGGTTATTCCTTTAACTATATGATTTTAAACTGGTAAATAGTTGTGATTGGCATCACATTTTATTCTCTGGCTCATGGCCGGGCCGCCTGTAGGCCACTAAATACGGGCGTAGGCCTGTTAGTTGCCGCTCTCAACCCTCTAATCTGCCCAAGATTCACTATCTTGCTAATATTCGTACTATTTATTTTAAAATTGAATTATAACCTACTGTAATAAATGAAAAAAAATTTTGTGATGTTACTCACACTTCACCGCCGGCCACCTTAATCCTGGTAATCGCTGAGTCCTGGTACTTCCCAGACACCGGGTCAGTATCCAGCCTGGTCATCAAGGCATGCCTGGCGTGGGCGATATGCCGCTTCATCAAAAGCTCTGCCAGTTCCGCATCCTGATTCTCGATGGCATCCACAATCTGGTGGTGTTCCTTGAAAGCCTGCACCGGACGGGAGGGTTCACTGCTGGTTTGAACGCGGTAGAGCCGCAGCAGGTGATACAGCTCGCCGCAGAGCAGGTTAAACAGGCGAGTATTGCCACTTAGCTGGATAATCAGGTAATGAAAATCGAGATCTCCTTCTTTCTGGTAGTAGAGCCGCCCATCGGCTGATTCAATCTGCTGCTCGTGCTTGGCCAGCAATTCGCGCAGCGCCAGGCAGTCGTCTGCCGACGCTTTGGCCGCCGCCAGGCGACAGGCCAGGCCTTCCAATGATTCCCTTATCTCATATATTTCAATGGCTTGCTCTCTGTTTAGAGAGATGACCTTAGCGCCTGCATTAGGTTTAATCTCCACCAGCTTGCAGCCTTCCAGGCGCCGGATCGCCTCACGCAGCGGCCCCCTGGAGATGCCATATTGTTTGCTGAGTTGGGGTTCGTTGACCTTGGAGCCGGGAGGGAGTTCGCCTTTGACGATGGCGGTGCGGAGCCGGTCGAAGACGGAGTCGGCGAGGGTGCTGGATTTTAGAGGTGCGCCGCTTTCCATAATCTGCAATATGTCAACAATTATTCGAATAAGATGCCGATTATGCGGAGGTAAGGCGATTAATTCAAGCGCATTGTCAACAATTCGGGTATTAATTTGAGCCAAGTGAAGCGAACCAGGGTTGCCTGTCAGAAGTCTAAATGACTCGCTATAAGTCGAATCGAAGTGGCTAACGACCGAGCCAGAATGATGCCCGGCCAGGCGATGACTGGCCGGCGGATCAGGCTTGGAGTAATCGATGATCTCGCGGTTCGGGAATTACCTCGCCACATTCTTTGGCAGTTTCAATCCACAGTTGCGCGGCTTCCTGAAGGTTTCTCAACGCCATTTCATAGGAATCTCCATGCGCCATACACCCCGGCAACTCAGGTATTTCGGCGATAAAACACGCGTCGCTTGAACTCCAGTAGATGGTTGTTTCGTACTTGAACATCAATTTCTCCAGTGAGCCGGTATTTTACAAGTACTGCTCTTATTGTCGCACCTGCTAGGGTTTGGTCTTGCTTGCTTTTTAGCTTGGATTTAATCCCATCGAAGTCCGGTGCGCTTCAGTGCGGCCATTCTCGCGCTGCACGTGCACCTCATCCGCACCAGGCTTTTCAGCTGAGTTGGCGATTTCATTGCTGCAACTGATCTTTTTGGCCAGCATGGCATTGGCCGCCTACCTGTTGAACTCGGGGGAGTATATATTCATAAAAATCATACGGTCAGCGTTACCAATGCAAGAAGTATAGAGCCTCCTTAGCGGTTCTCTGTTGTTAACAATAGACCAAATCACCAATCAACAGGATTCAGCACTATTGCTGTAGTCTGACATCGACAGCGGCAACGGAGGGGTATTTACAGTGCCAACGCCTCCTGCAGGTCGACGTGTTCGAAAGCCGAGGCCATGCGCTCAATCTCAGCCGCCGACAGGCCCAGCTTGGCAGCAACCTGCCGCCAGGTTGACACGGTAGCAGCCACCTCGCGCGCGATTTCCTCGGCTTTCACTTGCTTCAGCCCAAAATACGCGGCTACCCCAAGAGCGAGTTGCAGCGAGGCGCTATTATCGTCTTCGGTGATGGCGGTGCTAAGCATACGCGGTTTCAGATCTATCGGCACCGGGTTGAGGTCGTAAGCCGGGGACAGGCGCCAACCCTCAGGCCCGGCGTACAGAAAGCCGTGGTTACGCAGGTGATCATCGGTGTTGGAAACAAGCACGTTGAACACGATCCGTCGCCATAACTGTTGCATGTCAGCTTGTGGGGAGGCCCCGAACTGGCGCAGGGCATCGACAAATTCGAGGTAGCTGTGCATCTCATTGTCTTTCGCGCCCAACAGGCTCATAGCGGACAGAAACGGAATACGCAAGGTCCCGGCACGATCGAATCGGCGCACGATGAGCACTGTCTTGTCCTCCACAGTTTCCAGCCGCCACACCGGCACGGGAATAGCGGCTGCCTGAGCGAGTTGCAGTGTGACGGCTTCCCACCGCACCGTGTTTATCTCGTCGTTGCTATGCGGAAATTTGGCAATAGCCAGGTGGCCCTCGCGGTCGATGATGGAAGCCTTCGGGCGCGCACCGCCCAGCGAAGATCCGGGGGCAAGCAATAACCGCAGGTCGTCATCATTATCAGTTTCGCTGGCAAAGCGGTCGGCGGCGGACAGCAGCCGCGGCAACTCGAGGAGGGGTGGAATGGCTTGGGCCGTGTCGGCGAGGAAGGGCCCTTGCGAATCCTGGGTAAAGCGCAAAGCACCCTGACGTGACAGGTCATTCACACCAAGCAGGTAGTCAATCTCGCGCAGCGAGCGCGGTGTTTCCCGGGCAAGTTCGGCACGGCGGCGCTCCGCCCGGCGCATCAACACTCTACCCCAACGTTCAGGCGCGGAGTCTCCCAGAGCGCCAAAGAGTACTTGTCCGGCGGGGGTATGAAACGCGCCAGGACCCAACGCCAGCGCCGGTTCCATTGCAAACCGGTCGGGGTGTGTCAGCCACTGTTCGTCGTATTCAAATGAGGCACTTTCCCGGTCTTTGCGCACACGAGTCCACAGCCTGCCGACCAATACTGGCTGGCCGCCGATGTCTGCATATACCAATGCTTCTGTGTTCATGAGTCTAGCTCTCGCTTTTGCCCCTGGGGCGGCCCTGATCCAGGGCGGCTTTGCTGGCGTGGCGCTGGCGAATGCGTTGGGGGAGCTGCTCTTCGGCCAGCTCCAGGCCCACCGCGTCGTTACGGGCATCGGCGACCTCGCCAAAGTTGTCCGCCAGGCCAAGTACGAACATCACGGTGGCATAGCTGCCCAGCGACACTCCGGCGTCTCCCTTTTCAATTTTGCCCAGCGTCGTGCGACTGATAGAGGCGCGGGCCGCCATGAGCGTGGTGGATAGGCGCCGACGCAGACGTGCCTCACGCAGGTCTCTGCCAAGCTTACGCAGCAACCGCTGTACCGGAAGGGGTAGCTCCTGATGTTGACGTGACATAGATAATGACCATAATTCTAATCAATAATTCGGTTAAGGTAGATTATTATAGTCATTAAAGCAATGCCGTTTTAGACATCAGTGCCCGGGAGTGACCGCTCAGACAGTCGACCGGAACGCCCGAAGCGCCCCGCCTAATACCGAAGTAGGTGAATCCGAGTGCAGCCTTCCAGGTGCCGGATCGCCTCACGCAGCGGTCCCCTGGAAATGCCGTATAGCTTGCTTAGTTGGGGTTCATTGGCCTTGGAACCAGGTGCCAGTTCACCTTTTACGATGGCTGTGCGGATCTGATCGAAGACATCATTGGCAAGGGTGGAGGATTTGCTGTGAGTCTTGGTATCCATGGACGGTTGAACAGTCTGCTTTGTCAACAATAGCTTGGAATAGGGCGGGTTATTCCTCAGCTAGAGGCTATACACAATAGAATTGTTGATAATGCTTCAATCCTGATGGCCTCTGAGATATTGATACCTGCACCCTGACAGTGCTTCCCGATCAAATCCCCAGTATTCGATCATTCGGGACAAACTACTTAGCGCTACGCGCTATCAGGAAAACACCTGCGATCTTGCTGTTTTCTATGTGTCGAGCTCAGGTGAGCCAAGTCGTTCATATGCCCGAGACGAGGAAGTCGATCGCCGCAGTAATTTCTGTGCGATGCTGGCGCAAATCGCAGGCTTCTTTTGTCAGGTCCCTGCGCGATGTCTCCGTCGTGCATCTCAAGAATACCCCACTCTTCAGCAAGGTAATTCCATCGAAAATATTTGAGAGTTTCGCGATGGGTCTACCCGTGCTTACTGGTGTACCCAAAGGGGAGGCAACTGCGCTGGTTGAACAAAACAATGCGGGAATCGTATTCGAGCCGGAAAATACGGAGAGCCTGGTTGCGGCAATCAATCAACTGATTGCAGATCCGGCGAAACGCAATGCACTGCGTGAGAATTGCCGCAGCGCGGCAAAGCAGTACGACCGACGCCAACTTGCTCTGGACATGTTGCATGCCCTCGAGCAAGTTATGCAGTCAACTAAATAGCTTACTAAACTCCCTTCGGCTCAAGAATAGACTGATACACCATCTGCCGCGACTTCCCCCTAACATCCGGCACCGGTTGTGAGCCGCCAAACTGTTGAATCATCCCCACGAATACAATATCCTCCACCGGATCAATCCAGAACCACGTCTCCGCAGCACCGCCCCAGTAGTACTCGCCCTTGGAATAACTCTCCGCTTCCACCGGGTCTTCAATAATCGCGAAATCCAGCCCGAAGCTTGTCCCGGTGCTACTCAATCAGGGGGCGGGCGTCGTATGCCACGAATTCGAAAATGACTAAGGCATATCCTCAGCTGATTCAGTAATTTCCCAGAATTAGTCTAACCTTGAATATCCTCCAGTTTTGAAGTAAGTTGATTATCGTACACATATGTACGAAGCTGTATTGCGGCACGGATGCCCAGGTATGACCGGTAAGGAATTCGAAAGGCGAGTTCGATCATTGGGTCGACATAAAAATGTGCCAGTACGCTTTGAGCCTCATGGCAAAGGCAGCCACGGCCGTTTGTATTATGGTGACCGTTTCACGACCCTGAAAGACAGGAAGAAAGAGATAGGTGTAGGTTTGTTGAAGGCTATGTGTTCGCAACTAAAGATCGATCCGAGAGAATTGTAGGAATCAGCAAGATGCGCTATGTCTATCCGGTCAAACTTGAACAAGACAAGAATGGCTTGTATGTCGCAACAGTACGAGACGTGCCAGAAGCCCTCATTGATGCTGAGACTGTAGGCGAGGCTCTGCTTGAGATGGGTGAAGCTCTGGGTGTGGCATTGGCAGGTTATTCCAAAGAAGGACGCGATTTACCGCGACCCTCTGTGGCCAAGCGTCACGAATTTCTGGTTCCAGTGGCACCTCTGGTCGCGGCGAAACTGGCGCTGCGTTCGGCCATGCGAGAGAAGGCAATCACCAATGTGGCGTTGGCGCAATTACTGAATGTTTCCGAGGGCGTAGTTCGACGCCTGATCGACCCTGATCATGCGTCTCGCCTGGATGGAATTGTTGCTGCACTTGTTGCTATCGGGCATGGTCTGATTATTGAAGATCAGAAGATGCAGTGTGGCGCATAATGTTCACGTTAGATATCAAGACGATGAGGTCGTAGTCTCTTTCCCGGATGGATTAGTGTTGGAGGGAACGATCCCAAATCGCAAAATGAAACTTTTACAGGCCTGGGGCTCAGCAGGGTAACCACGGGGTATTCGCTGAGTGAGCGGTGCAGCTCGGGTTCGATCGCTCTTTTGATCTTGTGGGCAGGGATTTCTGTGCAATATGGAAGTTCAACTTAAATATTGCATAAACCAGGCTGGAACAAACTGCTTTCTACCGAGGCAGTAGTCATCGCTACACCGGGCTTGGGATTTATCCGCATAAAAACGTATCTCAATATTGACTTTATGATAGATTAGTCCATAATGAGAAACATTTTCATGGAGAGGATAGTGCCGTGCCAGCCAAATCACCAGCCAATACGCCTACTACAGCGCAGCGAGCCAGAGCCTTCGGTGCCTCTATTCGTGACAGGCGCAAGGACCTTGGCGTCAGTGCAATCGCAGCGGCCGAGTCTGCGGGAATGTCACGGGTGACCTGGTATCGGCTTGAGAAGGGCGAGCCCTCTGTCACGATGGGTGCCTACTTCGCCGCAATGGATGTTCTTGAGCTGGAATGCCATGTGTCAACTGCGGCACAGAAGACTGCTCAGCCGAGCCTGGACCGTGAACAATGGATTCCTGCGCGTATTTCCCTGGAAGACTTCCCTCAGCTCAAAAAATTATCCTGGCATGTGAGAGGTGTCTCAACCCTGTCGCCGCAGGAAGCATTCGACATTTACGAGCGCAATCGGCGGCATCTGGATGTTGAACACTTGCAGGAACACGAACGGCAATTGTTGCTTGCACTGCGATTGGCCTTTGGAAATCAGAGCCATGCTATTTCAACGTGAGCATCATCAATCCATCGCGCAAATATTACTGTCGCTCAACGGAACACTGCTGCGAGAGAATCGCTGTTGGTTTGGTGGCGGCACCGCAATGGCAATGCGCTTCGGCGAGTATCGTGAGTCCGTTGACATGGATTTTCTGGTATCTGATTCCAGTTGCTACCGGAACCTCCGCCAACTGATCCGCGAGAGAGGTATCGCAGCGTTAGTACGCGATGATGCGCCGCCACTTCTGTTGGCGCGCGATGTCAGGATCGACCAATACGGGATTAGAACAATGCTGCAGGCTGAGGAGGCCCAGATCAAATTTGAGATCATCGCCGAGGGCCGCCTGGATCTGCAGCCGCCGAAACGCACGGATCAGATAGGCAATGTGTCCACACTCTGCCCGCTGGACATGGCAGCGGGTAAGCTATTGGCAAACTCAGACCGATGGGCAGATGACGGAATCTTCAATCGCGACCTGATTGATCTGGCGATGATGCGTGCATCTTCGAAGCTATTACAGCAAGCCGTCGAGAAAGCGCAGCAAGCCTACGGCACATCGATTCTCGAAGACCTTGACAACGCTATCCGTCGATTTCAAGAACGGGAATTTTGGCTCGACAGGTGCATAACTGCGTTGGACATACGTTTGCCCAAGTCTGTTTTATGGCAGCGGATACGCTCGCTCTCGCGACTTTTGACGAGATCGTGATACATGCACCGATACTTGATGCGGCGTAATCCTCAGCACGAGTACATAGACTCGGCGCCGAGAATCAAAATTGATTTACCCCATACTCCTTTCGGATCCAGAATCACGTTCCCGCGGCGCCAACACCCCCTCTTGCAGTCCTGTTTGCCGGGCTTGATTGCGCAGGCAGATATCTAAGTGGACTTAGAGCGAAATGCCTTTCTCGAGACTACACTGATACTGGAAGCCGGATTGATTCCGGTGGTATGGTCTTTGACACCATAACTCTAAAAGATTAGGATTCTTCCGCGTGAGAGCAAGGAAGCTCTTCCACTACAAAGCACAGCAGGAAATGCTGGTCTCGGATTTTAGAAAGGATTGCACTCGTCTGGCAGGTTGGAGGTGGTCGTGATGAATCGCATTGAAATAGAGGTAATGACACCGGGTTCCGCGCTGGAGTCGTTTTCCCGCACCTGGAATCAACTTGAGTCTGGAGAGAGCACTGTTCCTCGGCTTGCTTTCGGAAGCATGAAGGAATTGTTCTCAGCGATCACACAGAAACGTCTGGAAATGATTCGCTTTGTAGCCGCGCACGGAGAAATGAATACGCGACAACTGTCGCAACATCTCGAGCGCAACTACAAGAATGTTTATCAGGATGTGAAAGCGCTGGTTGAACTGGGTCTGTTGGACAAAAGCGAGGCGGGCGCTCTTTCTGCGCCTTTTGATGAGATCGTCATTCACGCGCCGGTGCGTGATGCGGCTTGATAATGAACTGGTATTTCCTTATATACTAATCATTCCCCAAATATCAGAATCGATTCCTTGAGCATGAAGAACCAAAAACACAGACCAAAGGTTTACTTGGAAACGTCCATAATCAGTTACCTTGCTGCAAAACCAAGCAATGACCTTCGTGCTGCAGCCAATCAGGATATAACCACAGAATGGTGGGAAATTCGTAAACCAGGATTTGATCTTTATATCTCGGCGTTTGTTGAAATTGAAGTGGCTCTAGGTGATCCAGAAGCAGCAGCGAGAAGAATCGAAATTATCGAGAATATATCCAGACTTGAGATTACAGCCGACGTCGAAACACTTGGAAAGGCACTAATTGTGGAAGGGTCAATTCCCAGGAAAGCGGAGATTGATGCGTTTCATATTGCAATTGCTGCGGTAAATGGTATTGAGTATCTGCTCACCTGGAATTGCACTCATATCGCTAATGCTATAATGCGTCCAAAAATTGAGGCTACATGCCGCGGCTGCGGCTTTGAACCTCCGGTCATTTGTACACCTCAGGAACTAATGGAGAATTGAGTTATGTGGCAAGATCCTGTTGTTAAGGAAACCCGTGAGCTTAGGGACCAATATGCAAAAAGATTGAAGTATGATCTCAATGCTATATTTGAAGACGCGCAACAACACCAAGCAAAAAAAGGAGCTGAATTAGTATCATTTCCTCCCCGAAAGCCAACAATCAAACCCAGTGCTGCGTAGATTGTGTCACCCTTGTAATCGTTTATGTGAGCAGTGCATAAGGAGGAATTGATTGTGAACTGGCAGTTGGCTGTTTCCGGAGAACCACCCTTTAGAATTGCGGCGTTGAAGTTATTTATGAACCCTCGAGTTAAATCAGTGTCACCACTACCTGGCTATAAGCTGTTGCTTGAGTTTAGCAGCGGTGAGCGTGGGCGGTACGACTGTACACCTTTGCTTGAATTCGGAGTGTTCAAGGAATTGAAGGATGATCGCTATTTCCAGCGCGTCAGTGTCGTGGACGGAACCGTGGTATGGCCCCAAGAGCAGGATATTTGTCCGGATACCTTGTATCTGGACTCGGTGAAGATTTGATTAGTCTCGTACGACCGCCGCCAACTTCATCCCCACGAACACCAGGTCCTCCGTCTCAATAGTTGTCTAAAAAGGCTACTTATTCCAATTGTTGCTTTTATAGGAAACATATTGCATATGTTGCCTATTTGGGCTACCGTGATGCACTCAGTACCATTCGAGGGCCATGGGAATGTCGCAACTTGCTGTTATTACGGGTGATTTGATCAATTCCACGCGGGTGGAAAACGGGCAGCGGTTCAGGGCGCTTCTGAAGTCCATTTTGGCTGGCATGACAAAGAAATACGGGGCCAAAACCAGTATCTATAGAGGAGATGGTTTTCAGATATCCCTGACTCGGCGAGATTGCGTTTTCGAGGCTACAATTTATTTACGCGCGGGGCTGATAGCAGGAAGTCCTGACAGGGCCGAACGTTGGGATGCTCGCGTTGCCATGGCTTTGGGAGAACATGATGCAGTAATAGAAGAGCAGAACAGTACAGTATTCATACAATCAGGCCGCGCCCTGGACGGCATGAAAAAGGAACACATGGTCGTAGTGGGGGAGCCGGAGTCGTTCCAGCTTGCAGCGAATATCGCAACCGCGTTTGTTGATGACCTGATAGATAATTGGACTGCGGTCGAGGCGCAAACTCTGTTTGAGTACCTGCAGGGCAGAGAGAGCCATCAGGCCATTGCCGAGCGTTTGGGTAAAACCAGATCTACCGTTACCCTCTCTTTGCAGCGTGCACGATACAATTTGATAGATCGTTACATCACAGACATGACACGGTTAAGGGGGCTGTTTGTCAAACACTAATACTGCGGAAATGTTGTTGGTACTCTTGTTGCTTCATTTCGTAATCGATTTTTTGCCGCAACTGTCTGGCTGGAGCAAAATTCGGCAAAGAACCGAACGCGGGAGTCGTTGGGTTACTCATGCCGCTATTCAGGGCTTGGCCGCCGCGACAATATTGCTTCTATTCACTTCATCAGCGTGGCTTGCACTGGCAGGTGGTGTAGTTATATTGCTATCCCATTGGCTGATTAATATAGCAAGGTCTTACATCGCCACAGATAGCTTTGCATCTTTTGCAATTGGGCAAGCATTGCATGCGGTTGTTATTCTTTCAATTGGCGTGTTTCAAACTGGAGGGCAGATAATACCGGAAGTGCTTGCTGCTTTGATGTCACCAAAGTTGCTTACTGTAGCGCTTGCTTATGTTCTGGTGTTACGGCCCGTGTCTGTACTAATTCGAACGTTTCTGGATCCCTGGATACAGCAGATAAAAAATGGGGATTCGTCACTAGCGCAAGCTGGAACAGTAATCGGCTACCTGGAACGCGTTTTGATTCTGACATTTATATTTGCCGATGAGTACATGGCAATAGGTGTAGTACTGGCACTAAAAGCAGCGTATCGATTTAAAGACACTGGTGAGCACCCAAAGACTGAATATTTGCTTATGGGAACATTTTTGAGTTTATTGCTTACGTTGTTTATTGGCGCTGGAGCCAAACTGGTTCTTGATTTGTTGTAACGTGCATATTCTGGCCCATTCCGATCACTGATTCTGGTTTAATCCGATCACCCATTCTGGATCTTTCCGA
>JAQBSZ010000002.1 GCA_027623555.1 Pseudomonadota bacterium | reverse complement strand
GTTTATACGTCGGTACTTCGAGTCGCTCGGATTTATGGAAGTCGAGACTCCGATGATGCAAATCATCCCGGGTGGGGCCACGGCGCGACCGTTTATCACCCATCACAACGCGCTGGATCAGGACATGTACCTGCGGGTGGCGCACACTCTCGAGTTGCGTTTCACTACAATGATGGTCAGGAAGAATTTGCGAGAGCATTCTTGATTGCTCCGCTGTCTGACATGATAGTTTTTCCGATCTTTTTCGCAGCAGCAATATCATATAGGCATAAACCAGAAATTCATAAACGACTAATGTTGGTGGCCACCGTAATGCTCACAATAGCTGCGGTAGCTCGAATGTCATTTATCCCTTCGAACTATTTGATATTTGTGTCTATTTGGTTGTCTCCTATCTATCTAGCAATGATTTATGATTATTATCGATCGAAGAAAGTACACCCAGCATATGTTATCGGGCTAATAGCCTTGGCATTAGTGCCACTACGAGACACATTAGCCATGACTGACGGATGGCAAAGTTTTGCATCATGGTTTATAGCTGGAATTGCTTAACATAATACGAGCACTCGGAAAACAATATCATGAGCCGGTCAGAACATAACAATCAAGTCAATAAAGGACACAGCCTGCTCCTATTGTTACGGGCGTTATGTCACTTGAGAGTTAAGAAATAGCCTTAGCCAAATCCTTCGGAGATGCGCCTAGCGCCAAAAGTGATTTGATTAAGAGATCGATTGAAACTGAGGGATCACCCGCTTCCATTTTCGCAACACGGGATTGACTGGTTTTGACAATTTTCGCAACCTCAACTTGGCTTAATTTTTCTTTAGTCCTGCGCTCTTTGAGCGAAGTGCTAAGAGCGAGCTTCAATTCGACATATGAAACTTCCTCAGGACTTAGGTTGAGGAAATCCCCAGCCGAACCAACCTTCCAACCTTTCGCTTCCAGTTTTTTCCGCTTAGTTACTTTCATTGTCATAGTCCCTCAATCTGTTTTTGCAATTATCAATTACCAGCTTGGGTGTCTTGTTGGTCTTTTTCTCAAAAACTTCCAGTATGACTACCGCATCCGGGTCAGCTCTGTAGGCTATTCGCCATATCTTGTTCTCATCGGTGATTCTCAATTCATGGCACCTTCGGCCAATACTGGGCATAGGCCGAGAATGCGGCATGGAAACGACACCCCCACTCTGCAATACTCGCAGGAAGTACCCTGCTTCCAGCCTAGCTGCAGAGGAAAGTGGAGGTGTTTTAACCTCTCCGTGGAGCCAAACTAGTGGCTTGTCCTTTGGGCTCATGAGGCGTACTCTATGTCATATTCGACATATTTACAATAGCTGATGAAGGCGTGACATAACAATACGCTCTGAGTCCTTCGTCAACTGAATTTCCTTCTATTTGCCTACATTTGGATAGCCTTTCGCTTCTTCAAAGCGAACAGATAAGTCGATTCGTCATACGGTGTTCGGTTCTGCCAACACCTGAAAATAATTCGAATCCATTTAAAGGCCAACATACGAAGGGTGGCCTGATGTGATTTTCCCGCCGCTCGCTTTTCATCATAATACTCCTTTGCCCAGAAGGAATACTTTCTACTTTGATTGGCCCATTCCACGAAGGTTTGCCGTAAGAACTTGGGACAACTGTAACGCCAATGCACCCATTCCTTCTTGCCACTTCGTTCTAATACCGGGGCCACTCCAGAATAACGAGAGATCTCGTCCGCTGACCCGTAGCGATCCCTGTTGGTTCCAAACGCGGCCAACAAGCGAGGACCGAAGACAGCGCCCGCGCCAGGGAGGGAATCGAACAATTCAAATTCAGCATGCCGCTCAAACCGATCTGCGATCTCCAGATCGTAATCCTTTATGGTCAGAAGCACCTGACTCAATTGTTGAATCAGATTTCGAGTCAGCTTTTCATAAGGCAGAATAACCCCTTCATCATCGGTTAGGGGTAGAGCTTTGTCTATGGCTTCTATCCGTCTATCAATCACATCGTCGCGAACACAGTGGTGGGTTTTGAAGAAGTGCCTAAGGGCTGTTGATGACTCAGCTTGTGCTTTATCCAGTGTCGACCACTGCAAGATGAAGTCGCAGAACAAAGGCGTATCAATGTCACCAAACCACTGTAAAACCTGAGGATAATAGGCTTTCACGGCAGCGGTGACAGTGTTAGTCAACGCCACTTTCTCGTCAACAAAGTGACGCCTGTCTTCGACAAACCGCTGCAAGATACGAGTCTGTGGATCCTCTGGCCGCAAGGGTCTTAAGGACTCGGAATGCTTTAACAGATAATCCAACTGCAGGAAGGCATCGGTGGGATCATCCTTGGCACCGCTTTGGGTGAAGGAGCCGCGGTACTTGGCCAATGCCCTGGGCGGGATTGGAAACAGGGTAATGAATTGATATTTCAACAACGCATAAACCACAGGGCCTGCCTTCAGTTCAAGGCAGATGGCAATGGGTTGGTTATTGAATCGCTTTTGTAATGACAGGGCCCATTCCTCAATCGATTCGGGGGAATGCTGGATGACACTGTATTGTGGAGTGTCTGACCCGGCATCAAGCAGACAAATATCGTGTTTCTTATCCGCCCAATCCAGACCAGCATGAGCAACAAAAGGGGCAACAGAAGACTTCATAATCGAGTCCTTTTGGGGTAGTGTTAACAAGCAGTTTGGGTATGCACACTTACTTCTGCGAAATGATTATAGGTAAGTCGGTAGTGCGACAACCTCTGAGTATTCGTTAGCGAAGTAAGTACACCTGGTGGTTCGAAGGTATTGTTATGAGCTTCGAAAGCTGCAAATCAAATATTCGTAATCACCAGGTGCATACCTTCTGCAGTATACGATTACCGGGATGGGTTAGTGCTACTGCTTGAGGCTCGAAGGACTATAAAGCATTCAATAAGTAAGGACAGAAATTTAGCGGACAATCCTAATTTAACAACTTTAGAAGAGAGGATTTATGGTGACAGGCCGGAGCGGAATGATCGGGTTGTGAATGATCCTTCGGCTTTCTTTGGAATAATATGGAGTTTAGTTGTTAAGTTATGGGCGTCCTCTATTCACGGGATAATATTGCGTTAAGTTGTTAAATTATGAGCATCCCCTATTCAGTGATTACAGCCTATGCCTAATCGGTTCCTGTCTTACCTGATTTTTTGCTGCTCCCTGGCACTGACTACCCGGGTCTATCCGCAGAGCATCGAAGCCAACAACTCACTGTCCCCTCAGCGCATCACTACCAGCGATATTATCTCTATCGCCATCAGTCAACCGGGTAGTGCCGAAACCATAAACCACGACTGGTGGAATGCGGTGGTTACTTCACTGCCCTCGCCTGACGACATCTATTACTTTGACGGCAACACCTGGACCACAGAATTCTCTGTAGCCTACCAGCAACCCCTGATTAAAACTTCCGCATTGGAACTGCTCAACGGCACCGGGCTGCCAGCTGGCACTTACACGTTCTACTTCGGTACCGATGCCGTCGCCAATGGCGAACTGGATGTCGATTCCCTGGCTTATGACAGCATTGTAGTAGTTTCGGAGCTTGCCGTTGCAGGAACTGCTGAGAGCTGTGGAAACAGCCGGCAACTGTTCAGTGTCGATCCCCTTGAAAGTGATGCCTATAACCAGATCGATCCCCTGGGTGCGACAAATCCATCGGGCCATACCTTCCCCACTGTGCACACTTACATGATGTTGCAGGACAATCCCCAGCCATGCAACGTGCGTCCCCCGGCAGATATCGAGATCATCCAGATCAACGTGGTAGAGAATCTCAGCGCCGGGGGTACCGACTACTCCCTGAACTTCACGACCTGCCCCGAAGTCAGCGGTTATTTTGACCATCTCTCTACGCTTAACCAGACCCTTCAGAACCTGCTGGTAAGCGAAGGTAACTGCCAGCAGTATGTTTCTGGTACTGATGAGTACCGCTTCTGCAGCCACCCGGTAAGTGTAGAAATCGCAGTCGGCGCCGTGCCGGGGACTGCCGGTGGCGGGCTTGGGCAACTCTCTGCCGCGCTTGATTTTGGCCTGAGAGATTCCCGAATTGATCCACTGTTCTTCAGCAACCCGGATCGCCTGGTTAATTCCGATCAGCTTTATGTCGTCTGCCCCTACGATTACTACGTGCCAGGGCCCGAAAAAGTCGGACTGGTTGCCGGACTCGGTGTCGCGCGGCAGGATCTGCCGGTGTGCGGGACGGTAGCCCTGGATGTGGCCGAAACTGCCCAAGGCCGCTGGTACCTGCAAGGAAGCACCGATTTCGGGGAAAACGACCATATAGCGCTGGTTCCGTCCAATAAGCAGCCGCAAAATGTCGGTGTGCTGTCGGTTGGCAATAGTGACGTGGGTATTGATGCCTACTACTTTGATTACCAGGAGGCTGGCTCAGTGAACAGACGGTTTAGCGAGATCAGCACTGGAAATGCAATCTATTGCTGGAATGACTTGCGCAACCGAGAAGCGTCCCTGACTTCCGGCCATGCCCAGGCCATCGCGGGAATCCTGTTCCTGGAGATGACCGACAGTACCATGCTGACTCTGCAAAGGAGTGTCACACTGAACCTGTGCCCGGCAGACACCAGCTCACTATCTTTCGACGCTTCCGCGATTCAGTTTGAACGCTAATCTACTCAGAAATCAATCAATTGCAACCAAGTTTAGCGGTGATACACTAGGCAGTCTCAGTGAACAACAACAACAAAGGAGTGGGCATGGGCTTTTACTCGATGTTTAGGTGGAAATGGCTCCTCGTCAGCGGCGTTGCCAGCCTTTCCCTGTTTACTTTCACTATTTTGCCGGCCACGGCAGAAGACGGGGGCGCCCTTTACAATACCCCCTACGACATAAGCAACGGCGAACGCTATTTTGAACGCCAGTGTTCACGCTGCCATGGCTTCGATGCCAAGGGCAACGACGAGACTGGTGCACCCGATCTTACGGGCAGATTGCGTCGCGCCAGCACCGAGGTCGGAATATTCAACATTATTCGTGAAGGTGTACCCGGCACCGCCATGTTACCTGTAGACGCTGATCTGCCTGATACTCGGGTCTGGCAGTTAGTGGCCTATATCGAATCCCTCAGGTACGACCCCAACTCTGTGGAGCTGGCTGGCAATGCCAATGCGGGTAACGGATTGTTTCGCGGCAAGGGCGATTGCGACAGTTGTCATATGGTGGCTGGTCGAGGGGGTCGTTTAGGTCCAGACCTGTCCCGTATCGGCGAGAACACCGCTCCGGAAGACTTGCTGAATGCCATGGTAGCTCCGCATGATGCAGTAGACCCGCGCTGGTGGACGCTGAGAATCACCGGTGCCGATGGCGTTGCCCGCACTGGATTTCGTATGGGCGAAGACAGCTTTTCGGTGCGCATCATGGATAACGATGCCAATCTCTGGTCATACCGCAAGAACGAGATTCGGGACATGCAGCGGATCGAAGAATCCACCATGCCGAGTTACGATCAATTACTTTCAGAGAGCGAACTTGATGACCTGGTCGCGTTTTTATTCTCTCTGAGAAGGGAGGAGAATTAGGATGAACCGCACTACAATTTTATTAAGCAGCTTGCTGATCACCGTCTGTACGACCTCGCTGATGGCACAGGAACAACAATTTGAAACGGTGATGACCCCCGCCTTCACCCCAATTACCTGGGAGCGCCTGGTCAACGCCGAAGACGAACCAGAAAACTGGCTGATGTACTCCGGCACGCTGGACGCCCAGCGCTACAGCAGGCTCAATGAAATCAATGCCAGCAACGTCTCCAATCTCGAGATGAAATGGGCCTACCAGATTCCAGTGATCGACCGCGCCGAAACCGTACCATTGGTGGTCGATGGCATCATGTTTATCACCGAAGCCCCGAGTAACGTCGTGGCAGTAGATGCACAGACTGGTCGTCAATACTGGCGCTATGATCACGAATTACCCGATGACCTGCGCATCTGTTGTGGCCGTAACAACCGTGGTGTGGCAATTCTGGGTGAAACTCTGTTCATGAGTACACTGGATGCTCACCTGGTGGCTATCGACGCTCGCACCGGCAACCTGTTGTGGGATGTCGAAGTGGCCAAGCACGATTCCGGTTACAGCAAGACCGCCGCCCCCCTGATTGTGAAGGACCTGGTAGTCACTGGCATCGCCGGTGGCGAATTCGGTATCCGCGGTTTTATCGATGCCTATGATGCAGTAACCGGTGAACTGGCCTGGCGTACCTATACCGTTCCCGGTGATGGAGAACCCGGTAATGACACCTGGGCAGGCGATTCATGGAAGACTGGTGGCGCGGCTACGTGGATCACCGGTGCTTATGATCCCGACCTGAACCTGGTTTACTGGGGCACAGGAAACCCTGGTCCCGACTGGAATGGTGACTTGCGCCTGGGTGATAACCTGTATTCCGATTCGGCACTGGCATTAAATGGCGATACCGGCGAGATCGCATGGCATTTCCAGTTCACTCCCCACGATGTGCATGACTGGGATGCAATCCAGGTGCCGATCCTGGCCGATATCAACTACCAGGGTCAGCCGCGCAAGGTGATGATGTGGGCCAACCGCAATGCCTGGTTCTACACCATCGACCGAGCTACCGGACAGTTCCTGACCGGCAAGCCCTTTGCCACCCAGACCTGGGCGCAGGGGCTGGATGTGAATGGTCGCCCGATTCGCGTGCCAGGCCTGGAACCAACCTACGAAGGCATCATGGTTTCGCCTCCGATCACCGGCGGCACGAACTGGTATTCACCGGGATACAGCCAGCAGACCGGACTCTTTTACGTGACATCCTTCGATGGTGAGCAGATCTTCTTCAAGCGTGATGAAGACTACGAGGAAGGTGAACGCTTTACCGGAGGTGGCGGGCGTTATGAACAGCCGATGGATGCATTTCACAGTTCTATCCGCGCCATCGATCCGGCAACGGCGGAGATAGAATGGGAATTTCCAATCATGCCACGCTCTTCGGCAGGCATTACCACAACTGCGGGCGGGCTGGTGTTTAGCGGAAGCGCCGATGGTTACTTCTTTGCACTGGATGCCGCAAGTGGTGAAGAACTCTGGAATGTGTCACTCGGAGCCCGGGTACATGCGGCACCAATCACCTTCCAGATCGAGGGCAAACAGTACGTCACTATCGCCTCAGGCAATGTGGTGTATACATTCGCCCTTAGAGACTGACTTCAGAGTCGAATAAACAAAAGGCGGGGAGTTGATAACGAACTCTCCGCCTTTTTCTTTGCAGGAGTCGGAGCAGCTGCTTCGCCTGACTTTAAATCCTGCAATAGCCGGTATGGGATTACTTCGACACTATCGGGCTATTAATTCAGTACTGGCAATTTCGTAGTAGCTTTAAAGCGCTCCTTATTCTCTTCTAATATTACGCAGACTCCAGTAACTCGTTAACCGCCCGATAGGCCTCGTTGATGGCCCCGTCGGTGTGCGGGCTGGCCGAGGCATCGGCATTGGCAATAGCGATACGCCCTACCCTCTGGCGGCCAACGACTGCCGGTCGTTCCGGGGTCGTGGAATACGCCCACTCCTCGGGATCCGATAATGGATTGTAGGAGTAAGTATAGCCATGCGGCCATCGATTAACTGTTATACCCAAAATATCGCGCTGGTCCTGGAATCCCGACTCACCCAACACTCGCGTAAGTTGGTCGCGAATATGCTGCTCGAAGGTTGCGAATGGTGTTTCCAGCATGCGCTTGCGCCCTATCAGGTGTTGCTCCCTGCGAGAGAGCCCGCTACCCGGTACATCGAAATACGCCGACAGTCGCACGACAATGGGTTCATCCGGCGAACGTGCGGTTCGGTAGTCACCCATTTCCAGGGCTGCCTGCAAGCCGATGCTGGTAAAGAAGCCACCTGGCGCTGTTACTCGGGAAATTCCGGCAGCAACGAATGACTGCCAGTTGGCTAATAGTACCCCGGTATAAACCAGCGGAGACTTCACACCATAGACCAGCGCTTCCTTCTGTTGCGGTGGGATCTCCGGGCAGAGGTGGGGGATGACCGAGTTCCAACATGCCATTACCACAGACTTGCTACGCACCGAGTAAGCCCTGTCACCCATAACGAAACTCGATACTACCTGAGCTTCCCCCGCATGGCGCACGTTAATCACGGTGCTGTTCAGTCGAACTCTCACCTGATTGCCCGGCCTGTCCAGTTTGCTGTAATCCACGGTGGCGGTGACGATATCTTCCATGTCACTGCCCGTGCCTGCATTCCACGCCACTGCATCGGGCACCAGAGAGCGCACGAGTAAGCGGGTGATCGTGGCATTGCCGTCGGGAAAATACATATCCGGATCACCGCTGCTCGCCCTGGCAGAATTCTCCCGGGCATGCTGACCACCGGCCTCATTCGCTAACAGGTTTGGCGGCAGGTCTTCCAACTCAAGCCCGTTAAAGCCAGGAAATCCGCTATCACGGTAGTAGATCGCCGGCATCGCATCGGGGCCTACGACAAACGAGCCATGCATCGATGCCTGATACAGCTTCACTACATCCTCGTGACAACCAACTACATTGATAATGTAATCGCTGTAGCTGATGTGGCAGAGTTTTGTGCGCGTCTGTTCTGCACTGAGTCCAGGGAAATAGTTCTCGGTGGTTCTGTAAAGTTTAACGACATCGCGTTTCGCTGCCTCACCTAACGGTGACTGAGCGATAGCATCTTCAATGGGTAATTCGTTGTAGCCGACCACCAGCTTGTCGCCGCCAAAGGTTTCCCGATCGAAGAACATACTGCCCTGTAAGCCCATATCACGATAAAAGGAAAACATGTTGCGATTTCTGGCGAAATAGCGGGTGCGATCGATGCCCAACTCCCACAACAAGCCAGCCGCAATCGTGCTGTACTGGGATGGCGCCTCAACGTTTAAGGTACCACCATTGACCAGGTACATCTTGCCGTCATGCCAGAATTCATTGCGTTTGGCATGGCCACCGAAGTCATCGTGGTTATCCAGAATCAGGATCCGAGAATCGGGACCATTCTGTTTGCGATAGAAATAGGCGGCAGCCAGTCCACTGATACCACCGCCAACAATGACCAGGTCATAGTCGCCCTCCCCCGAATCGACTGCCCGCCAGGTACTGCCGTCGCGCATGGCGTGGGCAATCTCGAACGAGCCGGCATGGCTTCCGCGCAAACCCTGTCGAGTCGGTGGATAGTAGTAAGGAGGCAAAGCCGACGCATCCAATAATCCCTGGGCGACCGCTGCCATTGGCGAGCTAGTGCTTCCCGCCGCCAGGCTGATCGCACAGCCGTTGACAAAATCTCGCCGACTGATTGACGGTGACTGATGCTTCTTATACTTATTCCAGTTCCTCTTCATATCATTGCTCATAGGAGATACCTTGTTACTGGTCTGATGCTAGCAGTTTGAAACTGACCAGGTAATCTGCTCGCGCTAAATCCAGATTGTCGTAGCCACCCGCCGCGATCGCAATATACTGTTCGCCGTCCACCTCGTAGCTCATAGGTGTGGCGATTGGCGCCGCCGGCAAATCCCGTTGCCACAATTCCTCTCCGGTTTCGATATCGAAGATCCGTACCACATGTTCGGCAGCGGCGCCGATAAAGATCAGGCCGGAACGGGTGACCAGCGGTCCGCCCATATTCGGAACCCCCCAGGCAAAATTCGGCACGATGCCGGGCGCGATATTTCGAATAGTGCCAAATGGCACATCCCATAAGATAGCACCGGCTGCCAGGTCGACAGCCACCAGTTTACCCCACGGAGGCCGAGTACAGGGCAAGCCCAGGGAAGAGAGAAAGATTCGTCTTGCCATCACATAGGGCGTTCCTTCCTGACGAGCCAGTTCCCAGTCGCCATCGAATTCACCGCGGTCTATCAGACCTTGCACATCCTCAATCGGAATCAGGCGCACAATTGCCGGTATCTGGTTGACGTTGGCAATGGCAATCTGGCGTTCGCTATCGATGGCCACGCCTCCCCAGTTGGAGCCACCGGCATAGCTTGGATTCATGATCGTGCCCTGCAGGCTGATTGGCGTATAAATACCGTCAGAGCGCGAGCTGTTGATTACGCGTCGACAACCGCGCCGATCGAACCAGAGGACGCCGAAAGCATCGTCGGCGGTAATGGCACTCTGATCCGTCAGGGCCGGTATTGAGGAGAACGGTTGGGTGGGAGACAGGCGCTCACCCGGTACATCGCTGGCTGGCACCGGCCGCTCGGTAATCTCGTACAGCGGTTCTCCGGTGAGCCGATTGAACGCGAACAGCATGCCGGTTTTGGTTACTACAGCCACCGCCGGAATGCGCTGCCCATTCCGTTCGATCTCGGTTAGCGTTGGCTGGGAAGGAATATCATAGTCCCAGGTATCGTGATGGACGAGTTGCTGACTCCAGGAAACCTCACCGGTCGTGCCTTTGAGTGCCACCAGGGAATTAGCATAGTGGTTATCCCCCAGTCGCTCGCCACCGTAGAAATCCGGGCTCGGAGACCCGGTAGAGACATACACCAGGTTCAGCGCCACATCCACAGAAATTGGCGGCCACACATTCGCCGCACCAGTGATGCGGCCACTGTCGTTTTCCCAACTCGAATAATTGACTTCATTCGGTGAACGCGGGATTGGATCCCATAGCCAGTTAATAGCGCCAGTTCTACTATCTAAAGCCCGTACCGTACCCCGTTCTAACTCCACCGCCCGGTTATCGCCGATAGCAGAACCGACGATAAGCTGATCACCCATTACTGCTGGCGGTGAGGTGATGCCGTAATTCCCGATACTGACATCACCCACCCCGATGCTCATGTCGGCGCGGCCGCCGTCTGCAAAGTCGCTACAGCGTTCTCCAGACTCGGCATCCAGTGCGAACACCTCACCCACGAGGGTGCCAACGAAAAGCCGATGTGGGCAAACCTCCGCCTCCCCATGCCAGATACTTACACCGCGCGAGGCACTCTCCGAATAGCCGATTTCTTTCGGCAGGCCGGGATCGAAGCGCCACAGTTCGGCTCCGGTCCTGGCGTTCACCGCCAGCACCCAGTTGGAAGTTGTGCTGAAGAAGAGCGCCCCGTTCCAGTAGATCGGATTGGTCTGAAAGGAGTGGCCTTTGCGTGCGAAGCCCTGAGTCAGATCGCCAGTGCGAATCATCCAGGCAATCTCCAGATTATCCAGATTGTCAGCATTGATCTGATCGAGCTCGGTGTATTGTTGCCCCCCGACCCCACCGTAACTGTCCCACTCGGCTGCTATAGCTCCTTGCAGACAAACAGTAACCAACAGCCACAGCAGGATTCTGGTATACCTGGCAGCCAAATTAGTCATAGTGAAGATTCCAGTTCAGGCGCATCGTATAGCAACTCGGATAATAGCCAATACCCAGCTTTTAGGTTAGTTCGCTACTTCGGCTTCCAACTCTCCGCCGCCATACAAAGGTTGGCGACCAATAAAGTACTTATCAGTGTCCCGGTAAAAAATTCAATTACACGCCGTAGTCTGGTCATAGGCTTGTGATGTCCATTAGGGAGCCTCTGAACAAGACTATGGCCGCTCTGGCTTACAGCCAATTTCGCTCTCAAGGCGCGCGCTGGACGGTCGACCTTTCAAGCCAGTGCAACGCAGAGAGCGCACTCGATGTACACCCCCGACCGGCGGGGCCTGTCGCGCCGTGTTGGCGCGCTTGCCAAGGACGACTACCATTGCCTGCGCACGCCGCCTAGCGGCAAAACGCGACAGACTCCCGCTCAGTGGCCATAGTCTTGTTCAGAGGCTCCTTAGTTATCCTGTTATCCTTGACGCCTGTACCTTGACCAGATTTGCGCAGGGGTTATTACACGTTTTATAGCCTGGCATAGCCCGTTATGCTGGCGTTAATTGCGCCGCCAGCTAGATCGTCGCACAATTGAAATCAACTTGCATGGGGAAAAACCAATGGCCAAGTTTCGCAATCTTGTGTTCGAAGGCGGTGGTGTCTGGGGGATTGCCTATCAAGGCGTACTCTCTGAACTTGTTGAGCAGAAAGCGATAGATTTCAGCGAGTTGGACCGGATTGGGGGAGCCTCGGCCGGCGCTATAACAGCCTGCCTGTTGGCTGTTGGTTATAAACCGGAAGAAATGGGTGCCCTGCTGGCGCGCACTGATTTTCGTGAATTTCAAGACTCGAGTTTTGGTGCGGTAAAGGATGTGTCGCGTTTACTCAATGAGTACGGATGGTTCAAAGGTGCCAAGTTTTCAAAGTGGATTCGCAAGCAGATCAGCCGCAAGATAAAGGAACTCAGCACCACTGCGCGCATTAAAGATCCCGTGTTGCGACCGACTTTTAGGGAGTTAATCGCCTGGCAAGGCAAACTCGCCAGGAAAGGGCTGAAATTGCCGCAACTCTATGTCGTGGGTTCCAACCTGAGCAAGCAACGGCGGGAGATTTACAGTGGAGAACGTACGCACACGCCAGCGTTGATGATAGACGATGCCGTAAGGCGCTCCATGAGTATTCCGCTGTATTTCGCCTGTATACGAAATCTGCAAAAGGACGTGCTGGTTGATGGCGGCGTTACCTGGAATTACCCGGTAAACCTGTTCGATCACAGCAAGTATCTCTCCGCTGACCGTTTCGGCAAGCCCATTGCTTACGCGAACCATGACAAGCAGGTGTTCAATACCCAGACCCTCGGGTTTCGGCTGGACACACCCAGTGAGATTGCCGCCGGGCGCGGCAATTGGGCCAATGCCGAGCAGGACATTGATAACATCCTCGACTACGCCGCCGCACTGGTAACGTTTATCAGGGCGATTGCGAACAAATCTCACCTGCACAAGAATGATTTTTCCCGGACGGTGATTGTCGATGTCGGTGACATGATAAAATTCACCGATTTCAAATTAAGCGATGAGCAACAGGAATTTCTGGTGGAGGCCGGTAAACAGGGCGTCAGGAATTACCTGAAATGGCAGCAATCGAAGCGCGGCCAGAATGACCTGGCCCGTATCTACAAGGCGATGGCGACATGAGTCGGTTGGCTTTTACAGACGAGTATTTATTCATTATTCTTACCGAGTAGCAATTCCAAAATTGGCAAATTTATCGTTGGTCGCTTGCGCGGCGCAAGATGAATAAGGAGGGTTTCCATGCCAGGCAAATCCATTGTGGACTCGCGGTCCACCATCCGCCGTTTACCCGTTATTCACCTCGCATCACTGTGCCTGTTGCTCCTTCAGTTTATGGTGTTCAATTCCAGTTATGGGCAGCATGTCAATGAAAGAGCAGATCCCAGTGAGTGGCGTTACATAGGAGGCGATGCAGGACACACGCGGTCCACTCCTCTGAATCAGATCAATCCGGAGAATTTCGCCGATCTGGAGATTGAATGGGTCTGGAGTGATGCCAGTTTCGGCTCGACGCCGCCCCGCTCCACTCCAGTCTATGCCGATGGCAAGCTCTTCACGGTAGCTGGATCGCGGCGGCATGTCGTGGCGATCGATCCGGTCAGTGGTGAGACGCTGTGGTCATTTCGGGAACCGAACACGTTTCGCTGGGAATACTCCATGCGAGCACCCTGGGGCAAGGGTGTTGCCTATGCCGAAATTGATGGCCGTGGTGTGGTCCTGATAGTCACGCCGGCCTTCTTTCTGTATGCCCTGGACGCCAATACCGGTGACCTGCTGGAGAACTGGGGAACTTCGATACCGCTGGAAGGTTTCCCACAGACCGGTGGAGTGGACCTGGTTACGGATCTGATCTCTGATTGGGGACCATGGATCAATTCAGGTCGTACCTACGATCCCTACGAAGGCATTCCCCTGGAGTTGGGATACATCACCAACTCTTCACCGCCGATCGTGGTTAACGACACCATAGTCGTCGGTAACTCAGCCGAACAGGGATACAACCAGACCCGTACCGAGAATGTTCCTGGCGACATTCTGGCTTATGACCTGCGTACCGGGAAGTTCAAATGGAAGTTTCACGTGATTCCCAGACCCGGCGAAGTCGGACATGAGACCTGGGAAAATGATGCCTGGTCCTATACCGGTGATGTTTCATCCTGGGCGCCACTGTCCGCGGATCCGGAACTGGGACTGGTCTATGTGCCTACCAACGCTGCCACTATCGACTTCTATGGCGGCTTTCAGCCTGGTGATAACCTCTTCAGCGCCAGCCTGATCGCTCTGGATGTTGCCACTGGTGAACGACGCTGGCATTTTCAGATGGTGCATCATGATGTCTGGAACAATGACACGCCTACCGCACCGCTATTGATGGATGTCAACATTGGCGGACGCAGGGTGCCAGGTGTCTTTCAAGCCACCAAGCAGGCTTTCCTGTATTCATTCAATCGTGAAACCGGTGAACCAATCTGGCCAATAGTAGAACGTGAAGTTCCGCAATCGAAAGTCCCGGGAGAACAACTTTCTCCGACACAACCCTTTCCCACCAAGCCAGCACCGTACGACATCCAGGCGCTTACTGAAGACGGCCTCATTGACTTCACGCCGGAACTGCGGGCAGAAGCTCTGGCGATCGTGGCGGACTATCAGCTAGGTGGTATCTTCAATCCGCCTATGCAGAAAGACAATCCTGAGGGCCTGATCGGTTCGATCTGGTGCCCGGGTGAACTCGGCGGAACCAATATTACCGGTCCACCTGCTGCAGACCCGGAAACCGGCATTATCTACACCATTTCACGCACTAACTGTGGATGGCGTACCATCGTGCCGGGCGAGGAGCGGGACATTCTCCTCGAGTTACCTACCGGCCTCACCATCGCAGACTATGCTGTCGGCCTGGGTACACCCAATGGCGTGCGTGGTCCGCGCGGCTTGCCGCTGGAGAAACCCCCGTATAGCCGCATCACCGCGATTGACCTTAAAACCGGGGAGCATCTATGGTGGATACCAAACGGTGGAACGCCTCGCTTCGTGCAGGAACATCCGGCACTACAGGGCCTGGATATTCCGCCTACTGGCAATATCAATCACTCGGCACTGATGGTGACACCGGGCATGCTTCTACACACCGCGATTGGGGATGATGGACTGACGCCCTATCTGTTCGCCATCGACAAAGCCAGTGGCCAGCGCCTGGGCAGTGTCGAGTCGCCGGGTCTGGGCATGTACGGGATGATGTCCTATATGCATGACGGTACGCAGCGTATTGTGCTGCAGACTCCGGGGCAGTTGGTTGCGTATAGACTCTCTCAGGAATAGAACAGACGACTGAGTAATCGCTTAATCTGACCACTACGCAACGAGTTGCGTATAGACTCTCCGAAGATTAAGTGTCGGGATATACTTCAGTGTTCTTTATTACCACTACGCAACGAGTTGCGTATAGACTCTCCGAAGATTAAGTGTCGGGATATACTTCAGTGTTCTTTATTACCACTACGCAACGAGTTGCGTAGAAACTCTATGTTATGTTCCTTGAGGCTTGCAATGGTACCATGCCAAACTTCTGCGAATGCATCAGAAAACCTTAGAACTAATATTCAGTCGGCCTATCAGCGGTAATATTAATTGGACTGATATTGAATCCCTATTCAAGACGCTTGGTGCGGATGTATCGGAAAGGACTGGTTCCAGGGTTGCCGTTGAGCTTTTTAATGAGGTTCGCGCATTCCACTGACCCCACCCATCCCCCAATACTGATAAAGGAGCCATTGCGAGTATTCGGAAATAGCCTGAAGAGATTGAGGTTATGTTATGAACGTAATGGAAGTCGACGGCTATAAAGCCAAAATCATATATGATCCAGAACTAGATCAGTTTAGAGGTGGAATATTGGGCCTAAATGGTAGCACAGATTTCTATGGTAAAAGCTCTACCGTTCTTCGAATGGAATTCAGAAATTCACTTAAAGTGTTTCTGAAAGTTTGCGATGAAAAAGGTATAAGTCCTACGAAAGAATTCTCAGGTAAATTCAATTTACGGATTCCTCCTAAATTGCAGAGTCAAATTGCCGCTCGCGCTACGGGCGAAGACAAAAGTATCAATCAATGGGTAACTGAAACTCTAAAGAATTCAGTTGCCTCATAGAGTGGAACATAACAAATCAAACAAATCAACGAGGGAAAGCTTGTGCTTGTCTATTATTACGGGCGTAGAAGTGCATCTTATTGAGCTGTTGATTCTAAAGTAGAAGGTTAGAGATTAATCTACACCCACGTTTTGCAATTATAGGAAATCACTGCAGTGACAGAATACAGTACAATGATCTTGTCGTGAGCTATGTTTCTGCCGTGAATGAACCTGTTGCAATTTTCATTTCAGTTTTCGTAGTCTACATTGTATGTGTCTATCTAGTAGGTTCTAAGCTGAGCACTATCCAATCGATAGCTATTACTCTGGTGTATTCGGTTTTTTCGCTTTTCTTTATCTTTTTGGTATATACATTCCTGACTGGTGTTGGAACTATTCAGGCTGATTTCAATAATACTGAATTTGATGGAAATATCGGGCTCGGTGCAATTGCTCCATTAATTCTGGTGTTAGCGTGGTTGCTAAGTATTATTTACATGGTTCAAGTTCGCAGAGAACGTAAAAAGGAAAAATAGTGCAGACTTGGCATAACAAAAAAAATCAATAAAGGACACAGCCTACACCGTAGGGCTTGTGAATGGCCGGACTAGTTCTTCGCTGATACGCCAGAGTTGTTCCGCCGCCTCATCGGTGGCGAATTCTGCCGGGCGGCGTTGCTTGCAGTCGATGAAATAATTTCCCGCGGCGTGCACGGCCACAGCATCGCTGGAGGCGGCCAACCAGATAAGCGTCTGAGCTCCCTTGTCAATGCTGCGCATGAAAGGATACATCACCAGGCCGAGAAGCGCGGCGAGGAATCCCCCCTTTCTCCATATCGGTGTGCGCACGGCGCCCGGGTGAAACGAACTGGCCACCAGATTGCGGTCACCGAATCGCCGTTGTAACTCTCGCGCCAACAACAGGTTCATCAGCTTGGAACGCCCATACGCCTTTAGCGTGCTATAGCCCTTCTCCAGATTTAGGTCAGCAAAATCCAGCGGGCTATTGGTGTGGCCAAGGGAACTGGTGAACACTACCCGCGCCAGACCGGAGTCGGCTGCTTCAAGTAATGCCGGCAGCAACCGCTGAGTTAACAAGAATCCGGCCAGGTGATTGACCGCGAATGTTGTTTCGAAGCCTTCACTGGTCACGCGTCGCCCGGCATTTGCGCCACCCGCATTATTGCAGAGCACATCAATCTTCGGGCAACTCTCAATCAGTTCCTGTGCCATCTTGTTGACACTCTCAAGAGACCTGAAATCGGCAATAAATAACTTCAGGTCGGGATTGTTCGATTCCCGCCTGATAGCGTCCAATGCCTTGATACCGAGTTCGGTGCTTCGACACACCATGACAAGCTGGGCACCGCGACTGGCAAAATTTGTCGCGGCAGCACGACCTATGCCACTATTGGCACCGGTTACTACGTAGACCTTGCCGGCGAGATCACGGGTAGAGTCAGGGTTCATAACAGTTTCTTCGTGTAGTGCGCTTGAGAATCGGTAGTGGTAAGTAAGAACAAGGTAAAGAGTAACCTATTTCTGGCAATAGGCGAGCATTGCGGAGAATACTGAGTGCACCGAGAACTCCCTCAGCTTCCGGGATCCGAGGCTCGCGCCGCACGAGCCAAAAACAATCACTCTCTATAAGAACTGGAAAAAAGTGTGAAGTTATGGTGATAGTAATAGGTAGCATAACAGTGCAGACTGAATCCCTGGCAGATGCGCTGAAAATCAGCCAGGAGCATGTGGTTCGATCGCGAGCAGAACCCGGCTGCATCAGTCATGCTGTTCACGCCGATGCAGAGAATCCCAACCGCCTGGTTTTCGTAGAGCGCTGGGAGTCGATGTCGGCTCTGGAACAACATTTCCAGGTACCCGCCTCTGGTGAATTCATTACCCGATTAGGCAGTCTGACTTCTACTGCTCCTGAGATGAATATTTATCAATCGAGCGAAATAAAGCGCCACTAAAGAGTACTGCCTATGAGCCAGCAGCCTGTTAGCCGCTTTCCCGTACCCGAGCTGGAGTCCTTAGCAGATGATATCCGTGCGCGCATTCTCGCGGTGCAGGAGAAGTCGGGATTTATTCCGAATATCTTCCTGGCTCTGGCGCACCGACCCGATGAGTTTCGCGCATTTTTTGCCTACCATGATGCTCTGATGGAACGCCCCAGTGGTCTCAGCAAGGGAGAGCGAGAGATGATTGTGGTGGCGACATCCGGGATGAATCAGTGCATTTACTGCGTGGTGGCCCATGGTGCGATCCTGCGCATCCGGGAGAAGAATCCCCTGCTGGCCGATCAGCTTGCAACCAACTATCGAAAGGCAGATATCAGTACCCGACAACGGGTCATGCTGGACTATGCCGCCAAGGTCTCACAGAAGTCCTATGAAATTGCTGACAAAGACTTTGAAATACTTAAAAATCAAGGGTTTACTTATGATGATATCTGGGATATCGGTGCCATCGCCGGTCTCTTCGCGCTTTCCAATCGCCTGGCGAATATGGCAGGTATACGTCCTAATGCAGAGTTTTACACGCTCGGCAGAAATGAAATCGCCAAATAATCAGTAACTAAACTGCTTAAATGCGCTGCATATCAATTGTGAAGCCGCTAATTAATCCTCATAAATCTTATGCTTACGCAGGAATCCGTGTCAGTGAGATATGTTCCCGTTATCGCCCCACAATTTGCTTCCACTCCTAGCCACCAATCTGTAGTCTTGAACAATCAATCGGCTGATTTCGTAGCCATAAAACCGCAAAAAAAATTCGAACTAGAAGATGGCCATCAAGCACCCTCAATTCCCTGCCAGTGCCTACGTGGGCGACGCCACCCTGATTCAGCCCTGCATGGGCAGCAGACTTTATGAAGACGACCATGGCAGCATCCTGGTGGGGCAGCCCCCGGAAGTACTCAAGGGCTTGCTACTGCATGGGGTAAGCAATTTCGACACGCTGGTTCTGCCAGATATTAAAGAGAAAGGGGGCTCACTCACCAACAGCCTGGAATTTCCCCTGTACTTTTTCCTGTTCGTCAGCAATGGCCTGGCAGAAGGTCGCAGACTGAACCTTGTCGGTGAAAGTGTAGACATCAGCCATGCCCTGCGGCTGTTGCGTATTACCCTGTTCGGGCCGACCCGAAAAGAACTGGACAGCTGGAAAACGCCCCCCGCGCTGCGGGATGAGTGGCTTGCCGCCAGCGAAGAACTGGCACTGAAAGACAAGCGCGGAAAAACCATTCCCGTGGAAGATTTTTTCAATCTCTGCCCATTCAAGAATGGCTCGGTGGATATTGGCAAGCAAAGAATTACCCATGCAGAAACTGATGTATTCGATATTGGAGTAGGCCCCAAATCTACTCGCATCGATCTCAATGAAGATGCGTCAATCGAACCACCCTACCTGGTGACACCTGATTACATACCGGGTGGCCTGGTGAAGATGGGCATTGAAGTGCTGGGAGGCGCATCAGGTTTTACACCGACTGAACCCTGCACCGGTCTCGCACTTTGTTATAACGGAGAGTATCTGCTGATTGACTGCATTCCATTTCTCGATCAGCACCTGTTTGCACGTGGCATATCCAAGAACCAGATTGCCGCAGTCTTCCTGACCCATCTGCACGATGACCACTCCTCTTTGTTTCCCCTTTTGTTGATGCCTCATTGCGTGGATCTGATCACCACGCGGGAAATTTTCAACATGGCGATGGAGAAGATCGCCTGCGGCATCGGCTGGAAAGAAAAAGTTATTCGCGAACATTTCAAGCTGGTTGAAGTAATTCCGGGGGTGAGATTCAATTATTTTGGACTGACCATCGACCCCCATGTGACCGTGCACAGTATCCCAACCATAGGTGCAACATTCTCCACTGTAAATCGGGGAATTGAGCGGGATGTCTGCGTGGTTGGTGACAATCACACCATGTCGGCCATACATGACATGACCAGGCGCGGTCTGGTGCGAAAAGAAACCACGCAAAATTTGCAGCGCTTGTATTCTGACCGCTTTTCATTGCTTGTGGCCGATGGTGGTGCGGGTGCAATTCATGGTGATCCTGCTGATGCCATAAAGTCATCTGCCGACCGCGTAGTCTTCGTTCATGTTGAAAAACTGACCAATGAATTCAATACCACCTTTTCACTCGCCAATTCCGGAAAGCGCTATACGATCCTGGAAGGTGACCCTGCGATCTATACATCGCAAATAAATCATTATCTGACAGTGTGGCTGGGACGACCCTTCCCCAATCGCTGGATGCGCAGCCTGCTGGCCGAAGAGGAAATCCGCCGGTATAACACCGACGATGTCATCCTGGTTCAGGATTCATCAACCCGCGGCTATGTTTACCTGATCCTGACTGGCTACTGCGACGTAGTTCAGCATGATGGCAAGGAATTGCACCTCAGCGCGAAATTGCAGGCCGGAGACATCCTCGGTGAGATGGCCGTGATTACCGGTGCCGGTATCCGCAATGCCAGCGTAGTGGCCAGAACACCCGTTACATTGTGCGTGTTCTCTGAAGAAACTTTTAAGTCCTTCATCATCGCCGAAGGATTCCAGGACAAATTGTTAAAACAATGGTCGCTGCGCCCGGCAATAAGCAGGCAACCACAGTTCCAGCAATTAAATTCAACGGTGTTGGAAAAGCTGTGCAATATCGCCGAGGCGCGCATTCTCAATGGCGGCGACACCTTCGAGCTGGTTGATACACACTGGTGCCTGATCTCCGAAGGCGATGCAGCAATGAATGGAATGACCATGTTCCACAATGAAGACTATGGACTGAGACCCTTTGCACCGACCAACATCGGCCCGATAACTAGTAAAGAAGGTTGCAAGCTGATGCTCTTTAATGCCAAGCGCCTGGATAAAATGCGCCTGGAAACGCCGCAGTTCAATTACTATCTGCGCAAGATGCGCATGGCTGAACCCGATCAGCTGGTTGACTGGAAACTCGGCAAAGTAGACGTCTTTAACTAGTCCTACTCTCCCTGTCAAATTCTTGCAGCCCTGTATTTTCAAGTAGTTAACACATGGCAACACTCGACGCACACCTTGGGAACTCCCCGGTATCTCCACTGCAAATACTGTCACTGAACGATGCGGAAGCTTCGGAAAACAGGATTCACAGTGATGACATTGCCCTGAAATACGGATTCACCGGCGCACTGGTCAGTGGTGTCAACGTGTTCGGTTATATGACGCAGCCACTGGTGCGCAGCTACGGGAAAGACTGGCTCTCGCAGGGGATGCTGGATGTGGTATTCATCAAGCCGGCTTACCAGGATAACTTGTTAACCATTCGCACCGAAAAACTCGGTTCCGAAACCAGTCAGCGCAACCACATTACCAGTGCCTTCAATGAAGAAGGCGTCTTGTTAGCGAAACTGGAATCCTGGGTACCGCAGGAATTTCCACCGGTAAGTGAACTGGCAGCCCTGCAAACGGTATCAAGCACCGGCTCTGTAAGCGGACGCGCAGAGATTGCCTGGGACCTGATCGAAATCGGTACACCGGCACCGGCTTACCAATGGAATCCGAGCGCGACAGACAATCTGGAGCGAGTTGCAGTGCAACGGGATCAGTCGCCAATCTACAGTGGTGAAGATGGCTTCATTCACCCGTACTATTTACTCGATGCCTGCAACAAGGCCTTGATGCGTATGTTCGTCTTACCTGCCTGGATTCATACCGGGAGTAAGCTGACATTGCGCAACCCCATCCGGGTTGGCCATACGATAGAGGTACATGCTATCCCGATCGATAAATGGGAACGCAAGGGCAATCAGTTCATCAAACTCTACATCGCCATGTGGATTGACAATGAGGTCGCACTGGAAGTGGAGCATACCGCCATCTTCCATATCGCCGACTGAAACGTTAATGCAAGCTGCTGCGAGGTGAGATGAAATAGTGAAAGACGGCGTGTTATTCAACCGGGCGTTTACGTACCAGCATCTTCTGCTGACCTTCCAGAACCAGTTGACGATGCTGATTGTGGACGGTTGAACGCAGCGTGATAACTCCGGTGGTATTACCAGGGGTCAGGTCTATTATTTCCAATGCCGGATATACAGTATCGCCACAATATACGGGCTTGAGAAATTTCGAACTCTGTTCCAGCAAGCCGATAAGACTATCCTCCAGCACGTGAGGCAGCATCCCCGCACCGGGAGCTGTCTGAATTGCTACCTGCATACCGTGCGCAAGCAAGTTGGGGTGGCCACGGCGTCGACAGTATTCCACATCATAGTGTATCGGGTGATTATCCAGGCAGGCCATCTGAAACGCAGCGAAACTGGATTCTCCCAAGGTGCGAGAGGGAGCGAGAAAGCGCTGACCAATCTCCAGATCTTCAAAGTAACTGGAATCAGTCAGGGTATGCTTGCTGGGATCAAAATCCGGGTCGATGTCATTGTTCATGGCGTATCCATTGAGTGTTAAGCGAAATGTTTTTCCACTGAAAAGAGTAGATGATACTCGCAAATCAGGGCAAGGAGGTTTTCGCGAAAAAAACCCCGGAAAAGGAATGGATAGGTTTAGGAGCAACCGAAAATCGAGTATATTCAGCCTAGGCGATCCAGTTGCCGCCGAAAAAATTAGAAAAATCATCAGCCAATAGGACCAGACCATGCCTCTTGATATCACGTTTACATTGAGCGACAGAGACCTTGAAAGATTCAAGTCAATCGCCGACAGCGCCAAATCGACAGCCTCTGATAACAAGGGGCAGGCAGAGATAGAAAAAGCCGCGTACAAGATCGTTGATGTGGCGATGAATTCTGATTTGCCGGACTTTATCGCGGACCGATTACTGCAACTCAAGATTTTACTGGAAATGATCCGCGACGAAGAATGGAACATCGGCGAAGCGGATCGGGCTCGCATCATCAGCGCGATGGCCTACTTTGCCGATCCGATCGACCTGATTCCTGATCATATTCCTGGCATTGGATTTCTCGATGATGCCATGTTTGTGGAGATAGTCATTCGTGAATTGCAAGCTGAGATTGAGGCTTTCAATGAGTTCTGTGAATTCAGAAGTGCTGAAGAAGCCAGGCTAAGTGCTGAAGGTCAGGATCCCAATGAAAATCGAGATGAATGGATCGCCGCTAAGCGAGATCAACTGCATGCAAGAATAGAAGAAGCTCGTGGCGCACTCGCTGAGGAAGATTTCGTTTTTCACATTCTATAGTCTGCACTGCCAAACCGTTCCTGTTTTTCTCCCTCTATCTTGCATGGTATCGAGATGATTTTACGACCCTATGAGGCTGACAAAGACCAGCAAGCCGTTCATCGTCTCTGGGAGGAAGTGCATTGGATAGATCGGGGTGATGAAGATGATCGCGAGTTCCTGGATTCGTTTCTGTCCAGTTGCCGGGCATTAGTCGCCGAAGTTAATGGCGCTGCCGAGTGCCTGGTTGCCTCCGCTCCAGGCAACATACTGCATCTGGAAACCGAGCATTCACTGGCTATCGTCGCCTCGGTGGCTACCAGTCTGGTAGCCCGCAAACTGGGCCTGGCTTCCAGGTTGACGGCCCGGCTCGTGGCAGAAGATGCACAGGAAGGATACGGTACATCGGCGCTGGGCATGTTCGAGCAGGGCTACTACAGCCGACTGGGATTCGGAACGGGTCCTTATGAACACAAGAATACTTTTAATCCAGCGCACTTGACCGTGCCCGTCAAAGCCGGCGTTCCATTTCGTCTTACGGAAAAAGATTTCGCCGATGTGCATAGCGCGCTGATGAAGCGCTGGCGGTCACACGGAAGCGTTAATGTCTTTCCTCCTGAACATGCTCATGCTGAGCTAGGCTGGACAGATAATCCTTGTGGATTTGGTTTTCACGACGCAAGCGGAGAACTAACACATTTTATATGGGGAGAAATGAAAGACGAGTATGGTCCTTACCTGATAAATATCCTGGCTTACCGAAACCAGGAGCAATTTCTCGAGTTATTGGCCCTGATCAAGAGCCTGGGAGACCAGATCTACACAGTAAAACTCCTGGAACCGGTGCATGTTCAACTGCAAGATCTGATCAGCGAACCGTTCAAGGGCCAGAATACGACGCGTGGTGGTAAGTATGCCATTATCAATCGCGCCGAGGCGTTTTGGCAGTTACGCATCAATGACCTCCCCGGCTGCCTGGCAAAGACCCACTTACCGGACCGACCAACGGTTTCCTTTAACCTGACGCTGTCTGATCCTATCAGCCAATATCTGGATGGCGAGCAGCCCTGGCAGGGAATAGCTGGAGAATACACCATTCATCTCGGGTCGGACTGCCAGGCGAAGATTGGGCACAGCAAGGGACTCGACAATCTGCAGGCTTCGGTGGCTGGCTTCAGCCGCCTGTGGCTCGGCTGCGCCAGCGCCACTGCCATCGCGATGGCGGGGGAAATTAAGGCGACTCAGGAGCTACTCAATTCTCTGGAGAAGACCCTGTCGCTACCCTTGCCCAGAACTGGCTGGGAATTCTGACAGACTCCTGCCCCGCATTAGCGGCTGACCCATTTCCTTTGCAATGCAGCACGGTCGATTGGCGTGCCTTTTAAGTACACGGCAGAAATACGCCGGGTATTGCGAATATCTTGCAGCGGATTCTCATCGAGTATGACGAAATCGGCACTGTAACCGGGTTGCAGCAGACCCATATCATCCAGTTGCAGGTGGCGCGCGGCATTATGAGTTGCCGCCGTTATTGCCTGCAGTGGTGACATGCCAAGCCGCACGAAGATTTCCAGCTCACGATGCCCGGTGTAGCCGAAGGGATGGTCGGGAACCGCACCTGCATCGGTACCCAGCACAACATCAACCCCGGCATCGATTAATGCTTTGAAGCTGTCCTGTTGTTCTACTTCCAGTGCCGCATCGCGGGTGGGCTGCAGGGTGCGCTGTCCGGCTCCTGGCAGCAATCCCGAGAGCAAGTTGCTGCTGAGAATCTGGCCAAGAAAAGGATCCTCACCGATAGCCTCGCGCCTCAACTCACCCAGACCGAGGTTTGGAACGACAAAGACATTGGCCTCACTGAGTTGTGTCGCGATAGCCTCACCCAGGGTTCGGCCAAGGCGACCATGCAGAAAACCGTGGGCACCTGCCGCAATCAAATCCGGCATGTCTTCGGCAAATTGTTGATGCACAAACACCCGTAAACCCAGGGCATTTGCCTCCTCAGCCACTGCCCGGTACAGCGCCGCTGGCAATTTCTGTTGACTGCCGCCACGATCGTCCACCCATAACTTGATGAACTGTGTGCCCTGCGCCTGGATCTCACGCACTGCTGCTCGCGCCTGCTCCGGAGATTCCAGCCCCCACAATATTCTTGTCCGGGTTGCCTGTTCCACGGCGAGCGCATGCGTCAGAAACTGATCATTGGGACCCTGACCGGGAGGTGCCATCCCGGCGGCAATCAACATTCTGGCGGCATTAAGTTCTCTCGCAGCAAGCCTGGTCTGCACGGTCTTTGCCAGTCCAGGTGCATCACTTCCAGCCGAAAATACGGCACCGAAGCCGTAATAGGCGTACTGCTCCAGGTTATCGATCAGGTTTTCCTGGCTATAGTTCTCAGCACCCCAGCTCGTTCTGCCCTGGTAACCAAGATGAGCGTGCCCATCGATCAAGGCAGGAATTACCGTCTTGCCAAGCAAATCGACCGTGATAGTTCCAGCGGTTGCAGCGAGAGCGTCGGATTCACCGATAGCAACAATAGATGCTCCTTCTATGTACATCGATCCGCGTTCAATGACATTGCCATCACCGAGTATGAGCCGTGCATTGGTAAACAACACGGATTGTCCCTGCCCTCGCGCTCGGTCGGCGAGAAGCAAGAGTAATGATGCTGCCAGCAAACCAACAAGCGTGTGCCAAAAAAATCGATGTATTGCAGGATGAAGTGTTATGTAGTTCACAGAACTGACCTTTAGTGGCTCTTTGGTTTCCAAATAGTAAACCAATAAGACAATAACTCGTTAGGAATTAGTAATTCAGGATATTTTCTGAATTCTACTTTTAACAGAAAAGGGGATTTCCATGGATGTTATCAAACTTAACTTAACGATTGTAAAGAATTTCGCCCTAATCGGCGTAGCACTGTCATCACTATTGTTCTCTGGAACAATGATGGCGCAAGTACCGACCATCGTAGAGATAGAAATCGATCGGGATGCGACACAACTGAGCGACCTGTTAACCGGCGCACCGTTGCCAAAACCTGAAGTCGCTGCACTGCTCGATACCGCCATGGTGCTCAGCAGCATTCACTTTACCGAAACCTGGGCTTACTGCTCGGCCAAGGATGCTGCTGGCACACTGGTCGGGCGGGTTCGTGTGCGACTGCCGGCAGGTGGCGTGCGCTTCTTCCTCGCCTCTGACATTGTCGAGGAAAATGGCTTCGTGGGCTCAGTAATCTGCACTGCCGCTGGCTGGGTAATCGGCACCGAGGTGATGCTGGGTGTTGTGACTACCGATATCGAAGTGCATCAAGACACGCGTGCCGATGTCTCCAGCATGCTGTTTCCCGTTACCGCGATGAAATAACGCCAGATCGAGGTAACCCCAAGTCAGACAAGGTGCAGGCTAACTTTCAGGTTTCCTGCACCTTGCCTGTGGATTAACGTGGTTTTAAGCGCGTTTCTCCATGCAATCAATTACCTTTTTACGCCCCGGACTGGTAATCTTGCAGATTCCAAACCTAGGCAACTCCTGCCAACCGGGGAAACGAATTGCACACCGATTCAGACGCAATTGACAAGCTGAGCGATAGCCAGGCGCTGGCGCTGGCTGAATGTGAAGACACCGCACTGCTGGCGGAACAGGCCTGCGCACTGCGCGATCTACATCATCGCAATATCATCACCTATTCCCGCAAGGTATTTATACCCCTCACCCACTTGTGCAGGGATGTCTGTCATTACTGTACTTTTGCCAAGACGCCGAAACGCATCGACAAACCCTTCATGAGTGAAGAGGAAGTACTCCGGCTCTGTGCCGAGGGTGCAATGCTCGGCTGCCAGGAAGCCCTGCTTACGCTTGGCGAGAAACCCGAATTACGCTATCGGGCCACCAGAGAGGCGCTGGCTGAGATGGGTTTTGCGACCACTATCGAGTACGTCACGGCGATAGCTGGTAAAATTTTAAGCGAGACAGGCCTGCTGCCACATATCAATGCCGGCACCATGACCGCCGAAGAGATTGCCAGACTGAGGCAGGTCAGTGCCTCGATGGGAATAATGTTGGAATCCTCCTCTAGCCGCTTATGCGAGAAAGACATGCCACACTACGGCTCACCGGATAAGGAACCTGCGGTGCGTATCGAGACCATGGAACTGGCCGGTCAGGCCGGGGTGCCATTTACTACCGGTATTTTGATTGGTATTGGTGAGACACGCCTGGAACGCATCGAATCGCTGCTGGAGATACGTCAGCTACATCAGCGCCACGGGCATATCCAGGAAGTCATTATCCAGAATTTTCGTGCCAAGTCAGACACGAAAATGTCACAAGCTCCAGAACCTGATCTTAACGAATTGCTGTGGACGCTGGCGGTAGCGCGACTGATCTTTGGCGCGGAAATGAATATCCAGGCTCCCCCGAATCTCAGTCCTGGGGTGCTGCCACAGCTGGTGAAAGCCGGCATCAATGATTGGGGCGGAGTCTCACCGCTGACTCCCGATCATGTCAATCCGGAAGCGCCCTGGCCTCACCTTGATAAACTAGCGAGGGAAACCGCAGCGGCCGGAAAATTTCTCGAGCAACGACTCACGGTCTATCCATCCTATGTGTTAGCCCCGGACAGGTGGATCGATAACCGGGTATTACCGAGCGTCTGGAACCTGTCAGATGCCGGCGGCTTCGCCAAACGTGACAACTGGAAACCGGGCGAACGCAATCCGCCGCCAGCGCTTGAATTACAGCTCATCGAAGACTCACCGACCAGCGCAGAGGTATCTCCCGACATCCAAACCATTGTCAAGAAATGTGTCGACAAGACTGCACTCGACGTCGACGAGGTTACCCGACTCTTCGAAGTGCGCGGTGCTGA
Source organism: Pseudomonadota bacterium (assembly GCA_027623555.1). GTDB lineage: Bacteria > Pseudomonadota > Gammaproteobacteria > Pseudomonadales > Pseudohongiellaceae > UBA9145. The sequence goes on along the minus strand of JAQBSZ010000002.1, from coordinate 225,156 downwards.
TTTTGCCTACGTGACGGCACAGGCCAATGCGCTGCGAAAGATCGTTAACGGCGCTACTGTCAGCTACGTGGTTAACCGCAATATTAACTACACAAATGTCTGCTATTTCAAATGCCAGTTTTGTGCTTTTTCCAAAGGCAAGTTCAGCGAGAATTTACGTGGTCGGCCCTATGATATCAGCGCTGAAGAAATTGCCCGGCGCTGCCTGGAAGCCTGGGATCGGGGTGCTACCGAAGTCTGCATGCAGGGCGGTATCCATCCGGATTACACCGGGCAAACTTACCTGGATATCGTAGCGACGGTAAAACAGGCCGTGCCTGACATGCATGTGCATGCGTTCTCTCCGCTGGAAGTCTGGCAAGGCGCCGAGACGCTGGGTGTAAGCCTGGAAGAATTTCTGGGCATGCTCAAACAGGTGGGATTGAATACCCTGCCAGGGACCGCTGCCGAGATTCTTCATGATGACGTTCGCGCCCTCATCTGCCCGGATAAGCTGAATACCGAACAATGGATTGAAGTGATGGAAACGGCGCATCGGCTTGGCTTTAATACCACGGCTACCATCATGTACGGACATGTTGAACAAGCCAGGCATTGGGCCAGCCACTTGCTGGAAGTCCACGCATTGCAACAACGCACTGGAGGATTCACCGAGTTTGTGCCGCTGCCTTATGTGCACATGGAAGCTCCCATGTACCTGAAAGGAAAATCCCGCAGTGGCCCCAGCTTCAGAGAAGCTATTCTCATGCACTCCGTAGCAAGGCTGGTATTCCACGGACTCATCCACAATATCCAGGCTTCCTGGGTAAAGATGGGGCAGCAAGGCGTGGTTGCCTGTCTGGAGGCTGGCGCTAATGATCTCGGCGGTACCTTGATGAACGAGAGTATTACTCGAGCAGCCGGAGCAGACTACGGGCAGGAGTGGCCACCGGCGATGATCGAAGAATCCATCCGTAGCATCGGCCGTCTCCCGCGCATGCGCACCACACTCTATGGTGATGCCCCTCTGTCGCGTCGCGATCTTTCATTCGCAGCACCAGGACTGTTAGAAATAGAGAACTCGAGCGCCGGAAAGCGGCAACGTAGCAAGAAGCTGGAAAATCTCGCACAGGCTCTTTGATCGCTGTCACACCGACACTAAAGACTAAATCATTTCTCCAAGGGAAGAGTTCTGTGACTCGTAATGCCAAGATAGTAGTGTTTGTTGTATTCAATCTGATTCTGACACTCTCAGTCATCTACGTATTCATTACTCCTTATAACCGGACACCGGGAGTACGACTGGGCGGTACAGAGACGGCCGCGCCCAGCAATTGGGCGAATGTGGACGTTGGCATGGAGATGCAAATCAAGCCAGAAGGGTTTCCCCCCTTCGTCGTGAACATCTGGTATGTTGGCACTCCCGAAGGCGTAGTTACGGCGACAGCACCGGATAGTGGGTACTGGGGCAGACGCGTACGTAATAACCCCAATGGCTGGATTCGTATCGAAGACGCCGCTTACCAAATGCAGGCAAACCAGATAGTCAATCCTGATGTCAGAGACCGAATGCTGCGTTCATGGGCGGACAAGTACAACCTCGACCAGGTACCGGGCATGAGTTTTGCCGAACTATCAAATCCGCAGCAGCCCTGGGAAGTTTTCCTCTGGACAGCCCGCTAACAAGGAACGTTTAAGCCGTGAAAATAGCCATCACCGGAGCCAACAGCAGCGTTGGCCAGAATCTGTTAGCCCATATTGCCAGCGCTGCTGACATCCAAGCCATTGCCGGCGTACGCTCTGCCGCAGCGTTTGCCTCGCTGCCACAATCGCCGCGGATTACTCCACGCGTCATCTCTTATACCGATGGTGATAATCTTGTTACTGCGCTTGCAGATGCGGACTGTGTTATTCACCTGGCCGGCATCCTGATTGAGAACAAGCACACGAATTACACCAGCGCCAACGTGGATGCTACCGACGCAGTCGCCCAGGCGGCTTTCAAGGCTGGCGTGAAACACCTGGTTTTCATCTCCGTGGTAGGTGCGAGTACAAGTTCCGCAAATGCCTATTTCCGTTCCAAGGGACTGGCCGAGGAACGGGTGGCAGCGGCCGGACTCTCGGCAAGCATCATCAGGACTCCCATCTTACTCGGTTCGGGCACCGCCGGTTCTGACTCCCTGCTGGCAATGGCCGCAAAAGGCAAGACGAAGGTCCTCGGCGGCGGTCACTATACCCAACGACCGCTGGACGTTGACGACTTGAGCAAGGCCATTCTAAGCGTTTGCCGAGCACAGCCCGAAGGTGTCACTATTCACGAACTGGTGGGGCCGGAATCCATCAGTTACCGGGATCTGATTCTCAGAGTGGCTTCCATGCAGGGACAGGAAGTGGAAATTGGCTCAGTCCCGATCGCGATTGCCAAGCTCGGCGCCGGCATAACCAGCAAGCTAAAAGGAGGCGGCATCACTCCGACTGTTATCGATGTAATTACCATGAACGAACATGTGCACAGCAACGCGGACACAGCACTCGGCATCTTGTTGACGCCACTACAATCCACACTGGAAAAAATCATCAGGACCATCTAACACCATGACCGAATCGACTGAAACTGAAAACCCGGCAACACAGGACAGCAACGAATCACAGGAAGAAGCGGTCAAGCCTCGCAAACCAAATCCTGTTGGCCGGATACTATTCCTGATCCTTACTGCGATCTGTTTCGGCTACCTGTATTACCGGCTAAACGGTGCTGCAATGAGAGAGGGATTGTCTCTGTTGGATTACATGAGCCAGGTGTTTTCCAATGTGAACTGGATTCCCTGGTTGATGCTGATGATTGGCTATTCCCTGTTCTATTTTCTTATCGATACCCTGGTAGTTACCAAGGCTCTCAACTGGTTTCTGGCCGATATCAAATACAAGGATATTCTGCCGATCCGGGCCAGCGCCTACATCATCTCAATCTTCAACGAGCAGATAGGCAAAGGGGCGATGGCTTACTACCTGAATAAACGGGATCAGATTCCGGGTTGGGAAGTGGGATCGGTCATGTTGTTTATCATGTTCTGCGAAGTCTTCTACCTGCTCATCTGGGCGACGATTGGCTTTGCCTTCGGTGGCAGCAATCTGCCGGAAGTCTTCGGGCTCATTCCTTATATCGCCGTCGGGGCTACCCTCTTCTTCATAGTCTGGTTACTGTATTTCAACGGACGCTTGCTTCCCAACAATAAATTTCGAGACCGGCGCATACTGCATGCATTCAGGCTTGCCCAGCCCTGGCACTACTGCATGTTTTTTGTGCTGCGCTCGCCTGCACTATTGGCGGCCGTCGTGGTCTATACCACGGCACTGAACCTGTTCGGAGTCGATGCCTCTTTGCTTAACCTGCTACCCTACTTGCCGGTGATCTTCTTCGCCGCTGCCGTGCCAACACCGATGCGCGCCGCGGCGATTACATTCTGGGTAATCCTGTTTCCCGAAAACGAAGGACAAATGGCCGCGTTCGGGTTTGTGCAGCACAACTTCTTCATCCTGTTTAATGCCATCATCGGCCTGATCTTCTGGCGACGTGCGCAGCGGGAACTGTTTACCGACTGATGGCCAATCTGTTAACGGGAATCCGTCTGCTGCTGATCTTTCCCGTGGCCTGGGCGATTGCGTTTCCAGAATTTCTATCCGCGACTATCCTGTTGTTGCTCATTTTTATTGCGATAGCATCGGACTATTTTGACGGTATCGTTGCTCGGGCCACCGGTACCGCATCGGCGAGCGGACAGCTGTTCGACCATGGCACTGATTTTGTTTTTGTCACCAGCAGTCTGGCCGGTGCCGCCTTCGCTGGATTGATCAGCCCGCTTCTTCCCGTGCTGATCGTAGTGGCGTTTTCACAGTATGTACTGGATTCCTATTTCCTGTTTCATCAGAAGCAGTTGCGAATGAGCTTTCTGGGCCGGTGGAACGGGATCTTCTACTTTGTCCCACTGCTGTGTATAGCCGCGTCCCGTCTCGGATTCCTGGCCGAATTTCAGGAGATGAGTCATTTCGGCATCCACTTGCTCAGCCAACTCCTGATCATCTCAACGATCGCTTCGATTATCGATCGCAGCATGGCGCCGCTGCGTAAATAGACGTCTAAAAAGAGCCTTCAGAGCATTGAAGAAACCAGCCGAGACGGGCAATATTGAGTGCGCGCAGGTGAAAACAAAAAAAGACGGAATTAACACGCGTAAAAATAACCGAAAGGAACGGGAACATGCCTCTCAATATCACTATCACACTTAGCGATGAAGACCTGCAGAAATTTCAGGAGAGCATTGATAAAGGCAAACTGGCGATAGAGAGTCCCGAAATTGCGGCGGAAGTCGAGGAGTCTGCCGCCGCCTTGATTACCACGGCACGAGAGCTTGAGTTGCCGCAGTTTATTTCCGATCGCCTGTTAAAATTGGAAGTACTACTGAACATGATTCGGGACGAGGAGTGGAAGCTGACGCAAGCAGAGCGCAACAGTATCCTCAGCGCACTCTACTACTTCGTCGACCCTGAAGATGTAATTCCTGACCATATACCTGGAATCGGCTACCTCGATGACGCCATGTACGCGGAAATCGTGATCCAGGAGCTGAAGATGGAGATCAAGATGTACCAGGAATTCTGCAATTTCCGTATCGCCGAGGAAAACCGGCGTCGTAACCGCGGCCTGGATCCCTTTGTCGGAAGAGAAGACTGGATTGCCGACAAACGTGCCGTGCTGCATTCGCGCATGCGGGAGCGTCGCGCACTCAGTGGCGGTGGGCGCGGCTGGCGTATGCGTCTTCTCTAATAAACCCTTCGGAGACACTGTCTTGAGATTGCTTTGTCATGCTGTGGCGCTGCTATTGGGTTTTGTCACCACGCTCGCTCTGGCGCAGACACCCCAATCCCTGGTTACTATTGATGCAGCATTGGGTCAGGTTTTCCAACGCGTGGCGGAAGATGCGCGCGTGCTATTGGCACTACAACAGATCGAAGAACGAGAACCGGAAACAGTCCAGGAACAATTTCGCATCACCGAGATTCCCGCGCCTCCCTTTCAGGAAGCGCGCCGCGCCGCTTACTTTCTTCAGCAGATGCGTGCCCGTGGTCTGAATGATGCGTACATCGATGCGGAAGGAAATGCCATCGGCATTCGCAAGGGATCCGGTAATGGCCCAACTTTTCTCATCGCTGCGCACCTGGACACCGTTTTTCCTGAAGAAGTAGATACTCGCGTCGAACTTAGAGCGGGTCGCTACTACGCCCCCGGCATCGGAGACGACACCCGCGGCCTGGCGGCACTGCTTTCGGTTATCGACGTGATCGATGAAAGCGGAATAAATACCGTTGGCGACATTATCTTTGCCGGTAACGTCGGCGAGGAAGGCCGCGGTGACCTGCGGGGCATAAAGGCTATCTTTAGAGACTACCCGGAGATCGATGGTTTTGTCTCCATCGATGGTGTGCGGCTCAGGAGAATCACCAACGGCGGCACCGGTAGCAGGCGCTTCGAGTTTCATTTCATCGGTCCCGGCGGCCACTCATTCGGAGCCTTCGGCCTGCCCAGCGCGATACATGCGATGGGCAGAACCATCGCCAAGATTGCCGAGTTTGCAACTCCTGCCCTGCCCAAGACCACCTTTACGGTTGGCACCGTGAGCGGGGGCACTTCGGTAAATTCCATCGCGGCCGATGCGATCTTTGCTCTGGATATGCGCTCCAATGATCGCGAAGAGTTGGCACGCCTCGAAGAACGCGCCAAGGCAGCGGCGCTGGAAGCAGTAGCCGAGGAAAATGCGCGCTGGGATGACGAGCAGCAGATTCGGGTTGAATTCGACCTGATAGGTGATCGCCCGGTTGGCAGCACACCGATCGAGAGCCCACTGGTGCAAGTCGCCGCCTTGTCTTTCGACCGGGTTGGTGTGGAGCTTCAGGAAATGGGCATCTCCAGTACGGATGCAAATGTGCCAATGGCATTGGGAATACCTGCTATCACGATTGCAGGTGGCGGTCATGGCGGCAGTGCCCATTCACCTGGCGAATGGTTTGCACCAATTGACTCCCATGAAGGCCCGCAGACTGTACTGCTAATCCTGCTCGCCATGGTAGGCATCGAGGGAGTTACCGCACCGCTCATTCAAGAGAGAACGCCCCAGTCAAGATAGAGCCAGCGCGGATACTGACCCGCTGGTGATGCAGACGACCTGTGAGAGAGTAAGGAGATCAACATCATGCAAGCAACTGCCATTCTTTTTGCCGCCACTGCCAATCCCGAAGAAAGCCGTAGATTCTATGAAGAAGTCATGGGATTGCGCTTCGTTTCCGATCACCCCTATGCCATCGTGTTCGATATCAACGGCATCATGCTGAGAGTACAGAAAGTTGCAGAGGTGCTTGACCTGCCCTACACGGCACTTGGATTTCAGGTCGATGACCTGCAGCAATCGGTTGTGGAGTTACAGGGTAAGGGCGTGGAATTCGAATCGTTTGCTTTCCTCGAACAGGATGACAACGGTATCTGGACCACGCCGGACGGCGCCAGGGTTGCCTGGTGTAGAGATCCTGATGGCAGCATGGTGTCGTTAACGCAACACGCAGGATAGTTCTTCAAAATTCTGGCCTGGCTTCGCTTTCGATGGAACTGAGCTGATGAACCACCCTGTAATAATAGGAGCAGGGCGTGCGGTCCGCTTTATGACTAAATTGCGCAGCCATTCACAAAGTGGGGTGCGCTTTCTGTTTCCTTTTTGATTTGTTTGTTGTTACTTGCCCCTAGCTCAGTTCTATAAATACCTCAGGATGTTGCTCTGCGATACGAAGTAATGCGATCGCAGGGCCTTGGGGGTTTCTTCGACCCTGCTCCCAATCTTGCAGGGTACGAGTACTTACTCCCAACAATCCTGCAAAAGCAGATTGTGAAAGTTTTAGCTTTTCTCGAATAATCTTAGGCTCAGACGGATCAGAAAGCTCAGTAACCCGAAGCTTCAGTTTACTTATCTTGAAATTCTTGATCTCACTCAGACCTTCAAGAATTTCTTTGCCAATATCACGATTTTGCACGGTTAATCGCCTCCCAAATTCGTTTCAAGTCAGGACCTGAAATAGAGGCTCTCTCGGATTTCGAATAGATCGTCAACATCCAGATTTCAGATTCAGATTTTTCCCAGTAGTAGATAACTCGCACTCCACCACTTTTACCTTCACCTTCCCGAGACCAGCGGACTTTTCGGACTCCGCCAGAATCTCGAACGATGTCCCCGATATCAGGCTTCTGCAGCAAGTAAGCCTGTAATCCTCGATATTCGTCGTCTGAAAGATAGTTGGGTAAATACTTCGTGAAAGCCCGAGTTTCAATAAAAATCATCAATTGCCATTATACGGCAATGCCGTATATTAGCATGAGACTCGCTTGGAGCAACTAACACTATTCATCGAAGCGATTGAAATACTACCGCCGCTCCTTAGCTTTCTATGCTGCTGTGCAAGCGCTCGGCCGCGCTCAGGTAGTCCTGCATAAATTCATAGACGATGGCGCGGGCTGATTGGGTACTGTTCATCAAGCCGACACCCTGGCCTACCCAGGATGTGGCGAGTTGCTGCGCGCCTGCATGCCCCAACTCCGCGAGCTTGGTCACCCTGGCGAGAGGATTCTCTGTAACCTGTGATTGTAGCGGCATGGGTAAGGGTTTAGGCGCAGTTGCCTGTTCCCAGGCATCGGTCCAGGGCGAGCGCAATTGCCGGCTGTGCTTGCCCGTGCGCGATCGCGAGCGCACGGTTTCCCGGGAAGAAGCCCGCAGCATCTTCTCCTTCAAGGCCGGTGGCGTGTCGGATTCGGCACAGGTTAACCACACTGATCCGGTCCACACCCCGGCAGCGCCCATCGCCATGCACGCTGCCATCTGCCTGCCGGTCACGATTCCCCCTGCAGCGACTACCGGGACACCCCAGTCACGAAGCGCACTGCACACCTCCGGAACCAATACCAGTGTAGAGACATCACCGCAGTGACCCCCGGCTTCGGTACCCGAGGCCACTACCACATCGACGCCAGCCTGCACCTGTTTTAGCGCCTGTTCTCTGGTACCGATAAGAGCCGCTGTGGTCACACCTTGGGCCTTTCCCATTTCAATCATGTAGGGCGGAGGCACGCCGAGGGCATTGGCAATCAGTTTGATGGGATGGGAGAAGGCTACATCGATGATGCTGCCGGCCCGACCTTCGGTGAGAAAGGCGTTGCGCTTATAGTCTTCTGTGTAGAGGTTACTGGCGTCGATATCATGCCGCTGAAGAATGCTGCTGGCAAAGTCAAAATATTCCTGCGGTATGCGTTTTTTTATCGCATCTGTGGCATCGTCTTCATTGGTCACGGCCATGCTGGTTGGTGCGATCAAGTCAACACCGTAAGGATGACCATCAATGTGTTCGTCAATCCAGTTGAGTTCGGTCTCCAGCGTGTCTGCAGAAAATCGCGCCGCTCCCAGCACACCGAATCCTCCCGCCTTGGACACCTCCACCACCACGTCGCGGCAATGACTGAAGGCGATCAGTGGAAACTCGATATCGAGCAAATCACAGATCGGGGATTTCACGTTGCAAGTTCTCTGGTTATGGGGTCAGGACTCATTGTTATTGCCGGTCTCATTAACTTCACGATCGTTCCTGCTCGCACTGAAACTGAGGGGATATTGTTGGTAGCGCCGGTAGAATTCTTTCAGGTTAAAGTCGCTCAAGACTTTCTGGCTATATCCACGACGTCGATTCCGGTATTCGTCATAGTTCTTGTAACGTAATGCGTGCAGGCATTGCTTACACACGACAAATCCGTGCTCTACGACGCTGACATCTCCACCCGGGCGAATCTTGAGCAAATTGTAGTCATCCGCCAGGCGTGTAGTCGCCAGGTATTCCCTATCCGGATGTTCATTCCTGGATTGTTCCAGTACCGAGCACAGCGCCACATGATAGGTAGGATATTCGCGACGCGACCGGTACCAACTCTCATCGGGAAGGTAGGCAAGCACGCGGCTATTCTTGAGCGCGAGCGTCTTGTCTGGAAGCACTCTTATCTCCTGCAGCTTTCTCAGCACACCCCCGTTTTCCAGTTCGGACCGCTCGTTACCGGTAAGGTGAACCCCAGGATCGAAAAGCTCGAAGTAACCGAGCTTGTCGGTGCCCATCTTCGCTCGTAAGGAATTAAAGGCGGCGAATTCTGTGAAGTCTTCGAGTTCCACGGGATAGGACTACCTGATCTCCTGCAAAATTGTCGACAGCCGGGTCTCGGCGTCGGTCACCACGACAAATTCGACCCGGCGGGAACGGTCGGCGTCTTCCTGGCCATCTGCCGTGTTTATAAGCTGAGAGGAAGACAAGCCATTCGCGGTGAGCCGTTCCCTTAACCACTGTTTCTCGTGGGCAACACTCGGCAAATCCAGTATGGTACCCAGGGTGGTACGGGTTCTCTCCTGGGACAGTGCCATGTTACGCATATAGGCCTCATCACTGGATTGGGCCTGGGACCAGGAACTGGAGGTGTGCCCTTCTATCCTCACTTCGAGAATCTCATCCCGATATTTTTCTGACGTGAGAATAGCCACATAGCGGGGGAAGAAGTCTGCAAGTATCAGGCTGAAATCCGCCTTGAGACTCGATTCACCCTCTTCAAACAGCAGGTCGGTATTGGTGAAACGTAGCTTGAGATCCTCACCCAGCTCTGCTCCCCACAGAGGCAGATCGTTGCCGAACTCAGTTTGCAGATCCTGGTACAACTCTTCGCGCAAGTCTTCATAGAGTACTACGACGCGTTCGATCTCGTCGTTCTTTCGTTCCACTATAACGAGATACATCACAGCGATGAGCAGGAACAGCATCATCAGACCACTCATCAGATCGCTGACGGCAATCCAATGTTCTTCTTGTTCATGCACGTGTTCCTGTTCCAATTCACCGCTTAACATGACAAATGGCTTCCAGTTTATTTCGCTGTTTGCGAATGCTTACCAGACTGCAATTCCGCTATCGCCAACAGCTCGCGGAGTCGATCGGTTAGAGGCATGTAGTCGTTGACGAACTTCTCCGACAGGGCGGTTAACTGGTAGCCGAAGGTTTGCAGGGCCTGGGTCAGTTCCTTCTCCATGGATTCGTCCAGTAGTTGCATATGGGCATCGGTCTTGTAGGTCATTGCTTGCACATGTTCTGCCAGTCCACTGTGGGCCTGTAACACCGAACTCGCCAGACTCTGGGTTACCTGCTCTACCGTGAGCGAGATATCGCTGGCCGCCTTGGTCAACACCTGGGTGAGGCTCTCGTTGTTATGCTCAATGCTTTGACTGAGTTTGACGGTAAGCTCGGTCACGTAGTCCCCCAGCGCAGGTAGTCCGGCCGATGCCTGCCCGACCAATCCCGACAGGCCTGACAGATAACCGTCCAGGTTTCTCGTCTGCTGTTCCAGTCCACCCAATAGTTCGCCCAGGGATGCCGCTACGGCATTAAATTCTCGGGAATGCTCAATCATCTCCTCATAGGAATGACTGGCATACCGAATTACGTCGATGCTGGCCTGTTGTGCCTTCAGCATTTCATCCAATTGACTGGAATAGGACTGTTGCCAGTTCAACAAGTGACCCAGCGACTCATTGAATTTCTGAAAATTCTCCCCGTATTGCACTTCGATGCGACTGTTGAATTCTGTCATAACTGTGGTCAATGCACCGGTCAGGGCGTTGGTATTCGCATCGACCATTTGTTCCTGGTAGCTGCGATTGGATTCCAACAGCAGGGCCGCGTCCGCTTGAGCTTCACTACGCAGTACATTGAGATTTTCATTGAGGGCGCCGATGGCTTCATTTAAATCGTTCACTGAAGCTTGTGGCCGATCATTACGCGCTGTCTGGCGAATCGATTGCAGGGCATGGCGCAAGCGAATACTCAGCGCGCCGAGTATGCCAACGATTGACGACCAGACGGCGACACCCAGTCCATCGATCATTGCCGGGACACTGGCTTCGATATCGGCACTGTCGAACTGCATCAGGCCAAAGGCAATGCCGAGGAAGGTTCCGAAGATCCCTAAACTGGTGAGTATGGAAGGCGCGCTTCTAACCGTCTGCATGGAATAGCTGGGACCGTGGAAATAGCCGATCAGCAGCAGCATGGAAATAACCAGGGTCCAGGTGATCGTTGACAGGTCGTTTAGAATTTCCATGGTTTTTTAAAGATATTTCAATGAGTTAGTACGAACTTCAAAGGCACAGAAAACCCGCTCGAGAGCGGGTTTATACCATAGTTCGATGAATCTGTACGACCTGACATGCGCGGACTCGCGAATTGCAGAGGCAATCCTTGCTACCGGATAGCTGGCGATATCCTACGGCCGGATTGTTCATACAATCCTTGCTGCCGGATAGCTGACGATATCCTACGGCCGGATTGTTCATACAATCCTTGCTGCCGGATAGCTGACGATATCCTACGGCCGGATTGTTCATGCAATCCTTGCTGCCGGATAGCTGACGATATCCTACGGCCGGATTGTTCATGCAATCGTTGCTGCCGGATAGCTGACGCTATCCTACCGATTACTCACCGGCGCGCTCCTGGGCACGATGGCCCGAGAGGATGCCAAACAAACCATAGTTGCCTTCATGACAGGCGTATTCGAAAATCGGGTCAACGCTGCGGCTGTAGTTGATTCTTGCTGTCCACGGGTTGGTCCAGGTCTCTTCGTCATCGATCGTGAACTCGTACTGCAGATTATCCTGCGCCGTACGCGTGAACTTCTCGGTAAACAGGCGATTTCCCTGCGCACCCATCAACTCACTGACATCGGCGAAATTTTTCGTCTCAATCACCAGGGTATTGCCGTCCCAATAGCCGCGAGAATCGCCGTGCCACAGTCTGATTCTCTCATCCAGGTGGGGTTTCTCAACCAGGGGGATAATCCTCACGTCATGAATCATCTCCTGGACGATAACGACGTGATCCCTGCTCTGCACAATGTGAAAGTAACTGTTATATCCCGCCAGCAGGTAGGGCATGCCATAGGTAATGCAGCGTTCGGACAAGGGGCGATCAGTCCATGAATCTGCAGGGTGCTCCTCAATCCATTGGACTCGCGCATCGATCCTGACCTGAGCAGCAGCAGTATAGTCCGGCAGACGCCCGTTGGGCGGATCATTGATCAGTGATGTGCGTTTCTCCAGGTTGCGGTCTGACATCCAGGTCTGATCGTAGTTACCAGTGCTTGGATCGTAAGACTGCACAGTGCCAGTGACCAGCGCGTTGAAGAATCCATCACCGAATTGAGCATCCCCTCCTCCCTGGGCAATTTCGGCGACGCCAGCGCGCAGGCGGGCATACTCATCATCGTTCAGCAATTCCCGGGTCTCGAATCCCTCGGCGCGTTGCAGCGGAGTAATACTGTTATTGGCCCATACGCCCTGGAAGTCGGGTTGACCGTCGATGGTATAGGAGAGTTGCCAGTCATTTTCCTGTGCAATGACTGCGGTTGCCAGAAGCAGAGCCGCAACTGGCAACAAGGCGCCAGGACACATTCTTAGCAAATTTGTAGTCATACTTTTGTCAGTCCCCATTATTCATCAACCCCCAATTCTCGTTAGTCTCATTGACGGGTAGCCTAGTTCTCTGGCTGCTTGCGAAGATGTCCGTATATCAACTCTTCGGTGAACTCAACACACTTGAATTCCAGAAGCTGCATGTTTTCATCGAGTCTTCGATACAGCGGAAACTTTACCGTCCAGGGTTGAATGTAGGTATTCGGATCTTCCAGGGTCGCTTCATACATCAGCGTATTGGGTCCCAGATGGGTGTAGCGCTCAGTCACCCGCAACGACTCCGAATGATGATTGCCCGCATGATCGAACCAGGTGTCAGCCACCTGATCGGTTACGTCAATGACCAGGGTATCGCCTTCGAAATGACCCAGCGAGTGCCCCATCCAGCTATAGATTGGAGCCTGGAAGTCAGGTTGATCCATGTAAACGATGCGGCTGGCGCTGGCAAACTCGTAGGCCATAACCACATGTTCGGGGGATTGGATAATCTGAAACGGGAATGGCAGGTAGGTCGCCCGCGGTATTCCGGGCATATAACATTTAACCACCGGATCCAGGGCTAACCAGTCTGCCTGGTTCGCCTGTTGCTGGGCACGTGCGGTGGCCGTGTAGGGAATTTCACCACCCTCCACGATGCCCAAGCCTCCAGGGATCGCGCCGATCGCGCCCAATTGGTACATCGGCCCGAAATCGGCCGCATGGGGCTCAATATTGAAGTGTGAGCTGCCAATTGCCTGCCAGATTCCATTGAAATCGGGGTTGCCGTCAGCGGTGCGGGGTATGCTACCAGTCTGGGCTAAGACACTGGTGGTGAGACCAATCAACAGGAATGTCGACACTGAAACGTGGTGAAACAGCTTGGATCGCATAGTTATCATGCTCTTCTCCGTATTGTTTTTGATTGCTGCGAGCACTTTATTGTTCTGCAGGCCGGGAATTCTAGCACAGCCTATAAGCTTCGGGTCACGGGAAAGCTCGCTCGCCAGGAAGGCGACCCCAACCCTGTACTACGAATATTAAACGCCCATGCGTATTGACACAAAAGCCTGCCACAGCCCACTATCTATGCCCTGTGCCGGAGAATAATAATCCCGAATTGAGGTCAACCATGAAATTCACCAGACGTCAGATCATTGTCTCAGGAGCAGGATTAGCCGCTGGAGCAGGTCTTAACCCGCTGCTGGCCCAGGCTCCGCTGAAGTTGACCACTATCCCGTCTTCTGGACAGCAGGTTCCAGCTATCGGGATCGGTTGCAGGAACTACCGCGGCTCGCTCAATTCCGATGACATGGGAGTATTCACAGATACATTCGCTACTTTTCACCGCCTCGGCGGCACGGTAATAGACACCTCACCAAACTATGGCAACAGTGAAGAGATTATCGGCCACATCATGGCCGAGCTGGGTATACGCAACCAACTCTGGGTTGCTACCAAGGTAGATCGTGAGGACCGGGCCAGCGGTATCACCCGCATGGAACGCTCCTTCGAGCTGCTTGGGGGCGATAATTTCGAGCTCATGCAGGTACATAATCTGCGCGGCACTGCTATTCAGCTGGAAACAATGGCCGCCTGGAAAGAACAGGGGCGATTCCGTTACATCGGAGTTACCACCTCCAGTGAACAGCAATATCAGGCCATGATTGATGTCATGAGTCGCCAGACCCTGGATTTCATCCAGGTCGATTACTCACTGGGGAATCGCAGCGCCGCCGAGCGCCTGTTGCCGATGGCATTAGAGAAGGGCATTGCCGTGCTGGTAAACCTGCCCTTCGGTCGCGGTCGACTCTTCAACGCGGTTGGCGACAGACCACTGCCAGACTGGGCAGCCGATATTGAGGCAACTTCCTGGGCCCAGGTATTTCTCAAATACATAATGTCCCACCCCACCGGCGCGATTCCCATCCCGGGCACTACCAAGCCCCACCATGCTGAAGACAATATGGCTGCCGCACGAGGGCGCTTGCCCGATGCAAACCTGCGGCGCGAGATGGAGAATTTCATCGACCCGCTGCTAGGATAGGACCGGGACGCTGTACACGCTGGCGAGATTAGAAGAGACAGCACTCAGCATCTGGATGCGTGAATCTGGAGCGGCGTTTTTCACTTCCCTGACTCTGCATTCTCTGGCCATGGCTCTGGTGGTTGGTATCAATCTCGCCGTGGCATTTCGATTGCTGGGCGTGGCTCCCGGAATCGCGCTTGGGCCCCTCATTCGATTTTATACCTTGCACTGGTATGCCGCTGTGGCCATTTTCCTCTCGGGCCTGGCGCTCCTGCTGGCCTATCCCGCCAAGGCACTGACCAATCCGGTGTTCTATCTCAAGCTCAGTGCCTTGGCGACAGGACTGGTCCTGGCACGCAAAATTCAGTCCACGGTATCGAAGGAATCTCTGATGGTCTCTGGCAGACAATTGCAATGGATTGCCGGGTTTTCCATAGCGCTCTGGGTAATCACCATCACGGCCGGGCGCTTCCTTGCCTATACCCACAGCGTTCTGCTGGCCTCTCGTTTTTTCTGAGAATATGATTGAAATTCTCACAGACTTCGCACTTGCCAGCGGGATCTACAGATTCATGAACTCCGCCTGGGGATGGCCAGTCGCCGAATCAATTCATTTCCTGGGCTTGTGCCTGTTGATTGGCACTGTCGGCGTGTTCGACCTGAGGATGATGGGGCTTGGTAACGGCATTGCCTACGCCGACCTGCATAAACTCGTGCCGATTGGTGTTGCCGGGTATCTTTTAAATGTGACAACAGGCACCATGTTTCTGGTTTCGGCTCCAGATCAATATATTTTTAACCCGGCATTTCAGACCAAGCTCCTGTTCATGCTAGTCGCCGGACTCAATATGCTGTGGTTTTATGGGTCCACACTGGCACAGGTAAAGACCACTGCTGCGACTGCGGCAGTTTCAAACAGGGCAAAACTGATTGGCGCAATATCACTGTTGTGTTGGTCACTAATTATCGTCTGCGGTCGACTCATTACCTTCTTCAGACCACCTTATCATTGGTGTTTCTGGTGTTGAGTACATGCACTGTCTCTCATGACGGATGTTGAACTGAGCCAGCATCTACTTTAGTCTCTCAGCGCTTTCTTTACTCACAGGACTCTATCAATGCAAATGCAGCACGACTTCACTCTTGGCAGTTTTCACATCCGCGTGAATTGGCTGATTGCCACCTGTGTGCTGATAACCGCGTTCGCCTTCGGCCGACTGGGCATCTGGCAGCTCGATCGTGCCGCCGAAAAAGTGCAGGAGCAACGCGCATTGGAGGTCGAATTAAACGCCAGCGCCACGCCGCTCGAGGACATCCCCGAGGGTCACCTGCATCCGAGCAATCCGGAAATGCAAAATCGCCACGTGTTGCTCAAGGGTGAATATCTCAACGACAGAACAATTCTGTTGCTGGCAGAATTTTTCGAAGGGCAGATCGGTTACGGCGTTGTCACTCCGCTACGGCTGGAGGGCAGCAATCAGCTGGTGCTGGTCAGTCGCGGCTGGACGACCGGCATCCTGCCACCGGATACTCCGCCCTATTTGCGACCCATAACCGGTCCGGTTGAAGTGACTGCGCAGATTTACATTCCCGCAACTGATGCTCGCATCATTTCAAGCCAGATCGACGCCAGCGTCTGGCCTCTGCGTATGCGCAGCCTGGAAATCGATGTAATCTCCGATATTCTCGACGAACCGTTGTTTCCGTTCGAGACACGACTCACGGCAGACCAGCCTGGCACCCTGGTGCGCCATTGGCCCGCCGTTAATGCCGATATTGATCAGAATTTATCCTATGCAGTTCAATGGTTTAGCTTTGGCTTGCTCATTGCCTTCGTGGCCGTCCTGGCCAGCAGCAATCTCTGGGCGCTGATGAAGGGAACTTCAGACCGGCCCTGAATCCGCGCCGTATTGCCCGCTATTGCAGATTCCAGTAATTAATTTTCGGCCAATTGGCCGACAAAGCTCAGTAACGTACTAAATTTGGCGGCCATTTTCATCGAGCAAACGTTTAAAATGCGCAGTAAAAATGCTATCGTGCGTCTGTTTTCACGACTGCGAAGAATTTCAGCTGTCCCTGCAATGAGAAATCTTGAGGAGTTTTGGTTTTATGCGCATCTCAAACGCAAGATCCCTGATAAGTGGTGCCGCCTTAGCGGCAATGTTCATGATCCCTGGCGCCGTTATGGGCCAATCCGGGGAAGTCACATTCCACCGTGACATCGAACCTATTCTGCAGCGCAGCTGCCAGAACTGCCATCGCCCTGGTGGTGCCGGTCCTATGCCATTGGTAACTTATGAAGAAGTCGCTCCCTTTGCCGGGCTGATCGAGTACAAAACTGCCCTCAGGGACCGGGCTGGTGCCATGCCACCCTGGTACATGGAAAAGAATATCGGTATCCAGCGCTATAAAGATGACCCTTCACTATCTGACGAACAGATCGCCGCCATCTCTACCTGGGCACGCAGCGGCACTCCCAAAGGCGACGTTGCCGATGCGCCAGCCCCATTGGTGTTCGATGACAGCGTCAAGTGGCGGGCCGGCGAACCCGACCTGGTGGTGGTTATGGAAGATATCACCAAGCTGGCCGGAACCCCGGACTGGTGGGGTGAAGTTGCCTCGGCACCCACCGGGCTGGCTGAAGACCGCTATGTGAAATCTGTAGAAGTCGTTGAAGTAAACGACGTCGACAACCAGGCTGGTACAGGTCGAGAAACTGTAGGCGGTCGTTATATATTCCATCACATGATCTGGGGAACTGCCCAATTCAATGAAGAAGGCGAGCGCGAGACTGGTTTTACAATTCCCTGGCCAGTACACGAAGTTGGTCGCAATGCAGACATCTTCGATGAGGATGCGGGACGACTGCTGCGGGCAAACTCTTTTATCGTGTCAGATTCAGTGCATCTGCATTCCAACGGCAAGGACACTACCGGGCACCTGGAAGTAGGGTTTCGCTTCCACCCCGCGGACTACAAGCCCAAACTCCAGAATGCGTTTATCGGCCTGGGTAACGGCGTAGACATCAGCATTGCAGGCAACCAGAACAACCAGGAGCTGCATGCCTACACGGTACTGGATCAACATACCAAGATAATCACGTTTGAACCGCATTTGCATGCACCGGGTGAGCGTATGTGCCTCGAGGTGATCTGGGGCTACACTGTCGAAACTCTGTCCTGTGTTGGCTACGACCATAACTGGGTGCGCGGCTATCCCTATGCTGAAGATGCTGCTCCGATTCTGCCCAAGGGCACTATCTTGCATATCGTCGGTTATATGAATAACTCCGATACGAATCCGAATGTTCCGGATCCTCGCAACTGGCAGGGATCTGGTAACCGTTCAGTAACCAATATGTTTATCGACCTCGGTATTCGCGTAACGCTGACGGAAGAACAGTTCTTCGAAGAGATGGAAGAACGACGTCAGGTTCTGAACCTTGGTCCAAACGACCACGTCATAGGTTGCCCGCTATGTGGCGCACCTCTGGTCGCTCCAATCGCCGATGACGACGAAGAATCCAGCAATGAGGTTGCTGCGACCGACTAAAATCGTTCATCCGCCAATGACTAGTTAACAAAGTAGTTGTGAAGATGATATTGAGACATTTCAGCATGACAAACAGGGCGGCCAAGGCCGCCTTGTTACTTTCCGTACTGTTCCTGGCCAGTCCGCTGGCAGTTAATGGGCAGACTTACCTAAAGGGACAACACGTCGAACCGGCATTCGAAGGCTGGCGACCGAATCCCGATGGCACATTCAATTTCATGTTTGGTTACATGAATGAAAACTGGGAAGAAGAACCAACCGTTATCATCGGAGAGGAAAATTTTTTCTCGCCCGGTGAGGCTGACCGAGGCCAACCCACGCGCTTTCTACCCAGGCGCAATCGCTTCAACTTTGAGGTTACCGTGCCTTCGGATTGGGGAGACCGGGAACTGGTCTGGACTCTCTCGGTCAATGGCGTTGAACGCAAAGCCTATGCGACGTTGAAGGAAGACTATCTGGTAGATAACATGGTGATCGCTTCTGAGACTGGATCTTTGGGAGCGGGTACGAGCAGTCCAGAATCCCGTTCGAATCTTCCGCCAGTGGTTACACTACAGGGCGATAGCGTACGCGTAGCCCGAGTGGGAGAGCCAATTACTCTAACTACCCATCTATGGGACGACGGTCTGCCGAAAGCCCGTCGCGAGAGTTCCAACACAGCCGATGAGTTGAAAAGTAGAATGATGCGCCGCCCTTCTCGGGTGACCGTAGGCAAAGTGAACGGACTGTTTCTCTCCTGGAATGTCTACCGAGGTGAAGGCAACGTTACCATCGACCCTCCCCTACCCAAGCCCTGGGAAGATACCCGCACATCGGCTAATTCACCCTGGGGTGCATTGTGGTTACCACCACAGATACCAGAAGATGGCATCATGGAGATTACTGCTACCTTCGATGAACCCGGCAGTTATGTGCTGTGGGGCAGAGCCGACGATGGCGGACTCTATTACGACACGTATGTGACGGTTCACGTTAGCGAGTAAACATAGCCAGTCAATCGAACCCGGCCACTCAAACCTGGCCAGGTTTTTTATTGCGCAGTTGCAGGAACATTACTGGATTGAATCCGGGTCGGGCTTTTTTTCGTTCAATTCGATGGTAAACGGCGGATCGAATCGAGGGGGATCACGATTGATGATAATCTGCGTGCGAGGTGGAGCTACATAGCGAATGTCAGGGTCTCCATAGCGCGATTGCAAGAGCAATTCTTCTGCTGCCTGAATAATTGACGGCGGTTCTGCATCGGGACCGAATGCAAAGCTGAAACTTCCCCTGACCAGACGTTCATTAGCAGCCAGAACAGCCCAGTCGGCCGTGTAATAAGTTGCCTGCTGCAATTGCGGCAATGCCCAGATGAAATTGCTAGCGGCGCGGGGTCGGTAGCGAAAGCTGATGTCTACCCAGTCTCGCTTCTCATTGCGCAAGGTAAGTTTGACCAGACGTACCTGGTCTGGAAAGAGCAGACTCAACTGCTGCGGAGGCGAATCCAGCACCGCATCATCGGACGGGGTCGTTTCTGTTTTCGCGGCGATTCCGGTACTATCCGCTGCTTGCGAATGCAAAGTGTGCTGAGCCACAGACCAGCTGCTGATGAGTAGACTGGTACCCAACAGAAACCACCGCAGACCGAACGCTTTTTTAGCTACAGTAAATCTCATCACTTCATGCAATCACGCTGATTCTGGCGGTAAAGAATAGCATAGAAGGCGGGATTTTTGAGCCATTGAATTACTGGAGAACACTGCGATATGCAAGAGTCGGATCTCTTACAGATACTATCCAGGCTGCAGGACAGCGCAGACAACATCACCTCTTTCGATGCCAGCTGGTCACAGGGGCGCTCCGCTTTTGGTGGCATCGCCTCAGCCTTTGTTGTCACAGGTATGAGAAAACTGTTGGACTCTTACCAGCCAATGCGCTCCCTGATGGTTTCTTTTATAGCACCGGTACCTCCCGGTGAAGTAAGCGTGGATGCCAGACTACAGCGTAAGGGAAAGAACGTTACCCAAGTGAGCGCTGACCTGATTGCCGACGGCGCGGTCTGTCTGCAGGCCATGGGTGTATTCGGTAATCCGCGGGAAGCGCTACGTGTAGCCCCGCCGAAGGATTTCAATCCCTCTCCGCGGGAGCAGGGTATTGCTTTCGAGGCGCATGCCAAACGAGTACCCGGATTCTTGCAATACTTCGAAGGTTGTTGGGTCGACGGCGGCCTGCCATTTTCTGGTCGTCCCAGTCGCCATCTGAATCTCTGGGTGCGGCACAAAACAAACCTCGAAAACTTCACCACCGAAAAGCTGGTTACCGTTGCCGACCTGCCGCCACCGGTAATATTGTCATATTTCGATAAACCACCGGTTCCCGCCAGTTCGTTAACCTGGTCTTTGGAATTTGTGGTAGCGCCAGAGTCGATTGAAACAGAATGGTTTTACCTGGAATTTACTGTGGATGCCGCTGCCGACGGCTATACTCAGCAGTCCGGCAGGATCTTCGACGAGACTGGGCGACTCTGCGCGCTGTCCCGACAATGCATGGTTTACTTTGGCTAATTACGCAAAACCACCAGGCATTTTATTGTTAGAATACCAGCCTCAACTGGATGTGATTTATAAAACATGATGCAACTACGCCTAACCTGCTACTTGCTGTTCTCACTATTGAGCTTCACGAACGCATTTGCGCAGCATACCCATGGCATACTGACACCGGGTGTGACATTTCCCAAGGACGATTCAGTACTGACTGACCCACCACGCATGGTGACAATGAGCTTTCGGGTCGACGTGCGCCTGTTGAAACTGGCGCTATACACTGCCGCAGAGGAATGGATCGATATCGGTTTTCAATACGACCCGAACAGCATGAATCACAATTTTGTCTATCAGATTCCCTTCGAACTGCCCGAATCGAACTATTACATTGCCAGGTGGTCAGTGACAGATGAGCGGCGTCTGCTGAACGGAGAATTTAAATTTGCTTTCGGGCCCGGCGCGATTCCGCCCTCGGAAACAATTGCGGCACAAAGCAGTGACCTGGAAGAAGTGTTGCCATCGACCGGGTCTTATCGAACCGGCATTAATCAGTGAATAAAACAACGCCGACTTTAGCGGAACTTGAAGCCCTGCCCCTCCAGAAACCCCTTCATATGGGGACGGGATTTCTCCGCTAACAAGGTTGATACCTGTTCACTCCAACTGATGCCATGCCCACCGCCGCTGCGAGTGCGATAGTACTCCCGGATGCGTTCGTCGTACTCGGCGATCGCCGTCTGATCACCCTCTTCGTTGTAGACTTCCTGTTTGAGGATTACGTTGACAGGTAACCGCGGTTTCACTTCAGGGTCCTGGTCCGGATAACCCAGGCATAGTCCAAACACCGGGTAGACGCCCTTTGGTAATTCCAGTAACTCTGAAACTGGCCCCGGGTTATTACGTATACCGCCGATATAGCAAATGCCTAGACCCTCAGATTCTGCTGCAGTCACCATGTTCTGCGCCATCAGTGCGACATCTACCGTGGCAATAATAAACTGTTCGGTATAATCACCTTCGAAGGATTTTCCATACTGGGCACAATAGTTGCCAGCACGCTTCAAGTCGGCACACAGCACCATGAATTCTGCTGCCGATGCAACATAGGCCTGTCCACCAGCAAGCTCGGCAATCTTCTGCCGCTTCTCTGCCTCGGTTACTCTAACGATAGTAGCGCCCTGCAGAAAGCTGGAAGTTGCTGCTGCCTGCCCTGCCTGCACAATGTCCTTGAATAACTCTGGAGGAATTGCCTGGTCGGTAAACTTGCGAATACTTCGGTGTGACTTCAGTAACTCAATTACCGAGCTCATGATGATGGATCCTTTGTTTTTTTTTGTTGAACAGACTCAGTGTGATTCTAGCAGGCTATCGAGGAATGCCGGTACGACATCATTGGCCATATTGGATTCAGCATTCAATAGCAATACCATGCCAATATTTGCAGCGGGGACGAAAACCATTTCCGATCGATAGCCCCTGACGCCACCGCCGTGATGAATGGCGCGCATGCCTTTGTAATCGAGAACCCGCCAGCCGATTGCGTAATAGGCTTTTTCCAGGCCAGACCAACGATTGAAGTAGTTACCACGCGGCGTTGAAATTACCGGCTCATGAAGCTCCGCTAGAAAATCTGCCGGCAAGACTTCAGGAAAGGCACCGAGATTTGCGCGTAACCACATGCTCATATCGAAGATACTTGCATTAATTCCAGATGCCGGTGCCACCGAGTAGTAGGCCTGATTAGTAGTGGTGGTTCTCCAACGTCCGCGCACTCGCCGATGAGGAACCGTGGCATTGGGTTCATCCAGATAAGGTTGCATGCCGACACTGGCCGTCACCATGCCCAGCGGCTTGAACAGTTGTTCGCTGAGATAGTGTTCATAGCTGTCCCCGGTGCTCTGTTCGACAACATCAGCAATAAGAGAGAACACAACATTCTGATAGCCATAGCAATCTCCCGGCCGACAAACCGTTGGAATCTGATTGAATTTTTGCTTGATCTTCTCGTAGGCCACACCATCATCGAGCATATTGGAAAAGGAATGGGGCATCAGGCCTGTCGATTGACTGGCAATGTGCTTGAGCGAAATCGATCCAGACGATTGCCGTGTACCCAGTTGCAGTTGTGGAAAGAGCTCGTTAATCGGCGTGTCCCAACTCTGCAGGTGTTGATTAACCAGCAGGGTCGCCGCCGTTCCGGCAAAGGTCTTGGACATGGAAGCGATTCGAAATATTGAGTCAGTATTAACGGGGCCACTATCGGCTATTTTTCTTACACCCCAGGTCTCAAGGTGCACGATGCCTTCTCGAGTAACGATTGCCAGCGCAGCACCGGGAATTGATTTCTCGTCGGATGCAGCGGTAAGCCAACTGACGTACTCGGTGGCATCGTAGGTGTAGGCGCCCTGCACCGATGCGTCATCTGCCTGACCCAGTAGGGGCAAGCAAGCCAGCGCACTGAGAAGAGCTCCACGCAGGGCGCTGCCTGGGTATGTAATTTTTGATAATGTCACGAGGGAATAGTCTTTATTCCTGGAATCGCGATCCAACCCGGCGGTTTAACAACAAAATCTGACGCTCCAACTACCTTTCCTGAGGCCTGGCCTCGGATACCTGAATAGCCCGATCCCTCTATAAGCCATATTACTTTACCTTAGCACCAGGGGCTTGAATTATATAGGAAATCTGCAGCGCGCTTAAGTTCCGGATTGCCGGACAAAAAAAGGGCCGACTTAATAGGTATTAAATCGGCCAATCGGGGGCACTTCTTAGTGCAAAAAGAAGCCGGAAACCAAAGATCTCCAGCAACCAGGTGCTCAGGGCAGGAACAGCAACATGCGTTGATCTTCCCGAATTACGGTGAGTGCAGCGAAGCGGTCCAGATTTTCGACAGCGGAACTAAAAGCCGGTAGATCGCTTATGAGCTGGCGGTTTATTTCGACAATGACATCGCCTGTGCGTAAACCAGCCGCCCAGGCTCTGCTTTGTGATTGGACGGCTAGAATCTCCACACCACGATCAGTAAATGCATTGGCGCCGGCGGGCAGTGTGCGTAGCTGGGCTCCACGGTAATCTGCAGCAGCGGCAGGACGAGAACTCTCAGACACTTTACTTTCGGCTGCCTTGATCACCGCATCGACTGTGATACGCTCACCGTCTCGATAGAGCCCGAGTGCAACTTGCTGATCGCGGCGCATCATCCCGACAATATTCCGTAGCTCACGACTGCTGGCCACCGAGCGCCCATCGATCTCGACAATCACGTCGGAAATCTGAATTCCAGCATCGGCAGCCGCGCTCCCTGGCAGCACAGCAGTGACAACTGCCCCTTCCTGAACTGATACATTCAGTGCCTGCTGAACATCCTGCGTAACGTTGGTGATGGTTACGCCCAACATTCCCCGGCGCACTTCGCCATCCCTTTGCAGGTGAGCTATTACCGCTGACACCATGTCAACCGGTACTGCAAATCCAATGCCGTTGCTGCCTCCATTACCGCTGATGATTGCGGTGTTGATACCAATCAAGCGCCCCTCCATATCTACCAGCGCGCCACCTGAATTACCCAGATTGATGGATGCATCGGTCTGAATAAAGTCTTCATAGTTTTCATTGTTAAGTCCGGTTCGGCCCAGGGCACTCACTATGCCTGATGTGACGGTCTGGCCAATGCCAAATGGATTACCGATGGCAACGACGTAATCACCTACTTGAACAGTCTCGATAGCGGCGAGCCTGATATCCACCAGGTGATCCGCCTCGATCTGTAACAAGGCGACGTCGGTGTTCTCATCACTTCCCAGCAGCGTTGCCTGCATCGAGCGTCCATCGTTCAACTGCACTGTGATGTTGGCAGCGCCATCGATGACATGATGATTGGTAACGATATAACCATTTTCGGCGTCAATAATTACGCCAGACCCGGCGCCGCTGGCGAAAGGCGGGCGGCGTTCTTCACGGGTAATATCTGGCGCGTCATCGAAGTAACGCCGTAGTTGTTCAGGTAATTGCTCACCATTAAAGAAGTAACGCGTCGATGTAGGAATTGCCTTGGCGACCCGGATGTTAACGACCGCAGGAGTTACTAATTCCAACATGGGCGCAACGAGGGAATGCCTTGCAACAGAGCCTCGTTGCTTATCGCATGAACCTGGGACATCCAGGCCATCAGAATGAGTGCGCTGCGTAATGCGCTGGATAAATACATCTTCATCTTTTCGATCTCCCCTGCGGGATTGCATTGAGATCGAATCTAGTGAGTAATGCGATGAATAACCTGAAATTGCGGTGAATAAACTGTCCAGAAAAGCTCCAGCTGGACAAAATCGTACTCATACCCACCTGATTCCTCTAAAATCACCTGAATCACTGATGATGGCGAAAAAGTCGTAAATTTTTGAAACAAAACGCCTCTGCGGGGCGTCTACTCTCTATAGTTAATTGACGGTTTTAAAAACACGGGAACAGAGATGACATCAGCGCAAATCCGGCCCAGCGCCGGCTATAGCTCCAGGAGCTCTACTCTCGACGGTACCAGCGAAATTGTCAGCCCTGCCTTGCAGCAGGATTTTCGTGTGGGTGCCTGGATCGTTCGACCTGGCCTGAATCGGCTGCAACGAGCAAACGGTGAGGAATCTCGCCATCTGGAACCCCGACTCATTCATTTGTTGAGCTACCTGGCTGCGAATAGTCACCGGGTATTGAGTCGTGATGAACTGGTTCAGGAACTCTGGCCCCGGGTAATCGTAAACGAAAACTCCCTTACCCGAGCGATATCTGAATTGCGCAAGCAATTGCAGCTAAGTCAGGATAGCCAGGCGGATTATATCGAGACCATACCGAAGAAAGGCTATCGCTTGCTGGCCGTTGTCCAGCAGGATATGGAACTAACCGTAGAACCGGAGCGAAATCCGTTCTGGACCGTCCCATTGCAACAGAATCCTCTGGTTCGACAGGCAGGTTGGGCCGCCCTGTGTCTCAGCCTGGTGACGGGATTCTGGTTGAATGCTGATTTCGGAAATTTATCGCCCACGTACCTCGAACCGGTATTGCTAAGTGATGAAGTCATGAACCCGAGACCCGGGATCATCGGTGCCGAGATGACCTTGAGCACTATGGATCAGCAGAGCTATTTTGCCGAAGCTATTGAGACTCCGGTTGTGTCAAATGACGAAAGCCAATATGCCTATATTCAGCACGACCATACTGGATCGACTATTTTCCTCGGCGCGCTGAACGAGATGGACCAACCCGCTGCGATCTTTCACAGCCTGGAGAGACTCTTTAACCTCGCCTGGTCTCCCCTGGGAAATTCTCTCCTGTTCGCCAAACAGCAGCACATGACTACCTCCGCATTGTTCTCGGATAGAGGATTTCAAGCCGAACTGTACAGTCTCGACCTGGATAGCTTTGAGGCCCGACGTCTGGTTGAAGAACCGAAGCTGCTTGAGCTACCACCGACCAAGAGCAACTTGACTTAAAGCCACTCAGTCTCAGCCTGACTTCAATGTCCGGGTGGACCGACAATCGTCGAGAGATAAGCAGTTAACATCAGGATGAGTGTTGCCACGAGTATTTCTACACGGATCGAATTTCTCAGACTCGCTGCATGACCCTGCCGCAGAATTGCCGGTACGAACACCAGCTTGTTCAGGCCGGCAATACCAACTATTAGAGCTACCATAATTAGCTTCACCAGTAATGCCAGACCGTAGGCGCTGGAGAGCAGTTGGCCCGGCGTTTCCAGTAAGCTCAGCAGCATCAGCACACCCGCGCCTGCAAGCGCCAGCAGAACTGCGATGGCATGATCACCGAAGCGCTTCAGCAAACGTTGCAACAAATCGAGATCGGTTGATGCTGTGAGCAGCAACAAGGGAATCAGAGCGCCTATCCACACAGAAAATGCCAGAGTATGGACAATGATGGCGAATCGAGGGACTACACCCAGGACTGATACATGACCGGCAAGTGTGAAGCTGAACGCGATTGCAATCAGAACCACTCCATGAAGAATCAGCAGCGCTCCAAAGAATGCCTGGCTCGGTGGCTGGATCAGATGTTGCGCTTTACGTAAATAGAAGAGCGTCGACAGAATAACTAAGACGAATCCAGCCAATCGAAAAATCGTGACGTCGCCGAGCTGCGCGCCCAGTAGCAGTGAAGCCATACTCCAGTCGAACATGCCAGACAAGCCGCTGTCATTGATCAGCCCGACCTGGATAAAGAAATTCGCCAACACACCCTGAAACCCCAGTAGAGCACCGGCCATGATGTAGAGCAGGAGTGAATTGACTGATTTTCGACTGCCGTCGTTGTAGAGACGTAAACTGAGGCTACCGCCAGCGATGCTGGCAGTACCGAAATAGAGAAGCAGTTTACAAACTAGACTGGCAAGTTCCCACGCAGTTGGGACAACGAACATAAACTAGCGTCAGAGCGCTAATGGCCGTGTGCAGCCGCACCATGTTCGGCATGATCAGCGTGGTCGGCATGGTCGGCATGGTCGGCATGTGCCTCTGCGGCGGAATCCACATTAAAGCTGAACGAATTAGCCACTGTGTGCCCATCTGCGCCGATAACTGCCCAATTCACCGTAAATGCCCCGGGGTGCATTCCTGGTGTTTCGATGCGGTAAGTAGCCATAGCGTCAGCCTGAACTTCAAACTTGCTAGGCATTTCGTGCCCGACACCCATCACTTCGAATTTGATCAGTTTTACCGGCCCATTGAATTCCAGGTCAATATGCGCCGGTGGCGTGTTGATCACAGCATCGGTGGCTGGAGTGGATTTCTGCAACGCCGTATGGGCCTGGGCAACCATAGGTAACAGCAGCAGCAGGCTGACACAGAAGCATGCGCGAAGAGCAATTGAAAAATTCTGTACTGATTTCATGAATTATCCTCGAATATAGGGCCTTGATGGCGTCCGATTAGCTACAATTGGCGCTGATTATCTCAGCTTTGCACGGCAGATGACTACTATACGCTACTAGATCGCTCAGCAACAGATAGTCGCATCGGCTGAGAGCCATGACTGCAGGGCTTTTGCTGTCAGACGCGAGTCTGCGGAGAGAGGTTAATCTCATCGATTACTGTGCCGGGTCGCGCGTTTACTACCGTAAGCAGGATCTCGGCAATATCGGCAGGTTCAATTGCATTCTCTTTGGCTGAATCATTTATCCTTTCGCTGCCAGACCTGGGTCTGAGGGGAAAGGTTAATCTCATCGATTACGGTGCCGGGCCGTGCGTTCACTACCGTAAGCAGAATCTCGGCAATATCGGCAGGTTCAATTGCATTCTCTTTGGCTCCTGCCGGCTCAAAGTGTAGATCGTCGAAAAAGGCGCTGCGCACTGCCCCAGGATTGATGATAGTGACCCGCACCGCGGATTTGGCACATTCCTGCCGGAGCGCTTGCACAAATCCCCGGATAGCAAACTTGCTGGCGCAATAGATCGATCCCTGGCGCGCGCCTTGCAGCGCAGCTTCGGAACCGGTGAATACGATGTCTGCCAGTTCTTCTTGTTGCTTTAGCAGCGGCAGGAAACTCTTGGTAACGATGGCATGACTCATGAAGTTCGTATCCATGACCAGCCTGATATCGTCAATTGATAACTGTTCCAGGTATCCCATTTTACCGATCCCTGCGTTGTTGATGAGCAGGCGAATCGGCTGATTTATTCCGTCAATTATCTGCTTGAGCGCAGCAGGTAAATTGTCCAGGTCGGCCAGATCCAGCTCGACGCTACGAAAATGTGCATGCTGCAAGGTTGCAGCTGGAAACTGCCTGGCAATACCGATCACACTATAACCTTCTTCCAGCAGTCTTCTGGCCATTGCCAGGCCGATTCCGGAAGAGGCGCCGGTAACTATTGCCAGATTATCGTTGCTAGCATTCATGGTGTCGAAATCCTAGGCGCAGCGATAATATTGTTCCGGTGATATATATTTCATTAGTAATTCCTCGATCTGGGCTGGCCAATCCTGTTGATGGCTCAGTGACATCATCCCGTCTTCCATTTCCATTGGCCTGGCAAAGAGGGCCTCATCGGGATACAGCCTGATTATGTTCTTCATAAACTCTATCGGCATTCTGAAATCTCCCGTGCTTATTGAATGGATCGAAGCCACATCCAGAACAGCGAAAATTTCCTCAAACAGGCGCTGATAGTGCTGTCTTGCCAACGGCTCATAGATCAATGGTTCAAAACGCAGCGCAATTGGCCATCCGGCCTTCTGTAACTTTTGCAAGGCTTCAATGCGTTTGGCAATCGACGGTACCCTATGTTCCCACTGAAGAGAAGCCTCGTGGCAGGTGAAGCTCATGGCAATGACACAATTCTTCAAAGGCGACACTTCGAGCAGGCTTCTTACCTGGGTGCTTTTGGTACGAATTTCCAGGGTAGCCTGGGGATTTCTCTCGAACAAGGGAAGGAAACAGCGACAGAACGTACTCACCGGTTCCAGCGCCAGGCTGTCGCAGTCGTATCCACTGTAATATATAGACGGACCGGCTGAGTCATGCATGCTTTCCAGTAAAGCGGACTCGAAATCTTCGTAGTTTACGAATAGCACATAATTTGCGGAACGATACATTCCCTGCAGGAAGCAATACCGGCAATCATAAACACAATTCATCATATGGGAAAAATAAAAACTGGCACCGCCCTCGAACCCATAACCAGCGGGCGCCGGCAACACCAGCTTGCCGTATTTTTTTGCTAATATCAGTGCAGGTGCCTGCTTCTGAAGTCGAAAGTTCTGTGCCTTGCGATTGAATATCTCCCCGAACCGTTCGCAACTAATCTGCGGCACGCCGGTAAACCGCGCGAGAATTTCCTTTACCCTGGCATGGTCCTTAACCTCTTCTTCAATGTAGATGGCAGAAAACACTAGCCTGACCTCGATGGTCGCTCGGCGGCGAGGCAAGCTTCGAGATTACGCAGCAACTGAGTTCCCGAGACTGCTTTCGAGCCAACGAACTCCTCCAACTGTGCATCCTTGTTCAGCGCATGAAAACGTCGACAAAGCGCTCTGAGTTGATGCTGCTGTGTCACGCTCAGTCTGTAGCGCTTGTTGATTTGCGCAAATTCCGCGGGATCCTGATAGATGCGGTTAAACTCTTCACTGAGCGATAACATCTCGGCCACTACTTGCTTCACCGGTTCGGTGCATGAATACACAAAATCCTTGAGCGTGGCCAGGTCGACTCTATCGGCAGGCCTGGAAGGATTGTCCGAGATTAATTTGCAGACCTGGATCAACTCCAGGCTGCCGCACTGCACCGCGGCAGACCAGAAACCAAACGCTTCCATGTCAAATGCCGCGTCTTCAACATAGTCCAGTTCAGGCGCTGCTACTGTGATCACCGCTGAACTCGGCAACGACTTGAGCAGCACCGCTGGATAGACCGCTGCTCCGCTAGCTCGTTCCGATATCTTGTTGGCGAGCACGCTGGTGCCAATCTCGGCTGACCTATGCCCGGCAATACCAAAATTCAGCCAGGCCGCTCGCCCTCGCGTTGTTTCACTATGGTGTCGCGCTAACCTGGCGGTGGCAGCCTGTGCCGCCGATTGTCCCATGCCGCTGATAATCAGGCTGAGGCCTCTTTCATTCCCATAGATCGTGAGACCGTGTTTGCTTTTTCCCGGCATTAGTCCCAGGCAATCGATTAGCGGCTCGGCCTCTAACTGATGTGCAACAACAATATTCAGACCACACGGCAGCTCAGTCATTGTAGTAATATTTCAGCACTTTCGGATTTCTTCTCAGTATTGCTGTATTTGTCGATCACAGCCTGGAAAGCAGTTGCAGTTGCTTCGTTGCCCCGCTTCAACGCGCCCTGTACCAGGATTTCACTCTTGGCAAGCAGGGTGCGCAGAGCGGCGCTGTACTGCTGCGAAGTCAAAGTAGCTGAGTCCAGGAGATTGGCCAGTGCCCTGACGCGAAATCGATCCCTTCCCCAATGCCGTGAAGACAACTGGTCTTTGTGTTTACCAAATTTGTTCAGTAGTGCCTCGTCAACATAGGCAACCGGATAACGACTGCCTATCTTCAACCAGAGATCGTAGTCTTCACAGACAGGCAGCTCCTCATCGAATCCATGCATTTCTTCGAGAAGACTGCGCTGTAACAAGACTGCCGAGGGAGCGATCACACACTCCCGCAAACAGTGCTCGAACACATCACCAACATTCTTCCGGTGCTTATTTCGTGGATTTACCCGCACTCCATTGCGAATCCAGATTTCATCACAATGCAGTAATCGGCAGGCAGGATCATGGCTTATTTCTGCCAGCTGACGTTCCAGTTTGGTCGGCAGCCATTCGTCATCAGAATCCAGGAAGGCCAGCCAGACGCTTTCGGTAGCAGCCACTCCGGCGTTACGCGCTGAACTTACTCCGGCATTTGGCTGATAGATGTAGCGGGATTGCGGGAACTGTTCTAGAACCAGCTGTCTTGTCGCGTCTTCAGATCCATCATCGATGACACAGACCTCATCTGCCGGCCTGGATTGCCCATAGACAGATTCTAATGCCCTGCCCAGCGTGTGAGCACGATTGTGCGTTGGAATAATGACAGCGACAGAATCAGGCAAGGAAGAAGCCACTCTATTAGTAGTGTTGAGCTTTATAAAAAATGGGAACCGAAGTTCCCATTTTCAGGTAAGAATTACCTATCTGGTGTGTTTCGCCAACTCTTTCCTGGCAACCACGCGGCGATGGACTTCATCCGGTCCATCGGCAAGTCGCAGCGTACGCTGACTGGTCCACAGGGCGGCCAGCGGAAAATCCTGGGAAACACCGGCTGCACCGTGCATCTGTATTGCGCGATCAATGACCCGTAACGCCATGTTGGGAACCGCTACCTTGATCTGGGAAATAGCATCCCTTGCTGCCTTGTTGCCTATCTTATCCATTAACCAGGCGGCCTTGTAGGTCAGTAATCGACACATATCAATCTCTATTCTGCTATCGGCGATAACGTCATAGTTGCCGCCCAGCTCGGCCAGGGGTTTTCCAAAGGCTTCTCTGCTCAGCGCCCGTTTGCACATGAGATCCAGGGCTTTCTCTGCTGCGCCAATAGATCGCATGCAATGGTGAATTCGACCCGGGCCGAGTCTACCCTGGGAAATTTCGAAGCCTCGGCCCCGGCCCAGGATGATGTTGCTCTCGGGAACTCGAACATTGTGAAACTTGATGTGCATATGACCATGCGGCGCATCGTCGCGACCGAATACCTCCATGGGCCTTACTACTTCCACGCCTTCAGCATCCATCGGCACGAGAATTTGGGATTGGCGCGTGTGCTTGGGCGCATCCGGATCTGTAACTACCATCGTGATCATGATTTTGCAGCGAGCATCCCCGGCACCGGAGATATAAAACTTCTCTCCGCTGATTACCCATTCGTCTCCGTCCAGCACCGCGCTGGTGGAAATATTGGTGGCATCAGACGAGGCCACATTCGGTTCAGTCATCGCGAACGCAGAGCGAATCTCGCCAGCCAGCAGTGGTTCGAGCCATTGTTTCTTTTGTTCTTCAGAACCGTAACGTTCCAGCACCTCCATATTTCCTGTATCCGGCGCGCTGCAGTTGAATGCTTCAGAGGCGAGCCTGCTTCTGCCCATGATTTCAGCCAGATGAGCATACTCGAGATTGGAAATTCCGCCTCCTCCCTGACTCTCAGGAAGGAAGAAATTCCATAGCCCCATGCGCCGCGCCTCTTCCTTCAAGCTGTTCAGAATTTCATCCTGCCGCGGAGTATGGGACCAGCGATCTCCAACGCTTACTTCGTGATGATATTCCTGCTCAACTGGTTCGACTTTTTCTTCGACGAAGCGGCGAATCTTCTCTCGCACTTCCACCAGTTCTTCTGATAATCCCAAATCCATCATGATTTTAATCCTCTGCCTCGACTCTGTTTTCCTGATCAGCCTGCGATTGTACCACCACCATCGATCACGATTGTTTGACCTGTCGTAAAACTTCCTGCCTCGGATGCAAGAAAAACCGCCGCACCGGCGATTTCATCCGGCTCGCCAATGCGTCTTAGTGGGTATTTAGCAACAGTCGCCTGGTAGATTTCCGGATTCTCCCAGAGTGCACGGGCAAACTCCGTTCTTACCAGTCCCGGTGCAATACAATTTACCCGCACATTCTTAGGCCCCCATTCGACCGCCAGGTTACGGGCGATCTGCATATCGGCCGCCTTGGAAATCGCATAGGCACCGAGATTTTCGGTACCCTTTAAGCCGCCGATGGAAGATACGATGATAACCGCCCCGCCTCCGCTGTCTGCCATGCCGGGAATTACCAGCTGGCAGAGTCGGTGAACGCTGCCGATGTTAGCGTGCATAACCTTGTCAAACGCTGCATCGGGTATATCTTGAGAGGGGCCGAAATAGGGATTGAGCGCGGCGTTACAGACCAGAATGTCGACTTTTCCGAATTGCTCTCGCGTCTTCGCCACCAGCTGCTGTAGTTGTTCTTTGTAGTTAATATTGCAGGCCACGGCGATGGCTTCGCTACCCTTCGCCTTTATCCCAGCAGCCACTGCATCGCAGGCGTCCTGGTTCCGACTG
Organism: Pseudomonadota bacterium; assembly: GCA_027623555.1. Classification (GTDB taxonomy): domain Bacteria; phylum Pseudomonadota; class Gammaproteobacteria; order Pseudomonadales; family Pseudohongiellaceae; genus UBA9145. The sequence goes on along the minus strand of JAQBSZ010000002.1, from coordinate 191,925 downwards.
GACACTACCACCTTCGCTCCCTGCTCGGCCATCCGCTCAGCTATTGCCTTGCCAATACCCTTGGTTGACCCGGTGATTATTGCCACTTTGTTTTCAAGACTGAACAAGCTCATATTATCTCCATCTGAGTTGCGGCTTTGGCGGCACAATGGCTTGCTAAGCCGGTTAGTTTCTGATGATCAGGGAATAGCTAAACTAGCAAGTACTCTGCCTAACAACAATTAAGCGCAATAAAAAGAACAAGAAGCAACCTGAGAAAATGCACTAGCAAAACAAACGAGTCGCTATCAGAGACTCACTGCAAACTGCAAGACTGAAGCGCTCGAGTACCTAACTTTGGGTCGGCGCTGGATCCCTAGCTTGTCCATGACCTGGCCCCCTTGGAAATACTGGTTCCACCATCTACCGGTATGACCGTGCCATTGGTGTAGGCGCCAGCTCGAGAGGCCAGATACACAATGATGCCCACCATCTCATCGGGCTTACCGACCCGATGCAGGGGACAATCGTCTTCGATATCCTGCTTGTAATGTTCGAATACATAGCCGGTCATCCTCGACTCGAAGAATCCAGGTGCCACAGCGTTGACTGTAATGTGTTTCGATGCAAGATCGACCGCCAGAGTTCTGGTCAAATGGTGCAGGGCAGCCTTGCTGGCCGAATACGCGAACGTCGGTACCCTCTGTACAATAGGTACGTGAATGCCGTCCATGGAACCGACGTTAATCACGCGAGCCGGATCTTCCGGAGATGCCGACTTCTCAAGCAGAGATAGCACATCGCGTGTCAGGGAGAAGACTGCATTGAGATTGGTATCGATAACCTTGGCAAAACCTTCGTCTGGATATTCATGCAGCGGGGCACCCCAGTTTGCACCGGCATTATTGATCAGAATTGAAAGTGCACCGAATTGTTTTTCAACTTCGCTTACCAGCCTCTTCCGATCTTCAGCTTGGGTCACATCACAACTAACCGCGTAGCATTCACCGAACGGAGCCAACTCTTTAAGTGCCAGGTCGCACTTCTCTTTCTTGCGTGATGCGATGATGACTCGCACTCCATTCTGGAGCAGACCTTTAGCCATTATCAGTCCCAGGCCGCTGGAGCCACCAGTAACCAGGGCAGTCTTTCCTGTCAGTGAGAAAAGATTGCTTATCGCATAAGAGCTGTCAGCGTCTGACGTCATAATTCTTCATCGGCGATTTTCACCAACTGCTTGCCAAAGTTCTTGCCTTTCAGCAGCCCTCGCAATAGTTCCGGCGCATTATCCAAACCTTCACCGATACATTCCCGGTATTTCAAGCTGCCCTCTTTCACCCATGCACCGAGCTGTCGGGTCGCTTCTTCATAGCGATCCTGCCATTCAAACACTACAAAGAAGCGGTGTTCAGGAACCGGATCGAGTTTTTCCAGGATTTGAAACGGTGACTCGGATTTGCTGATATCTGCATCGTTATAGTTGGAGATGTAACCACAGATAGGCACCCGGGCACCTTCATTCAATAAGGGAGCCACAGCCCTCGTTACGTCCCCACCTACGTTTTCGAAATAGATGTCGATTCCATCGGGACAGGCTTTGGCAAGCTGTTCGGTGAAGTTGCCGGCTTTATAATCGATCGCTGCATCGAATTGCAGCTGTTCTTTGACATAACGACATTTTTCCGCACCACCGGCGATGCCGACAGCTCTTAGCCCCAGAATCTTGGCGATCTGACCCACTGCGGAGCCTACGGCTCCGGAGGCAGCTGCCACGACCAGGGTTTCCCCAGCCTTGGGTTTGCCCACCTCCGTCAGACCAAAATAAGCGGTGCGGCCAGGCATTCCTACTACGCCGATGTGCGCCGACAAGCTGCCATTGCCAAGGTCTACCTTCATTAACCTGGGATCGTCACCCTTCGCGACAATATAGGACTGCCATCCCATGTGGGCAGCGATGCGATCTCCTACCTGCCACTTCTCCGAGTTTGACTTGACCACGATGCCCGTCGATTCACCCGTCATGACATCGCCAATCTGTAAGGGCTCGACATAAGACTTCATATCATTCATGCGACCACGCATGTAGGGATCCAGTGATAACCAGCAGACCTTGATGAGAATTTCATTGTCTCCAAGCTCAGGAATGTCGACTTCCTCAATTTTGAAACATTCGTCGCCCGGCTCTCCCACGGGACGCTGGGCGAGGAGTACACGTTTATTTTTTGGCATTGCTTAATCCTGATCTGTTATAGTGAATTAGACGGCGCAGTCTAGCGTAATTCTTCAATTACCGACAGCCGCGGCAATTGATTTATCCAGAATACGCAGCGCTTCTTCCAGTTCACTCTCCGATAGTAACAGCGATGGAATCAATCGCACCACACTGTTGCGGGTCGGAGTAATCAGCAAGCCTTGCTTGAGACAATTGCGAGTTACACACTGAACGAGTTCGTCACTGGCAAGTTCCAGCGCACACAGCAGCCCTTTGCCGCGCACGTCGATGATTTTGCCCGGGTGGATTTGTTTGAGCTGCGCTAATCGACCGAGTAAAGTTTTTCCGAACTGCCGTGCTCGATGCGGCAAGTTCTGCTGAATAAGTTCGGACACTACGGCAGTGGCCACTGCGCAGCCCAGAGGATTGCCACAGTAGGTCCCGCCATGATCACCCTTCTGAATCCGGGCATTAATTCGCTCTGTGACCGCGAAGGCGGCCAACGGGAATCCCCCGGCAATGCCTTTGCCCATGGTCAGTATATCTGGCGCGACTGCTGGCTCGCTTTGTTCGAGCGCGAAGAAGGTGCCAGTGCGACCGAAGCCAGTCTGGATTTCGTCGACAATCAGGAGCGCGCCGCGCTGCCGGCAGATTTGCGCAACGCAAGACAGGTAGGAAGCCAGTGGTATCCTTACCCCGCCTTCACCTTGAATCGGCTCAATGATGACGGCGGCAGTTTTGTCATCTACTGCACTGCGCATTGCGGCCACATCACCGAAGGCTACAAATTCATTCTCAAGCAGTGCGGGTAGAAATTGTTCGGTGTTTTCCCGACCCACTGATACCGAGAGAGTGTTAAAAGTCCTGCCGTGAAACGAACCCAGTGTCGATACGATTTTTACCTTCCCGGTAATTTTTCTCGCCAGTTTGATAGCCGCATCATTTGCCTCGGCTCCGCTGCTGGCGAAGTATACTTTCTCCAGTTGCGCCGGCAGCAAGTCCTTTAGAATGGTCAACAATTTGGCGCGCGATGGCGAATAGGTGAATCCAGAGTTTGGGTTCTGGATGATTTTTTGTGCCTGCTTGTAGATGGCCTCTGTAATTTTTGGATGGGAATGTCCCAGGCAGGTAACTCCCCACCCGGACGTGAAGTCCAGATACCTGTCTCCGTTCTCATCCCACACATAGGAGCCTTCGCCGCGTTCTATGGCTATAGCCTGACGATTGCAGAAGGTAATCCCCAGTCGATCTTCAATTTCTATCGTATTCATAGTCTCTCCCCTGCCCGCTGTTGATTCAGGCTACTGTTTTTCGCGATACCAGTAGCTGTACCTGTCAACGAAGCCAAACTTTTTATACAGGTTTACTGCCGCGGTGTTGGCCTTTTCCACCTGCAAGTAGGCGTACCTGGCCCCTTGCTGCCGGCCCCAATGCAGGAGCTCCGCCAGTAGCCCGGCCGCAAAACCTTTCCTCCTCTCGCTGGCAAGGGTCGCTATTCCGAACACTCCCAGCGCACCGTTGGAGATCACCGCCATTCCGGCTGCAACCGGATTGCCCTGGGCATCTTTACTGAGCAAGTAGCAGGCAGGATCCATTATCTTTATCAGCATCGCCTGATACACAGGCAACAGGGCGGGTTGTAGACGCTTCAGAGAGTGCCACGAGGCTGACCATGCAAGAGGATCAAGTCGCTTCAGATAATTGTCTTGGCGAGGTGAAGCTGCTGTACCGGAGTCTGCAAGCTGCAAGGTCATCACCCTGGTTGGGCTTGCCAGGCTATAACTGGAATCTTCCAGGCGTTGATCGAGCACACTCAAGCGAATATTGTCCGCCCGGGAGCCAGCGATGACGCGTACTATTGGGGGTAGATTTTTCTGTCGGAAGAACGCTTCCGTGATTTCGATGAGTTCGGCAGGACACAGATTCGGATCACTCGAGGGTGTCATCGAATTTGTGCGGCGAGTAACACCCGCCGCATAACGAAGAATCCCGACAGGGCATTCCAGCTCTTCCAGCGCAGGCCAGGAACTACGCGTGGCGAGTTCAATCTCGGCAATCCTCATCATTATTTCCTTGTGGCAAAAAAAAACCCCTAAGGTCGGAGACACTTAGAGGTTTTTTGCTAATTCGTTTTGTTAACTAATTAAAACCACAGTTCTCCAGAGCGAGTAATTCTCGCGCGCGCTGCACGACGGGCCGCTGCACTTAATATTGCTGCCTGATCCAGAGTATTGCTGTGTACGGTAGTAATCATTCGTCTTGATTCGTTATGCTACTAGATGTTGGTTCATTCCCGTAGAGCGCGAAACTGTATTGGAATCGATATTCGGTGTCAACTGGTTTTATAAGTTGTCTCTCAATCGTATCAGTTCTGCCAGTCCTGCCAGTCAGTATTTAGAAGTCGAAATCGATTTCACTCAGTTCATCGAGATCCCGCAGATCCAGAGTAAACAGGGAATTATCAAACCGAAGCCAGTCTGGAGCCCGCCCGGTAATCGCGCCTTCAATGACTACCACTGCTATGTAAGCACTCAACACAGTGAGTAACAGGGTGTAGCGGTTTTTCAGTATCTTGCCTTTTATTAATTCTCTCATCAGATCTCACTCACAGTATTTTTCTCGCAGGTTCTCTCTCATTCTGCGGCTGTTAGTCGACGAAGCGACGCATATAGACAGAACCACAAATAAAGATCGAACCGACCACCAGTCCGATCAGCATGTCGTAGCTGAACAGCCGATCGAAGACCCCCCCATAATCGACAATCAGGAAATTGTCGATGTCAGAACGGGTCTCAATCCAGTTCGATATGAACTGGGTTCTGAAGATGAATCCTTCCAGGAACAGTATGAGTGCCAGGGCGCCAATCGCCCATAATAAGGGAGTACGATTTGCGAAGGCTGAAAACAACAGGAGCCAACCGATAAATGGCAACAACCACAGGGCACTGGTCACCGTGAACAGGTAAACAATTGGCAGACTCAGGGTCGCGGTGAGAAACATGTAACCCAGCCCGGCAACATCAATATCGTAACTAAGCCCGGAAATAATCAACCAGAGTATTCCAATCACATACAGGGCAAAAATTACCGCCACATAAAAAATCGGGGCTATCAGCATAATAGCCACCAATTTTGATAGCACGGTCTGGAAATTTGATACAGGCATCGATTGCCAGAACAGCACGCTGAGTTCTCTTCGGTCCTGATACAAGGTATTCGTCAGGTAGAGAATTGCACAAATATAGAGAATCCCCAGAAATGGCAGCGTTGGAAACACGAACGCGGGCGCCATCTCAAGCGGAGAGCCTCCAGCAAAGAAGCGAGCAAGGTTTTCAATGAAGGAAATCTTGGCGTCCTCATCCAGGGATGAGATGACCAGAAAGTCGATCATGAATATCAGCAGACCCAGGATAACAGGAGCCCAGATAAACAAATTCCGGTGCTCCAGAACTTCACGCTTTAACAAGCCCTGAAATTGACCAAATAAAAACTTATCCATGCCTGGTCTCCTTCATCTTCGCAACAAACAGATCGGCTACGGTCGGTGTAAGACACTCGCCCAACTGCTCCAGCTCGGTTCTTGCCACGGATTCGAACGTATAACACTTCTTGCCGAGCAACTCGCGAATGTGAATTGGATTCAAGTGATTCGCCTTCTCAATATTCTGGGGCTCGACAATGACCTCGGTGAAGGTATTCGGCAGATCATTCATGAGGGTATCCAGCACGATCTTTCCCTTGCAGATGAATAGCAACTGGGACAGCAGCGTTTCGACCTCTTCTACCTGGTGGGTACTGATAATGATGGTGCAGTTGTCATCGTAGTATTCGTTCAGTAGCCGATCATAAAATTCCTTGCGATAGATGATATCCAGACCGATGGTAGGTTCGTCGAGCACCAGCAATTTCACATCGATTGCCATCACCAGGGCCAGGTGTAACTGGGTAACCATGCCCTTGGAGAGTTCCTTGATACGTTTGTTGGCTGGTATCTCGGTCGTGCTGAGGAATTTCTCAGCACGCGTGCGATGAAATTTCGGATGCACTGCTTCGACATAGTCAATTACCTGAGAGACTTTCAACCACTTCGGCAGTATCCCCACGTCGGCAATGAAACAGACATCTTCCATCAGTTTGTGCCTTGACTCGCGAGGATCTCTGCCGGCAACATTCAATTCGCCCTCGACATCACACAGACCGATCAGTGCCTTCAGCGTAGTAGTTTTGCCCGCACCATTCGGTCCGATTAAGCCAGTGATCGCTCCGGTTGGGATGGAAAGGTCAACACCGTCGAGCGCCCGAAAACTTCCATAGCTCTTGACCAGTCCTTTCGCTTCTACGATGTTATTCATTCTCGATTCCTATGATCCTGGCACGTTCAACTCTTTGCGCCGCCAAGGAGGTCATCAATTCCCAGCCCCAATCTTTCAATTCGTTCTGCAATTTGTGGCCATTCTTCCTCAAGAAATTTAGCTTTTTCCTGTTTGGCAAGTTTGTCTTTCGCTCCAGTAACCACATACATTCCAAGCCCCCGTCTTTTTTCAACAAGTTCTTCATCAACCAGTATCTGAAATGCCTTCGATACGGTGATGGGATTAATACGCTGTTCGCTGGAAATTTGCCGAACCGAAGGTAGAGCATCGCCTTCCAAAACAAGGCCATCCATAATCAACTCCACCAGTCGATCCCGCAGCTGCAGGTAGATCGGTTCTTTGTTATTCCAGGTTATTTCCACTGTGCAGGTCTCGTTACCCCTATAGTGTTGTAGTTAACTATAACACTATATCAGCATAACACAAGAAATAATTGCGCTTCCTATATCTTATTGATAAGTAAAGCTATTTCTTAGAAATGGCAGAAAGAGGATTACCTACTTCAGTCCTGGCGGGTGTTCAGTAGGGTTTTCTCTGCCAGCAGCCGAGTGATTTCGGCGTCTTCGAAACCGAATTCTCTGAGTAATTCCTCGCTGTGCTCACCGTACTTGGGCGGCAGGTGGCGAATAGCGCCGGGGGTCCTGGAAAACTTGATAGGGGTGCCGGTCATCTTGTACCAGTCCTGCTCTACGCTCATGCCGCGGTGATGGGTATGAGGATGATCTACCACCTGCTGCGTATTATGAATCGGACCTACTGCCAATCCTGCCCTGGCAAGCGTAGCGCAGATTTCATGGCCATCGATCTGTTGCAAACTGGCCTCGATCTCGTCTTTTAATGCCCCGCGATTATTGACCCGATCGATATTGTTCACGAACCGGGCATCGTCGATAAGCTCGGTTCTGCCAAGTGCCTGGCACAGTTTTGCCCAGGCCCGATTGTTGCCGGCACCGATGAAAATATCCACTGTCCTGGTACGGAATGTGTCATAAGGGCTGATATTAGGATGGGCATTGCCGGTAGGGCCCGGGATTTTCCCGGAAAAATTATAGTTGGGTATGTGCGGATGCATCAGAGAGACTGCACAGTCATACAGTGTCATATCCAGGTACTGACCGGCACCGGATTTCTCTCTTTCTGCCAGTGCCATGAGCACTGCGATCGCTGAATACAGACCAGTCCCCATGTCCACGGCGGCCAGACCCAGGCGCGTGGGGTTGCTGCCCGCTTCACCGTTGATACTGAACCACCCAGCCATGGCCTGGATAATAGCGTCATAGCCGGGAAACCCGCCCCAGGGACCATCACTACCGAAGCCGCTGATTCGACAATGGATTAGTGCAGGGAATTTGTCTTTCAATACCTCCTGATAACCGAGTCCCCACTTCTCCATGGTGCCTGGTTTAAAGTTCTCGATCAGCACGTCGGCTTTTTCCAGCAGGCGCAGCAGCACGGCTCGGCCTGCATCCCTGGTAAGGTCCAGGCCCATAGAACGCTTGTTCCGGTTCACGCCAATGAAATAGGCAGAATCTCCTTCATGGAAAGGCGGACCCCAGTCTCGCGTCTCATCACCTGAAGGTGGCTCGATCTTGACGATCTCCGCACCATGGTCTCCCAGTATCTGGGTGCAGTAGGGTCCACCCAGCACCCGCGATAGATCGATTATCAATTTACCGCCAAGCGCACCCTCATTCGATTTGATTTGCAAAACAAAGCCCTCTAATTCCGTAAGATTCTCGCCAGCTTCTCACCTGTAACATCGTGAGAACGTTCGCGTAGCCAGGTGCTGCTGTGGCAACTCGAAAGATCGACAAGCCTGCATATCGGGCAGAGAGAATAAAGCACCCCCCTGCTATCAATCAAGAACGCCAATCAAGAACACCAATCAATTTCATCACAGTGGGCGAATTAGGCGGATCTGGAAATGGATCTGGCAATGGAGAGAGGGCTTCTTTTCGGGTCTGGAAATCCAGGCAGCCTGGAGAGCGAAACTGGCTGGAAGGCGGAGCGGCCAACTACTTGTTCAGAGGCTCCCTAGGCGAAGTCGGCAATTTCCTCGCGCTGTACGCCGTCCCGCCCCATGATGAGCTTAAGCTGCCGGAGTGCTTCGATCTGAATCTGTCTGACTCTTTCCCTGGTAAGTCCTATTTCCTTGCCAACATTTTCCAGGGTATCACTGTCATAGCCATGTAATCCGAAACGGCGACACAGGACTTCCTTCTGTCTGGCGCTCAATTCCCCGAGACAGCCCTCCAACACTTCATTGAATTCCGCAATGCGGACCAGTTCATCAGGCTTGCGGAGATTTTCAGCCACCAGGTTTTCAAGCAGTGGTTTATCAATATGCGCTGCGATCGGTGCATCTGCTGAGCATTCCTTGTTATTCAATGCCACCACCTGCTTCACCTCTGCAACCGGTTTTCGCACCCAGCGGGCAATATCTTCAATGCTGGGTTCCTTTGCCAATGAACAGAATATTTCCCGTTTCACTCGCCGATATCGGTTCATCTCTTTCACCACATGCACCGGTATACGAACGGTGCGAGTCTGGTTCATCAGGCCGCGCTCGATACTCTGCCGAATCCACCAGGTAGCGTAGGTTGAAAAACGAAAACCCCTCTCGGGATCGAATTTCTCCACGGCGTGAATCAGGCCAAGGTTGCCTTCTTCAATGAGATCCAACAATGCCAGGCCACGATGCAGATAACGCCTGGAAATCTTTACCACGAGCCGCAGATTGCTCTCGATCATGCGCTGACGGCTGGCTTCGTCACCCTGCACGACTTTGCGCGCAACATAGACTTCTTCTTCAGCGCTCAATAATGGCGCAGAGCCAATTTCCTTGAGGTAAAGGCGGGTTGAATCGGGGAGCTGCTCTGCATTAGCAAGATTCGACGTATTCAGGGGACTTGTTGAGCGCGGGGCGGAAGCTCGCGTATCGAATGACGACAGGCCTGTTGCAGCTTGTGAAAAGGATCCAATCACGAGTCTTCCCTGATCTCTATGAGTGAACCTGGGATACCGGCAGCTAAAACCTCCCAGAGCAATCAAGTATAGCTGCTGATTTGGAGATTGCGAATAATCTGACTTCTATGCTTCATCCAGGACCAATGGCGGCAGAAAAAACTCGGCCATCATTACTCGGCTTCCCGCCAGCGAAGAAGCGGCTGCGGCGGGCTGGTGTGGCAGTTCTCCAGGAATTCCCTACAGAGGTCAGTGACGATAATTGCAGGGCTTGGAACTAAAGAGCCTCTGATCAGATATGATCAGAGGCTTCACAAGCATGGTGTGACAGCAAGCCCAGATACAGGGCTTGCTGCGGAACCAGGTAAAACTTAGCGAGGTCGGTAGTTCTGTAACGTCTTGATTATTACAGTAATGACGCGTCGATTCTGTGCGCGTCCAGCACTGGAATCATTACCGGCAACTGGCTGAGATTCTCCATAACCAACAGCAGAGATATGACTCGCCTGCACATTGAATTGACCAATCATGACCTGCCTCACGGCATTCGCACGCCGATCTGATAGACCAAGGTTGTAGGCATCAGTGCCAACACTGTCAGTATGACCTTCCAGTTCAACGATGACATCCGGGTACTGGCTCATGAAGGCAGCAACTCTTTCGATCTCACTGAAGTACTCTGGCTTCACCTCGGAGCGGTCGAAGTCAAAATTGACCAGTAATTCTACCCGTGCAATTTCTTCGGCGGGTATCGGGCAGCCGCGTTCGTCAACGGCGTAGTTGCGTGGCGTATCCGGGCAGGCATCCCTGTCATCAGGAACACCATCGCGGTCTGAATCGACGGGAGCTGGAGCTGGAGCGGGTTGTGGAGTCGCAGCAGTTTCAACCGGTCGCGGTCTTTCAGTGCCGCCGAAATAGTAGACCAGGCCGGTATCGATTCCATAGTCCCTGTCCCCAGTATTCCGATTGAAGTAGGTAAAGGTACGAACAGCCGTTCGCCATTCAAAATTTCCGGGAAGATCGACTTTGATTCCAGCGCCGAAATCAAACCCTGTGTCGTTTTCGCCGGCGAAGTTGAAATGGCCCAGCCCACCCACCACAAAGGGTTGGACATTTCCAGACGATTGGCCCAAGTCGTAGAGTATATCAAAGCGCCAATGGTCAATATCCACACCCTTATTCATCTTGTTATCCGGGTCCAGATCGAAGGTGTTAAATTCCAGACTGATGCGCTCTGACAGATCATATCCGAAGCCAATATCAGGGCCCCATTCAGTATCGAGCCCGGTGCTGTTATCGAAATTGATATTCTGCAGTCCAGGCACAACATAGAACTGTCCCTCGGCGCCATGCAGAGGTGCAGTAAGAAGACCGCAAAGCAGAGTTAGTAAACTCCTTACACGTATTTGTTGCATGATAATCATCCAGATTCTCCAGAGTGTGAGTAAAGAAACGGGCGCATTGTATAGATAATTTTCAGGACGTCTAGTAATCCCGATCACATTCAAACCGGATTTCCCCAACAGGATAATTTCTGCCAGTTCCAGGCCTTTTGGCCTTTGTTAACAGCAGGTTTCCCCGTTGTAGCCCCTGCCATAGCAACGAATTACAATAGGTGGCTGGGCCGAATGAGGGTCTCGCTACATTCAAAGAGCTGGATAGAATCGCATGCACAGCTGGCAATCTGAGATTAAAAGATTAATCGTCATTCTGGTGGTCGCCAGTATGCTCGGATTGCTGCTGGATCGGTTATTGCTCGCCTGCTTACTGGCGCTGCTGTGCTACGCCGCATTTAACATCATGCAATTGCGCCGACTGCATAGATGGCTCTCCCAGGACCCAGACTCACGCAGCGCAGACCCCCCTGAAAGTATTGGGCTGTGGGGCGATATTTTCGCTGGTATCTATCGCCTGCAGAACCAGGAGCGCAAGGCCAGCGTGTATCTGGCAAACATAATAGACAAGGCGCAGGAATCCTCTGCTGCCCTGGAAATAGCGGTAGTCATGATTAACAAACAGAACAACCTGGATTGGTGGAACCTGGCCAGCGAGAAAATGCTGGGGTTGACGTACCCCCAGGATAGAAATCAGGCGGTAACCAACCTGATCAGGAATCCTGCATTTGCTGAGTATTTCCAGAACGAGAACTATGCTGAAACGTTGAACATGGAAGCACCCGGTAAACTTAATAGAGTACTGGAATTTCAGATTGCGCTGTTTGGTGAACACGAGCGCCTGATGATTGTAAGAGACATTACCCAATTACAGCGCCTGGAGAGAATGCGCAAGGATTTCGTAGGCAATGTCTCCCATGAGCTGGCAACGCCAATTACTGTCATAAAAGGCTACCTCGAGGCGATCATGGATAATATGGAGGGCCTCGACAGCAAATGGCGCAAGCCAATCCAGCAGATGCACCAGCAGTCCCTGCGGATGGAAAATATCGTCAGGGATTTATTGCTGCTGTCATCACTGGAGACCAAGACCCTGCCGAAACATCCAAAGCGGATTAACGTCGCCGCTCTGATATCCGAGATCGAACACGACACCCGCCAGATGTTTCAGGATAAATCCCATCAGATCGAGATCGATTGTGAAGAGCAGGCTGAAATCACCGGCTAACGCAGAGAGCTCTACAGTGCCATCTCAAACCTGATGGTGAACGCCGCCAAGTACACGCCCCCCACGGCAAGATTTCGTTAAAGACAGCATTCACCGATGATGAATTCACCATCGAAGTGGCTGACAACGGTATCGGCATCGAACCTCAGCACCTGCCCAGGCTCACTGAGCGCTTCTATCGTGTCGATGTCAGCCGCTCAACCGACACCGGGGGAACCGGGCTAGGTCTCGCCATCGTCAAGCATATCCTGATGCGCCACGATGCCGAACTGCAGATCAAGAGCAAGTACGGAGAAGGCAGCCGCTTTATCTGCAAGTTTCCTTTATCCAGGGCAACGAGAATTGATGCTGCGATAAGTAAAGCAGATAGCACAGAACCTGAACTGCAGATGTGATTTCAATTGCTTCGCACTGATGCGAATTTGCGCTTGCAGTCAGGGTAACGCTTACGTCCTGGAAAGAATTGCCTGCCTTAGAAACTATAGCTCAAGCCCATCGTGGCTCCCCAATCGGGAGAGGAATCACTGGTGCCGCGGCGCACACCCAGATCCAGTGTCAGACCAGGAACCGATGCTGCTTCCCAGATCACACCAAGCAGGGCAGAGTTCTCGGCGGCTTCGCTGCGCAAGCTCTCTCCGTTGAACTCTGTCACCAGTCTCAGGCTCGGTGAGAGAGGATACTCTACAATTACTCCCCACAGAGCGAAGGCGTCATGGTCAATTCGATCCACGCCACCGCCAAGATTCAGGTGCCAGGTGAAATTGGCAGCGCTGCCACTGAGAATGCCGAAGGCTTCGAATCCGGTCTGATCTTCCTCACTGTTCGCCGAGGGTAACAGTAGCCCGGCCTCAACCGCAAAGCTCACTCCCTCGCGATCCTGTAGTGCACCGGGTTTCAACACCTTCTTTAGAAACAAGCCTGGATCCACCAACTGGCGTTTCTCACCGCTGCGGTGTTCCACATCGAATTCCCAGATCAGCTCCAGGGTATCTGACAGGCCATAGTTGAATACCAACTGGGGCGTGATGTAAGCGTTCTCGCCATTGACACGTTCCCAGTTGAAATAACCGAATTCGATTTCAATTTCTCCGGCATCGACGACATCTGCATCTGTGGAGACGAAGGGTCGGTAGGCGAAGACACTGGAAGGAGTTAGAGCCAGAGCAAGCGACAGCAAAAGACCGCTAGCATTACAGCAATGACACCTGGTATGACGGCGTCGCCTGCTTCTTTCGCTCAGGACACTGCAAAAAATTGCTTCGCTTGGTTTCATCATCACTATTAGTTCAACAATCACTACTTGAACGGCAGCTCATCTACCTCATGACAGGTTCCGCAGGAATTCGTATAGGGTATTGGCATAGCCTGCCCCGGGAGTACACCCCTGACCATTACATTGGTCTTGAATGGCACGTCAAAAACATGGGAGCGCATCGGTCCTTCCCAGTAGGCGTTTCTCGCTTCTTCTGCCGCATCTGCATAAGGAGGTGTCTTGATCATCCTGCCGTATGCACCCGCGATTCCGCCAGTGTTTGCGGTGGGCGCCATATGACAATCGATACAGCGGGTGAGGTGACCTTTCATTGTGGCACCCAACTTCGTCTGCATATGGTCATTGATATCGACCGTGTGACACCTCTGGCACAGGGGAGAACTGGAATCATTCTGATTGTGAAGGAGCCAGCGGGAATTGGGGGTACCCCCATGCAGGTCATGACAGTCCGAACACGTGACCAGCAAGCGATCGTTCCTGTGCATCTTCGACTTTATGAAATCCGCATACTGCTGGTGCGGTTTGCTGGAATGAATATCGTCGGGCCAGATATTGAATTCCTTTCCTGACCCGAGCATTGTTGGACCCTTCTTTACCGGATCAGTGTACTTCGTGATCAACTCGTGACGGCTAATTCCCGGCCTTGCCAACTCACCTTCTGCACTGAGCGCCTGGGTATAACCGAGGATCTCTCCCCCAAATCCCTGGCGTCGATCATGACAGCGGCCACAGACGACGCTGGAGCGCTCGGCGGACAGCAGCCTGGGATTGACGATAAAGCGACTGCGGCCCGCATTGGCAACGTGTTCCGATCCCGGTCCGTGGCAGTTCTCACAGCCGATATTGATCTCGTCCATCTCCGGGTCGTCGTCGATGTTCAGTGCGCCACCCGGGTCATTAACTGCGCGCGCCAGCAGCTGGCCGGTTGCCTCGTCCTGGTAACGTTCCCAGCCGGTAAAGTGACAGCTCGCACACATTGTCTGAATAGTGTTCTGGTTCACCGGCGGCGCCTGGATTACATCATCTGCAGTGCCATAGCTGGCGTCCTCTCCTCCGCCCCACCAGAGGTAAAATTTGTAATCATGCCAAACCCGTCGTTGCCGATTTAATCGGGTATCGCTGCCGGTCAAGTTGTAACGCAGCAGAGTATACCAACCGGGGCGGTTGCCGAGGCTCGCCGGGGCAGAGACAATATAGCGCTGGTCGTGAACCGCGCCGCCATACAACAGTTTAACTTCGAGATGGGCAGGGCTGTTGGGATCCGCCGGGTTGAGACGGTTCGCCATGCTGATGAAATACTTTGCGTTGCCGTCTTGGACTCTCTCCCGCCATAGATAGACATCGGCAAACACTGCCTCGATCGGTAATCGGGAGTCGCCGGCCACTCGCAGCTTGAATTTATCATCACCCCTGCCTGAGTCGTAATCGCCCAACTCCAGGTGGGTTCCATTACGGTAGTCGTCAGTCTCGATATAGGAATCCAGTGCATTGAAGAAATCCGGGAACCTCGAATAATCCTGCATCGGTCCCGGCGCGCCGGGAGCAGTCCAGGCGATCTTGTGGCCAGTCTGCTGCCAGTGCCTCTTGTCATCGTGGCAGGCAAGACAGGTGGAGCTGCCCACCGCCCTGGCAGCCGGCGAGGGGCTACTCGAGATCTCGATGGTCATTCTCTCGCCTAACAGTTCCTGTGTGGAATAGGCCTGCCGACTCTTGTCCCCACCGGGCAGGTGTTCGGTATCATTGGCAGCCGGTGTTACATGGACAAAAAATCTACCATCTGGAACGTTGTCTATAGTGAATCTGCCGGCGGAGTCGGTAATGGCCTGGGGGAATTCATTGCCCTTGAGCCGAATACTATCCTCGAGTGGTTCGTCGTAGGCTTCAGCAGGGTACGGCGACTGGTAGATTGCACTCGCCGTCATTTTTGACGTTATGTCGATGGCGGAGGTCGGAACCAGAAAGACTGTCGCATCGGCAACGGCGTGACCTGAAAGCGTATCATCGCCTCCGACAAGCGAAGCTCCTGTTGCACTCAACACCTGACCAGAGAGACTGGAGGCAGTGCCTGTCAGCGCGTTACCAGGGCTGGAGCTCTGGTCGCCGATCGGCTCTACATCTGAGCGAGTTGAAAGGATAAACAGAAGACCCCCAACAAGAATCAGGCTACTTGCTATTGCAACAAGTCTACCGCCCATGAGTATCTCCTTTGCAGCCATAGATTGGCATCGCGAGGGAAGAGAGTAAGGCCAATCTGTTAACTAGTCCATAGCCTGTTTTGACATACGATCTTTTGCTACTTCGAAGCGCGCGAGGAAGTAAGCCAAAATCCATAAAAAAGATTGGCAATCAGGATTGCCCCACCAAAGCGGCAATGGCTTCCATCTCTTTCTCCACTGAAGTCCGACAGGAAACCCTGACTTAGAAACCCAGTTGTAGATCGAGTTGCAGTCGATTGTAATCTTCTTTCTTGCCAAGGCGAGCCTCACCGTATTCAGTGATGGTGTAGGTAAATCCGATCCGGGTGCTGTCTCCCAGTCCATAGGCGAACTCCAGTATATGGCCTTCATTGTCAGTACCACCGCCGGCAAAATCGGAGTCAGTCAGAGAACCCAGGATTGCATCGGCTTCCAGATCTTGATAGCCATAGCCTACTTCCCAGTTTCCCAGTCCTCTGGCACTGCCATAGGTCACGCCAAGCGCCCAGCCAGTGTCGAATTCGTCGGCATCAAGATTGGTGATGTAATCAGAGTACAAACGCAGCGGTTTCCCCGCCACGGTGAAACTGGCCTCAGCGAATAACTCCCATTCGTGGTAATCATTGACCAGGGCCCCCGCTGCATCGACAGAGTTGCTGTAGGGATCGCCTAAATAGAAAGGCATGCTTCCAGCAACCGATGCGTCGTAATAACTGGTACCAACAGTGAGGGAACCGGAATCCAGCGAGAATTCATAACCTAACTGCATTCCCCACAGGGTCTCCTTGTCCTGGCTATCGAAATTATCATCGCTCTCAAGAATCATGGTACCGGCGTTAAAAAACAGCTTGTCGCGCTTGAATTCCACGGCGACACCCTCGGGTCGATAGTCGCTGTCGAAAACCATGCCATTCCCGCCTGCTGTGAAGAATACATTGCGATACTTTCCTGCTGTTAAAGCGGTATTGGTAAATCCCTGGTAGGTTACATACGCCAGATCCAATCCGAGGTCCTTGGTAAAACCGCCACCGCCAAACGATTGATTCGCGGATATAGGGTCCGTACCACCGCTGGCTAAACCCACACCGGCACTCCAGTTGTCATTCAGTTCCGCCTCGACTGCCACGCGAGCTCTTATGCGATTGCGGTTTCTGTCCGATGACACGAGAGCGTCATCGATGTTTTCAAAACGGGGCCGCAGATCGCCGCTAATGCGCATCCTTTCGATCCAGGAACTGGCACGGGCATAGGACTGGTTCTGCTCCACTGTCTGGCTAATTAGCTCACTACCCCTTTCCAATTGCTCGAGGCGACTGGACAGTGCCTCAATCTGAGCTCGCAACTCCTCGACTATCGCCGAATCCACTTGTGCGATTACCGATGAGGTGAGAAACAGTGATGGCAACAATGCAATCAAAACCATCGGTATTTTCTGCTTAATATTCATTCAAGAAACTCCAAATTAATGATTGAATACCCCGTAATTACCCTACGGAATACCCGGATGGACCTCGGCCGCTCTGAGGCTGGCGCCGATCACAGGAATAACGGCTACCGTATGATTTTGATGAGATTTTTGCATCGCATAAAGCTACCTCCCAAAATTTGCTCATTTATCAATGTCCGGCTCGAACTATAGTGGCTCTTTATTACAGTAATATGACAGTGGCGCAGGGCCCTGATACACATCAATTCCCCCCACTCTGCTGGGGTTATAGTGGTGCTGATGTGCTAAAATCACCGCCCGGCGTGGACTAGAGGCATTGCCAGAATTCCCGGCATTGCACTACTGAGAGACAGTGTAAACTGCTCGCTATGAAATGCAGGACAACTCACCGAGCCATTGCAGTGGCGATCGCTTGAATCGGTAGACTCTTTAGTGTCAACATCCTTTGCGGGCACTTGATACGGAATCAATGGAATCGACGATGAGTCAGCAGTCACCTAAAAGTTCTCTTGAGGTAGTGATCGATAACTCGGACACGGCAGAAGCCGCTGCCGAAGTGTTGGATCGCGAAATCGATTTTACCGATAGTGGCTTTTATGAGAACCGCGAACTCAGCTTGTTGAAATTTAACTCCCGCGTCTTGAAACAAGCCAAGAATCACCATCATCCCTTACTCGAACGGTTGATCTTCCTGCTGATTTTCAGTTCTAACCTGGACGAGTTTTACGAAATCAGAGTTTCAGGATTGAAGAAGCAGCTGGATTTCGGACGGCAACGCCCTGGCCCTGATGGCAAATACCCGGAACTAATCCTCAAAGAGATACACAAAATCGTCAGAGGAGAGTTGGATGAGCAGTACCGGATACTCAACGAAGATCTGCTGCCATCATTAAAGCAGGAAAATATACATTTCCTCCATCGCAATGAATGGAGCGCGGAAGTCATCGAATGGACCAAGCAATACTTCTTTGACGAAGTGATTCCGGTAGTTAGTCCCCTGGGGCTCGACCCGGCTCACCCCTTCCCGCGCCTGGTCAATAAGAGCCTGAATTTTATCCTGTCCCTGGATGGCAAAGATGCCTTTGGAAGAGATAGTGGTCTTGCAATTGTGCCTGCTCCTCGCTCACTGCCGCGGCTGATCAAGGTTCCTGTGGAGATCATGCCCGAGGGTGATAACTTCGTATTCCTTTCCTCGGTCATTCATGCCTATGTCGAAGAGTTTTTCACCGGCATGACAGTGACTGAATGTCATCAGTTTCGAGTTACTCGTAATTCGGATCTGGAAATGTCCAATGTCGAAGTGGAAGATGTCGCCAGCGCGCTGCGTGGAGAGCTGCATAGCCGCCGCTTTGGTGCTGCCACGAAACTGGAAGTTGGCAAAGAATGTCCTGAAGAGCTGACGAACTTTTTACTGCAACGATTCAACCTTTCCAGCGAAGAGCTATTTACCCTGGATGGCCCGGTCAATCTGCAGCGTTTGATGGCGCTCATTGATATGGTGGAGCGCCCCGACCTGCGCTTCCCGAAGTTTTCCCCTGGCACCCCAGCGCTGCTGGATGAGAACAACGATATTTTCGCCGCTGTTGATAAAGATGATCAGTTATTATTGCACCCTTTCGAATCATTTATCCCGATCATTGACTGGGTCAGACAGGCGGCGAAAGACCCGACAGTCCTTTCCATCAAGCAAACACTTTATCGGACCAATGAATCTTCGGAGCTAGTGGAAGCGCTCGCCGATGCCGCACGCAATGGTAAAGAGGTTACTGTTGTTATTGAGTTACGGGCACGCTTCGATGAGGAAGAGAATATAAAATTTGCCAGCATTCTCCAGGAAGCAGGTGCCGTTGTAGTCTATGGCGTAATGGGCTTCAAGACTCATGCCAAGATGCTGCTCTTCGTACGTCGGGTCGATAACACCCTGCGCCGCTATGCCCACCTTGGTACCGGTAATTATCACCGCAAGAATTCGCTGTTATATACAGACTATAGTTTGTTGACGGCCGACCCTGCGCTCTGCGCTGATGTGCACAAGGTTTTTCAACAGATTACCGGGATGGGGAAGAAGATTCATCCGGGCTTGATTATTCATGCGCCATTCCATCTTCGCAAATCTCTGGTCAAGATGATTGACCATGAAAAACAAATGGCTCTCGAAGGCAAGCCAGCCCGCATCATAGCCAAACTCAACGCGCTGACCGATCCCGTAATTATTAAGACGCTTTACGCCGCTTCAGGGGCAGGTGTTAAGATCGATCTGATAGTGCGGGGCGTGTGTTGCCTGAAGCCAGGCATAGCCAATGTAAGCGAGAATATTCGCGTAATTTCGGTAGTAGGACGCTTCCTGGAACACTCCAGGGTCTATCATTTTCTCAACGCTACTCATCAGGTCTATTGCTCGTCTGCTGACTGGATGGAACGTAATTTGTCCAACCGCATCGAAATCTGTTTTCCGATTCTACGCAAGAAACTGGCAAACCGGATCATGGAAGAAATGGAGATATATCTTGCGGCCAAGCGCCAGAGCTGGGAATTGCATGCCGATGGGGAGTATCGCGAACGTGCCAGCGATGAAACCCGACAGCCGGACGCTCAGAGTCAATTACTCAGCCTGTTAGCACAGAGTGTCAACCCTTTGCGAAACTGACATCCGGTAAGTCATTTTCATCGAGCGCCTGCATCGTTTTTCCACGATGCACCATGAAGTCCAGCATTCCTTCACGCAGCGCTGTCGCGCTGAATCGCAATTTGTCTACCTGAAAACTCTCCATCAGACCAACCATTATGCTCCATCCAGCCAACAGTAGATCTCTTCTGCGTTCTTTGAGTCCGGGCAAGTCCTGACCGGTGGCGATGCACTCAGCCATGACGTGTTTCAAATCATACAATGCCTGCAGCTGTATCTGCCCCTTACCGTAGCCATGCTCCTGGCAGATAGCTGCAAGCAGTTTCACTGTCCCGGAAGAGCCATACGCCTTGTTCCACCGCGCTGAATTAACACCCGCTGCAATCGCCGCGAAGACCGCGCGCGCCTCTACGGCCGCGCTTTCCATCTGCAGTAATAGCTCGGCCTGAGTATACCCATCGTCGCTGAAGAATCGGTCACGCCAGGCAACACTGCCAATAGCCAGACTCTCCGTCAGCAAGCGAGTATGCCCCCTGCCGACGATAACCTCAGTGCTACCACCCCCTATATCGATTATCAGGCGATGGATGTTTGATTCCGGCAAGGCGGAGATTACTCCCGCATAGATCAACACCCCTTCCTGCGCGCCGGAGATTGGAGAAATGTAGATGCCGAGAGTCCTGGAAGCCTGAATGAAATCTTCAGCGTTGCTGGCAACCCGCAAGGTATTCGTTCCCAATGCCCAGTATTTTTCCAGCGGGTATTGTTTCATTAATAGCTTGAATCTTTGCAGGCAGTTGAGGCCGCGCTGGAAGGCCCGGGGTGAAATTTTACCGGAAGCCCGGACATTTTCTCCGAGCTGCACCTTCTCACTTAATCGTTCTATTATCTGGATACGACCATCTTCCCATTCGCCAATCAGCAAATGGAAACTGTTAGATCCCAGATCTAGACACGCATGCATATTACCACCACAGTTGTTTTCAGTCCGAGCCAATTGGAACATGTTAGCGTTATCAACGGAAAGCTCTGGATTCGAATTGCACGGAAATGAAAATGTTGGGAAACTCAGCTATCGATGAAGTGGAGAAAACAGCTAGCGCAATCAGATCATCGATTGCTGATAGTTTTCCAGCCCTACTTTGTCGATGAGTCCGAGTTGAGTCTCCAACCAGTCGACGTGGTCCTCTTCGCTATCGAGTATCGAAGACAAGAGATCCCGGCTAACAAAATCATTCACTGATTCGCAGTAGGCGATTCCTTCACGGAGGTCTGGGCACGCCAGCATTTCCAGCTTGAGATCGCATTCCAGCATTTCTCGGGTATTTTCACCGATCAGTAATTTGCCTAGATCCTGCAGGTTGGGCAGGCCTTCCAGGAACAGAATGCGCTTGATCAGTTGATCTGCGTGTTTCATCTCATCCACCGACTCCGCATGCTCTTTATCTGCCAACTTGCTCAAGCCCCAATCTTCGAACATGCGTGAATGTAGAAAATACTGATTGATGGCGATCAGTTCATTGGCGAGTGCCTGGTTCAGGTGCCTGATGACTTTTGCGTCTGCTTGCATGGATTACCTCACTGATTCTGGTTCGCGCAAGCATCTCCGTTTGCGCCGGAGAAGTCAAGGCAATGGGTGTAAGCCGTTGATATACCAATAAAAAGTAAATGATAAGCAATCCCATTCAGATTCAACAGACTAAGCTCATGGTATGCAGATGCTGGCGGCTTTTTGGCAAAGAAAAGCACTTCTTAAAAGGACAACTCAGTAACGCTGCAGAAGCAGCAACCGGACTTGGAGAGAATTCAGAAACAGGGACGCAAGAGGGGAATTCGCTAGGCGGCGTTTACGAATGCCGTCGACTTGCTGTATTCCTTGATGATGGTCTGGGCGAGTTTGCCACACTTGCCACATTCACTGGCGACGCCCAACTTGGCCTGAACGTCAGTAAAATTGCTGGCACCACCTCGACAAACGTCGCGGATCTGGTGGTCAGTAACTTGTCGGCAAATACATACGTACATGGGAAACCTCAGTGTCGGGCTAATTTAAATCTAAATGAGAATGATTGTCAACAAGATTTAGATCTGCTAGATTGCATCTCGTAGCCAGACCCAGCAAACTTCGCTATCGTACTGTTTTTAAAAGTATTTATATCTCATGACTCTAGCCTCCCTAGCCGATGCCACCAGTGGTGATCGCTGCGTAGTTCTCGAAATCGCCCCTGAACCGGCAGAATTGCAGAGTCGGCTGTACGCACTGGGCGTCATTCCGGGTTGCCTGCTGGAAATCCTCCGCTTTGCACCACTGGGTGATCCGATGCAAGTAAAGGTGGGCAGTAGCTTTATTAGCATTCGCAAAGCCGAAGCCAGGATTATCGCGGTGGAGATTCAGTAAGCCATGCAAAAAATTGCGCTCATCGGTAATCCTAATTGTGGCAAGACCACCCTGTTCAATCTGTTAACCGGCGCCAATCAGAAAGTCGGCAACTGGCCAGGTGTCACGGTGGAGAAGAAATTCGGTTTTTTCGATCTGGACGGTGACAAAGTTGAGCTAGTCGATCTACCGGGTGTGTACTCCCTGGAGCAAGAGCACCATGGCATCGATGAAAAGATCGCGATCGATTATCTGCGGCAAAGTGATAGTAGTCTCATCATCAATATCGTCGATGCCACGAACCTGGAACGTAGTCTGGTGTTGACCCAGCAATTATTGGAAGAGTCGGTTCCGATGATCGTGGTGCTGAATATGCTGGACGTCGCCGAACAGCTGGGAGTCAAAGTCTCCCGTAAAGGCCTGGCCGAGAAGCTAAAGGTGCCGATTATAGAAATGGTGGCGGCACGCAGGAAGGGAATTGAAAACTTACTCGAAGAGTTGAAGTCGGTGATCGCCAACCCTGCAAGCGGCCTGCATCAGTTCGAATTACAGACCACGGACGTGGTATCAGACAAGATTCTCAGGCGCTACCATCATTCCCGCAGCCTCGTGAATGGAGTTGTCGAAGTATCGCCTACCCACCATAGCCTGTCGGAACGAATCGATGCCGTAGTTCTCAATCGGTTTCTCGGTGTGCCCTTCTTTCTGTTGATGATCTACCTGATGTTCACCTTCGCGGTGAACCTGGGAGCAGTCTTCATAGACTTCTTCGATATTTTATTCGCCGCTGTCCTGGTGGATGGCACCACCTGGGTGCTGGATCAGATTGCTGCCCCCCAGTGGATCATCACCCTGCTGGCCCAGGGTTTGGGTGGCGGCGTTACACTGGTCGCCACGTTTATTCCAGTAATCGGGTTCCTGTATCTGTGCCTGTCGGTGCTGGAAGATTCAGGCTATATGTCCCGGGCCGCGTTCGTGATCGATCGACTGATGAGCGGCATTGGCTTACCGGGCAATGCCTTCGTGCCACTTATCGTTGGATTTGGCTGTAACGTGCCTGCAGTTATGGCCGCCAGAACGCTGGGTCGCGATAGCGACCGGCTGATGACAATCTCAATGGCGCCATTTATGAGCTGCGGCGCACGGCTGACTGTTTACGCACTCTTCGCAGCGGCATTCTTCCAGGAGAACGGGCAGAACATTGTCTTTGGCTTGTACCTGCTGGGTATCGCTCTGGCGGTGTTCACCGGGTGGATTTTTCGAAAACAGCTGTTTACTGGCGAAATGACACCTTCGTTTCAGGACATGCCAGCTTACCACGTGCCAATTACCCGAAATATCCTGCTTACCACCTGGTTTCGCCTGAAAGGATTTATATTTCGTGCCGGTAAAACCATTGTCAGCGTGGTCATCGTGCTCAGCTTTCTGAATTCGATTGGCAGTGACCTGCGAAGCTTCGGGAATGAGGACTCTGAAAATTCAGTCCTGAGTGTAATCGGTAAATCCATCACTCCAGCCTTTGCTCCTCTTGGAGTCGCACGGGATAACTGGCCGGCTACTGTTGGCTTGTTTACCGGCATGTTCGCCAAGGAGGCCATCGTTGGCACGCTCGATGCACTTTACAGCGAACCCGATGCCGAACCGGATGATGGCTCTCCTCCGGATTTAATTGCCGCCACATCAGCCGCATTTGCCTCCATAGGTTCCGAGTTAATCGCCCTGGGTGGATCACTGGGCGATCCATTGGGAATTTCCATCGGCGATGTAAGTGATGTCGAGGCCGTGGCGGAAGAACAGGAAGTAAGCGGCAGTACGCTTACCAATATGGCAGCGCTATTCGGCAGCCCATTTGCTGCCTTCTGCTACCTGGTGTTCGTTCTCCTCTATGCACCTTGTGTGGCGGTGCTGGGTGCAATCAATAAAGAAGCCGGTTGGCAATGGACCGTCCTGGTATTCAGCTGGTGCACAGGCCTGGCCTACATTACCTCGACTGTGATCTATCAGATTGGTACTTTCACAGCAAACCCCTTATTCTCCTCCCTCTGGATTGTTGCAATGCTGACTATCCTGCTGACCTTCATTTCAAACCTGAAAAGACTATCCAGCAGAATGGTGCCAAAGAATATGATTCCGGTAGTACAACTTTAGCAGGAGTGTTGCTTTGGCAGACTCCAGTAATCAGGCAATCCGGGTGCCTGTGTTAATACTTCTTAGCATTGGGGTGTTGCTGCTGCTTGGGTTAAAGCTCTACTTCGGTTCGGTTCTGGACCTGTATAGCGACGAAGTATTTTACTGGCTGGCCTCGGCGAATCCGGCAATCGCCTATAGCGACCTGCCCTTCATGACGGCGCTTCTGGTAGGACTGGGATCCAGCCTCGATCCTGGCAATGCACTCGCAGCACGCCTGTTGTTTATAATCCTTGGCAGCTCAATCCCACTACTGGTTTACTGGATCGCCCTTCCTATCAGCAATCGACAACAGGCGTTGGAGTCGGCTGCCCTGTGCCTCTGTCTGCCGCTAGGTGGATTTCTCGGTTTACTGGCTGTGCCAGATGTCCCACTTCTATTCTTCGGGCTCTTGTCCATTGCCTGCTTCGAGCGGGCCCTGCGCTGCAATGACCTGAAATTTTGGATCGGCACCGGGTTCTTCGTCGGGCTGGGATTGAGTACGCATTATCGATTCATTCTCTATCCTGCTGCCGCGCTTCTATACCTGGTCATTTTCAGGCCGGCAAGAATTCACTGGTCCAATCCCCGCCTCTGGCTGTCATTCGTTATTGCCAGTCTCGGACTACTGCCTATCCTCTGGTTTAATCTGAACAACGAACTGAGTAGCGCCAGTTTCTATTTTCTCGATCGCCATCCCTGGCAATTCCAACTTGGCGGCCTGCTGCACATCTTCAAACAAGCCGGACTCGTCACTCCCCCACTGTATGCGCTCATTGCGCTCACACTGTGGTCTCTGTATCAGAAGGCCAGGCAGCAGGATCGAGTAGCCGCATTGCTGCTGAGCTTTGCAGGGACAAATATTGCCGTCTATCTGTTGTTGGCACCCTGGACTGACGCGACCAGTACATCCATTCACTGGCCGCTGTCCGGATACTTTCCCTTGCTGGTTTACGTTCCACAGGTGTTGAGACAGGGATTTGAATGGTGTAGCAGGAAATGGAATGTTAGAACTGCACGCAAGATCATAACACTCGTTCCCGTAATTGGTTTTACCGGAACGTTAGTTGCTTTGCTGGGGGTAGGCTCGCAAGCTTTTCAGGCGCCCCTGCAAAATCTGCTTGGCACTGGAATACTGTCTAACAAGATGGCGGGATGGGAAGAATTCTCTGCATTCACCCAGACGCTCCTCAACAGCCGCTTTCCCAATATTCCACCGATTGTAATTACTGATAACTATTACACCGCCGCCCAGGTCGAATTCGCCGGCCTGTCTCGCGACACCCTGACCCTGGATCGCGACAAGGCAGTACGGGATGGCCGTATCGCCCAGTTTCAGCTGTGGGGCAAGGATGAAGCGGGGCTCGCCGCTGTGAGCGGCCGGCCGGTGCTCTATATCAATGAAGACAGCACGCTAACAGTTCCCGACAAGCATGCATTGCTCGCTACACTCTGTGGCTATGTCGACAACATCAGCTATATTGATCAGCTGAGCCTCTTTAACGGCGAGAAGAAATTCAGTTACTACGTTGCCGATCGGATCATCGACAAGGCAGCAATGCCGGACTACCGGTCGTTCCCGTGTCCCTACCCGGTGCGTGCATGGATAGACAACCCTGCTGCAGGCGCTGAGATGAGTGGCGTGGTGAACATCAGTGGTTGGGCTTACAACGAAGATATTGGGGTTCAGGCTGTGTATATTCTGATCGATAACCTGCGCGCAGGATCAGCCCAATACGGAATTGGTCGAGTCGATGTTGTTGAAGTTATGGGCGTGGCGAGTGATCCCAATGCGCCTTACCTGGGCTACCAGTTCAGTCTTGACACTACCTCGGTCGCAAACGGTACTCACTGGCTGTCTATCGAGATTGTTAATCTGCAGGGGACGTCATATCGCTACGGAGACAGGTCTGTTCTGGTATTGAATTAGTCGCTCGGTTCCGGGATTTCAAACGGATTGATCGGTCTCAGAACTTCAACGGCGATGCGCCATTCGTTCAGTTCATTGAGTCGCCAGAGACGGAGGTAGGCCGCACCGAATCCCTGTTCCGTTTCGTCGGTATTGGTCACCATAGTGCCATAGGTATAGCCCATCTCCCTGGACGAAGAAAGATAGCCCCCCATGTAGGTCAGACTAATTGGATTGGTGGTACTGAGTTCGTTATCCAGGTAGGCACCATACACGGAACTGGCAACCTCGACGCCGACCGCCGGCCCCATACTAGGCAGATAGACGCGTGCGTTTTCGAGGCCTAGACTGAGCAGAGCCCGTTGCCCACCCCGGAAATTTATCGAGCGCCCGAACAGGTTGTCTGCATCGATGAGACTCTGCAGAGTATTTTCTTCGGACAAGGCCAGCACCGGATGCGCGGTTTCTTCAAACACTGGCCTGGTGTCTTCGAAATCAGGTTCTACCTCGAGGCTAAGAAATCCTGGAATAAACGACAACATATCGGCCATCAGTTCCCAGCGTCCGTTAGTTTTCTTCCAAATTGAAACCAGGTGACCGAATACGTCGGTCTGTTCTCCAGCCCTGTTAAATGCCGTGGACGGCCCGGCGGTTAATCCCAGGTCACCATCACGCGATACGTCGATGTAGTGCGACTCCCAGGTCAGTTCATCGCGTTCGAAATCCGCCGAGTTGTATTCCTCCAGAGCATCTACCGGACCGCTGTCCCGAAAAACAATAGACCCTTCCCCCAGAAACTCCAGGAAAGCACGGGTTCTGCCTATCTCCCTGGAACGGTCAGCATAAGTCTGGTCGGCAGAGGCGAGTTCCAGCCAATACTGATACTGGTCCCGCTCCTGGGAACTTACCTGGAAGGAAATCAGCAAGCCAACTAGAACAGGCCAGCATTTGTTAACTGATAGGAATTGCATTCGATAGATCACACATGACCACAGAAGATGACCCGATGTTAATCCGATTCTTTCTACTTATACAGTCTCAATTCCGCCATACTACGCGTCTCACCAGCCAGGCGGCTGGTCCTGGTAAGAAATTATGCAGCCAGATCAGCAGTTACCCGGATTGTTTCACCAGGTGTGAAGCTATAGAATTCAAACTAAGCCATTGAAGGGATTGAAATTCTTTCGGGTTCCCCGGACCTGGTATTCGATACAAGCAGATTCTCAAGTGATCATGCACTCATTGCTGCAACATACTATTTGGCGGCTACTCCTGTGGACAGGAATTCTATGGCCGTCGATAAGTCTGGCGCAACAGATCACAATCGATCCTGAGCAGGAACGACTCTCCATCGCTGAATATATTGAGTACTACGAAGATGGATCCGAGGCACTCACCATTGATGATGTATTGACACCGAATTTCAGCGTCAATTTCATTCCTCACGACCGCAACCTTTTTCACTTCGGTATTACCAGTTCCGCCTTTTGGATACGCTTCGACCTCGACTGGTCCCAAAGCAATTCTGGCGCTGTCAAAGTCCTTGAGCTCGGCCCCCCTAAACTGGTAGCGGGTTTTGTTCGCGGCGGCATCGAATTGTACGGGGTTGACGAGCAGGGCAATCTGGTCTCGCAGTATACCCTGGGAACCCAGGTCAGCGATCGAGAACTCAAGACACTTAATCGTGGATTCGCCTTGCTGATAGATGAAGACTATGGCAGCCACTTCTATATGCGCGTGACCAGCGCGCGGCCGCTGCGACTGCCAATTACCCTCTGGGACGCAGACAGATTTCGCCTTCAATCAGTCCAGTCTGACAGCTTGCTTGGTTTGCAGTACGGCATTCTGCTGGCGATGATCTTCTACAATCTTTTTCTGTTCACAACCATTCGTGAATCCAGTTACCTTTTTTATGTACTCACAATTTCCATACAGACAGCGTTTATCTTCCTGGACTCCAAACACCTTCGTTACTTGTTGGATGAGCTGTACCGGGGTAGTTGGTATGTTGATATGTCGGAACGACTCATTTACCCGCTACTTGTTATTACCGCGCTACTGTTTCAGCGCTCACTGTTGCGCATATGGCAATACAATCCGCGGTTGGACAAAGTGGTACAACTTGCGCTGGCCTCGTTCGGTGTCGTCGCTTTACTGACTTTGGTTCCGAACGAGAAAGTGTTTCAGTACCTGTATATTTTCCTGCTGATCCTCACCATACCGCTGGCTTTTTACAGTAACCTGGATGCAATTCGCCGCGGCAATGTGACAGCAGTCGTGCATATGGCGGCCATTGGGGTATTTCTTGCCGGTGTCGTAAACCTCATGTTCCTGCAGCTCTGGCCCGGCTTCCCGAGCAATGTGGTTACAGTAAATGCTTACAATGTCGGTCTTATCGCCCAGGCTCTGTTGTTGTCTCTGAGCCTCTCCTATCGGTACAACCAGATAAAGCAGGAGAAGGAAGACGCCCAGTTGCTGGCCATTAATAACCTGGTGCGTTCCGAGCAGTTCAAAGATGACTTGCTGGCCAATGTCTCTCACGAACTGCGGACTCCGCTGTTCGGTATCAACGGGCTGGCGGAGACTGCACTGGCAGAGTTTGAACATAAAGATCAGAATGTCGACCTGATAACGCAAAACCTGGAATTGATTCAGGCATCAGGAGACCGGCTTACCAAACTTGTGAATGACCTGCTCGATTTTTCCAGCGCCAGGGAGGAAGCAACCTATGTAAAATTTCGATCGGTTGATTTGAATAGCCTGATTACCCTGGTAATTGCAATCTGCAGATCGCTGGTCGGAGACAAGAAAGTTGACCTGCGCGCAGAAGTGGACCCGGACCTACCATTGGTTGCAGGTGATGAAGATCGGTTGCAACAGATCCTGATGAACCTGGTATCCAATGCCGTCAAGTTTACCTATTCAGGCGAGGTGGTAATCTCTGCCGACCTGACCTCTGATTACAACGTCACTGTAAAGGTCCGGGACACCGGGATCGGCATTCACAAGACCGATCACGAGACTGTGTTCAAGACCTTCGAAAAATTACCGTCCAAACAGATGAATGCCAGTGGTATCGGCCTTGGCTTGCCGTTGGCAAAGCGTATGGTGGAAATGCATCGCAGTGAACTGAAGTTGGAAAGCGAGCTGGATGTTGGCAGCACCTTCAGTTTTACCTTAAGAGTATCTCTGGATCAGACGCGGGCTATCAAGTCGCCCGATATTCACAGGCAGATGATTCGGCGAGCAGATTACCTGCAACAGGCAAATAAAGAGGAAGTGATCAGGAGACCACGATTCTGGTAGTGGACGATGATGAGATAAACCGTGTTGTCATGGGACAGCAACTCGATGAATACAATATAGTGAAATGCTCAAACGGTCTCGATGCACTGACGGTTATTGAAGAAAACAAACCAGACCTGGTGCTGCTTGATCTAATGATGCCAGGCCTCAATGGATATGAGGTTTGTCAGAAGCTGCGTCAGAAATACAACCAGATCGAGTTACCCATCATCCTGGTCACCGCCAAGAATCATCTCGAGGACCTGACCCAGGGATTTAAAACCGGAGCAAACGATTACCTGGCCAAACCGTTTCATAATGAAGAATTAACCTCGCGTGTCGAGAACCAGCTCCGTCTTAGCCTGTTACACAAGATTAATGAAGATAACGTGAAGTTACGTTCCCAGATTGAAAATTATGCACAGGCAGATTCAGAATTACGCAGTTCTCGCTTTCGCCTGCAACAAGTACTGGAATCGCTTAAAGCTGGGTTCATCGCCTTCGCCCTCCCCGGCAAGATATTTGGTCTGAACCAGCGTGCCGCTGAATTGCTGGGCACAGACCGGGCTTCTCTGATTGATAAAGACATCACCACCTTGTTCTCATCGTCTGAAGTTAATAATGACATTCGCGCCGCGATTGACCGCTGGGAAACTGGTGAAGAGACAGCCGACAATCAAGGGAATAACGATCATGCCACCAGCATCAGTGTCGCCGTGGAAATCGTTTATCCATACAACAACGCGGATAAGATTTCGAGCAAAAAAGTAAGTTTTAACAGTAAGCTGAACTTGTTTGGCACTGATGAAGGTACCGGCGTGCTGTTTCTGGAAGATACCGAACCCTTACACCAGGTATCCAGCAGCGGCATTGCAAGAGACATGGTGGAACTGGTCAGCTTTCTCGGTCAAGCCCAGCAGAATATTCGCCGTATCGGTACCAGGCTCAGTGTGATGACGCCGACGGAAGTGTCGGAGCACCCGACGCTGCTGAATAAACTGTCCAGTATCGAAGACCTGATTCACTTCATCGATGAACAATTACCAGCTGTCAGTAGTGAAGGTGAGTACCGACAACAATTGGTGACGCTGATGCGTTCCGCGCTGCATACCTGGGAAGTAACTACCCAGAAATCTAAAATCGAACTCGCAGAAGAGAGCCATATCTGGGCAGTGAGTATCGATGATGGTCGATTACGAACCCGCACGTTCGATCGTTACCTGCGCCTGGAACAGCTGCCAAAAAATCCGCGCTGGCGCGAAGTGGTACGAACGGCCTACTTCGTGTTATCGAACCCGGTTATCGAACCTGAGACTCGTGTATCCCTGGAAGCGGAGTTGGAAAAAACCAAGGCAATTCTCAAGAAAGCCGCTATTAACTAAAGTACCGACATCGCCTGGGGATGAATTCAAATCATTGCGGAATGTTCCCTAAATTGGCTATGCTAGTTGGCAATCTAATCCTGTGAGATCAAGTCTCCACCAAATCCGTGGGGAATCGTTTATCTTCAGATCATGTATATCCAACATTTCGGTCTGGCCCAGTATCCGTTTTCACTGACTCCGAACACGCGGTACTTCTTGAAGCTACCAAGCCACCTGGAGGCTTTCAACCTTCTGATTGCGGCGCTCCAGGGTGACGGGTGTTTTGCAAAGATTACCGGCGAAGTGGGTACCGGCAAGACTATGTTGTGCAGAAAAGTGTTGAATGCACTGGAACTGCATAAGAGTCGCTATACGACAGCCTATATCCCCCATCCCATACTCAGCGAAGAAGGCATCATGCATGCCATTGCAGAAGAGTTAAGTATCGTACGGGAATCGGACATCAGTTATTACGACTTACTCAAGTGTATTAGCGCAAAGCTAATGAGACTGGCTGAGGAGAACAAGAGCACGGTACTTTTTATCGACGAAGCCCAGGCAATGCCCGAAGAAACACTCAAGGCGGTGCATCTACTGACCCAGATCGAAACAGCGAATGACAAACCCTTGCGAGTTATCCTGTTTGGACAGCCCGAGCTCGACGAACTTCTCGACCGTCCGATGCTGAAACAAGTGCAAGGTAATCTTTCATTGGCTTACAAATTATCTGCTCTTGATCGGGACGGACTGGATTCTTACGTGGAGCACCGCCTCGTCAAAGCGGGATACAACGGCCCGCACATGTTTACAACCCAGGCTCTTGATGCATTGTATCAAGGCAGCAAGGGCATTCCCCGGCTTATCAACGTGCTCAGCCATAAGGCACTTATGGTGGCTTTCGGCAAGGGTGACCATATTATCAATGAGAACCATATCGAGAGTGCTATCTCCGATACCGAGACTGTAAAACGGGAGAAGACGCTCATGGAACGATTGTTCGCAAGCTAATCCCTCATTTTCGGATCTCTGAACCTACATTTTGTATCGTCGCACGAAGTCCGTATAATCGACCTTCCCTGAAATCACTGGAATTGAACAATGGCCGTTGAACTCTGGCAGCAGCTCAAGACTGAAGCACAAGAAGTCATCCAGCAAGAACCCCTGTTGGCGAGTTACGTGTATGCCTGTGTGCTGAATCATGAGAGTCTTGAGTCAGCCCTCAGTTTTATTCTCGCCAACAAAGTATCAGATGATGTAATGCCAGTAGTCACTGTGCGCGAACTTTTCGATAACGCTTTCGCTGCCGCTCCCCAGATGATCGAACATGCGGCTTGTGATATCAGAGCAGTCTTCGACAGAGACGCTGCAATCTGCTCTTATCTGCCGGTTATTCTCTACCTGAAAGGATTTCAATCTCTGCAAGTTCATCGCCTCGCACATTTCTTGTGGTCTAACAACCGCAAGCAACTCGCGCTGTTTATTCAGAGCAGGAATTCTGAAGTATTTGGCGTGGATATCCATCCAGCCTGTGTCATGGGCAAGGGCATCATGCTGGATCATGCCACTGGTATTGTTATCGGAGAAACTTCAGTGATTGATGACAACGTTTCGATTCTGCAAGGAGTGACCCTGGGTGGCACCGGCAATGAACAGGGTGACCGTCATCCAAAGATTCGTTCCGGTGTGTTGATCGCCGCCGGGGCGAAGGTACTCGGCAATATCGAAATAGGGGAAGGTGCAAAAATAGGCGCTGGTAGCGTAGTACTAAATGATGTTGCACCGCATACAACGGTCGTAGGCGTGCCGGCACGTACAGTCGGCAAGCCCAGCTCGGAAACACCGGCAGAAACCATGAATCAAAACATATTTGACGACGGATTCTCATCGCTTTGATGATCAACATCTGGAGTAAAGCATTGGCAGGCGCCGACCCGCGCTAAAGATTTTCTTCGGCAAACCTGGCCAACGCCGAACGCGGTACACCTTGCAGTAGAATATTACCGCCCTGATCGAATGCCTTGAATCGCTCGGTCAGATAAGTCAGACCAGAGCTTATCGGCGTCAGGTAAGGAGTATCAATCTGCGCCAGATTACCCAGGCAAACTACCTTGGAACCATTTCCAGCCCTGGTAACTATGGTCTTGATCTGATGCGGAGTGAGATTTTGACACTCGTCAATTATGATGAGGCTGGACT
This sequence comes from Pseudomonadota bacterium, assembly GCA_027623555.1. Classification (GTDB taxonomy): domain Bacteria; phylum Pseudomonadota; class Gammaproteobacteria; order Pseudomonadales; family Pseudohongiellaceae; genus UBA9145. Next base: position 158,937 of record JAQBSZ010000002.1, on the reverse strand, counting down.
GGAATGATCGACCGCGGATGTAATTCAGCGACTTGAACATCAGCGGCACCTTGTTTAACACGTATTCAACGCTGCTGTTGCAGTTTTCATCTTCCCAATGCAGTGCTTCGAGGTTATCGGTAATCGCACCAAGCCAGGGTTCCATCTTCTCCTCTTCGGTACCGGGCAGGAACCCAATGTCTTCATCCAGTCCCTGGGTGCTGCGGGTAACTATGATGCGGCGATAGACCTTGCTCGGAACTGTCTGTTCGATTGCTGCAGCCAGGGCGAGAATAGTCTTCCCTGAGCCGGCTGAACCAGAAAGATTCACCAGGTGCACTTCCGGATCCATTAGCAGGTTCAATGCCATCGCCTGGTAGACATCCCGCGGTCGTAGCCCCCAGACTTCAGTATCCAGAGTTGCCCGCAGGTCAAGATGCAGCAGAGAAATCGAGTCACTAGCAGTCTCAAGTACACGAGCCAGGAACCCACACTCGTCCAATAGGAACTGGTTCGGATAAACCTCTGACTCGAACACGTCGCGGGAAATTCTGTGCAGCGTGCAGCTATCTTGCTGGGTAGTTTCAACATTTTCTACCCGGTCCCAGAAGGAACCGGGAAACTGCAGATAGCCTCGATTGAGCTCTTCAATATCACTGAGCAAATGATCGCTATGGTAATCCTGCGATTCAATTCCACAGCCCCGTGCTTTTAACCTGACGTTTATATCCTTGGTAACCAGAACCACGCGACGCTCGGGGAAGCGCTGTTTAAGATATCCCGCATCATTAAGGATCTTGTTGTCATTCGAGTGAGTCGTCAGCATGACCAGGTTTTCTGGCGTTTCGGTCATCAATACTGATAGCCTGCCAGATTTGTCAGCGTTTTGCGCAGGGCCCAAAGTGGCTGAGTTGTTGCCTCGATTGATGATCACACCGGTTTCGACTTCATGGGGGCTGGCGCGACCCAATTGTTTGTCGAGCTCACGTATAGCCTGTCGGCAATCCGCGGCGATGGATTGTCGACCACTCTTTAAAGAATCGAGTTCTTCGAGAACTGTAATGGGAATGACGACATGATGTTCGTCGAAATTGAGAATCGAGGTGGGATCGTGGATTAAAACATTGGTGTCTAAAATGTAGAATATCGGGTTTGAGCAGGCACTGCTGTCAATTGAGTTGCTGACAAGTTTTACTTCGCTCATAGACTCTAAAACCCCTTATGAATAGCGAATTAGTCATTGTTCGGTTGCTTGTATCTGGTATCGCGTACCTCCCTTCTATCTGGTGAATTTGTGCTCTTATCTATAAGGTTCGGCCGCCCCAGACGCTTCTTTAGTCAGGCGAGCTAATTATTGAAGAGCCAGGCATTGAATAGCCGGGTTAAGAAGATTTCAGCTGAGTTAGCTGGCAAACTGGATGAGAACGCCTGCCGCAATGGCGGATCCGATAACACCGGCCACATTCGGCCCCATTGCATGCATTAACAGGAAGTTGTTGGGGTTTGACTCCAGGCCAACCTTGTTTGCGACCCGCGCTGCCATCGGTACGGCGGAGACACCGGCCGCGCCAATCAGAGGATTGATTTTCTGGGAGGAGAATACATTCATCAGCTTGGCCATCAAGACCCCGGTAGCTGTTCCGATCGAGAAGGCCACCATCCCCAGTACCAGGATACCGAGGGTACTGGCGACCAGGAACTGATCGGCAACCAGCTTGGAGCCAACTGACAACCCCAGTAAGATAGTCACGATATTGATCAGGGCGTGTTGGGCAGTGTCAGACAATCTGTCCACTACCCCGCACTCTTTCATCAAGTTTCCGAAACAGAACATGCCGAGCAAGGGTGCGGCACTGGGTACTACCAGCGCAACGAGGATCAACAATACCAGGGGAAAGAAGATCTTTTCAGCCTGTGAAACTTCTCGCAACTGGGTCATAACCAGTGCGCGTTCGGCCGGGGTAGTTAATGCGCGCATGATGGGTGGTTGAATGAGTGGTACCAGCGCCATATAGGAATAGGCAGCCACAGCAATCGCCCCGAGTATTTCGGGCGCGAGAATCCCTGCCACATAGATCGCCGTCGGTCCATCGGCGCCGCCAATGATGCCAATCGCTGCAGCCTGCTGCACACTAAAATCAAACCAGCCGATGTCAGTAAGGAACAGGGCACCGAGTAGCGTCGTAAAAATACCAAATTGGGCAGCCGCACCCAGCAGCAAAGTTTTCGGATTCGCCAGTAACGGGCCAAAATCGGTCATAGCACCGACGCCCATAAAAATCAGCAGGGGAAACACCCCGGTCTCGAGGCCCATGACATAAAACTGATGGAGAATCCCCTGACCCACGGCGATATCAACGCCTGGAATATTCGAGAGAATTCCTCCGAAGCCAATAGGAACCAGCAGTAAGGGTTCAAATCCTTTCTTGATAGCAAGATACAGCAGTAACGATCCTATCAGGATCATCAGGAATTGCTGCAATGTGATCTGGTAAATGCCGGTGGTTTGCCACAGCTCTACTAGCTGACTCATTCTGGATCTCTTCCGTTAGTTGAGTGTCAGCAAGCTTTCACCTACTTTCACTGCATCGCCGGCTTTAACGTTGACTTCGGTTACGGTACCGGAAGCTGTCGAGCGGATCTCTGTCTCCATCTTCATCGCTTCCAACACCAATATCACGTCTCCTTCGGCAACATTGTCACCTACGTTAACCAATACTTTGAAGACATTCCCAGCCAGCGGTGCTGGCACCGGCTTGCCTGCCCCGCCCGCTGGCGCTGCCGGCGCAGAGGCAACCGGCACTGAGGATTGCGCCAGCTCGGCCACATCCCCACCTGCGGTGACTCTAACAACGTAAGCTTTGCCTTCCACCTCTATGGTATAGACACCGCTATCCCCCTTAGCCGCCGCCTGCGGTGCAGGTGCTGCAATCGATGGCGCCGGCTCAAAGGCAGCGGGGTTGTTCCTGTTCTTCAGGAATTTCAGACCCGCTTGTGGAAACAAGGCATAGGTAAGCGTGTCATCAGTTTCATTGACCAGGCTGAAACCATCCTGCTTGGCGATCCCGAGCAATTCGGTGCGCTGCTTCTCAAATTCCGGCTCCAACAGATCGGCCGGCCGACAGGTAATCGCTTTACCCCCTTTCAAGACTTTCGTCTGTAACTCGGCGTTGACAGGCGCCGGCGTCGCGCCGTATTCGCCCTTTAGCACTCCCTCGGTTTCCTTGGTAATGGTCTTATAGCGCTCCCCGGTCAGTACGTTGAGTACTGACTGTGTGCCCACAATCTGCGATGTTGGGGTAACCAGGGGAATATAACCGAGATCTTTTCGAACCTTGGGAATTTCCTCGAGTACCTCATCCATCTTGTCGGTGGCATTCTGCTCTCTGAGCTGATGTTCCAGGTTCGTAAGCATGCCACCTGGCACCTGCGCAACGAGAATACGGGAATCGATTCCTCTGAGTGATCCTTCAAACTTCGCGTACTTCTTACGCACCTTCCGGAAATAACTGGCAATCTCCTCCAGTAATACGATATCCAGGCCGGTACTGCGTTCGGTACCCTCGAGAATGGCAACCAGGGATTCTGTAGGTGAGTGACCATATGTCATGCTCATCGACGAAATGGACGTGTCGACGTTGTCAATTCCAGCCTCCACTGCCTTCACATAAGTGGCGGTCGAGAGACCGGTAGTGGCGTGGCACTGCATGTGAATAGGAATCTTGATGGTTTGCTTCAACTTGCTGATCAACTCGAAGGCCACATAGGGTCTGAGTAGCCCTGCCATATCCTTGATACAGAGCGAATCTGCGCCCATGCTCTCGATCTGTCTTGCCATATCCAGCCAGCTATCAATGGTATAGACCGGACTGATTGTGTAAGACATGGTTCCTTGCGCATGTTTCTCATGCTTTCTTACGGATTTAATCGCTGTTTCCAGATTGCGCATATCGTTCATCGCATCGAATACGCGAAACACATCCACTCCATTTACCGCCGCTCGTTCGACAAACTTGTCGACTAGATCGTCCGCGTAGTGACGATATCCCAGAATGTTCTGACCACGGAAAAGCATCTGCTGGGGAGTTTTTGGCATGGCTTGTTTAAAACGACGAATCCGTTCCCAGGGATCTTCACCCAGGAAACGAATGCAGGCATCAAAGGTTGCACCGCCCCAGGACTCGAGGGACCAGAACCCCACCTGATCCAGCTTGTCAGCGATGGGCAACATATCTTCGATGCGCATTCGAGTAGCTAACAATGACTGGTGGGAGTCGCGCAGTACGACGTCTGTTATACCAAGAGGGGTCTTATTTTCACTCATAGTTCAAACTCATTAAGAATGATTATTGGACGCAAAAGCGCCCCGGTTTATGTAGCCTATTTATTTTGCTGTCGATGCTGAATTATCGCGGCCGAGATTATTGCAAGCAGTGTGTTGTTACTGGTTTGTGTCACCGCTCGGGCAGTTTTTGGGCTCTGCTGATCTGGTTGATACTTGAGCACCAATGCAGACATGAACTTGGTAGCCAGGATCAATAGCGCCAGAAATACGAACACCGTCCCCATGCCGAATACGGCCAGCTCTATTCCCTGACTTAGCAAATTTTCCACTGCAGGTTGATTCCGTGAATTGGTGAGAACGGAAGCATACTAAATGAAGCACCGAGAATCTAACCCCTGTGTACCCGAGCTAATACCGATCCGTGAGGATTATTCAATTAATTCCAGGGCAGGCAGGTACCTGAGAGTTGCCACGGCTTGCTGCGGGACACCATTTTCCAGCTTCGGGCGGAATCTTAACCAGCTCAATCTCTGCAAGAGTCGCTGTTCCTGATCGTGAGACTCTACCAGAGTCTCGACCAGTTCGGCCGCTTGCACGCGGCTGAAAGCATCCGAGCTGAGCCCGTTGATAAAACTCTGAATATCTGCCACTCCGGCCAGATTGAAAGAGAAGAGTGCAAAATTGGAATTGTTCGCCAGACGATAGCTTAATTCCGAAGGTCTACTCACATAGGGAAAGGCGGAGCCCCATTCCTCGTAAAAAAGCTCATTCGTTGCGTCATCCGGTACATCCAGATAGGCCGATAGCTCGCTGTTTTCCCGCGCAGCCAGGGCTGAATGCACTGATGAATGGAACCGGGATTCAGGTAACAAGGCGGGTTGCGAGAAAAAAGCCTGAATAAGCTCGCGATCCACGCCGGCCTGCTCCAGTTCTGTGTAGGCCAGCTGATAATTTACCAGGGCCTCGCTATCCCGCCCATTCAACACCTGCCAGTCGGCAAGATAGAGATTGGCCATGGCCAATCCTTCCTGGTCCGCCGGTGCTGATGCGCTGTACATGGACTTGATCTGATTGAGCAGGCGAACGCCGGTGAAGTAGTAGTATCTACGCATTTCCGAGGGTTTCCGAACCCAATCGGCGCCTGGTGCCGCCTGTCTTAACTCATAGCCAGTGCGGCCGGTCTGGTTGATGGCAACGATATGCAGATGGCATTGCTTGACCAGGGTGTACAAAAGCGGACTCAGCCGTGGGTCGGTTTTCCCCCAGATCGCCTCGCCGACTGCGAGTGCCGTCCCGTTCGAACTCATCGCTCTTCTCAGATGGTAGCTTTGTTGTTCAATCCCGTCTTCGGTTACGCCCCGCAAATGCATGTTTGCCAGCAGCTGCAAATCCTCTACCAGTTGTTGATCGGCTCTTCTACTCTTGGTCCGGTAGAACCAGAGCTGGTGCTCCAACTGGATTCGCGCTGCATCCCAGTCGCCCCAGTTCGCCAGGTTTACAATTTTTTTCTGCAGTAACGGTAATTGGGCACGCGTATAAAGCCCGTCATTGATTCGCACAATCTGCATAGCCCGATCGAGTGTGCGATGAGCATCTGCATACAAACCGAGAGCCATTAATTGATCGGCAAGCTGGGCCAGTGGTTCAGCAAGCCTGAGATTGTCGCGCCCATGGGAATCCTCGAGTTCATTTACCAGAGACCGGGAACTCTGCAACTGCTCTTGTAAAACATCAAGAGTTTGAGCTGATATCCAGGTATTTCCTGCTATCAGCAATAGTAAACCGGCGATGAATGGCAAGCCACGCATAGGAAACCTACCAGGATGACTTTTGACAACTAATTACTCTATACCACCAATTTTCACGCAGCACCAGACTCTGCATGCCTGTAGCCAGTCGCAAATTCTTAATGAATGTGTATACTCTTTCTCGAAAACCGTAAGCAACTTTCAACCAACTCTCAAGCAATTCTCAGGAGATCGATGTGCATAAGGTACTAAAAACAACTGCAATTTCCCTGTTCTCACTGGCCATTGGTGTCGGTGTCGGTAGCTTCTTTTCGAGTAGCGCTCAGAACGAAAAGATCTTTGAATTACGCACTTATAAGGCTACACCAGGCAATCTTGATAACCTGCATGCCAGGTTCAGGAATCATACGACACGAATTTTCGGCAATCACGGTATGAAGGTCGTCGGCTATTGGTCGCCTACCAGCGAAGAAGAAAGGGGTGACACTCTTGTCTACATGCTGGAACATGCAAGCCAGGAAGCGGCAGATGCATCCTGGCGTGCCTTTATTCAGGATCCTGAATGGGCTGAAGTAGCGGCGGCTTCTAACGCCAATGGCGAAATCCTGGGAGGCATCGAACGAAAATACATGGTGGCGACTGACTACTCGCCTATGAAGTAGCCAGGTTAGAGCACTCAGGCAAGAGCACTCAAAAAAGAGCACTCAAAAAAGAGCACTCAAAAAAGGGCACTCAAAAAAGGGCACTAAAAAAGGCTGGTTAGCAGTAACCAGCCTTTTTTTGTCACATGACCGCGCCAGATTAACCCCGGGCAAGTTCCAGCAGTTCTCGCACCGATTGAATCTGCAGAAACCAATACACAGCGAAAAAGACAACGAAGGTAGCCGTCGCCAGCACGGCTGCCGACTGATCATCTTTCAGTTTCGAATCCTGGTTCTTTTCATCATTCATCGTTTTTCTCCTTCAGCTAGCCGCTGAATCCGATCCAGCGCCCAGTGGCAGCTACAGTGAACCATACCATGACAGAAGAGATTGCCACTGCCTTTAGCAACCAGGGATTAATTGCTTCGAGGTCTCTGACTAATAATGGCTTGCGTATAAAGAAATGAAACAAGATACCCGCGGCTAATGCCAACATCTTGTACCAGTAAACTGGCAGGTAATAGATTTTCATGGCTACTCCACAGGCCATGAAGATGCCTGTAGCAAGCAGGGTAATGAGTGCCCAGACGAAGACTCGGTGCGTTCTATCGATGATCGTACGTGCGGGGATATCGGTAAATATCAGTCCCAGTACCCGCCCCTCTCCAACCAGAACACTTCCGCCCAGCATGGCCAGGCCCAGAAGGTGAATAGCCTCCACGAAGGCAAAGGCGGCTCCCCAGGTCTTGCCGATCACACCAAACCAGGTCGTCTCCATCCATTCAAACAGTGGCTGAATATCAAACCAGACTTCAACTCGAGCATTGGTGAATGCGAATATCAGCGTGGTGGCAATGACGGCACCGACGATTATCGTTCTTGTATAAGGTCCCAGTATCGAAGTGGGCATTAGTCAATCTCCCGAAACATTTTGATTCTTTAGCATGTAACCATGGTGGCGATTCCTAGAATCGCACCTGTCCATCGACGCACCCCGCCAGAAATTCGACCAGGGCTGATTGATCGTATTGGCAATCGAACCAGTCATAAGCGATAAATCGGCCGCACATTACAACGATCGACCAAAATCCCAATGACAGGGCCGCGCCCATACGAATACGCCCGGGCGCCCGGGCTTCTGTGTCCCAGGTGGAGACCGACTCATTCAATCGTTTGTGAAACAGGAACGCGTTTACAGCACACACCACCAGCAGCACCATCTTGATGCGGAACCACACACTCTGTGAACTCCGCACTGGTACGGCGTAGAAAAGTAAAATACCGGTAATAAACATTGCCGAAAACCCAACCAGCATCGGCACGTTAAGTCTTTCTGCTATTTTACTGGCCGGTACTTCTGGCAGCGCATAACCAAGCATTCTGAGATCAATTATAAACAACATACCCAGGCTGACCATCAGGGTTAACACATGGGTAGACTCTACCCAGTTATACATATAGTAGGATTCGTGCAGCAAAGTACTCCATGGAGTGTCATCTAACCAAACTGCAAAATTGTAAACTAGCTCATTAAGCACTAATTGAACCTCCGCCAATTAAGATTGGCCTGTCTCTCTCACTCCGGGGAGCCCATACAGGCTTTCTTGTGGGACCGCTGGGTGGCCCGTGATATTGCAGGCCAAATCTTACTGCCACCGCTCGTTTTTGTTCTGTCTTGTTATATTTCCAGCCAGCTACCTGAGGCGGCCACGGCAAGAATAACTCATGGCAAAGGTTAAAATCCAGAAAACGCCTTGTCGACGAATCAATTGGGTAGTGTAGATAAGTGCTGGCGCTCTTGTCGGACCTAAGAAGCCCGCATCTTCTTCCTGTATTCAGAAGGTGTTACGCCCTTGATTTCCCGGAAGGCATTATTAAAAGGCGTAATGGACTGATAGCCCACCGACAGGGCGATGGTCAACACGGGTAAATTTTGATTTCCCCCGGCAGTTAGCGCATTACTGGCATCCTCAATTCGGTATTGATGCAGCATCTGGTTGAAATTTCGATATCCGAGTTGCTTGTGGATAAAGGCACGCAGCCGGTATTCCGGCATGTTCAGTTTCTTCGCCAACATCGCGATCGTGAGCCCAGCTTCGCGATACAAGTGCCCATCTCCGAATACCTTGTTAAAACTGTCTTCATTAAATGCCGGGGCATCTACCTCTTCCGGCTCTACTGCTAACTCGGCAACCCGGCGAATCACGTAGCTCAGGGAGACAAAATCGAATCTCAATGCTGCCAGCAACATGCTCAAGGTAAGCAAGGCAATGACATAGACTATGCTCGCCTGGGCTACAGCATTCTCAATCGAGCCACCCTCAACCAGGAAATTTTCTACAAAAACTACCGCAAAGATCAATGCACCCTGCACGCCGATGATAAACCATCGTAATAGGCGTCTATCGGCTACCAGGTCTGCACGCCAACCCTTCAGCGTCCAATACATGGCGAACCCGACAAAGATCAGCTGAAGAATGTCCAGGCTGGTGCTGAGAATCGCCGTACTGCCTGTGGTTGTTACCGGCTTGTCGGCGAGTGCTAGAACAGAGAGAATTGCATCAAGCAGGACTTGCATTGCGAAGGCTGCTGACAGGGTATAGGGAAACTTCTGCTGCTCCTGAAAAATAAGGAAGCAATAAATCATAAACAGACCACAGATCGTACTCGTACCGACTTCGATGACCAACTCCCAGCGACTCAGATCGATATGAAATTGCGGGTCGACGTGGGCAGCGGTCATGCCATTCAGCAAATACAGCACCACCATTAACGCCATTAAGGCAAAAACTCTGGCGCTAGGTGCACGGGGATCGGTTTTCAGGTAACCTGCGGCAAGCAGCAGGACTGACAGAATCGCTACGATCTGAGCGCTGAATAAGAGTAGTGGATTTGACAAGGTATTCGTCCTGGATACAGCCCGATGCTAATCAGAACATACCGGAACACTTCCAGAAATTCAAAAGGATTAGCGGCGGAATCGATCTTCGAGTTCATCCAGAACCCTATCGACACTTCGAGCACTCTGCTGGTCTGAATCGAATTGGTTAAACAGATTGATCGAGCGCTCAGTATGCCGCCCGAACTGCAGCACCCTTTCAAAGTAGCTCTGCGCACCAGCGTTGCGCTGCACCAGGTCTATCAAGAACGCGCCCAGTGACAGAACACTCAGGAAAATATCACGAAAGGCATCGATATAAAGCTTGATCTGAAAAACGAGCAGCTTTCGTACCTGGGGCCAGAATTTTCCAATTTTCTCGTTTATTGCAGATGGCTGGTCTTTCATTACTGTCTCCAGAGATTGCGAATTAATCAAAGGGTTTATGCCGCGACCAAGGCCACTATGCGCTAAAGATCACTCTTACACACGAAAAAAGGTTCAGCCGCGAGCCAATGGGAATTGACCCGCGGCCTGAACCAAGCGCAAAAATCTATTTAACGAAAATTTAGGCAATGAACGCTAGCCACTATTAAGACGCCGCCACCAACTTTCCGGTTACAGGCGAATCTACATTAATCATGATTAAACTCATTCACCTTGAACAAGAGTATTCACGAACTATGCCAGCTTAGTAAGTTATTGATTTATAGAGTTTTTAAAGCAGCTTCAGCGTTGAAAAATGAGATTTCTCACCACTTGATGATTAATCTGGCCAACTGCACCGTGTGCCATGCAGGTGCCATTGGAGAAGTGGCATAAACGCGGTGGGAGAGCCGGGTAGCGGATTTGTAGTGTAATGCGCCCCTAAAAAAGTTGCATTTCAGACAACAGCCATCGTGTTACTGAGAGGATCCAACCCGTCTATATGTACTGCTACAGTACTTCCGGGTTTAATTGGCAAAACACCAGAACCGGTGCCGCAGGCGATCAGGTCTCCAGGATACAGGGTCATATCCTTTGATAATAAACTCACTATTTGATAGGGAGAAAAAATTAGATCGCTAATTGCATAATCCTGTCTCAGCTTGCCTTGGTAGTAGGTCTGTACCTGTAACTGTTCGGGATTTATATCAGTAGTTATGCTGGGACCAAATGCGCCAAATGTATCCATGCTTTTGGCTCGACACCATTGAGCAAAAGTGGGATCTTTATCAATTAGAGAGAGTGCCGTAACATCGTTAACACAGGTGTAGCCGAAAATAAAATCCGCAGCATCCGCTTCGGAAACATCTTTACAAACTTTACCGATGACTACGCCGAGTTCACCTTCGTAGATTATCCTGCCATCATAATATTCGGGTCGTCGAATCTCCCCAAGATGAGGCAAGAAACAATTACTGGATTTGAGAAAATACAAAGGCTCATCAGGGATTGATAATCCCTGTTTTTCGGCGGCTGCTCTCACGTTTTTCCAAAGACCTATCATTTTCCCGGGCCAACATGGATTCAATATCTCCAAGCCCTGAATATCCAATACTTCATCTGTTGGCTCTGCACCATTAAATAAACTTCCGGTACATACATTGACTTGTTGATTTTCGAATTCAACGCCTTCGGAAACTTTTCCAAACTCAACTATTTGTGAGTCCTGACGCCTGAATCTAATCCATTTGCTCATATTCTTCTCGTTAGTTATAACAGCCTGCCTGTCGTGCCCGTTGAATAACAAGAGCCAGGACAGTATCAATGGTAGGCGTTTTTATTTTTGTCATTTCACCCATCTCTTGCACCACAGTTAATAGTGCATCGATTTCCATAGGACGACCTTGCTCAAGATCCTGCAACATTGATGTTTTATGCGCACCCACATTAGCTGCACCATCGATACGCTTTTCAATATCTACTGAAAATCTCACTCCCAGGTTTTCAGCGATTAGCTGCGCTTCTTTCATCATGCCGCGCGCAATGTCTCTTGTCCCCGGATCAGTAGCAATGATATCCAGAGTAGAATGAGTAAGTGCACTGATTGGATTAAAGCATAAATTACCCCATAGCTTTACCCATATATCGTCCCTTATCCTTGGTCGCACCGGTGCTTTGAGACCCGCTTCAATGAACGCTTGACTCAAGGTATTTACTCTTTCTGTCTTTTCGCCACTGGGTTCGCCCAAAGTAAAGCGATTTCCTTCAACATGCCGAATTACACCTGGTTCCACCAGGTCACAAGCAGGATAAACCACGCATCCGATTGCACGCTCCGGCCCGATTTGTTGCCACTGTTGATCTTCCGGGTCTACTGTGTGCAGGCGTTTATCCTGCATGGGACTATTTACTTTATAAAAATACCACCAGGGAATGCCATTGACTGCCGTAACTACGGAGCCGTCGGGCGCCAGTAGCGATACTATCTGCGGCACAATTCCAGGTACAGAATGTGCTTTCAGCGTCACGATTACATAATCTTGCGGTGGAAGACTTTCAGGCTTATCCGTGCAATTCAAATGATGAACGCTTTCACCTTCCTCTGTGATCAGCCTCAAGCCCTGTTGCTGCATGGCCAACAGGTGGGGACCCCGGGCGATCAAGGAAACTTCAACTTCTGTCCTGGAGAGCATTGCACCGAGGTAGCCGCCAATGGCACCAGCGCCATAAATACATATCCGCATCGCTTTTACCCCTTGAATCTTTGAGTTTGGCTTAATCGGGAGCGGAATAAGTCTAGCTCAATGCTCGCTTCACTTCGAGTCATTATCGGTTGCTGTAAACAAATGGCGAGCTTGGGAGTCTATCCGCTCTACGCCAGATGATTGACTGCATTCGATTCATTTGACCACGGCCTTGACTTACTACGCACTGATTTAGCACACTGCTGCTTTTATACTGAGAAACCAAGATGAACACCTTGAGAGATTTAGTTAGCAGCGGTGCTGGGGAAGATACCGCAATTGCAGCACCTGGCCGACAACCGCTCACTTATCAAGGTTTGCGCGCCCAACTCGATTACACCATATCTCGCTTGAATGAATTAGGAGTCGGTCGCAATGATCCTGTTGCAATTGTGCTTCCAAACGGTCCCGAGATGGCCAGTGCATTTATCTGCATTGGTGCTGCAGCAACTACCGCCCCTCTCAATCCGGCTTATCGTGGTGAAGAATTTGACTTCTACCTGAAAGACTTACAACCCAAACTGTTGGTTGTTGCAGAAGGAACTGACTCACCTGCGGTAGCAAGCGCCGCTAAATTGGATATCAATGTAGTTAGTTTACAGGTTGAAGATTCTGATCCGGCTGGAAAATTTGCATTGATCGGAGAATCAATCACGAATAGTTCCCTGACTCCAGGTCCAGCTCAATCCTCTGACATCGCTTTGGTACTCCACACATCAGGCACTACATCGAGACCTAAGCTGGTGCCTTTGAGCCAACAAAATGTGTGCGCATCGGCGCGCAACGTTGCTACTTCGCTGGCCCTGACGCCGGCGGATCGTTGCCTCAATATTATGCCGCTGTTTCACATTCATGGACTAATCGCCGCCGTGTTGGGTTCGCTGCATGCAGGAGCCAGTGTGAGCTGCACTGGTGGGTTCAATGCCTTAAAATTTTTCAATTGGTTGGAGGAAGTTAGACCCAGCTGGTATACCGGTGTGCCAACTATGCACCAGGCTATATTGTCACGAGCAGAACGTAATCGAGATATCATCCAGAGCGTCAGATTACGTCTGCTGCGCTCTTCATCTGCGTCTTTACCACCGCAGGTAATGCAGGAATTGGAGACAACCTTTGATGCGCCCGTAATAGAGGCTTACGGCATGACCGAGGCTGCTCACCAGATGGCATGTAATCCCTTACCACGGGGTTCACAGAAGCCAGGGGCGGTCGGTTTAGCGGCCGGACCGAAGGTATCGATTATGAACGCCGAAGGCGAGCACATGGCAAGCGGGGATATTGGAGAGGTTGTGATCCAGGGTGAGAATGTGACATCGGGCTACCTTAATAATGATCAAGCCAATGCATCAGCATTTACCAATGGCTGGTTTCGCACCGGAGATCAAGGCCATATTGATAGCGAGGGCTATTTGACACTAACCGGCCGTCTTAAAGAGATAATCAACCGCGGTGGTGAAAAAATTTCTCCCCGGGAAGTCGATGAAATACTACTCGATCACGAGAGTGTCGCCCAGGTAGTTACTTTTGCTATACCGCATCAGAAGCTCGGTGAGGATGTCGCCGCCGCTGTCGTACTTGAAGAGGGTGCGGTACTCGATGCAAACGACTTGCGTGATTATGCGGCGACGCGCCTGGCCGATTTCAAGGTGCCGAAAAAAATAGTTTTCCTGGAAGAGATCCCGAAGGGCCCCACCGGAAAACTGCAACGCATCGGACTGGCAGAAAAACTCGGCCTGACCTGAAGAATAATTAATAAAGATTCGAGCCTATTTCAGATAGGCGATTCATTGAGGAGCAAATAAGTGACTGAAACAACTGACAATATCACTAGTGCCTCCACCGAGGCACAGGAATTACAGGCTGGGGAAGAGACATTGTCCTCTCTGGAATTGCCTGACATGTCCTTTAAGAAGATAATGGGGCATTTCGGTCCCGGCCTTATTCTCATGATGACCGGCATCGGCACCAGTCACATCATCACCGCCCCGACTGCCGGAGGCCGTTTTGCCTACGCTCTGCTGTGGTGTATTCCAGTAGCCTATATTTTTAAATACTACGGCTTCGAGATGGCTTTCCGTTTTACCAGCGCTACAGGCAAAAGCTTGATTGAAGCCTATGGCACCCAGTGGAAAAAGTGGCCACTGTGGTATGTGTTGGCTACCACGCTATTGCAATGCGTAGTAGGTCAAGCAGGACGATTGATCGCCGCTGCCGCGGTGCTCTATTTTCTATTTAGCTATTTATTCAGTGAGTCACTCGGCTTCGAGATACCCATTGCGTACTTCGCTGTTATACTCGGCGCTTTTTCGGTCTTCATCCTGTTGCGTGGTAATTACAAAATCGTTGAGAGGGTTGCCAAGATTACGGCTGGGTTTCTATTCGTTACAACCCTTTACGTTTTCTTCGCCGACCCTCCCCCACTTTCTGTCGCACAATATTTCGTAACCTTCGAAATGCCCTCTGGATCATGGCTAATTATTGCCTCTTTTCTCGGCTTGTTGCCGACAGGTATCGATGTTTCCCTGCAGGCATCGGAATGGGGCAAGGCCAAGAAGGTGGGAATGGGAAAAATCAGACACACATTGGAAGAGATGGGCCTTGCGCAGCGATTCGATCCGTTTGCTCCGAATAGTAAACACCTGGCCGTGGACACCTCCAAGCTTCCAGAGCAAACGCAACTATACTGTCAGCGCTGGTTCAGAATCAGCCTCTGGGATTTTCGCCTTGGCCATGTCGTGTCATTCATTATCGCTAGTATTTTTCTGATCCTCGCTGCAATATGGATGTATCCGAGCAGTGTATCGGGACAAGATGTAATCGGCGACATCGCCAGAATTTTTACCGAAAGTGTCGGCAATGGTCTAATGATCATATTTTTGATTGGCGCATTCGCTGCAACCTTTTCAACGGCGTTTAATTATTTCGATGGATGGCCCCGAATTGTAGGTGCCTGTTGTCGAAATATTTTCCCTGCCACAGCGAACCTGCAGGGAGTAGACAGGGATAACATTGACAAAGAACATATAAGTACATGGTATTCGGAATATAATATCTATCGTGCCACGATGATCTTCTCCCTGGTCACATCGCTTGGGATCATCATTGGCGTACCCCAACCCGTGTATCTGGTGCTGGTCGCTTCCGCTTTGGCTTACTTCGTTGCGCCAGTTATCTACTTCTTCAATGTGTATTTTTGCCTCACCATCATCCCGAAAGAGGACAAGGCATTTTATCCTTCGACATTTGCCCGCTATTTCTCTTACCTGAGCCTGGTGGTTTTTATTGGATTTAGCGGGATATTGATTGTAGCCAGAGTATTTAACATCACCTTGTTTGGAGGTTAACCTGGCCAAGGATCAAGTTTAAGCAAGAGGCAGACAAGCACAGTCGGATAACGCTGGAAGCTGTGTTGGTATCGAATTGTTAATCTGTAACAGGCAGATTTTCGTCTTGCGACTTTGTATTGGAATCACTCCAACGTAAATGTCATGCCGGCGTGAGCCTGCAGCCTTTCGATTAATCTGTCTGGGAAGGTGGTCGCTGGAGTCCAGAACCCCCCCTTTACAGCTCCTTTATCTACATCCCGGCACAGGCTGATGCCAGCTTGCGCCAACATCTTTGCCGTGGATCCGTAACCCGGGTCCCGGTCGCCGGTGACCCTGGCACGAATCTCATCGCCCTGCTCGGTGCGGCCAAAAAACCGCAGATCGTAGAATCCTTGCAGCTGTTGTTCTGCGCTGGGCCCTTCTCCGGGTTTGGGAAGCACGAAGCGACTGAGCAGCCAGCGTACCGGCGCTACTGCCAGCAGCAGCATGCCCAGGCGGGAGATTCGTGCCAGCCGCTTCGCACGTCTTTCGCCGGCACGCCCTTCACCCGTAAGGGTGCCCTCATCATAATAAAAATTCTTGGCGTAGGGAGGATTCAGCAGGGCGTTGGAGCGCAGCACAATCCGGCTGTTTATCGCCGCCATCAGGAACGGACCAGCCCAGGAGCTAAAGTCCTCGTCATACTCGACGTTGACAATGTGTTGCCGGGCGGTAAATCCGTGGCCTTCTGGACAGATGGAATAGGGATCCTGCAGCTCTTTACGCAGAACTGGATCTCGAGCGGCTTCCTTGAAGAGATTTACACCGCTGGCGATGGTACCGCCGGAGGCTCCCCCCTTGCTTCCCTTCACGCGCATCTTGACACGATCGCAATAGTCTCCGAATTGCTGCTGTGCATGGTCTTGCAGGTATCTCACCCCGAGATCAGATGGAATCGAATCGAAACCACAACTGTGCACGATTCTCGCGCCGCTTGCCTGTGCCGCACTTTCATAGCGGGAAATCATGCGTTTAATCCACTGGGCTTCGCCGGTCAGATCGCAGTAATCCGTTCCCGAGGCCGCACAGAGCTTGACGAGTAATTCTCCATAAAGCGCATAGGGTCCTACCGTAGAAATTATCACCGAAGCGCTATCGCAGAGCGTTTGCAGCGAGGCTTCATCAAACGAATCCGCCACCAGGACTGAAATCGCCTGCGCCTTTTCGCCGAGCGCATGTTTCAGCTCTGCTAACTTCGCTTCCGATCTGCCAGCCATCGCCCAGGTGAGATTGGGTTCTGTGTATTCATTGACCAGGTAGTTGCACAGTATCTTGCCGACGAAACTGGTCGCGCCGTAGACGATTATGTCAAACTCATTTTTTACCATAAGCAAGGAGTCTCTGATGTTCCGGAAAGAATTAGAACGTTCCGCGTATTTTAAAGGTAAACCTGACCCCATCCACGGTGCTAAATCTTTCTATCTCATCGAGCACGCCATCTCGCGCATAGCTGGCAAAACGCCTGCGTTCTCGCTTGACGGCATGATCCAGGATATTAATCGCCTCCAGGCGGTAGGTCAGGCCAGCAAACCCGGTCTTCTCTACAAACAGCATGAGATTACTGAATGACCCAAAATAGAGCACATTGTCCACATCCCATATTGGGCGATTGCCATCGAAGCGGTCGGCAAAATTGAATCCGTAGTTCAGGTTCTGTCCGGGTATATCCTGGCGGAATCCCAGGCTATAGCTACCGCGATCATAGGGGATCACCTTTCGGGTTGCATCGATCATGGGATCCTCAATCTCAGTCTCCTGGATTAATAACCCGGCGGTCAGAAACGCCTGGGGGAATCCCAGGAAATCGAAGCGCACGCTGGCGTCCAGATTCAGGCCATACACGAATCCATCGCCCACATTACCGTTAGTCGATTCCAGCTGGCTCGATGAACTGGAAATATCGATGCGACCAATCACATTGTCTATATCGTAGTAGAACAGACGGGTATTAAGCACGCCACCGTCGTTGGGGAGCCGGTAGTCCAGATTCGCGGCATAACGCCAGCTTTCCTGCTGTATGAGTTCCGGATTCCCTGCGATCGTGTCACGGTCTTCGTCCTGAAAATTTGCATTCGCGGAAAAATCGGCGAAGCTCAATTGTGCGACGTTTTTCTCAAGGGACAGGCGTAGCTGCAACGAGTTGCTGAAATCGAACCGATAGTCAAATTTTGGTTTCAGGAAATCAAAATCCCGCTGCTTGTTGACATCACCGCTCTGTTCTATCTCTGAGTATTCCGCTACCAGCGAACTTTCCAGTGACATCCTCTGGTTGATGCGCCAGTTGTGAACGGCGAACCCTTCGTAGCGGATCTCTTCCACGGTTGCTATTGAATTGGGTAAATTTACCGGTACCAGCCCTCCGAAAGCAGGCGAACCTTCTCCCGGCAGAGACAGTCCCAGGTGCAGCGCCGAATCCTGGGTTGTCTGGGCTCGTTCTACCCCAAGCTCCAGACCCTGATCCTGTACCACATTCCAGGTGTAGGAGGACCTGACGATCTTCTCCTGGTAACGACTGCTCGTTGCGATAAATAGATTCTTTGACTCTGGGGCGCCCGGCAACTGAAATTCGAATCGTTCCCTGGTGGAGTCTCCCTGCTTGTCATTGACTATGAACAGGAATTTGAACTTGGCTCCGTTTTCGAAACTGTGCTCGAGATCTCCACCGATTTCCCAATTATAAGCGGTGGACGGATTGTCTTCACGTTCAAAAGAGACACTTGGCGCCTCTGAGCCGAAGTCGGTGATTCGGCGTAACAGCGAACTCGGTGGGTCGTTTTCTCCATACAATAGATTGAATGCAATCCGGTCGCGAGAAGTAAGGTCGTAACTTAGATTGGCATTGATCGCGTAGTTCGTCTGCTCGACGGTTCTTTCAAGCTCCACTATTTCATTAAAGCTCAGATCGGGATTAAGACTGAGCTCGAACGTGTCTTCTATTCGGTAACCGGGTCTGGCACTGGCACTGAGCAGGTAATTCAAGTTTCCCTGTTGACCGGTTATTGCGAATGATCCTTCCGGCTTGAGTGTACCGTCCTGGAAGTGCCTCACACCAACTTCCGCAGAAATGCTGGACCGGGACAGTGCTTCATGCAGGACAATATTGATCAACTGCCCGGTATTCTGCACGTCCAGGGAACTGGACGTACCACGTACAATCTCGATGTAATTGACCTCAGCGGCTGCCAGGCGACTGAGCTGGCTGCGGGCCTCGTTCTCCTTTCCAGCGATGCGTTTACCATCGATAAGGATTTGAGAACTTCCACCGAGTCCCCTATCCGTTCCACCGTCATCCCTCAGTTGCCCCTGGGTAGTATCCAGTACCAGGTTGATACCGGGAATCCGATCCAGCATATCGGTTACTGACACTGGTGCGAATTGCGCAAAATAGGCTGCCGGATAAGTCACTGTGCTGACATCGCTGCCGCTCTGCGAATCGGACTGTGCGAGTAGCGTGGCAGGATAAATCAAGAGTGCGATTACAAAAAGACTAACAAGGCACTGCGTCCTCACAACAAGTGAACTTCTCATGGATTTGATGAGCATTTAACTTCTTGTTTCTGGGAATAATACTGACTAAAGTGGACGCAAATAATAGCAGCTCTCCTGCGGAAATGCCCCGACAAAGTAGTGCTGATCTTTCTCTCAAGCAATATCCACGGCAACCAGAAAAAGGTTTAAAGTGGAGCGTGCTTGCCTTTTAATACGCTGTGTTATTTCAATTCGCCCCAGGCTATGGCGAAAGGAGTGAACCAATGCGACCCGTTCAGAAAGTAGGTTTTGTAGTAGTAATTGCCATACTGCTGGCACTGACAACCCTGCCCCTGCAACTAATTCGCGAACCGGAAACTGTGGATGTCGCCGCCCTGCCAGATGTGCAAGGTGATTCGATCACTGGAACAGTCACCAGTAGTGCTGGCGTCGAGGCGGGAATCTGGGTGATCGCCGAGACTGGCGAATTCGATACGTTTTTCGCCCGCATTGTGGTCACTGACGACGCCGGAAGATTCTTGATTCCTGACCTTCCAGATGCCGAATACCAGGTGTGGACCCGGGGTTATGGTCTGGCAGATTCACCGAGACTCACCAGCACACCCGGGGCAACTGTCGAACTGCAGGCAATCGTCGCCGCGAGCGAGGCGGTTGCTGCTCAGGTTTATCCTGCCGCTTACTGGTATTCGATGATGGGGCTGCCCACGGAAGCTGAGCTGGTTAACATCGAAGGAGGCATGAACGCTTACTTGACCTGGATGAAGAATATGGGCTGCGTGGGCTGTCATCAGCTCGGGCAACTGGCCACTCGCACCCTGCCTGAAAACCTGGGTGAATTTGAGACCCATGAACAGGCCTGGATGCGCCGCGTCCAGTCGGGTCAGGCTGGCGGCGGCATGTATGCACAGTTAGCGGGGCGCCTCAATGACATTCCATTCAAGTACCTGGGTGACTGGACCCAACGCATCGCCGACGGTGAGCTTCCCTTCGCCAGGCCGGAGCGACCCGCAGGTGTCGAACGCAACGTCGTGGTAACCGTGCGTGACTGGTCGAATCCGAAAGCCTACATGCATGACCTTTCTGGCACGGATCGACGCGATCCTACAGTCAACGGCTATGGACCCCTGTATGGCGCACCGGAATTAAGTACCGACGAGTTTCCAGTTCTCGATCCGGTGAACAATACCTCCTGGGTCTTCCATGCCCCGGTTCGGGACGCAGATACTCCCAGCACGGTAGCGACTCCTCCGACCGCACCGTCTCCTTATTGGGGCGACGAGGCGATCTGGGACAGCAAGGCCAATGCCCACAATCCAATGCTGGATCAGGACGGGCGGGTCTGGTACACCGCCCGCATCCGCGATGCCGAAAATCCGGATTTCTGCAAGGAAGGTTCCGATCATCCCTCTGCCCGGTTATTTCCCACCCAGCGCGCCAGCAGGCAACTGTCGATGTACGATCCGGCAACACAGGAGTACACCTTTATCGATACCTGTTACAGCACCCACCATCTGCAGTTTGCCTATGATGACAACAACACCCTGTGGACCAGCGGTGGCGGTGCGGTGGTCGGCTGGCTGGATACCAATGAATTCCTCAGAACGGGAGATGCCGCCGCGGCCCAGGGCTGGTCACCGCTGATCCTGGATACCAATGGAAATGGCAGGGTCGATGCCTGGGTTGAACCCGGAGAAGATAGGGATCCTGCTTCAGACACGCGAGTCAACGCGGGTTTCTATGCGGTAATGCCGAACCCTGCCGATGGCTCGGTGTGGGGCTCCAATGCCTTCGGTTATCCGGGGGCCCTGGTACGCTTTGATCCGGCGACCGGACTCGGCGAGAAATTCAACGTGCCCCTGCCCGGTTTCGGATCCCGCGGTGCAGATATCGACAAGAATGGGGTGGTGTGGGTGTCACTCAGCAGTGGGCACCTGGGAGAGTTTGATCGCCGTAAATGCCAGGGGCCACTCAATGGGCCCACGGCAATGGGTGACCATTGCCCCGAAGGATGGACGTTTCATCGCCTGCCTGGCCCTGGTTTTCAGCAACTTCCGGAAGACAGTGTGGAATCCAGCTATTACACCTGGGTCGACCAGCATAATAGCCTGGGTCTGGGAGAAGACATTCCGATCGTCACCGGTAATCTGTTCGATGGCGTGCACGCCTTCGTTGACGGAGAGTTTCAAACCCTCAGGGTTCCCTACCCGTTGGGTTTTTATACCAAGGGCCTGGAAGGGCGTATCGATGATCCCGCTGTTGGCTGGCAAGGACGGGGACTCTGGGTCCCCAGTGGTGATCGCACACCCTGGTTAAAGGAAGGTGGCCAGGGTAGCAAACCGCTGGTGGTACATTTTCAGCTCAGACCGGATCCGCTGAGTCCCTAGTCCCGCGCTGCCGACCCGACTGATTCTGCCGATGAGCAGTCGCGGCAGTGGCGAAAGCTCATCCAGATCAGGAACTGCAAGCCGAACAGCAGGGATGCGGCGAGCAGGTGCGTGGGCTGGACCAACGCCGGCATGCCCAAGTGCCCGAGCGTCGCACCCGACAGCACTGCCATTCCAATGACTACCAGCATGGCCAGGGTCAGTCGGGTTAGGGTGTGCTGCCAACCCAGGGAAGCAACCAGAAGCCACGCCAGCCACAGGTTTGCAAACAGGACCACGGCCGAGAAGCTGCGGTGCACATAGAAAAACCAGGGCATATATTCGATCCAGCTGGAACGCAAATCCTCTCCCTGGGTCTGACGAATCAGGTCGGTCATCTCCCTTACCTGGGTGCCCATGGCCACCTGAAACACCGTCAGGCCGAGCACAATGTAAAGCCATTTCTCGAAGCGCTTATCGATGTTGGTCACGGGTTGCGCCACCATGATGCCACGCCGTGACTGTGCCAGGGCAAATAGCAAGGTAGCAACAATGGCCAACGCCATCAGCATATGCAGAGTAATCATTCCCGGCTGCAGATTGGAGGCCACCACCCGAGCGCCAAGCCATCCCTGGAAACCCACCATCAGGAACGCCGCCGCCGAGGCTTTCAGGATTGTGTTGTCGTAACCCCGCAATGGCCATGCCAGCAGCACGGTAACAAAAACAAGAATGCCGATGCTGACACCCACGAGTCGATTGGTGTACTCGGTCCAGGTCTTTACGACGTTGAAGCGAGTGTCGGCGTATCCCAGGTCCGCGTAGACCTGTTGATAGTTACCTGGTAATTGCGCCTCGCTGGTAGGTGGAATCCACTGACCGAAACAGGTCGGCCAGTCAGGGCAGCCCATGCCGGCTCCCGAAGCCCGCACCGTCGCACCGACCAGAATCAGAAAGTAAACAGCAGCCAGAGTAATCAGTGCCATGCGACGATAGCGTTGCAGGGCAAGGTCTGAGGCTTGGGATAGAGTGTCGGTAGTCATGATCTGAGTGAACAACGCTGTGCGGCGCCGCCGATCCCCTGGTGAACGGGGTCGCAGCATAAACCAGCTGGGGGGTGCAATTCAATGCCGGGGCGGAGGACTCCCCTCACTATTAACGATAGCTAATACTCTCTCTGAGCGGAAGGCTTCATTCACTTGTTCCGCAGGGATTCCAGCAGCTGCCCGGAGGCGTAACCATCCATCGGCAAATTCAGACTCTGCTGATAGGCACGGATCGCACCCCGAGTTTGACTCCCCACCCTACCGTCGGGCGCGCCGGAATCGAATCCGGCTGCATTCAACAATTCCTGCAATTCTGTGACATCCGCCACGCTCATTGCCTGCTCATTTACAGGCATGCGCTGAATTGGTGGCCCACCCGTGTAGCGGTCGGCAAGATGACCTACAGTCAATGCGTAAAAAGTAGAGGGATTGTAAGCCATCGTAGTTCTGAAATTGTCATAGGCCAGAAACGCAGGGCCAGCAGCTCCAGCCGGTAGCACCAGTGATGCTTGCATATCGGCAACTGGAATAGGCGCTCCATTGAGCTGGGTAATTCCAATTTCACGCCATTCCTGCAGTGGTTTGCGGATGCGGGTTCCAGTCTGGCCGTAGTCGAAGCCGCTGGGTAGTACCACTTCCCTGCCCCAGCGTTCATCATCTCGCCATCCGGACTGGGACAGGAAGTTGGCAGCTGAGTGGAAGATATCGGGCAGACTGTTCCAGATATCTATCCTCCCGTCATTGTCACCATCCACGCCATAGCTGTAAAACACCGAAGGCAGAAACTGTAGCTGACCCATGGCTCCGGCCCAGGAACCACTCATGTTGGCTGGGGCAATATGCCCTTCATCAATAATTTGTAGTGCGGTCAAGAGTTCACGCCGAAAGAAATCGGCGCGTCTTGGATCAAAAGCCAGTGTCGCCAGTGCCTGTAACACAGAAAAGCCACCGGTTGCGCGGCCGTAATTACTCTCAACTGCCCAGAAAGACACCAGGTAATGCGGTTGCACCCCATAACGGCGCCGCACTTCCTCCAGCAGCACCCCATGCTGTTGCAGGAGGTCTTGTCCGCGACTGATCTGCAACGGCGTAATCCGCAGACTGAGGTAGCGAGAAAAGGTTTGCACAAATTCCGGTTGGCTATTGTCGAGTTCCAGTACGCGTTCCAGCGGAGCTTCCAGCTCATCAAGCGCGAGCAGGGTTGCATCACTGATTCCGCGCGCGCTCGCTTCGGCACGCAACTCTGCCAACCACTCCTGGAATGTTTGTTCTTGCGCTGAAACTGAAAGGGGGGTACAGAAGAGCAGGAATAGCAGGAATAGCAGGAAGGTAGAGGCTGATTTCATGCGCACATCATAATAGATATCGGATGGAATGGAAATCCAGTCAGCGTAAGGATTGCTACCCTAGTCGCAGGCGCGGTCAGGCTGCTACAGCCTGTTTGATGTAGTCCTCTACTTCCTTTTCATCCGCATCGGAAATAACCAGGAAATTCAATCCCAGATGATAGAGTTGCTGATTGAGTCTTCTGCAATAGGAAACACTACAAACAGATTCCACCGCTTTTTGTTTTGTGCCTCGCAGCGTAAAGTCCAACTCGAATTCAGGATACAGGCCGACCGCGGATTTGAGTTCTTGCAACTGCTCGATGAGCTCTTGATTGCATTCGATGTGAATACCAGACGGCGACAGGTTTAGCAGGGTGCCATGTCTCACGATTCCGGCTACCTGAATATTCACTACTCCGCCGAGCTCGATTCGGGGATATTTACGGCGTTCGTTACTCATCAGATCTCGTCAAATGTGGCCTTTAACTTACTACCATAAAGAATCGGGAGAATTATCCCAGTAAATCTGCTTGAAAATATGACCGGCCGCACATTTTCAGGGCGTTGATTTGGCTGATTTTCAGCTATGCAGCCTGCGCTGTGTAGGATCGAGTTCCAAGATGACTTGTCGGAAAATTACTCTTCCTATACAGTAAATCCATGAAGACAATTCCTGCACACTGCGTGCTCGCACCTGCTCTGGCTATATTCCTGTGGGGCTTCCCAGAATTAACGGCAGGGGCACAGGCTTTCGTTAACGTGGTGCGGGAATACAACGAAGCGGAGGAACAGGCGCGCTACGACTATTTATTGCTTGAGTATGGGCGCCATAAATCATTACCTGCAGGCTTCGAACTGCAGACCTTGCTGGCATTGAGCCATTACCCGGAACTCAGAGATGTCCGCATTCGATTCATAGTTGACGATGTAGATATCCCCTTATCGTCACGACCACATTGGGCCAGCATGTGGCGATCTGCTTCCAGGCGTCTCTACCAGGTCATCATCGATAGCGAACTGCGCGGTGCGCGAGAGGCGTTGCTGCTCAAGAATCAACCGTTCAATGCGCAAGTGGGAATAATTGGTCATGAACTTGCCCACACTGTGTACTATCTCGACAGGTCGTTCTTCGGCATCCTTGGTGATGCCTTCTGCCAATTCAGTGAATGTCGAATCAATTTCGAAAGAAATACCGACTACCGCTTAGTCGACTATGGACTGGGTTGGCAGCGCTATGACCACGCCCTGTTTGTGAGACAGCGTTTCGCACCGAATCCCGAAGCCGCGGCTACAACCTTCGGTGGCGGCGGCGCCTATATGAGCCCCTCCGAGCTATTGAGCCTGATCGAAAACAACCCGGCCTATGCCGACTAGCTTGCAGCAATCCGGCTAGCTGAATAAATCGATCGCGGTTTCGTTGATCCTGAATCTTCCAGTCAGATCAGCGCCAATGCCCGCCATTGATCTCAACGCCAGATGCACATGTTGCGGCGTCAAGGTTATGCCAGCCGGGTCGAACAGGAGGGTCTGGGGATTAATTTTCAGTGCTTCCGCGTGATCATCAGTGCCACCGACTACCCGGTTTCCCCGCACTCCTGCTCCCATTGCCATCAGGGAAGTTACATTCCAGTGGTCCTTGCCGCGTCCATCATTGTAGAACGGCGTTCTGCCAAAATCTGAGCCGACAATCACTGTTACCTGGTCCTGCAGGTTTCGCCCTTCGATTTGTGACCATAGATGATCAACTCCTGCCAGTAACTGGGTGAGTCGCGAACTATGATTCTGATCGTGGTTGCCGTGTGTGTCGAAACCACCAATGTGCATGTTCGCACTAACGGCAATACCGCTGGCAAATGCCGCCACCGCCACTTCGGCCTGACCTTCCAGCCCACTGGATACGCGTTCGGGCAACAGCTGAACCAGGCGGCTCAGATTTTTGTCGCTGGAGCGCGCCATGTGCAGCTCGCTAATCTGCTGTCGCTGCAGCGGTAGACGAGCGGAGGCTCGGAGCCGGTTAATGCGAGCCACTCGCGCCAGTTCGATTTCACTGTATATGGCGTCGTGGAAATAGGGCGAGCGATGTTCTTCATCTTCCCAGGGGCGGCTGGCATTGGGAAACGCGAGCTTCTGAAAAACTTCGCCTTCGCCGATTCTGGCTGGAGCGACCAGTGAAGCGGTAATGTCGTAGCCGCCATTGCTGATGTAGGCCAGCGGTTCACTGGGCGCGGCGGCGGCCGCTGCCAGCGCTCCAAAACTCGGATACCCCTGCTCTATCTTCCCGCTCCAGACAAATCGGGAGCCTGCGTCGTGATTATTGGTTTGAGTATCGATACCATTGATAACCAGCAATCTATTGGCATGTCGCGGAAAGAAATTGGCGAAATGCCCGGGCGAATTAGCGTCTGGCGGATCAATGGTCGGCGGGTAGGAAGCGGGAAAACGAATATTGCCTGCACTGGTAATCGCGTTTACCGAATAGTTGTTTACCGGGCCACGGCCATCGAGTCTTGGACGATCCCCCTTGGGATCAATAAAATAGGTTGGGTCCCACCCGCCACCGGCATTGACCAGAACCCAGAATCGGGATGGTGCCGCTGTCTGCGCGAGAGCGAAGGGAGCCGCCAGACTTAGTCCGCTGCTTCCGAGATATTTTAGAAACTGTCGCCTATACATAGAGAGTTCTCCCTATTACTGAATTCACTAGCCGTAGAAAAACTTGTAGTCAGCCAGCAGGTAAGCCACCACCGCCATCCAGGCTCTGACGACGTATTGCCGATCTTCCTGCAAGCGCTGATCTTCACCGTTCAGCTCACGCAGGTCGTTGCCCTGAAAATCACGCGTGCGATCACAGGAATCTGGCAGACGCACGTCGTACCACTGGCCACCTCCGGCAAGGATAATCTGTCGCCCCCGATTCAGCGCGCTCATAAACAGCTCTTCAGTTGCCTGCAATTCCGGGGAAGCGGAATCGAGAATTTCACCGAGCAAATACTCGTGCAGATACTGGATGTTCTGACGTATACGCGTCATCTGGCCACTATCGATAACACCCGCCTCGTTGTAAGGATTCGTTTCCTGGTCTACAAACAGAAACAGGCGACGCTGGGTGGGGGGTAACCAGAAATCATGAGGCACGGCGTAACAGGCCAGTTCATTGGCCATACGTAATTGCATCGCGCCCATTAGCCCGTTGGGTGAAGTCAGCCTGGTAATGACGCTGTCTGAATCGATACCACCATAGATCTGGTGATAGGTGGTAGTGAGCATGGAAGCCCAGGAATTATTCACGTCTTTATAGTAGCTATCCAGCGAGCGTCGCCAGTCGAAGCCAAGCAGGGACTTAATCTTGCGATCGAGCTGCTCTGGAGTAAAAAGATAACTTGATCCGGTTAGCGCATGCGCCTGGATGTTTCCATTTCCGTTTATTCCCGCTGCGCGCCAATAGGGGCTCATCATGATTTCTCGAACCAGTGTCTTTAAATTGTAGTTGTCTGCAACGAAGCGTGCCTGAATGTCATTAAGCAGTGTCCGTTCGGCGACATAGGCATCGGTTTCGGCCTGGCTGACATTTTCTTGCAGCGGAGCTCGCAGGGGTTCCTTGCCAGTCAGCCCATTGACCATAATGCGGGTAACAGCCCTGGGAAATTTGGGGTCAGCGGCGATCTTCTGCCCCAGCCATTGCAATGAACTATCCACGTTGCCCGCTAACGGCATTGGCTGGCCATTAAAGCCGCGCGGTTCCATGTCGGTATACCAGCCATGGTCGTTTAGCCGCGCCGGACGATAGCGTCCCTTGTAATCCCAGTTTTGAAAGATCGATGCGACAGGGTCCAGGACAGAATGGCACTTCGCGCACTGCGGATTATTTATCGTCGGGATGGGCGTCGTAATATCTACGGCATTGCCTGGACGGACGCCTTCGATCGCGAGAATGTCCGTATCGAGAAATAGATCGAATACTACACTCGCTCTGCCCCTGTTGCGATTCGTCGAGGTCGTTGGATAGCGATTCAGAAACATGGGTGACGTGAGAATTCCTGCGTGAGGAATATCTGCAAGACGTCCGGGTTTATATTCCGCTGGATCCTGTGTGTCTTCGAAACCGATGTTCTCGACACCGAAGCTGCGGGCAGAAAACGGCGACATCAGCATATAATCCGCCGTAACAATTTCAGTGAAGGGCAGATTGTTTCTAACCACGTGATTGATGAGCTCCAATGGCTCTCGCGCCACGGCATCGTTTGTCTGACGACGCAGGGTCTCGTAGTTTTCTGGCCGATTATCTGAATCTGGATCGAACCAGCGACGATTTGGGAAATCATCATTGCTAAGCAATCTAAGCGCCGCTTCCGAACCATTCCTTGAGTGATATTTGTCTGTCAACAGGTAGTCGTTGAAAATTTCGGTGAGGCGTTGGAAGAAAGAATCTTCTTCCATCATTCCGTCGATGGCCTGGCGTAATCCGTAAGTGCCGCCTGCAGAGACCATGCGAAATTCATCAATCTGTGGCAAACGACTCACCAGTTGCCGCGAGGCCTTGCGCAGAGTTTCTCCATTGCCAAGCAACTCGATGAATCCAATCGTATCGACTACCAGTTGATGATTCGAGGCGTTAAAGCTCCCGATGATGAAGTCGGCAAGCTGAGTAGCACAGGTGCTGTCACACGCGCCCGGCAGACCCAATGGCATAGTGTCGCGAATAAGATTACTCAGTGCTGAACTGGTGGCACAATTTGCACAAGCTATCAGGGACGGGCCCGAACTGGATCCTGCGCCATCGATGCCGTGGCAGCCACTGCATTGTTGAGTGTAGATTGCTGTCTGCGCGGCTGAACGCTGCCAGGCTTCGGGGTCAGGGTCTGGGTCAGTAGCGGCAGGCGCGTTCAAATTGACGGCATCGGTAATAGTGAATATCGCCTGCCCATCCTG
Source organism: Pseudomonadota bacterium (assembly GCA_027623555.1). GTDB lineage: Bacteria > Pseudomonadota > Gammaproteobacteria > Pseudomonadales > Pseudohongiellaceae > UBA9145. The sequence continues at coordinate 130,216 of JAQBSZ010000002.1, read as the reverse complement.
CGACAGAAGGCTTAATTGCACTGCGAAACGCTCACCAGTTTCGAGCTCGACCTCATCGACCTCAATAGTTTTCAATAGTGGGTCGAAGACTCCGGAGTTCGCGATCGCTGTTGACGTAGCCACAGCCTCTTCCAGCAGAAGTAAATATTCATCATCGAAGACAATTCGAAACGTAAGCTCCATGGCACCGAAGCCGTCGACATCGATTCGGGGAATATACAGGTAACCATTCTCAAGCGTGGAACGCCCCGCAATACCAACTTGAGAAACGGTGAGAAGTGCAAGTAAGGAAATTAATGAAATGACTCTGCAACTGGTTGTCATAACAATCCTCCTGATTCGACACGAATACATTAAATTGCATCCGTCACTCATTATTAGACAGGACTATCAGACGGCGAGAGTAACTGAATCACACTTAAGTGGAGTTATTGCCGAAAAAAGGTTAACCCTGTCACAGGAAACCAAGATTAATGAGGTCGGTGCGGAAAGAGGAAAATCTGGCGTTTTTAACAGGCTTTAGAATGACTTGCGAAGCATGTTTGAAGTGACGAATTAATGTCTATTCATTTTATCTTATTGATATTTATAGATATTAGTACAGCCAATTGGGAATTGAATAATACCCTGGCGGAAGTAAAAACCGCTCCCATCCTGCAGTTCTGAATCGCTATCTACGTGAACTGTCAGGAGTCATTCTCCATTCGTATTCTGTGACATCCGGCACTACCTTAACACCCGTACTGAACTTGAACGGATCACTGGTGCCACTGGGATAATGCATTTCTATGTAGTAAGCAGTATAGCCTCTGGCTGGAGGGTCGAGTTTAATCTGGTATACACCCGGCTCTACTTCGTCCAATGGTGTGCTTGAGTAAGCTCTGCCGATAACCGCCTGCGTAAAGTTTCGACTCTCAGGATTGTGCGCCTGCCACAAAAGGACCTGCGACGGTTGATCCAGGGAGAGAACCGATATTGTGCCATCAGCATCGACACCCCAGGAATACCTGGGCATCTTCACGTTGTGTACGATTGCGTGATACCAGGAGTCAATACTCGCCATGACATCGGTTCCATCCATGCCATGATTTGAATTTGGCACATAACGAACATGCTTCTCACCGACCAGATCATCCCAGTAAAACTGCCAGGAATCCGGCAGGAAGAATTCATCCCCGGTTGAGTTCAACAAGTACTTTGGCAGTTCCAGTCGATCCCGATACTCATAGGGCTCCACCAGATCCATCAGGTCATCCCACTGGGGTGTGCCGATCCAGTTAATATTGCGGCTGGTAACATAATCGATCACCGCCAGCGAATAGGATCCATAGACTGAGAAATGATGCTTGAAGGATTCACCAACATTTAATAGATCGATAACAATTGGCATGATCGCCACCACGCGCTCGTCGACAATGGCAGTGGTCCAGGTTGTCCAGCCGCGTTTTGAGCCACCCGCCACGACGAACTGATCCACTTCGATGCTACCGCCTGCTGCGCTGGCCAGCAGATCTGTGACGGTATCCATCGCGCGCACGGCGGCTTTCGTCATTGGTAAGCGCAGTGGCCATTGGTCGTCACCGGTTCTGAAAAATTTATCCCAGGTATAAGCGATGATGGAGTCTTCGGTACGCTGGCGCCCGCTATCATTTGCGAACACCAGCGGCTGATTGGGCACCATGTACAGGGTACTGACCACAGTACCGGTCTCCAATGCCCGCTTTACATCGGTTGGCTGAGCGCTTTTCGGCGCCGATCTCGACTTACTACCCCCGGTGATGGTCAGAAATCCAATGTCACTCACTATCTCATCCGGAGCAACTACCACCATGTAGTGTTCCCAGATCGGCAAATTGACTTCCCGTTCTGTTAGCCATTGCTGTGAAGTCATCTCGAGAATAAAAGTCTTGTACCCCTCTCCCATCACAGTTTCGATCACACTGTAGCGATAGTGCGGATCTGGTGCATTGACGTAATGATCCAGCGCAGTGAGTGACAGTCCGTTACCATCAGCAGCGTTAACATTTAGCGCGCTACAGGCAAGCAACCCTACTGCAAGGATTTTTACGGCGGCCTTATTCATGCTAGAAAGAATCTCTCCAGAGCGCCGCACATAGATAGTTTGCCTTGACATTACTGGGGAGCGAGGCTGAGACCCGCTTCTTCCTGGTCATCTGCCTTTCCCTCTGGTGCCGTCGGGGCAGCGTCGCGGAGCTTGCCTATCACCGACTCCATGGCACGATCGACCAGTGGTGACTCGCTGATGATCTTGACCGAACCGGCTTTCAATTCCCTGGCCAATCCCATTCTGGATTTCTCTACGACCTTCACCCCGTCAGAATTTACGAAGACATATTTGTCGATAGTGGTTATTTTGGCGGCGAAAGTACATCGAATACTCTGCTCGGCATCGCCACTAAATTCCATCCAGACGCCAATTGGCAGTTTGTTTACTTGTTGTAAATGCTCATCATCCAGCGGTAGATCGTCACGCTTACTGGCCGCTTCCAACAACGCCATTATGTCCATCGGTTCATCGACATCGACATCAGCAGCGGCATCGGCATCTGCACCGGCCTTGGGTTGTTGAGCTGTAGCCGATGCAGCAGGCTCTGCCTCTGCGGTTTCTGCCTGCTCAGGCGTGGATTCCATTTCATCAGTACCGGAAGATTCCTCGGCCTCCAATGCTTCCCCAGTGGGAACAACTTCTTCAGCAGTCGCCAAGTCCTCAGGGGCGTCGTCATCGCGACGATTGGCCAGTTCTTCTGCCTCGGCTTTCTTCACTGCAACAGCATTCTTGAAACATTCATCCTGAATCTGTTTCAGTTCATCCAATGCAGCATCCACTTCAGCAGCATCTATTCCTGTGACTTGTAGAGCCTTGCTCAAATTTTGTATCAGCCTCGGTCTTAACTTGTCGAAGCGCAGCAGATCGCGCGCATCTTTATCCGGTTGCACCGTCCATAACAGCACATCGATGGTATTCATCACTGGCTTCCAGCTTGGCCCGCCGGGTCCTTCCTTCAAGAACAGCTTGATCAGAAACTTGTGGAAATGGGTGTCCAGAAACGTCCTGACAAAAATGGGCGTTTCCACATCCAGTATTCGCTCGGTAATTTTCTGTTTTGCGTAGAGATTGATTTCATCCAGTCGCTCGCTCCTTTCATCTGCATCTTTGAGGCGTTCTTCGGCATTCTGGCTTTCCAGTTGCAGATTACGCTTGAAGGCCTTGAAGTTGGCGAGCAGTGAAATTATGTAATCAATGCCACCAGCATAGTTGCTTACCAGGGATTCAACGGTGTCGCGCATCTTGTTGTACATCGGGTCCTGTTCAAGCTTGTCAAAATCTGTCCAGCTGATTCCCGCGGTAGCTAATTCGTTGATTAAAAGCCGGCCCGGATGATCATTGTCGTTAAAAAACTCCGGATCATCCAGGGCAATCTTCAGGGCGGTAATCTGCGTTCTGCCAATCAGATCCTTGATGGGAATCTGCACAGTTTCGTCCTGCCAGATCGCCTCGTACAGCAAGGTGATCAGGTTTATCACATCGGAGGAAACACCATCGATAGCGCGCAGGGTATTCTCGTCCCCTTCCTGCTGTAGAAGCTCGCCTAAGGATTTATTGAGATCTATCGCTGCACTACTACCGCCTTTTCCTGGCGTGGGCGGTATGGAATTGATTTTCATCTGCAGCTGGGAAAGCAGTGTTGTGAGCTGGTCGGTTGCCACCAACTCAACCTTCTGGTTGCCAACCATCATGCCGGGCTGCAAAGCAAAAGGACTCCCTGTTGCGCCGCTCATCTCTTGACCCACCACTGGAATCGAGGAAAATCCGGAAGCCAGCTCCGGTGCTGGCGATGCCCCTTGTGGAACCGGGATTTGTTGAGGCACGCCCGCCGCAGGACTTAATGGCAGGGCATTGCCCTGCGCTGCCATACCGTGCATTAAATTCTGCATCACCGAGAACATCTCCTGCGCACTGCCCATCTGTCGGGAACTGGTTGAGCTGGAGATATCAAACGCGCGATCGACCGGATCGGTTCTCTCCCGGGGTTTGCTGCGCTTGTTCTTCTGAATTTTCTTGTTGCGCGCGGCAATATCCAGCTTGGGCAGAATGCCGCCCTCGATCAAAATCGTATTGGCTTTTTCGAGCACCGATTCAAGCTGGTGGAAGACTTTGGAATTGAAGTAACGATAGGCGATGAGAAGCGCCGTTGCTTTAAGCCCAACAGGTCGCACGGCGCTCTTGAACGCATCTCCAATCTGCTCTGGATCCATCGGATTGTTGGATTCATCGATGCGAGTTCCGTAGAACAAGGTATCCAGCCGCGTTGAGAAACTCAGGTATTCCTGTATATCGGTATTGCGGGAATGGGCAATCATACCCTCCATCGCAATCAAGGCTTCCAGGTCCTCTTCTCCCAGCAGGCTCATGCTGCCATAACCGATCACTTCGGATTTCTTCTCAGTGGTTCCCATCAGGGTGTTGAAATTATCAGCAGCGAGTGCCGAGAAGCGCCGTACAACTGCTTGCTTCTCCTTGTGCAGAAGCTGACCATCGGCCGAGGTACTGACCACGTTATTCAGTGCCTGCACGGCTTCCTCCAGGCCAGACATCACGAGACCTGACAATACCTTTGCCATCTCGTGTTGCACACGCGTCACTAATTTATTGGCTTCGTCACTCACTGTTTTGACCAATCACGGCTTGATTCTCTTTACCTGTAACACGCTTCATTCTTGACCTGGTGCCATCGTGCAACCGCGTGCTTCATTAACGCAGCTTATGTCTGGAACCGATCGGTTGTTTACCAGATCAGTCACCCAGTCAACAAAGCGGACTCCCTCCACCGCGTATTCGTAGAATATCGGCGCTTGCAAGATCATATGTACATTTCCGCCAGCAGTGTAGCTATGGAACTCTGCAACCGCACTCTCTATCTCCACGTAATTATTCAGTAATCGTTGCGGGAGACTGAAGCTGCCCGGTGGATCTCCAATAATTTGCGTGAACCTGATCTGCACAGCGTCTTCGGCAGCGTTGTATTGTGCAATGGTTAGATTCGGATTGTGATTAACGCTCGCTATATAAAAATCCTCGAACGTTATCGAAGTGTTTGTCTCACCTTCGTACTCCTGCCAATCTGGCAGTACGGCTTCGGTATTCCAGGCCTTGTGAGTATTGGAAAGAAAGGGTGAGCCATAGCCTCCCGCCGCATCGGCAATCAGGATTACCGATGTCGGCGCATAGTGCTCGGCAACCAACCCGGCATAAAATGAGGCACCAATCGCCCCTGCACTGCTTCCTGCCAGGACAACCTGGTCAGGTGCTGGATAATTCTCGTAAATCCAATCTAGCACGGTCGTGCTATTGGCTTTGCCGTGATGATGGGTGGTCAGGGTGACTTCTTCCCCCTGCTGATTGGTATAGGTGTATTGGGTATCCCCGGCACCAATGTGCACATCTCCCGTGCAGTAGGGCAGAAATACTACGGAGTAGTCGGCGAACGGATTCTCATTGTTCTCAAAATCGAAAATACCCCGAGACAAGGCAGGATTGTTCTGATCCATATCAGCAAAGGGTGAGTGAATATTCGGCTGGCTGGATAGATCACAGGCTTCACCAAACCAACAGGCGCCGCCCCCATTAAAAAATACCAATACAGCATTGCTCTGATTCGATGGCTTGGCATAGAACTGAAAGGGAGTTCCCATTGAACAAACCCCATCCGTGGCGATAGCATTCCATCCAGCATCCAGGCTGTCCGTCCGCGGCAGTTGAGATTGCGCATTTAAGCCCAGCGAGACTAACAGCAAAACAGTGAGTAATAGATATTTCATAATGCATCCTTCTTCGGGAAATCGAATGCTATCTTCTTGCCGCCTGCATGTCGACCAGCGCCCCCAGCATACCGCTGGAAAGCAGCAGCGTCGATCTGACGCGGCTTCAGGCCCAAGCTCTGGCCTGTTAGTATTAGGCTCGCCCCTGACCCCACAGAGACCAAGATGAACAAGAAATACTGCCTGCTCGCACTACTGAGTTTACTCTCACCCAACCCGGCTGTTTCTCAGTCTCTGGTGGGTGATGCATTGACACGCGCTCAAGCTCGCGATGGCGCATTCATAAGCTGGAAAGAACACCTCATCGATGACCCGACACTTGCGGGCGTCCCCTTCAGTGGCAGTGACGGGCTGGTAATGGCTGATCTGGACCGGGATGGTTTTGAAGACATCGTATCGGTACATGAGTCGGACGCGGAATACGACTCGGCGGAATACAACCCCGGATTCATTCCTCCACCGGCTGGTCATGTGCGTATCGCCTTCGGTACGGCTGACCCGGACAACTGGGTCAACATCACCATTGCCGAAGCAACCGATGCGCCTGCTCCAGAAGATGCGGTAATAACTGATCTGAATCGCGATGGCTACCCGGATGTGGTGGTGGCAGCCGAATTATCCCACTTGATCTATCTGCAGAATCCGGGCGCAAACGCACGGGAAGAACCCTGGCCAAGATTAATCTTGCCGATGACCCAGGGGCGCGGATCTTATATTCGCGTCTTCGCCGGCGATTTCAATGGCGATGGCATCGACGAAATTACCGCACCCAACAAGGGAGCACAGAGCCCGGGCCCACCTGATTACGCGCGCTCAACCGCGGTGGAGCTCTATCAGCTGCGGGGAGATCCGCTCTCGCCAGAAGCCTGGCAACGCATAGAGCTGGGGCACTACAGCATCCCACAGAATGCCGAGCCAGTAGATCTTGATAGTGATGGCGACCTGGATATCGTAGTTGGCACCCGGGGTGAGGAGCGGCTGGTTTTCTTCGAGAATCCCGGCAATGGCTCTCTTGGCTTTATTGAACATGCCATAGGAATAAATGGAGCGCGGCTCGCCGGATTTAACCTGGAGTATGTTGATCTGAACGGCGACGGCAGGTTGGACATCATCGGCGCGGCAGGGCCGAACCTGGCCTGGATTGAACAGCCCGCCAGAATAGACGATGCCTGGAATGCCAATATCATTGGCTCATTTCGCCCGGACAGTATGACTGGATTCGAGATCGCTGATATCGACGGAGACGGAGATATCGATGTGCTGGCTGGCAGTTATAGCCGCGGTCCTCGTACCGGTGATGGAGAAGTAGACTACAACGATGCCCTGGGCCGCCTGGGTTGGTTCGAGAATCCCGGTCAGGCCAGTGCTAACTGGGTGCGACATGATATCTCGCGGCGCAAACGCGGCATGTTTGACAAGTTTATCGCCCGTGATGTGGATGGAGACGGCGACATGGATTTTATCGGCACGCGCGGCAATAGCGCACCCTTCGATGGGGTATTCTGGCTGGAACAGGTCAGAACACCCAACCCGGTTCCCGCTTTTCAACGCGCTCGTTTGCAAGAAAGTGATGAAATGCCCTTGCCCCAGTAGGAGTACTTTGCATAGAAGCGGGTTCTTAGTTGCAATAAGCGCAGAGGATGTGCAGGATTGCCCTGCCGAACCAGTAGTTAAACAGGAAGAGTACTTATGTTGTGCAGATTGAAATCAAGCGCCGCCGTGCTGTGTGCTGGTCTTATTACCAACCCGGTATTTGCACAGGATACCGGTGTAATCGGACCCAGCCCCTATGAATTTATCACCCAGTCCTGGATGCAACCCTTTGCCGGGGAAGGATTCACCTGGGGAGGCAATTCAGGTGTGCAGGTGGAATCGCAAGACCGCATCTTTGTCCTGCAACGCGGCGAAACCGAGTTGCCCGAGCCTCTTCCCCCCGAATATACAAACTTCGCCGGCTCTCTGGGCTGGAATGTGCTGCGTGGCCGCGGTCGGGTATGGCGCAATTGCATCTATGTGATCGACAGCGATGGCAATGTTCTGGAAGTATGGGATCAATGGGATCACCTGTTCATGGGAACTGATGGGCCTGGACCGCACCGCATTCGGCAGAATCCTTATGACCCGGAGAAACGCGTCTGGGTAGTCGATGAAACCGGACACATCATCTATGTATTCTCCAATGACGGAGAGAGACTACTGATGACTCTCGGCGAGAAAAATATTAGTGGTCGGGACGAGACACACTACCATTTACCACAGGATGTCGCCTTTCTGCCGGATGGAACATTTCTGATCGCCGATGGCCTGGGGGATAACAAACGTATAGTAGTACGCAATGCCGATGGATCTTACCGCTCTGAGTTCGGTGAAGCCGGCGATGCCGCCCATCAATTTGCCAGCGTCCATAGTCTGGCGATGGGCCCGGATGACCATCTCTACGCACTGGACAGGGATCACCGCAACATCAAGGTGTTTCGCCAGACCGCAAACTCCAGTTCTGATGCCTATCCACACTACGAGTATGTCACCACTTGGGGTGATCTGGGCATGCCACTGGATATAACCGTGAGCGAGCAAAGCGCCTGGGTAACCGATCTCAATCCCCCGAAGATCGTGCAGTTCAATCTCGATGGTTCTCGCGAATACACCTGGCCCTTACCTACCGAGGGGCCAGATTTCTGGATCGAGATGCATTCCTTGTCCATTGATGAGGATGGCAACCTCTATGGCACCGACAACCAGGCGGGCCGACCCCAGAAACTGGTGCCACGCTCCGATGCTAACCCTGATCATCTGCTGCGACCGCAATACGTTCCCCGCTAACCAGAAAGGACCTCAGAAACGAAGAAGGCGAACCGGCCTGGCCAGTTCGCCTTTTTTAGTGAAGAAAAATCTTTTACTGAAGAAGAATCGCGGCTAATCCAGTGCGAACACTTTTAAGGCTGGACCGTTTCTCTGTAGTTGGGAAGCCGCATTGTCGCCTCCTCCCAGAAATCCATTCACTGTGCCTATCCAGATGTTGGCGTGAATTGTCGGTGTACCTATAGCCACGGCAATATATTGCCGGTCATTGACGCTGTAGGTAATTGGAAAGGAGGTTGGGATGTCGCCAAGATCGGTCTCCCACAGCACTGCGCCGCTCCGGTCATCGAGCGCCTTGAATGTCTCATCCAATGAACCAATAAACACCAGCCCCCCGGCCGTTGCCAATGCCGCGCTGGTGGGCGGCACGACTTCGCGATGGTCCCACACCAATTCGCGCGTCTGAACATTGACCGCCTGCCAGCGGCCGAATCTGCCATCACTGCCTGCCAGCGGACTCGGTGCCGGTTGCATACCCACACCGGTGCTCATGATACCGCCACGTCCGGTAGGTCCACCGTTCATGCAGATTTCTGCAATCGGCAAAAACAGCAGTTTGCTTTCCGGATTATAGGAAGCGGATTGCCAGTTTCTGCCGCCATTCGCGAACGGGCAGAGTAATTGGGATTGTTCTGCATTCGGAATCGCATTCTCAGAAATGGTCTTCGCCCCTGTAACCGGGTCGATTGCCGTGATTATATTCTGCAGCCCCATGTCCATTGAGAACAGGTAGTCTCCGGTGGCCGCATCGAGTGCGTCATACAGCGCCATTTTTCCCGCAGTGAGAATTACTTTTCTCATCTCTCCCGCGACGGCCAGGTCGATAATATGCCGTTCGTAAACCCAATCCAGGTCCCATTGATCATTCGCCACATGCTGGTAGTACCACACCAGTTCACCGGTGGCCGGTCGCAGGGCGACGGTAGAATTCGTATAGAGCGCATCGTTGTTAACGCCTGGAATATTCACTGCACGCAACAGCGGCGCCGTATTGTAGGTTGGCGCCAAGCCGTAATAGACCAGGCCGAGCTCTGGAGAGTAGCTGCCCGGAACCCACACAGAGCCGCCACTGCGCTGCTCAAGAGGAATATCGTTCCAGGTTTCACTGCCGGGTTCGCCTGGATGGGCGACCGTATTGAAGCGCCAGGTTTCCACGCCAGTCTCCAGATTGAGTCCGACGATAAATCCCCCACCCGGCACCATGGTCGCGGTTACTCCCTGCAACACCATGCCTTCGGCAACTACCGGCGCTCCCCGCAGGGCATAGGGAAGCGGTCCTGACTGGGTGGTGGAAATGGCTGTGTCCCACAGTTTGCTGCCAGTCTTGTTATCCAGTGCCACGACGTGCAGGTCCGCGGTGGGCATGATGACCTTATTTCCATGCAGCGCAATACCAATCCTGGCACTGGCAGCACTGGAAGATTCATGCGTATAGCTCCAAAGCAAGGCGCCAGAAGTGGCGTCCATTGCCAACAGCGTGTCTCGAGTGCTCAACAAAAAAAGTACGCCATCATGCACCAGAGGAGTCGGGTTATTCGGCCCTGTCTCCAGGTCTACTTCCCAGGCCAGATCGAGATTCTGGACGTTGTCACGAGTAATCTGATTGAGCGGACTGTATCCGCTACTCGAATAGTTCTGGCGCCATAGCAACCAATCTCTGGCCGGGGGATTACGCAGCATCTCATCGCTCACTGGGCTAAGCGACGCTAACAAATTTGAATCACCAGTTTGAGAATGAGCAGTTGTGGATAACGCAAGAAGGATCAGTAGCGCACTGAAAGGTAATACTTTTAGATTCATGATTTCAATTCTTCTCATGTTAATCCCCTTAATTGGACATGAGAGCAATCTAAAGGCAGATTGTCCGGGAGTCCACAACTAATTTTAGCGGAATAATCATGTCAAGCTAGCCTGCAAACAGCACTACAACACTTGGTTCTTATGAGGCGAGCACGAATTCCAGACCGGCTAATCGAAAGAATATTTCTAATCAACAAGCTAGCAAAGTTCTTTCGAAGTTAGCCGAAATTGCGGCGATATAAATATGCGGATCTGCTATATTTATTTATCTTATTTCCGATGACTCAAGAATACCCTTGCAAGCTATTACATAGCTATGGATACAAGACCTCTAGTCTACATAATAGACGACAATCTCGAACAAGCCGAAGTAACTACCAAGCTACTCGTGCGCGAAGGATTCGATACTGAAATCTTCGAATCTGGTGAACAGTTCCTCTCGGTAGATGACTATCCTGAATCTGCCTGCGTGCTGTTGGACAATCACATGCCAGGCGGCATGTCCGGATTAGATGTGCAGGAAAAATTATCGAATCTCAATAAACTAATTCCCATTGTATTCATGAGCGGTGACAGTGAATTCAGACATATTGTCAAAGCCATCAAGTCCGGTGCACACGAATTTCTGCAAAAACCTTTCAATGCCGCGGAGTTGTATGAATGCATTAAAGCCGCCATCGCAGAGAACAAAATTCTTGCAGATGCCCAGCAGCAAAAAATGCAGCGCAACAAAAAACTGGATGACTTGACTGCCAGAGAGAAACAGGTGCTTGATTTACTGGCGCTGGGGTATACGAACAAAATGATTTCCAATGAACTCTCAATCGTAGTGAGTACTGTTGAGTTTCATCGCTCCAATTTGATGAACAAACTTGACGCAAAATCTCTCGCTGATCTCATCGCGATCCAGCGTTCTACTTAGCGCTCGCACTCGACCAGGGAACCTCTCCGAGAGATCGTCAATTCGCCCAAGCTAATTGGCAGTCAAGATCGATAGCGATCGGCAAACCGCTTCAGGATTGATTGCGCTTCCGGCACCTTTTCATGCTCAACCGCCTCGATGAGTCGCTGGGCAGACTCAGATGGAAAATACCCGTAATGTTTGTAGGTATGAATTCGGACGATAAATCCTTCGGCATCTCCCTCTGGATGAAACTGGGTTGCATAGATGTTGTTCTTCAGGCGGAACATCTGTATCGGGCAGGAATCGTTTGAGGCCAGCAACACGCATCCCGGGGGCAAGCTATCGCAGGCCTCTTTGTGACCAAGCAGCACCCGGAACGATGCCGGCAGTCCTTTTAATAGCGGGTCTTTTCTGCCTGCCTCGGTTAGCTTGATGTCTGCGCCACCAACAGGCTCGCCATATTTTCGGGAAATAACTGCACCACAGTAGCGGCCCAACAGGCCGTTTCCGGAACAACATCCCAGGAAGGGGAAATCGCGTGCGACTATGGCGTCAAACAATGCAAAGAAGTCCGCTTCAAGCTGTTTCTGGATAGTGCTCTTCTGATCTTCTGGTTCGCTGACGTTGAACGGTGAGCCTCCGACGATGATGGCGGCACACGCGTCCAGGTCCAGTTCTGGCAATCCCGCTTGTTCAGCCCGAATCCGCATGACATCTGAATCTTGCAGACCAGCATAGAACTTGATGGACTCGAATTCGTCATCCGACGTTGCGTCTTCCGGGCGGAGCTGGATGATTAGAATCGGTTTAGTCATGGCAGCGATTGGTTCCAGGGAGCCTCTGGTTTCCTGACTACACACCTTGCTCGACTATCAGCTGCGGAAGAATATCGATAACGGTTTCTGCTCGCTGACGAAGCTCATCGGTAGTAGCACTGCTGATCGGGTGAGCAATGGTGCAATATTTGTAGCCGGATAGTCCCAACACCTTTGCCATCAGATCAGCGGCAGTGACAAACTTCGTAGTCATCACAGCCAGCGCCGGAATTCCCAGGCGTTCCGCTATAATCGCGTCATGCAAACTGCACGACGAACAGCTGCCTCAGTCCCCGATACCAGTGATGACCGCATTCCAGTTTCTGACCTCATCGATGATTGAGGCTGCGGCGGGTGCACTGTAGTTGGCCTTGACCCGAGATATTACCTCGGCGACTGAAAATCGCTCATAGAGAAGACGCTCAACAATTGCGAAGAAATCGTTTGTCCCTTCCTTGCCATTGGAGATTAACCCAACCTTGGTTCCCCGCAGTGTAATCAACCGCCGCGCCAACCCGGTCACCTTGCCAGACTCTTCACTCGTAGGATCTAAGACTCGATAAATCAAACAATTTACTCCCCAAGACTTCTTCTTGAATTTTCTCTGTCTTCAACAATCGACGCAGACACCAATCGCTACGCTGACGGCCCGGCTCTTGGTGCCGAGCCATGGCGGAATAACCGCGCCAAAACCACCGGCCGGGCCACCTGCGGCGATGACTAACAAGTCTTGTGCTGTAGGTAAGGCCGTATATTCCTGCTCACCCTTCTCCCGAACTACGGCTGCCTTGCCAACGTTGCGCCAATCCGCGCGAAGTACCCGTGCCTTGAGGTGGATATACTCCGCCACATCGGCCTTACTCCAGCCCGCGGCCTCCAGGTGATCGCGATGCTGCTTCGGTATCACCAGTGCATAGTTACCTGCCCAGATAGAATAATTCAACATATTGCCGCGCATTTCTGCTGCATAGGTATCCAGAATCTCTTCAGGCACAGTGGTCCATTCATTCATGATCTGTCGTGGCGCTCCGGCAGCGAGAACCGTAACTGCAGAGACCTGATCTGGAATTCCTCGCTCCTTAGCCAGTGACGACCAAGCCGTACCCTCTTCATCCTCTGCCAGACAATAGCTGATCTTGCCAGGATGCCCAAGTGTCGACCTGTCAATAGCGCCAGGGCTCACATTAAGAATATTGATCAACCCGAGCCGAATTGCCCGCCCTATAACCGAGGTGCTTCGGTCACTATTACCAAGTACATCAAACTCACTCTGTGCACCGATCTCTTTTCGCACCGGACCGTTTAACACCACGAATATGGCGCAACCACCAGTACTCGCCGTAGCGCCATGCAATAAGAACTGGGGTTGGAGCAGGGCAGTCCAGGCCGCCACGACCGCAGGAAAATGCATGGGAAGGCATCCTGCCATGACGGCATTGATTGCCAATTTTTCGGCAGTAATCGGTCTTTCTCGCACCGGTTCCACACCGATGAGATGCTCGGGTGCCATCAATACCCATTCGAGGCAGGCGGTTACCGCCTCGGGAGTGGGTGGCACGATCGGCAGACCATCGGTCCAGCCACGACTGTGATAAAACTCCTGTGATTCGGCCAGGTCTGCCAACTCGTAGGATTTCGAAAGGAGATGCATGGTTTTAATCAGGAGCAATCCCTGCTCAGTAACTGGCAGGGATTGCTCCAGGCCGGCTCAGGGTAGCCGGTAGGCCACCAGTGCCCCGGGGTAATCCGTTCGGGAACTGCCCACTTGGACCACGATGAACTGCTGACCGCGATGCAGGTACGTCATCATTCCGTACTGACCCGGAGCGGGCAGCGGTACGCTGGCAAGAACTTCTCCGGTCATCTTATCGCGGGCATTCAATGTGAGCGGTGCATCGGGTTCCATCTGCGCCATCCCTTCAGACAGAGCGCGGGTCTGCACCAGAATATCTCCCATCACCATCTGGATTGACCAACCCTCGCCACCGCTGTTCGGTACATCGACGCCGGCCAGCAGCGGGTGATTGCGTATCGCAGCGGGTGTCTCACCAACCGGCAAAGACCAGACCTTTTCACCGCTATTCATCTGGTAGGCAGTAAGCTGGTTGTTCATGCGCTTGTAAACCGACAGGCCATCGATCGTGGGCAATCCCCCACCACCACCGGGTAACCAGGCGGCCACGGTGACACCGGTGGTCGGCGTGCTATTGGGTGTGGCACCCCCTTCACCGGGTTCGGGATAGTTCGGGTTGTCCCGGTCGACGCCATTGGTCGGTTGCATGAAGCCCGGCGCGAAACAGTTGCGGCGATGGGAGTTATACATCATGCCGGTGGTGGGATCGGCAACCGGTGGATGGGGAATAATATTACCGCCGCCCAGACAGCCCACATTGTTAACGTATTCGCCCTGGTAAGTATTGGGAAGCGCAGGCACATACAGCCCGCCAATCCGGTAACCGTTGAGTATCGTCATGGCCTGTTCTTTCAATTCCGGCGTGTAATCGATAACAAACTCCTCGGTTATGCCATCGAGGATGATGCGATCTACCGGTTCGGGCCAGGTGGGAAAGGGTTGCATCGCCGCTGTGTAGTTGCCGGGAACCTCGGTCTGAATGACTGGCCTGTCCTCAATCGGCCAGATCGGTTCGCCAGTCGCACGATTGAAGGCGAAGATGAGCCCCTGTTTGGTGTTCTGAATAACGGCGGGAATCGTCTGCCCGCCCACGTTGAGATCCATCAGCATGGGCGGGGTCGGCAGGTCATAGTTCCACTGGTCGCTGCGATGAATCTGGAAATGCCAGCGCCGTTCACCAGTCGCCACATCCAATGCCAGCAGGCTGCCACCGAACAGATTATCGCCCGGACGGTGCCCGGCGTAGGACTGCACGGTCGAGGCATTGGTCACCAGATACACCAGACCCAGCTGCGGATCGGCAGACGCAGGAGCCCAGGTGGAGATATCGCCGGAGAAACGCCAGGCAGCATTCTCCCAGGTTTCATGACCTACCTCACCCGGCCGGGGTATGGCATGAAACTTCCACAGGAACTCACCGGTTGCCGCATCGAAACCCATGATATCGCCCGGCACATTCTCAATCCGGGTCTGACCGTAGCTGGGCTGGTGCCCGACCAGGACAATGACGACACCATTGACTACGATGGGCGGGGCTGATGCGGTAACCATGCCCAGTTCCCTGGGAATCCCGTAATCCGCATCATAGGTTCCGCCGGCGACCACATAGTCCTGCCAGGGTCCCCAATCACCGACCAACTGCGGAATCAGGTCGATTACACCCGTCTCAGGAAATCCACCGACCGGAAATTGCTTACCCCAACCCTCCAGCGGGCGGCCCGTCTTGGCATCCAGTGCCCAGAGGAAAAACCCGGGCGTGGTAATGTAAATCACGCCGCGTCCGTTTACCTCGGCGTAGGCGACACCCTTGCCATAAGCCTGCCGGGGTGAACGCTGATGGCGGATGGTATCAGGCTCACGAAAGGTCCAGATGATCTCCCCGGTGGCCGGATCCATGGCGATCACCTGGCGCCGCGGGGTCGCCACGGTATACAGGACACCGTCGACATAGATTGGGGTAGAGCGTGAAAAGTAATCGACGTTGGGTCCGAAATTATCGCTGCGCCAGATCCAGGCGACTTCCAGGTCTGCAAAGTTGCGACGGTTGATCTGATCCAGTGGTGAATAGCGAGTATGACCGATATTGCCACCGAGATACCGCCATTCACCATTCTCGGTGCCCAGCGTGGGTTGTGCGTTGGAAACCGCAGTACCTAGAATCAGTACCACGACAGTGAAAGCCATCGCCACGGCATTTACGCTATTTTCAGGAAACCTTGTTCTCATTGTCGTCTTTCCCCTGTCTTCACTAATCGGAATTGGCAGGATGCATTCTACCAATCACCTAAATTCAGACTGCCTGCACGGCAGAACGCTCTTTGCCATTCGAAGGCTAAAGAGTAGTCATTCCCAATCCTTAGCTCAATAGAGTCGGCCGATGAATTGAGCGAATATTCCAAGAAGTATTCAATCGAAAGTACGGGTAACTGCCGAACCCCGCTCTGGAACAGGGTAATTAGTCAATCTCCCAGTCTATTGTCCCGAAGAGTTGCGGATCGATATTTTTGTCAACCAGGGCCTGCAGCTCGCTGACGGCAGTATGCTCTGCGCTGCGAAATATCAAGGTAAACCGCTGTCTCTCGGGATCCTTTTTCTCGCTCATCACCCGACATCCATGCGCTTCCAACAAGGCACGATAGCTCGCTGCCGCCTCCGGCACCCGCTCCAGTGGCAGGGCTCTGACATACATACGATAGGTAGTTTTTGCATCGAGGATAAAGATCAACACAAAACCAAATGCCGTGGAAAGCACGGCGACATGGGGTAGATCGAGTCCGCAGGATAAACCGATAAGCGTTACGAAAATGACATGACCGGTCAGCGTCGCCGAACGCAGAATCGTACGAAAGCGAATCAGGCCACCGATACCGAATAGCACAAATCCGACAACCAGTCCGTACTTTACGACCATGATGCCGATAATGGCACCAATCATGGCGTAGGTGATGAAGACCTTGGGCGCCTCTATCTCTTCGAGTGTATCCGCGCGTTGCACATGTTTCGGGTGGTAGGCGATTATCGCACCGAGTACGGTAGCGAGCGTTAGCGTCAATAAGGCATTAAGCAGGAACCTGACATCGGTAAACCCGGACCACCCTTCTCCGAGCACCTGCTGGTCCTGCACAAGCAGATCCGTCATGCTCTGCGCCACACTAGCCGGCGCAAAACTCAGCAGCACAATCACAAGCAGCAGGTGTCTCATTATATCTTTAGCCTCGAATTAAACTCTTAATGCGGATCGCGAACGGTAAATAATTAACGCAGGCGAACAGCAATGCCTTCTACGGTCTGGGCCAACGCCAGATAGCGCGCGCGGGTAGCTCCACTTCTCTCAGCCCCCATGCCGGCAATTGCCGCTGCCTGGGAAGCCAATTGTGCTGCTACAGAACTGTTTTCCGCTCCCCTGGCAAGCGACGCATCAGCCTGGTCCAGAGCAGTAGTGAGAGCGCTCGCTTGCGCACTGGAGATAACTTTGCTGCGTACTAATTGATCGAGATAGGCACGGGCGATGACCGGTTCGGCTGGCCAGGTAACTCGCTGCTGGGTCTGGGCGTTCACTGTCAGGTCAGCAGCTTGCAATGAAGCCGCCGCAATTTCGTTCGCAGTCAGGTAGTCGCTTGGCTCCAGGGTAAACACATCCAGTCCACGAGCAATCTCGGTTGCATAAATGTGGCCACCGTACCAATAGGTTGACCAGTAGCCAGCGGTGATGAGTTCTTCCTCATCGAGCGGGCCACGATCAAAATAAGCGATCTCAACCGGATTCGATGAATCGGTAAAGTCCACTACCGACACGCCACCCTGGTACCAGGCCTGCACGAAGATATCACGGCCCGGAACTGGAATCAGGGAACCGTTATGGGCGACACAATTTTCAGTTTCTGTTTGCGGGGCCGTCAGCTTGTAGTGGCTGCGAAATTGCAGTTTACCATCGACAATGTCATAAAACGCGTCGGCTCCCCAATCCAGCGGGTCCTGCGCGCGGCAACGCGGACGGCCACCCCCACCCCATTCGTCAGTAAAAATCACTTTTGTACCCGAGTTATTGAAGGTGGCGGAATGCCAGTAAGCAAAACCCGGATCGATGACTTGATCCAGTCGCACCGGATTTGCCGGGTCGGAGATATCCAACAGGATGCCGTTACCTGAGCAGGCACCAGCGGCCAGGCCGATTTCCGGGAAGGTGGTGATATCGTGACATTGATTGGTTGCACTCGTGCGTTGGGTATCCGGTCCGTGATCTCCGCCTTCCCAGAGCCCGGCTAGTACGCCCGATTGAGGATCAGAAAAGATAAAGGGTCGACTGACAATTTGCGCATCCTGCGGTCGGTCCATGGGTATCTGAATGACTTCGATGCGAAACAAAGCCGATTCGGGATTCTCAAAAGGCGAGTCATCGGAACAACCCGCCAGTTCTTCGTCATCGCGCACCCCGGAAGTCCCCGAGACATAAACATAGACATTGTCATCATCATCGGGATTGGCAACCAGGGTGTGAGTGTGAGAACCACGGCAGGTTTGCACAGCTCCAACCTGAACAGGCATTCTAAAATCACTGACATCAAAAATACGTATGCCTTGAACGCGTTCCGTACTGGTGGGCTCGGGAACGCCCTGCAGGCCGCAATCAAGGCGACCGCGAGATTCCTGAACAGACATGATTAACAAATTGCCGACCAGCGACACATCTCCCTGGCCTCCCGGACAGACAACCGAGCTCAAGTGCTCTGGCGCGCCAGGATTACTTATGTCATAGGCATTAAAGCCGTGGTAGTTACCCGCGACTAATACGTTGCCGCTGAATAACAGATCCGTATTGGAAAAGCTCAAAAGCGAGGGACGCGGATCGGCGTTCTCGTCTTCGTCTTCTTCTTCGTCAGCGGTTGTTTCTGCCAGAGCACTGTTGGCAGGCACCTCAGTAGCCGCTTCGGCATCGGGCTGCAGTGTTGTTTGCTCCTCGCGTCGGTTTACCGGTATTCCGGAAGGATTATCCGGATCGAAGAAACCGGCCGGTTTCGGTAGTGAAGCCACCACGCGCATATTAAGGGCGGCTTCGCCAGCATCCCGGAATCCTGCTGAAAGATTGACCCTTGGGTCGGGAGAAAATCCTGCCAACATGGCATCCATGCGTTCGATCTCACTGGACTGATCGGAAGTGACGTCGGAGGTAAAGCGATACAGTACCGGGTCCTGCGCTGCTCCTTGCTGATCCAACAGATCCTCCACCATCTCCAGGGCACCCAGGTGATGCTCGATCATGGATTCCAGGAACAGGGTATCGAACTCGGCACCCTGCGCCTGCTCCAGGGCAGCCATTTTCTCAGCAGACAGCATGCCGGGCATCATTTTGAAATCGGCGGCGTGATGCGCATCGGCGCCTGGAACATCGAGGCCGTGCTCGCTTAACCAATCCTGCATCATGGAGATCTCATCTTCCTGTGACAGCGCTATGCGTTGTGCCAACAGTTCCATGGCTTCACGGTTTGAACGCCCCTGAACCAGTGCCGACATTTCCATAGCCTGGGCGTGATGGGAGATCATGCCCTGCAAGAACATGACATCCCCGGCCGAATATTGAATAGCTGCCAGGTTAGAGGCCTCTTCGGCAGAGATCACCCGCCCGGGTTGTCCTGGTGCACCGGGTTGAATAATCGGAACTTGTGCCAGGCTCACGTGTACGACGAACACAGCGGTAATCGCTGCCATGAGCGCTCGGCTGAGCAGGGAAGTGAAATGGGGCATCGCTATCTCTCCAAAACTGCAATGGCTGAAAGCAGGCATTGTAACGCTTTTATTGAGAATTGGGGGCTGGGTTGTGCGAGTCTTTAAAGGGGGAACGGATGTGGCAGGCCCGGCGAAGCCGGCTCGCGCAGCGCTAGATATAATCCATTCGCACA
Source organism: Pseudomonadota bacterium (assembly GCA_027623555.1). GTDB lineage: Bacteria > Pseudomonadota > Gammaproteobacteria > Pseudomonadales > Pseudohongiellaceae > UBA9145. The sequence continues at coordinate 110,464 of JAQBSZ010000002.1, read as the reverse complement.
ATGAGACAGGCTGGCTCGGGCTGAGCCAGCTGACCAGGAAGTTCTGCTCAGGATCTGAACATATTTACAAGACTGGAGATTACCGATCTGGACTGTGCAACTGGAACGGGTTCGATATCTATAGACTCTGCCTCTGCCTCGGGCAAGTCCCTGGTCGGCACTGGTTTTTCAGTCAGTATAAAACTCTTGTCCTTGACATCCGCATGCGCCGGTTCACCATTTTCAAACTCACCATCGGTGTAGCTCAGGCGATTATTCACTTTCTGGAATTCCAGCATCTCAATACAGAGCGCACTGTATTGTGCCTGGCTCAACAGTTCGGGCTGTTCCTTCATATTCAATGTGAAGTCCTTTGAATTTGAGGAAGACAGGTAATGGATATTCTTCTTCAACTCCTGCAGCAAACCTTCCTTGCGGGCGGTTTCATACAGCGGCGTGCCCCGCAACGGGATATAAGGAAAGAAAAAGAAGAACTCCGGCGCGATCAACTGATTGAGCTCCAGGGTTTTTCGCATATTGGCTGCAGTCTCCAGGGGCATGCCAACGATATTAAAGGTCAGGCGATTGATGCCTGCCTTCTTGCAGTTTGCAGCCGCCTCGATAACCTGCTGGTTCTTCATCTTCCGGCCCAGCATCTTCGAGCGATATTCTTCATCGCCACTCTCGATACCGAACCAGATAGTGTGACACCCGGCCTCTGCAGCAGATCTGCAGAACTCCTCGTTCATGACTTCGACGCGGGAGTTAATGGAGAATGGCAGGCCCAGTTTTTCTTTATAGATTACGAAGAACGCCCTGACAAACTTAAGATTTGACAGAAATAGCTCATCCCAGAATTCAAAGTAACCTACATTGTATTTGTCGCGCAGGCGTATCAATTCATTCACCATGGCTTCCGGTTCGTATTTGCGCAGAAACTCTTTCTTGCTCTTCCAACCTTCGAGCAGCGGTGTATTGCAGCAATAGGTACATTTGTAGGGGCAACCGCGACCGGTCATAACCGGCAGTACAAATACGCCCTTTGGTCCGAATATCGAGGAATTGACGCTATCGAATCCGTCCTCTTTTTCGAAGATATCGTAATCGGGAAATGGTAGAGACTGCAGGTCGCCGATCTGGTGAGGCTCGGTTGCATAGATCGTGCCGTCGCTGAGTTTCTCCCAGTTACCATCGGCCGGCCCTTCTCGGGTACCGCGCAAGTGCTCGATTACGTTCGCTACTGCATATTCCCCATCCCCAACACAGATGTAATCGATATCCTCGTTACCAATGGTTTCGTCCTGAGAAAGCGTTGGCTGGTAGCCGCCAATGAGAATTGGCAAATCCGGTAGCTGTTTTTTCAGTTCGGCGAAAAACGGCTCCATGGGCGGCCAGTGCGGACTCATGATAGAGAACGCGATCAAGTCGGCATCGTGTTTTGCAATTCTCCTGGCAAAGTTCTCCGGTGTGTATTCGGCAGGATCATTGAGAATGAGCACCGCATCGAGAATCAATTCAACGTCTGGATATTCCTGTTTCAGATAGGCTGACATGCTGGCGATGGGCATCGATATTTCGCAGCCATCTGGCGAGTAGAAACTGAATACCAGGCGAAACTTGTCTCTATTCTTGCTACCAAACCATTTGGACCTGGATTGGGGATAAGGCGGCCTGTCGGTACTGACGGCGATTACTTCGGCCTTGGAATTCATCGGGTATTACCTTCTCAAGCACTGCAGGGTTATTAGCTATGGCGCTCTGGGCGATAAATCAGCGGGTCTGATTCTCGCACTTGTGTTAGTTATCTTCTGATTGCTGCCACACTTTAAAGTGCGGACTACGGTCCTGTCCTGTGGAAACAGTGCAATTATCCATGAGCGACAGGGCTGGCAAGCTGCCAATTTTAACAGGCGTGGTGTGATACTAATAGAGAGCGCAATTATTTTAAAAATGCTATTAATTATCAATGGCTTACATGTTTATATCAAGCCCCTGTCCGAAATCCGCTGGCTTGCGGATACAATTAATAGCGACAACTTGTCATTGTTTCCGGAATCAGGAGAGAATTGCCGCTCGAAAAATTAGGCACAGGATGGCGCATGCCCTTCAGTCACAGCTCACAAATCTCAGCCATCATCGGCTATCTCGAAATGCAGCAACCCTCATCCGTATTGGATATTGGGGTGGGCATGGGTCAGTACGGCTTTCTGGCCCGCACCAACCTTGAACATTTCAACTTGTACGAAGTTAGCGGAGAAACAGCACGCCGGCGTGACAAGTCAGAATGGAACGTGATTATTGACGGCATTGAGGCTTACCCCGGCTATCTAACCCCGGTGCATGAATATGCCTACAATGAAATCTTCGAAGGGGATGCCCTGCAGCTTTTACCTGCACTGGCTAACAGTTATGACATGGTGCTGGCCATCGATATCCTGGAGCATTTTGAGAAACAGGACGGGCTGAGATTTCTTGAATTGATAAAAGCACGCTGCAATTGCCACGCACTGGTCAGCACACCCAAAGATTTTGTTGAGCAGCATGTGGATGCGAATCCTTTCGAAGACCACCGATCTCACTGGGTTAGGGAAGACCTGGAGCAAGCTGGATTCGAAGAAATTCTTGCCAATGAGTCCAGCTGGGTTGCAGTTTACTCCAAATAAACTACTCAATTGCCAAACAGCAAAATCTAACAATTCATAACTGCAAAAACACAGCCATCGAGTCAGTTTGCCAGCGTCAATTTTTTGTCATTCGAATTTCGCTTGATGCCACCTTGATCGGGTACACAATATCGATCAAGCGCTCGATAAAAAGAGTTGATCAAAAATCGGGCTAATCCCGCGAAATTCGCAGTCTTCAGAGCCATATAACGCCCGAAAAGAGTTACCTTTGGTAGCGTTTTTCTGCAGTAAATACCGCAGGCATTTAATTGTGACTGTTTGTGTCTAATAGAGCTTGACTGAGCCCTACGCTGGTGTTTCCATCTCACGTAGATAAGTCTTATTGGTCGCTGAAGTCTGACTATTCGGATTCCTGTAAGTAAAAATTCGAATGCCAGGGTAATTCGGTCAGCTGACTCTTCTAGCTGCATTCCCAATCTTGCAGCATCGATGCCAAAAAGAATGAAAATGAAGTACCAGGAAGTACTAAAAGAAACTTATCAAGAGAGAGGAGTTTTATATGCACGTCAACCGAAAAGCCAAGCTTCCCGGCTTTCAAAGAAAAATGCTCTGCACAGCGATTTCGCTGTCGTTGCTACCCCTTGCCGGGGCAGCACTTGCACAGGATGATGCGGTCGAAGAAGTAATCGTAACCGGTTCATTCATTCGGCGTACCGAAGGCTTTCGGTCCGCCTCTCCCCTGACGCAGCTTACCCTTGAGGATATCGCTGCCGAAGGTACGCCCAACATGGGCGACATTGTTCACGGCCTCAGTTTCAACCAGGGCTCGTCGATTTCGTCTAACATCACGCCGGGTTCCGGTGCGAGTGAAACCGCGATAAATCTCCGCGGTCTCGGTGCCGGCGCCACCCTCGACCTGGTGGACGGTAAGCGCGTTATCGATGGCAACGTCAATCAGATGCTGCCCCAGATCGCCATTCAACGCCTCGATATCGTGGTGGACGGTGCGGCGGCACTGTACGGTTCCGCGGCGGTGGCCGGGGTTGTTAACTTCGTGCCAATCAAGTCCTATGACGGATTCAAGGTCGAGGCTTTTAATCAACAAACTGACGCCAGCGACACGTACCAGGAACAGATGTACAGCTTCATCTGGGGCGGTGATGTCGGCGGTGTCGATATGGTTATGGCCGGCCAGTGGCGGAATAACGATAACCTGTTGTGGTCAGACCGACCCGATTTATTCTACGCCGGTTTCAACAGCTCTTCTTCTGGTAACCCTGGCCAGTTCGCGGTACCAAGGCGTGATGCGGCGGGAATGCTCACCGGCGCTACCAGCCGACGTGGCGACCCGGGCTGTGGCACCATGGCCGAGCGGACCGACCCGACTGTGGGAGACAGACCTAACCCTAACGGTACCAGCCACTTCGGTAGCTGCTACATGGACTTCGGCCAGTGGTGGGAACTGAACCCCAAGAATCAGCAGGGTGTGTTCTATGCCAATGCAAATTATGAAGTCAGCGACGACCTGAGCTTCAATGCCCAGCTAAACTGGAACAACCTGACCTACGATGGCCAGAACTCAGCCGCCAACCCCGGTGGCCGCGTCGACGAATTGCCCACCATCCGTGGTGAGCTGCCAGGTAACCCCTACCGTGCGGTAGATAGTGCCGGTAACGCGCTGTTTGCTGCCGATGGCAATGGCGATGGTATTCCCGATCGTGATGCCAACGGTGTGGTACAACTGGATCCGGGCGGTATTCCCTTCAACGAAGACGTTAGCTTCAGTGGCTGGCGCCCCTTCGGTAAGTCCCAGACTATACCGGCGGGCCTGAACAGCAACGGCAGTTTCCCTGGTTTCTACCGGGAAAGATCCTACCGCGTCGCCTTCGATGCGAACTTCGCCGTGCCCTATCTGGAAGGCTGGGACGGTGTGGCCTCAGTCATGTACAGCGATGAAGTGGTGATGTGGCGTGAAAACAACCAGAGCTTTTCGGCTATCTCGCAGGGTCTGAATTGTGACCCGCTGGGCCCGGAAGACGAATGTTTCAACCCATTTGCGGTCAATCCCAATGTATTGAACCCGTACACGAACTCCCAGGCGGTGGCAGATTCAGTCTTCCCCACCCAGTTCCTGAGAGGCAATACTGATTCCTCGCTGTACTCACTGGATCTGGTCTTCAATGGCACGCTGCCGCTGCCGATGGACTTCGAACTGCCTGGTGGACCGATTGGCATGGCCGTGGGCGCCCAGCGTCGTGGTGACGGCTTCGACTACCAGCCAGCGGGCCTGTACCAGAGTGGCGACCTCTATAACGGCCAGGCGGACATTCCGGCCAACGAGAGCCGCGATGTCGATGCCTGGTTTGTCGAGGTGGCTATTCCGGTTTTGGATAACCTGGAAATCACCGCGGCCAGCCGCGCTGAGACTTACTCAACCGGTCAGAGCTCAAAGGATCCGAAGTTTGGCATCACTTACAGCCCGACCGAGTGGTTAACGCTGCGTGCCACCAAGGGTACGGCGTTTATTGCGCCAGAGCTCAACGACTTGTTCGCACCGGAACGCTGCAACCTGAGCAACCTGGATGATCCGCTGTCCTCGTTCTTCGCCTATGCCCGTCGTTGCCAGGCAGGTAACCCCCGCCTGACTCCGGAAACGGCCGATACCCAGAGCTGGGGTATTACCCTCGAGCCTATCGATAACCTGCGCATCGACCTGAACTGGAGCCAGACTGAATTCCAGGATCGGATTGTAAGTATCGACCCGCAGCAGTTGCTGGCCCTGGATTACTTCAACTGGTCAAATTCCACCGGCATCTCGGGAAGAGAACCAACCGTAGCGGAGTTGACCGCCTGGGTTAATTCCGGTGGCCAGGATCCACGTATTGTTCGTGCAGCGGGTGACCCGACACAGATTCTGCGGATTACCGTGGGTCAGTCCAATGCCGCGGCAAACAACGTGGAAGCCTATGACCTCACGGTCAGATACCAGTTTGAGCTCGATGCCATCACTGGTCTGTTTGGCCTGAACGATATTGGTACTATTTCAGCGAATTTCAATGCTACCAAGATCGACAAGTGGGAGTACCAGAAGTTCGCCACCGATCCGGTCAGTTCACCACTGGGTAAGCGTAACCGCTTCCTCGGTGAGGCGCCTCCGCTGCCAGAGCTGAAGGGTAACCTGCGAATCGGTTGGGTGATGGGCAACCACAGTGCCAACATCACCGCTCACTATATCGATGAAGTAGAGTACGACGGCTATAGCTGGAACAGTGGTTTCTTCCACGCGTTCACGTTCTTTACGCCATTCGATATCAGCGTGAGAGACACACTGCGCGCCTCCACCGTCACGGACGTTGCCTACAACTACCGTGGCCTGGATCTGTTCGGTACCAATGTGGACTTCACATTGGGTTCTCGCAACGTATTCGATCGAATGCCACAGCGAGTCAATGACTTCGCCGGCATGGAATCGATCCTGTACGACGCACGGGGACGCCTGCTCTATGGAAGGATCACTGTAGAGTTCTAAGCATTAACTGTTAGATTCTCGCGAAAAAGAAGACGGCCTCTTCGCAAGAAGGGGCCGTTTTTTTTGGCCGTCAATTGGGGAAGGAAATATCCACCGATATACAAATTGACCTGATGCAGAAACCTGGTGCGGGTGAAGCCTTCAATATTCACAGCGAGTATGGGGTTGTAGTATTGAAAGAGCGTGATGAATCAGAGATTAATAAACCAGGTATAGATCTGGATGTCTCTATCCAGGCGATTGATATCGAGATTAAAAACTGTGCACCTGGTGCGAATCTCCTTGTTGTTGTCTGCCGAGGTGACTGTCGATTTCAACTTATGGCGCACGTTACTGCCAATCACCTCAAACACCTCCAGTAAACTGTTCGGATCTTCGAAGAAGCAGTCGACTCTGACACGCCCCGGCTCGAAAACCACCAGACCCTGATTCATCGCAACAAGCGCCTGCCCCAGGAACCCATCGTCATAGATAAACTGCGTGTTAAACGGTGGCGGCCCGATAGTTGCAAGAAAGGTTTCGCCGACAAATGACGGTTTGCGGTAGAGCCTGCTTGTGACATTGACCACCGAGAACTCAACCGGGCCATCGGTCAAGAGATTCGCCTGCAGCTCAAGCGTATAGAAACGATCGGCAAATACGGCGGCATCGATATCGATCTCTGTCGAGCTGGTCGTGTAGGTGGCCGTAGTACCCGCATTGGAAACAATCAACGTGTCGAGGCAGCTAGCAGGAACTTCAGTATATGCAGTAATGGGGTCCACCAACTGAAACCTTTCATTGCCTGCCTCGAGACTGGCCAGGAAAAGATTTAATGCATAGGCTGGTGCGAGACCTGGCACGGCGCTGCCACTTTCATCTTCCACTATTGCACAGGGCACTCTGAGAGTGGCTGCCGTACTATCGAACTGCGACCTGGCCAGGCCGCTCCAGACGTCGTCCTGGGCAAAGACCAGGAAAGAATAAAGGCTTGCTGCCAAGCCAACACAGGAAAATTTTTTGTTAATCATAAGAACTCTACAACATGACTAATTCTTGTTAATAGTACGGTATCCCTGCGTAATCTCTGCGCAAGTTGCCGCTACCGGACATTGGCTATTCACCATCAGCCCATTCCAGACCTGCATTCGCATGATTTTCTTTCGAAGCAGCTAGATGATGCCCGCGGCGGCCATCAAGTTCCGAGCAACGCCCAGGTCCAGAGTCTGTACAGAGCGCCTCATTGGAGAATAGTGTGTCTAAAGTTTGCTGGTAAATGAAACGTTAGTTTCCCAGTTCTTCCAGGCGCGCCTTCAGATCTGCCAGAACCAGCAACGCCTCCGCAAAAGACGGGTAATTCTCAATCAACTCTGCATAGACTCGGTTCATTTCTTCAGTTTCCTGGGTAGTTTCTTCGCTCAAATTCTCAAGCTCGGCGATACCCGAAAAATCATGGATAAAATCTCGTATTTCGCGTTGCCGCGCCTTTGTCCAGAATACCGGCTCACACACCCGTTGCGGAATGAGTGTTCCAGTGAGAGCCACTTGACTACATACAATATCCAGGTCGGTATTACCGTTACGGGCATTATAGAATCTGTAAATATCATTCTCGACACGAATGATCTGTGCCCTCACCGCCGGCTTGGTGAGCTCACCAATAACGATGATCTCTTCGATCTCAGATTGGTTGACATCCTGTGCAATAGACGCCTGGCCTAGATACAATAGCGAAATTACCAGCAGGAAATTTTTCATTGCACACTCGCAAAATAAGAATTGCGCTCATTATAAAGGGAAAGCCACCACACTGAGAAACAGTAATTGGGAAGGAAGGGCAATCCACCAGAAGCTCTATCGGCGGAGCGCAGAAATAGCCTATCGGCGGATGGGAAACTCTCTAGCCAGCAGCAAAGGCTGGTGGCCTATTGAGGGCCCCCGCTGATCCCGCCGGTATCGTTGAGCGTTTGTTGGAGAAAGGTGGCATCTTCCCGAGCCTGCTCCCGCAGGCGTTCGCGTTGTGCCACCGTCAAACAGACGAATTGCCTGATATTGGTGCCAAGTACCTGCTCTCGATCGCACACTAACTTGTCATTAGCGGCAAGCACGGTGGCGTTATAAGCGTCCACATCGCGCTGGGTGCGAATTCGGGGAATTCCTTCATCTGGATACAAGCCCTCGCAGCCCGTGAGTAGTGTGACTAGCGCAATCAACCCAATCAGTTTGTTCACTCTCTCTTCCTCGCTGGTACCGCCCCAGACGCTTCGATGACGGTAAGAATTTGGTTTCTTGTTCTTTATGCAGCTGAACGGTAGAGGATAAAAGCCCAACAGGCCGAAGTCTACACTTAAAATGTGAATTTCCAGCTGTCTGGATTGGGTGATCCAGTCGGCCCCGGTGCTTTTAGCGGGAATTGGCGCTTCCGAGCCTGCCACCAGGACCCGATCTCCGCAACGTGGGTACAATTCTCCGGACCAAAGAGGCTGGCGCCCTACCCCGAGTCCGTCAGGAAGACGGATGGAATACAGCCGCTTCAGAATTTATTGCGCAGCAGTTTACAGTAGAGAATCTGATAGCTGGCATATTCCAGGTTCCCGAAGTTTGGCCGCCTGCGTTGTTCTTGCAGGGTGCCCTGCCCGTGCAGCTTGATGCGGACTGGTTGCATGCCGCGGTTTTTCAATGACTGGCTAATCGCATCGAAACAGAGCAACCGACCTTCGAATTCTGCAAGATTATTGCCGGCGCCAATGGTCAGCAGCAAATCAGCACTCTGGTCGATGACCCCGGCGATTCTCTGCAGAAAGTCTGTGGCATCGGGAATCATGCGGTGATCGATGCGCAGACCCGCCACCAGATTGCGGGTGCCCAGGCTCCGCTCCTGCTGAATTAACCCCAGCTCTTCCAACGCCTGGTCCGCAGCGGAATTCATGGCCAGAATGCGGCCACCCTGCTCCGTATTGAGCCGCTGATAATGTCTGGCAAGCATGGGGTCATTATCGATCAGCACAGTATTAACCGGTTCCCTATCGACCACATCGAACCGGCATATCCCCCCCGCGGACTGGGGTTGAAGAGTAATCCTCGGTACGGCATGAATGCCATACCGATCACGATAGCCATTGCCAGCTCCCAACGACAACTGCCGCACTGTATCGGATCGTGCAACGATCAATCCAAGTAACCTGGCTATCTGCATGACCCTGATGGTATCCAGATTCCCAATACGATTGAGAGCCTCCAACAGGACTTGCTGCGCCGCACTGTAGTCAGCCGGAGAGATATCGTCAGCGATCGCCGGTGTATTGATGACATGCCTGGCGGCCTGTTGCGCCAATAGGCGCATCCCTTCGCGATGCATCTGGGCAGGTGTACAGCTGGTACCCTTGAATAGCTCGCAGCAGACCGCTACCTGAGCCTCGCAAAATATCTCGACAAGCTCAGGACTCGGCACGGCCGTATCGATAGTGCCAGCGTCTGGCCGCAACTTGCGAATTTTCTTCTGCTGCGCTGGATCCTGATTGCGACGCTGCAGATGTGCTTGGTAGTCGGCAAAATTCGGCAGCATGCGCTGGAAAATAGCTTGCTCGGCAATCGCACCAAAAGCGTCGGCTTCACGGTAGTAAGCGTCGGCAACCATCTGTCCTGAGACCGATGCCCACTGATTTTGCACGACAGATTCAACCATTGAATTGTTCGATTGTTAGCAAGATAGGCCTCAGTATCTCAGGCTGAAGAAAGAATGTTTGAAATGCCTGCATAACATGGAGATGACAATAGCTGAGTGAAGCCAACCGCCAGTAACGGTTGAGGATCACTGATGCAAATCCTGCGTAAAAATTGGTGGAGCCATGCGGGATCGAACCGCAGACCTTCTGGATGCAAACCAGACGCTCTCCCAGCTGAGCTATGGCCCCATAAATCGACAACAGTGTAGCAAGTCTATCGCAAACTACTGTAAAAAAGTGTCCGCACCCTTTGGCACAGAGCGGGCGTATTATACGCGTAAAGCAAGCTGTGACAAGGCTCGGATGCTTAGTCTATGCGGCGGATTTTACCCGCTTCCCGGTGTGCAGAAAGCGCAGAATTCGATAGCCCAGTAACAGGGCAAGGATGCTCCCATACAGCACTGCTTCACCGATATTAGTGCGCAAGATCCATAACAGATGGACCACTCCCAAAATGGCGGCAAGATAAACCAGTCGATGCAGGCGCTTCCAGTTTCTACCCAGTTTACGCACCATTGCCTTGGGAGATGTTACCCCCAAGGCAATGAGAATAAGAAATGCGCTGAACCCCACGGTGATGTAGGGTCGCTCCACCAGTTCTTCGGCGATGGCGAACCAGCGAAACCCCAGCAGGAAGGCCATCCAGGACAGAAAATGTACACTCGCATAAAACAGGGCAAACAGACCCAGCATCCTCCTGTGTCTGACAAATACACCGAGACTGGTGATCTGCTTCAAGGGCGTCATCGCCAGTGTGAGCAGCAGAAATCGCAGCGTCCATTCGCCAGTTTCAATAGACAGCTCCTGAGCCGGATCCGGTCCCAGGTCATTCTGATAGATGCGCAGCAGCAGGGCAAAGAATGGCAGCAGCGCGAACCCGAACACTGATGGTTTTATCAGTTTTCCCATGATTCGAAGAATGCGGAATCTGGCTGGCGTTAGTAGTATCTGGCCAGATCCATACCATCGTACAAGTGGGCGACGTGCTCGCCATAGCCATTGAACAATCTCGTTTCAATGTGCTGGCGACTGAACAGGGTTTGGGGGAGACGGCGTTCCATATCCTGACGCCACCGTGGATGATGCACTCCCGGATTCACATTCGCGAAGAAACCATATTCGTTCGCCTGCAAATCATTCCACGTGGTATTGGGTTGGGTCTGTCTGAAATTTATTTTCACGATAGATTTGATGCTCTTGAATCCATACTTCCAGGGTACGATGAGGCGCATGGGCGCGCCATTCTGCGACGGGAGATAATTGCCGTACAGACCTACCACCATCATCGTCAATGGATTCATGGCTTCATCCATTCTTAATCCTTCGCGGTAGGGCCAGTCGACGATGGCAAATCGGGAGGTAACACCAGGCATGGAGTTTCGATCTACCAGGGTTTCGAACTCGACATAGCGGGCATTTGCGGTGGGTTCAAACCGCTTGATCAGGTCAGCCAGGGGAAACCCTATCCAGGGAATCACCATGGACCAGGCTTCGACACAGCGCAGGCGATAAATCCTCTCTTCCAGGTCAACCGGCTTCAAGATGTCTTCCAGGTGGTAGGTACCAGGCTTGGCGACCTCTCCGGTAATCTGCACAGACCAGGGATCGGGCTTAAAAGCACCAGAGTTTGCCGAAGGGTCACCCTTGTCCATACCAAACTCATAGAAGTTGTTATAACGGGTTACATCCTGATAAGGAGTCAGGGACTCTCCCGTAAAAAAAGGCTCTGCATCGGGTGCCGGCTTGATGTTGCTGAATTTGTCCACCCACCAGGGTGCAGGCGCAGGTCTTTGCATGGATGCCGGTGCTCTTGCCTTCAGGCGATCGCCATTCTGCGCGGATGCGAGCGCTGGCAGTCCTGTGCCGGCCATCGCGCCGAACAGTAATTTACTGCCATCCACCATGAATTCACGCCGATTTCTGTAAACACTCTCGGGAGTTATCTCGGATGGTTTAATGTCTGAAGGTTTCTTGATCAACATGGTTCAGTACCTGCTGTGATTGCGCCGGCCCTGTATTGCATTACTTTACAGACAGGGATTAGTGTTTATCTCATTCAATTCAAATACTCGCTTGAGCTCTTACTGTGTAGGTTTTCTGGTTTTCTTGGTGGTTGGATTTGCCGCGGCTGGCTTCGCTTCTTCTGATTTCGCGGCTGCTGATTTTGTCACTGCTGGTTTCGCGGCTGCTGACTTTGTCGCTGTTGGCTTTGCCGCAGCTGCTTTAGCTGCTGCCGGTTTTTTAGCTAGCGCCCGCGATTTCCTGAATTGCTTCCGGTATAACCAGGTTGCAGGTCCGGATATCGCATAGATCACGCACATGGTGAGCAACACTTCATGGGGATTCTGAGCTATAACCACCAATAATGCTACCGTGAAGAGAAATACCATATAAGGAACCGTGCCCTTAAAGTTCAATTCCTTGAAGCTGAAATACTGGTAGTTGGAGATCATGAGCAGGCCTGCAAACACGGTAAGAATTGCCGCCAGGTAGGAGACTAGCGGAGTTACCTCGAGTCCATATTTATAGCCAACCCAGGGCACAAACGTGACTAAACCCGCCCCCAATGGGCTCTGCAATCCCAGGAAGAAGCGTTTATCCACGGTGCCAAGCTGCACATTGAAACGAGCGAGTCTCAGCGCAGCGCAGGACATATAGATGAAGCTGGCTGCCCAGCCTACCCTCCCCAGTGGCGCGAATGCCCAACTGAACATGATGAGGGCCGGCGCCATGCCGAAGGAGACCATATCGGAAAGACTGTCGAATTGGGCGCCGAAGGCGCTCTGGGTATTGGTCAGACGGGCAATGCGGCCATCCAGGCCATCGCAAATCCCGGCGATGAGTATGGCCCAGCCCGCCTCGTTAAAATTGCCTGACATTCCGGCAATAACAGCGTAGAAGCCGGCGAACAGCGCACCCAGCGTCAATAGATTCGGGAGTAGATAGATTCCTCGCCGCCGCACCTCCTTGCCACCCTCGGAGACGATCTCCTCGTGCTCATCAATGGGCAGGATATTTTCAGATTCCATATCCTGGTGTACCTGGTTCATGCAAACCTCTTCTTCAGGAATGACTCGAATTTTCGATTATACAGTGCTATTCCAGGCACATCTGGAGAATTTTTTGCATTTTACCCAAGATTGGGGATGCTATATGATCGCGCCTCACCGAATAAAGTAGCGAACGGTGCCTGGCACCGGAAACCGGAAAAATACCGAACCAACGTTGGAGTTAATCCATGAATTACTTTAATACGCTGCCCCTGCGCCTGCAGTTGGAGCAATTGGGCAAATGTCGCTTTATGGACCGCCATGAATTCAGCGACGGCGTGTCCAAACTCAATGGTAAAAAGGTACTCATCATCGGGTGCGGAGCACAGGGCTTGAACCAGGGCCTGAACATGCGTGACAGCGGTCTCGATGTGTCCTTCGCGCTGCGCGCGGCAGCAATATCCGAGCAGCGGGCTTCCTGGAAGAACGCCACAGAGAATGGCTTCGATGTCGGCACTTATGAAGAGCTGGTAGGATCTGCCGACCTGGTACTGAACCTGACACCGGACAAACAGCACAGTGCCGTGGTTGAGCAGGTTATGCCACTAATGAAAAAAGCGGCCTGCCTGGCCTATTCCCATGGCTTCAATATCGTCGAAGAAGGCATGCAGATTCGAGATGACCTGACGGTTGTCATGGTCGCACCGAAATGCCCGGGTACCGAAGTGCGCGAAGAATACAAACGCGGCTTCGGTGTTCCAACCCTGATAGCGGTGCACGCCGAAAATGATCCAAACGGCGAAGGCATGGATATCGCCAAGGCTTATGCAGCAGCTACTGGTGGCCATCGCGCTGGTGTGTTGGAGAGTTCATTCATCGCCGAAGTGAAATCGGACCTTATGGGAGAACAAACAATCCTCTGCGGCATGCTGCAGAGCGGATCCCTGCTCTGTTACGACAGGATGATCGAGAAAGGGATCGATGCGGGCTATGCGTCCAAACTGGTTCAGCATGGCTGGGAAGTCATTGCGGAAGGCCTGAAGCATGGCGGTATCACCAATATGATGGACCGGCTCTCCAATCCTGCGAAGCTGATCGCCAATGAACTGGCGGACGAGCTGAAAGATTTAATGCGGCCTCTGTATCAGAAGCACATGGATGACATCATCACCGGAAACTTCTCAGCAGGAATGATGGAAGACTGGGCCAATGATGACAAGAAACTTCTGGACTGGCGTGAAGCCACCGCTGAAACTGCTTTTGAGAAATCCGCCGCAAGTGATGTGGACATTTCCGAACAGGAATATTACGACCACGGCATCTTGATGGTTGCCATGATCAAGTCTGGCGTTGAGCTGGCATTTGAAACCATGACAGAAAGTGGCATCATCGCAGAATCCGCGTACTACGAGTCACTGCATGAAGTTCCTCTGATTGCCAACCTTATCGGGCGCAAGAAACTCTACGAGATGAACAAGGTTATTTCCGATACCGCCGAGTACGGCTGCTATCTGTTCTCCCATGCCTGCGTTCCGCTGCTGGAGGATTTCATGAAGAAGATAGACACCGATGTTATCGGTAAGGGACTGCAAACCAGTGATTTTGGTGTAGACAATGCTGAACTCATCGCCGTAAACGAGAGCATTCGCAGCCACCCGATCGAGATTGTGGGCAAGCAACTCAGAAAATACATGACTGCGATGAAAAAGGTAATCTAGGGAGATGAAAAGAGGCTCGAAAGAGCCTTTTTTGTGTACAGGAATAATTCCGTTCATTAAGTCACCAACAAAACCACGCTTTTACGCCAGTGATTTAGGGCGACCCGGTAAAAAATCCAGGGATGGATTTTTTACCGGAGCAGGTAAATCAAAGCGCCAACACTTTTTCGCCACGGGAAATACCAGACACACCGGTGCGCGCCACTTCCAAAACAACGTTGTCACCGAGCGCTGTAATAAAGGCATCGAGCTTGTCACCGGTACCTGTCAATTGAATAGTAAACACATTACTGGTGAGATCGACAATCTGCCCTCTGAATATGTCTGCGGTGCGTTTCACTTCAGCCCGTTGGGCACCTATCGCTTTTACCTTGATTAACATGAGTTCGCGCTCAATATGCGCTCCCTCGGTGAGATCAACCAACTTCACCACATCGACAATCTTATTCAGGTGCTTGGTGATCTGCTCGATGCGGGCATCATCCCCACTGGTCGTGAGTGTCAGACGGGACAGGGAATGGTCTTCAGTAGGAGCCACCGTTAACGAATCAATGTTGTAGTTACGTTGCGAGAATAATCCGACAACCCGAGAGAGTGCACCTGGCTCGTTTTCCATCAACACAGATATTATATGGCGCATCAGGTTCTCTCCGATTTACTCAAGACCATGTCTTTCATGGCTCCACCCTTAATGGCCATGGGATAAACATGTTCATCCGGGTCGACCATAACATCGACAAACACCAGTTTGTCTTTCAATGCGAAAGCCTGCTCCAGTTTGTCATGTAGATCGGCAAATTTCTCAATCTTGAAACCGACATGCCCGTAAGCCTCAACCAGCTTGGTGAAATCCGGCAGTGATTCAGCGTAGGTGCTATGGGAATGGCGCCCACCGTATTGCATGTCCTGCCACTGCTTGACCATACCAAGAGCCTGGTTATTCAAGCACACGATCTTGATCGGGAGTTGATATTGCATGCAGGTCGCCAGTTCCTGCTGGTTCATCTGGATACTGCCCTCACCGGTGATGCACACACACACCGCATCCGGATGTGCAAACTGTGCTCCCATCGCCGCAGGAAATCCGAATCCCATGGTGCCGAGTCCACCGGAATTGAGCCAACGCCGCGGTTTGTCGAACCCATAGTATTGCGCAGCAAACATCTGGTGTTGACCAACATCGGAGGAGACGAAGGCATCACCTTTGGTGATTTCGAAAACCGCCTGTACTACCTGTTGTGGCTTGATAGTGCCATCTTCGGATGGAGTTACTGCCAGGCTGTCTTTTTCGCGCCACTGGGCAATCTGCTTCCACCAGACCTCTAATGACTCTTTATCGACCTTGCTCCTGGACTTGCTGACCTGATCCAGCATCTCCTCCAGAACCGGCACTACGTCGCCAACGATTGGCACATCGGCGGCCACAGTTTTCGAAATCGACGCGGGATCGATGTCTACATGTAGAATCGTCGCATCCGGACAAAACTTGCTGATATCGGAGTTCGTTACCCGATCATCAAACCGCACGCCGATACCCAGCAAAACGTCGCAGTAATGCATCGCCATATTTGCTTCATAGGTGCCATGCATCCCTAACATACCCAGAAACTGTTGGTCCGAAGCGGGATAAGCCCCGAGACCCATCAGAGTATTGGTGATGGGGAAGCCGAGTTTACGGGTAAGCCTGGTCAGAATTTCTGCAGCATTGCCCTGTATGACACCACCTCCGGCATAAATCATTGGTCGCTTGGCAGACAGCAGCGCATCGACCGCCTTCTTGATCTGGCCGGAATGTCCCTTGCCTGGCACCGCATAGGAACGCAGCTTGATTTCCGCGGGATATTCATAGGGAAACTTGATCTTTGGATCAGTAATGTCTTTCGGCACATCGATAACAACCGGGCCGGGCCGCCCGGTTGTGGCGATATGAAAGGCTTTCTTCACTATCAGCGGAATGTCTGCTGCTCGCTGCACCATGAAACTGTGTTTCACAATCGGCCGGGATACCCCGACCATGTCAGTCTCCTGAAATCCATCCGAACCGATCAAGCGACTCTCGACCTGACCGGAAATCACTACCATGGGAATCGAATCCATATAGGCCGTAGCAATCCCGGTTAAGGCGTTGGTCGCACCCGGGCCCGAAGTAACCAGAACCACACCCGCCTTGCCTGTCGAGCGTGCGTAGCCATCAGCGGCGTGCGTGGCAGCCTGCTCATGACGCACGAGAATGTGTTCGACCTTATCCTGGTGGAAGATGGCGTCATAGATGTGCAGGACGGCACCCCCGGGGTAACCGAAAATAATGTCAACGCCTTCATCGTGCAGCGCACGAATCAGCGCCTCCCCACCAGATAATTGCTCCACTTCTCTAGCCTCTGCTATTTTCCAATCTGTCTGCTATCGACTAAAACCAATACCACAACCGACCGGGCCAGCCAGTTGTTAATCCTAAACCTGTATATGAAGTGTTGACAGTCAGCCAATCCCATGAAAAACACGAGATTCTTGCTTCATGTCGGCCCCGTACGCGATAACGTGATAGGGGTTTTGGTTGGATGTTGTCCGACACCTAGACAGCAGTCTGTGTGTGCCTGGTTACGGCGAGTTCAGACTACGGCAGAACGAATTAGGGATATCCATGGCGCCCTGCTCGAGCACTGGGATTCTGCCACTTAGGTGAGGAAAGTCAAGCTCTATATGGCTGATAGCTGTGACTCTGGCGGTCAGGCGACGGCCATATCTGGAGGCGTTGCCCGCTTGGTGAACCTGAGCTCCCTATCGGTACTCAAATCGACGGCGATCGTATCACCGGCTACGTAGGATCCTTTCAACACTTCCTGGGCCAGGGGATTCTCGATCCAGTTCTGAATTGCCCGCTTCAAGGGACGGGCTCCGTACACCGGGTCGTAGCCAATTTCGGCGATATGATCCAGCACACTCTCACTGATCTGCAGAGCAAGCTCAACGTGCGCCAGACGCTTGTTGAGCAGGCCAATCTGTATCTCGGCGATGCCTCGAATCTGCGACTGTTGTAATGGATGGAACACCACCGTTTCGTCAATCCGGTTAACAAATTCGGGGGAGAAGTGTCGGACCACAGATTCCAGAACGACCTTTTTAACGGACTGGTAAGTCTCCTCATTGTAATTGGCTTGATTCATCATCTCCTGGATTCGATCCGATCCCAGGTTAGACGTCATCACGATAACCGTGTTTCTGAAATCGACAGTGCGGCCATGGCCATCTGTTAGCCGGCCATCATCCATCACCTGTAGAAGAATGTTGAAGACATCGGAATGTGCTTTCTCGACTTCATCCAGGAGCATTACTGAATAGGGCCTGCGTCTGACCGCTTCGGTGAGGTATCCGCCTTCTTCGTAACCAACATAACCGGGCGGCGCACCGATTAGCCGGGCCACGGAATGTTGCTCCATGAATTCCGACATGTCGATGCGTACCATCGCCTCTTCCGTGTCGAAAAGGAATTCCGCCAGGGCCTTGCACAATTCTGTCTTGCCCACACCGGTAGGCCCGAGGAACAGGAACGAACCATTGGGTCGGTTGGGATCCGACAGGCCGGACCGTGAACGGCGCACGGCGTTGGCAACGGCATTGATCGCCTCATTCTGGCCGATTACTCTGCGGTGAAGCGCCTCCTCCATATCCAGCAAGCGTTGTTTGTCGCCCTGCAACATTTTACTGACAGGAATGCCAGTTGATCGTGATACAACATCGGCGATCTCTTCTTCGGTAACCCGATTACGCAGCAATTTTTTCTCGGCGGCCTCTGCCTCTGCCGCCATTTCGAGCTTTTTCTCCAGCGAAGGAATGATGCCATATTGAATCTCAGACATACGTGCCAGATCTCCGGCTCGACTGGCCGCCTCCATATCGATACGCGCCTTCTCGAGGCTACTTTTAATGGTTTGAGTACCTTGCAAAGAAGCCTTCTCTGCTTTCCAGATTTCTTCCAGATCGGCGTATTCTTTCTCCAGATCCAGTATGTCCTCGGCAAGTTTCTCCTTACGTTTCAGGGAGGCGGGGTCTTCATCTTTCTTTAAAGCTTCGCGTTCGATCTTCAATTGAATGAGCCTGCGCTCGAGCTTATCCATTTCTTCGGGCTTGGAATCGATCTCCATGCGAATAAGACTGGCAGCCTCATCGACCAGGTCGATCGCTTTATCCGGTAATTGTCGGTCAGTGATATAGCGTTGAGACAAGCGCACAGCAGCGATGATCGCCGAGTCGGAAATATCGACCCCATGATGGACTTCATAACGCTCTTTCAGTCCCCGCAGAATCGCAATGGTGTCTTCTTCAGTAGGCTCTTCCACCAGAACTTTTTGAAAGCGACGTTCCAGGGCTGCATCTTTCTCAACGTACTTTCGGTATTCATCCAATGTGGTCGCGCCAACACAATGCAACTCACCGCGAGCCAGCGCAGGTTTCAGCATATTTCCTGCATCCATAGCCCCCTCGGCCTTGCCTGCACCGACCATGGTATGCATCTCGTCGATGAACAGGATTATCGATCCTTCCTGCTTCGACAATTCATTGAGGACGGCCTTGAGACGCTCTTCGAATTCACCACGAAACTTGGCACCCGCAATCAGTGAGCCCATGTCGAGCGCAAGAATTTTCTTGCCTTTTAACCCCTCGGGAACTTCGCCATTCACAATGCGCTGCGCGAGTCCTTCGATGATGGCAGTTTTACCAACGCCAGGTTCACCGATGAGCACGGGATTATTCTTGGTGCGACGCCCCAGCACTTGAATCGTGCGTCGGATCTCTGCATCGCGTCCGATGACCGGATCCAATTCACCGTTCTCGGCGCGCTCGGTCAGATCGATGCAGAATTTCTGCAATGCTTGCCAGGAGTCTTCCGCGCCCGCCTCGGAAACATTCTCGCCACCGCGCAAGTTCTTTACGGCATTTTCCAGAGCCTCGGCACTGACTCCGAAAGCATTCAATATTTTGCCGACGCTGCCCTTGTCTTTCATCGCGACCAGCAGAATCGTTTCGCTGGATATGAAAGCATCACCCTTCTGTTGGGCGAGTTTGTCGGCCTGATTAAGCAACTTGCCCAGGTCCGGTGAAACAGCTATCTCACCTTCATTGTCAGGCACATGGGGCAAATCATCGACAAGCTGCTGAAGCTGACTACGCAGCTCGGTGATGTTAAAACCGGTTTGGGATAACAGCGGTCTGACCGAACCACCCTTCTGGTCGATGAGTGTGAGCAACAAGTGCGCTGGCTCGATTAAATTGTGTTCTTTGCCCAATGCCAGAGACTGTGCATCCGCCAGGGCAGACTGGAGCTTGCTGGTTAATTTGTCGATTCGCATAATGTGTCCATGTTGAAACAACCGGCGGATACCCACCCGCTGAGCTTCATGTTTGCTGGTTTCTGAGGCTCTTTATTGGGTCGACGGGTGGCTTTTTCAATACAAGCATTGCGATCCTTGATTTTGATCAAGAATGCGCTGAAAGTTGCTGTTTGGCAGGGCATGCAAGGGAAGATGGCAGCGCTGAAAGGACCAGCAATCGGCTGCATTATCCGTTTTAGCTAGCCAACGCTCGATTTACTGGATTGGCGCGGCTATATATATCAGGCTCGCCATGCGACCCGTAGTACCGTCGCGGCGATAGGAGAAAAACCTGTCCTGATCACAGTGAGTACAAAAGTCACCACCGGAAACGGCCGCGACCCCCAGGTGATTCAGTTTGCATCTGGCAATTGCATAAAGATCTGCCAGGTACTTGCCAGGATTTTCTGTTTGCACAAAACAACTCGATAGCTTATCCAGCGAGCCATGCGCGTTCAGAAACTGCTCTCTAACTTCTTCACCCACTTCAAAATGACAGGATCCAATTGCTGGACCTAACCAGGCCACCAACGCATCGGGTGAGCTGGACATTTGCATTATCGTCTTCTCCAGAATTCCAGCTAACATGCCTCGCCAACCAGCGTGTGCGATCGCAATCTCGTCTCCCTGCTTGTTTGCAAGGAACACAGGCAGGCAATCCGCTGTTAACACACAGCAAGCAATTCCTGGAACTCGTGTAATCAGCCCGTCTGCGGTAATTTGCTCTTCAGGGCATTGAATTTGCACAACGTCTGTCCCATGAACCTGGCGCAGCCATTGGAAGCGCAGTGCAGTGGGCAATATGGCCTGCAATTGCAGCCGGTTGCTTCGCAGCGACTCAGAAGAATCACCGACATGAGTCGCCATGTTGAAACTTGCATAGGGTGGATTGCTGCAACCCCCCGTTCTCGTCGTGACCCATGCCTCGATGCAATCCGGTACGTCCCAGTCAGGACGAATCAGTTCAGGGGTTTGCATACTTATGCCCTTGCCAGATGCTGGTCAGCAGATAGAGATTTCAGCAACTGCTCCATGTCTTCAGGTCGCACACTTTCCCAGGCCAGGGGTGTGTGCAGCAGCGGATGACTCAATTGCAATCGACAGGCATGCAGTGCCTGGCGTCTAAAATTTTTCAGACTTTCGGCCAATTCTTCTGAACAGGCGGCGGGCAACTGGAGCCGCCCTCCATAGACAGGGTCACCGATTATCGGGTGCTTGATGTGTGCCATATGCACACGGATTTGATGCGTTCTTCCCGTTTCCAGTTTTACCCGCACATGGGTGTGGGAACGAAACCGGGTAATCACTCGGTAATGGGTGACGGCTTGCTGGCCCGACTGAACCACCGCGCGTTTCTTGCGGCTGACCGGATGCCTGCCCAACGGCGCATCTATAGTGCCACCCCCGGTCAAGAAACCCTGCACTATTGCCTCATATTCACGCACTACCTCGCGGGCCTGGAGTTGCCTCCCCAGATCGGTGTGGCTCTCCAGGCTCTTGGCTACCACCATTAATCCGGTTGTATCCTTGTCGAGCCGGTGCACGATCCCGGCTCTGGGTAATTCCGCCAGATCGGGGCAGTAATGGAGCAAGCCATTTAGCAGTGTATGCTCTCTATTACCGGCCGCGGGATGTACGACTACATTGAGCGGCTTGTTGATGACCAATAAATGTTCATCTTCGAAGACAATATCCAGAGGCATCGCCTCGGGCTGCCATTCTTCGGAATAGGCCAACTCCGTTTCAACAACCAGCATATCTCCGGTTTGCAGACGATCCCGTGGTCTGAGCTGCTTTTCATTCACCAACAGGCTGCCGGCTTTAATCCAGTCCTGCAACTTGGCGCGCGAGTAATCGGGAAACAATTTTGCCGCAATCTGGTCTAATCGATTACCAGCGAGTTGTTCGGGCACGGCTGCCTTCAGTGAGATCTGGGTGGACATGGGCGCATGATACTTGAATCCTGATTAAAGCCACACCGCCGACACTTGCGAATTCACTGGATTAGCCCCACCGGTCAAACGCAATCCGGGTATGGGTTTGCATGGGTCTCTGTGGTTAAATAGCGGTTTTTGGCGCAGGTGCCCACAAAAGGCGCAAGAGAACCGAGCGCAGAATGCATTCCAGTATTGCCAGCCTACCGGTCCTGGTGTGGAAACACAGAAGAGAAGTAAGAAGAGTGAAATTCAATATTGCCAGATTATCAATCCTGTTAACGCTCCTGTTCATGCTGGGGGGCTGTAGCCTGTTTGGCGGGGATGAAGATGAAGACGAGTTTTCTGGCTTGTCCACCGAAGAGCAATTCTATCAACGCGCCCTGGATCAGCTTAATGGCCAGAATTTCAGGGGCGCGGTAACCACTTACCAGGCACTGGAATCCCGATTTCCGTTCGGTCGTTTCGCGGCCCAGGCGCAGATCGAGATAGTCTATGCCTACTATCGCAATGGCGATATGGAAGCAGCGCGCGCCGCGGCAGACAGATTTATTCGCCTGCATCCTGAAGATGAGAATATCGACTATGCCTATTACATGAAGGGCTTGTCTTCATTCGAAGATGGCGGTGGAATCTTTAATCGGTTCGTACCGATTGATCAAACCAAGCGCGATCCGGGTCGTGCCCAGGAATCGTTCAATGATTTCTCACAACTATTAGCACTATTTCCTGATAGTCCCTACTCTGCAGATGCGCGGTCGAGAATGGTGTTTCTTCGCAATAACCTGGCCGCCTACGAAATTCACGTTGCCAATTACTACCTGGAACGGCGTGCCTACATTGCGGCACAGCGCAGAGGGCAGTATGTCGTGGAGAATTTTCAGGGCACACCCGCGGTTGCCGATGGAGTGGCAATCATGGTCGAGGCTTACCTGAGACTGGGTCTGAATGAGTTGGCAGATACCTCACTGTCCCTGTTAAGAGAGAACTATCCTGAGCATGCATCGCTCAACAACAGCGGAGACTTCATTATCCGCACTGAAATTACCAATCCCTCACTGCTCTATACCGTCACCTTCGGCCTGCTTGGTGACAATGCGATCGACCCTCCCCTGGCCCCAACCCAACGTCCACGCACCTCGGGAAGCCAGGAAATCATCAATGCCCAGACTGCAGCAGAGGAAGATAGCGGCCGATCCTGGTTAAGTATCCTTACCCTGGGTATATTTTAGTAGTCCATCCTATTGATTTATAAATAGTTATATAAATACCCGAGCTATTTCACATTTCTCGAAAATTTCTGTCAACCAAGTAAACGCGGGTGCGTTTGTATTGGTGAGAAAGAGTAATTTTGGAGTATGAGTAGCCGATATATTGCTTGATTGCCGCTAATTTCAGCGCGCTAAGGCAAGTTTCAATTTCTTATTCATATCGGGGACTCAATTCTGGAAAACTCAGTATTGCTGGATAGATTCTTGCAGAGTGTGCAGTCACGCGCCTTTCGCATAGCCCAGATTGCAGTTGGTAATGCGGACGATGCGCTGGATCTGGTACAGGATGCGATGTTCAAACTGGTTGAGAAATATGCGGATAGCCAGGAAAATGAATGGACGCCGTTGTTTTATAGAATTCTGAATAGCCGTATTAATGACTACTTCAGGCGCAACAAGGTTCGCAATCGGCATCGAAGCTGGTTGAGCGGTAACGAAGAAGACAATGAAGACCCGATTCAGACAGCGCCAGACCCGCGGGGACAGACGCCGGAATCTGAATCGCAATCTGACGAGAGTATGGAAAAATTAAGCGCAGCACTCAATGAATTACCCCTTCGCCAACAACAGGCGTTCTTACTCCGGGCCTGGGAAGGTCTGGATGTGAGACAGACTGCGGCAGCCATGTCTTGTGCAGAAGGGAGCGTAAAGACTCATTACTCACGAGCTATTCATAGCTTGCGGGAATCCCTGGGTGAACACTGGCCATGAATAAATTGAACGAAGATTCCTTTATTAAAGCCATTCGAATGCGTCTTGATGAGAGTCTGGTCGATGTCGATTCAGTAATTACTAACCGACTCGATAGTATGCGTCAGCAAGCATTGTCTGCCCCCCGATTAACAGAAGCAGTCGATAATGAAGCGCTCATAGGTAGCGTACTGAATACACTGGATGACCATGCAGCCCTGCCGCCAGCTATCGAAGCCAGACTGGACAATATTCGCCGGCAGGCGATGGCTCGATTACAAAAAGCAGATTCCCGGGACAAGCTTGCGTTTTTTGGCCAGGTGCAGGATTTCGTTCAGTCCTGGTATCGGGCAAACCTGGCAATGGCGAACATGGCGGCAACCGCCTGCGTCATGGTGACTGTTGTCTCAATCTTTTATGTCTCATCCAGGCAGGCAGGAACGCTGTCACTGGAAGAGGAAATCAGCTTGATTGCCTCAGCCGAAGATATCGAGTTATATGAAAATCTGGATTTCTATTTATGGCTGGAAGAGAATGGATTGCCAAACTAGGAAAGATGCCAAACGCTCTGAGCAACATAGTGGAATTTCGCAGACAATTGGCTTTATTGGACTCTGGCTGCTGGCCATGCTCAGTCCTGCTTATAGTGCTGAACAGGCCCTGGATGAGTCTGAGAATGCCGAGTTGCCTGACCTGGAGTTTCTGGAATTTTTGGGATCTTTCGAAACTGATGAAGGAGAATGGATAGACCCCGGGAGTTTACTGGCAGAGGAATTTTCGACACTTTTTAATGCGGCACAAGCCGTTGATACGAATTCGACAGACACCAGCCCGACGAATGGAAATTCTGGAAATAACAATGGTAACTAGCCAATAATTGACACCAATACGATGCGATCATTAAGAATTCAAGCCAGTATTCTCGCCCTGCTACTCACACTCAGCGCGGCTGCTTTTGCACAGGACAAAATTCCATGGACTGATTTGTCCTATGAAGAACGTCAAATACTCCAACAATTGGAGTCGCAATGGGACGCATTACCGGCGGAACGACAGCAACGCTTGCGCCGGGGGGCCAATCGATGGGAAAGAATGCGCCCGCAAGAAAGAACCCAGGCACAAGACCAGCAGCAACGCTTTCAGAATCTTTCCCCACAACAGCAGCAGATTATCAACCAGCGCTTTCAGCAGTTTAATGGCCTTAGCGGTGATCAGCAGAGGCGTCTGCGCAATATTCAGCAGCGATTTCAGAATCTGACACCGCAGCAGCGCCGCGCACTTCGAGAACGCTTCGAAGAGCAGTCACAACAATTGCAGAATGAACAGCGCTTGCAACGTGAGGCGGCTGAAAATATTCACGACTCACAGCGTCGGGTTCAGGAAATTTTGCGACAGAATAATCCTGTCAGGCCGCTGAACAGACCAACGCCAACCCAGCGTCGGCCGCAACGCCCCCCGCCGGGCTAGGCGCTGCGCTGGAAGCTATTCCAGTCCTGCTTCACCTATTTAGCTGTTCACCTACTCGCCGATAGGCCAGGCATTGGTGATCGGGTAGCGGCGGTCGCGCCCGAAGCCACGCCTGGTCAGGCGCACACCTACCGGACTCTGACGCCGTTTGTATTCGTTCAGATCCACCAGGGACAACACCCTGCGTACAACTTCGCCAGCAAACCCCTCAGCCACGATTGCATCAGCACTGTAATCGCGTTCAATGTACAGCTCGAGAATCTTGTCCAGAACGCCGTAGGGCGGCAGACTGTCCTGGTCAACTTGACCAGGTGCCAGTTCGGCCGTAGGCGGTCGATCGATAACCTGGCGAGGTATTACTTCCTGGGCCTCCGCTGCGTGGTCAGTATTTCGATAGTTGGCAAGCTTGTAGACCAGGGTTTTTGAGACATCCTTAAGAGGATCAAAGCCACCAGCCATATCACCATAGAGCGTTGAATAACCTACCGCAATTTCGCTCTTGTTACCTGTAGTAAGTACCATGACTCCCTTTTTATTGGAAATCGCCATCAGCAATACTCCACGCGCACGTGCCTGGATGTTCTGTTCACTGACATCAATCTCAGTACCGGCAAACTCGTCGCCCAGTGCCTCCATGATTGCCGCATAAATCTCGTTAATGGCGATTACCTGATAATTTACCCCCAGGTGATTGGCTTGTTGCGCTGCCGACTCAATACTCAATTTCGAGGTGTATTCGAACGGCATCATCACTGCGTGCACCCGGTCCTTGCCCAGAGCATCCACAGCAATAGCTAGTGTTAGTGCTGAATCAATGCCACCAGAGAGACCGAGAACGATTCCCTTGAATTTATTTTTGTTCACATAGTCTCTGACACCGAGTTCCAGCGCCTTATACACTTGCGCCTCCATCGAAAGCTCAGGCGCGAGATCTTGCTCCGGAACGGTACAGCTGTCATCATCGGCAACTTCAATCTCGAGCGGGTACATTCCCTCCACGTAACTCGGTGCGAGGAAATGGCATTTCCCACTCGCCGTTACTGCCATCGACCCACCATCAAAGACCAACTCATCCTGACCTCCGACAAGATTGACGTAGAGGATGGGAAACTCGCCCTGAGCGGCGCGCTGCTGCAAGAGCTGTTTGCGTTCTTCCAGCTTGTTTATATGAAAAGGAGAGGCGTTGATGTTGATGAGTAATTTAGCGCCCGCGTCCCTGGCCTGCACAATGGGATCGGATTGCCACATGTCTTCACAGATCGTGAAGCCAATTCTGGCACCTGCAATGTCCAGTACACAGGGTGAGCTTCCTGGTTCGAAATAGCGCCGCTCATCGAACACCTGATAGTTTGGCAGGTATTGCTTGTGATAGGTCGCCAGACACTCGAGTCCCTTGATAATAGCCAAGGCATTATAAAGTCTTCCGTCAATCTGCTGCGGATAGCCAACCACCATAACGATAGACAGGTTGGCCTGCAGAATTTTTTCGAGCGCTTTCTCGACACGAATCTGCAGACTTGGACGCAGCAACAAATCTTCAGGTGGGTAGCCTGTCAGCGCCAACTCTGGAAAGGCGATCAAATCGGCTGAAAATTCAGCGCTTGCCTGCCTGGCAGCGGCGATTACCCGGTCTGTATTGCCGTCAATATCACCAACCAACAAATTCAATTGCGCCAGTACTACCTTCAATCTATGCGCCATTACACCCTCACAGCTGTTATCCTAACCATGTCATAGAGTAGTTGTCACAGTTGCTCCTGTCTGTTACTACCACATTAATCCTATGCGCCATTACACGCCCTCTTAACTGCTATCCTAATCATGTCATAGAGTAGTTGTCACAGTTGCTCCTGTCTGTTACTACCACATTAATCCTATGCGCCATTACACGCCCTCTTAACTGCTATCCTAATCATGTCATAGCGTAGCTGAAGCCGTTGCTCCTGCCTGTTACTACTACATTAATCCTATGCGCCAGTACACGCCCTCTTAACTGCTATCCTAATCATGTCATAGCGTAGTTGAAGCCGTTGCTCCTGCCTGTTACTACCACTTTAAATCTGTGCGCCAGTACGCCCTCGGAGCTGTTATCCTGTTTCCTGTCAGATTACTGTTGCATCTGCCTATAAAAGCGGCTCTATTGTACGATAACGTATTAGCAATTCCCTATCGCTGAAACCAGAAAAAAGACCATGGCTGAGATAACCGCACAATATTCCGGTCAGATTTACAACGTTTCTGTTGTCTACAACATTTACCGCATCGTTCTGCCTCTGGTGTTGTTGATAACTTATATAACCAATCCAGATGCCGTACAGCTCGGAGGTCTCGACCCCATCCTGTTTGTTCAGGTCTGTACCGTCTATGCCATATTCGGGGTAGGTATCGCCTTCTTCGCTCCGACTGGGCGTGGATTTCTGCAGATTCCACACATCCTGACCGGCACGCTGATTGTCGATATTCTCAGCATCACCCTGATGATTTTCAGTTCCGGAGGAATTGCCAGCGGGCTCGGCCTGTTGCTGATCGTAACTATCGCCTCTGGAAGCATCCTGATTCGTGGCCGAATCAGCACTTTTCTGGCCGCCGTTGCCGCGCTGGCCATTATCTACAGCGAACTCTACCTGGCACTGTCTCTAGAGAATCCACCGAATCAATTCATCCAGACGGGTATTCTGGGCACGATTCTGTTTGCGACTTCTCTCTACATTCAGACACTGACTGATCGAATCTACAAGGCCGCCCTGCTCGCCGATAAACAAGCCAGTGATATCACCGATCTGGAAAAACTTAACAATGAGATTATCCAGCGCATGCGTACCGGTGTGGTTGTGGTCAGCCCCGATCACCGAATTGTCAGCATGAACAGCGCCGCACGTTCGACGCTGGCACCCGTCCTTGCGGATGCCGAGACCACAGAAGATTTTGAATTGATATTGCCGGAAGCGCTCAAAGAACAATTGTCTTTGTGGAAAATCAATCCCAAACGTCAACCGCAACCCATCGTAATTCCCAATTCCAATAAACAAGTACAAATGAATTTTGCCTTTCTAAATCCCGATGCTGATTCGGATGTACTCATCTTCCTCGAAGACAACAGGCAGATCGTGCAGCGCGTTCGGCAGATGAAACTGGCTTCCCTGGGAAGGTTGACCGCCAGTATCGCGCACGAAATCAGAAACCCGCTTGGCGCTATCAGCCACGCCAGTCAGCTCCTGAGAGAGTCAGATAACATGAGCGAAGCTGACAAACGCATGATTGAAATTATTCTCGATCACTGTAATCGGGTAAATATGATTATCGAAGATGTGCTGGACGCGTCTCGTCAAGATGAAACTGCTGCATCCAAAGTTTTGTTGAAAGGCTGGCTGGAGCTATTTATTCAAAACTACCAAGCGACTCACGATGAGTGCGATCGAATTACTCTGCATATTGAACCAGAGGATGTAGAGGTCAATGTCATAGCCAGCCAACTGGAACAAGTGATGAACAACCTGTTTGAAAAACGGCCTGCGTTACAGCGCAAAGGAAACTGGCGCTGCGACACTGACCGTCGATGCTGGAATCGATGGCAGAGATGGCGATATTCAGCCCTATATTCATATAGTTGACGATGGGAAAGGAATCTCCGAAGAAGCTGAAGCGCAATTGTTTGAACCGTTTCACACTACCGAATCTACCGGCACCGGTCTGGGACTTTATATCTCCAAGGAACTGTGCGAAGCTAACCAGTCGCAATTGGTCTATGGTCGAACTGATGAAGGCAAGAGCTGCTTCAGTATCTACTTCAGTCATCCGGATCGCAGCGCAACCTGACCTATCTAGGGCCTACCTAATAAGTATTCTTTCCTGGAATTCCTATGACAGACAGAGTGCTCATCGTTGACGATGAACCAGATATTCGAGAACTGCTGGAAATAACTCTGGGACGCATGTCTTTGGAAACTTCGAGCGCCGCTGATCTGGAGTCTGCTCGAAAATTGCTCTCTACCGAAGAATTCAAACTGTGCCTGACTGATATGCGATTACCCGATGGCGACGGCATCGAACTGGTCGAGTATATTCAGAGCGATTTCGACAAGATGCCTGTGGCCGTAATCACCGCACACGGCAGTACTGAGACGGCGATAAAGGCGTTAAAGGCCGGTGCATTCGACTTTGTCTCCAAGCCAGTCGATCTGCAGAAGCTACGCGACCTGGTGAATTCTGCTCTGCGCCTGCCACAGCAGAAGCCGATGGAATCTGCGCAGGAAGCAGGCGAAGGAGAGGATGCAGCACCGAGAATTACCGGGCAGTCACCTCGAATACGAGAGCTGCGTGAACAGATTAGTAAGCTGGCGCGCAGCCAGGCGCCTATCCATATCTGCGGTGAATCCGGAACTGGCAAAGAACTGGCGGCTCGTGAAATTCATAAGCAGAGTTCACGCAGTACCGGGCCATTTATTGCAATCAACTGTGGTGCCATACCAGCAGAGTTGGTAGAGAGTGAACTCTTCGGGCATCTGAAAGGCAGTTTCACGGGAGCCGATCAGAATAAACAGGGTCTGTTCCAGGCCGCCAGTGGGGGAACGCTGTTTCTCGATGAGGTTGCAGACCTGCCACTGCAAACACAGGTCAAATTACTGCGCGTAATTCAGGAGAAGTCCGTTCGACCAGTGGGGTCACAGAAAGAACAGCCGGTTGATGTCAGGCTGCTAAGCGCCACCCACAAGAATCTCGCCAAGGAAGTTGAAGCCGGTAACCTGCGTCAGGATCTTTACTTTCGCATCAACGTTATCGAACTTGCCGTTCCCAGTTTGCGCACGCGACATGATGACATTCCTGAATTGGCTACCACGCTTCTGCGGAAAATTGCCACCGAGAATAATGCGACGGTATGTTCACTCAGCGATGCGGCGCTGGCAGCACTGCAGGACTATCACTTCCCAGGTAATGTGCGCGAATTGGAAAATATTCTGCAACGCGCAGCTACCCTCTGCGAAAATGACTTGATCGAAGCATCAAACCTTGAATTCATCTCCGCTCCTACAGTTGCAGGTCAGGACATTCATACGATTGCGAATGTAGCCCAGGAGAGGGAGTCTAAAGTCAAGACGCCCGAAGACTTTTCATTGGAGAAACACCTCGAACAGATCGAGATTGAAGCCATTGAAAAAGCCC
This sequence comes from Pseudomonadota bacterium, assembly GCA_027623555.1. Lineage (GTDB taxonomy): Bacteria > Pseudomonadota > Gammaproteobacteria > Pseudomonadales > Pseudohongiellaceae > UBA9145. The sequence goes on along the minus strand of JAQBSZ010000002.1, from coordinate 80,029 downwards.
TCGAAGAGACGCGCTGGAACAAGACTGCTGCCGCCAAGAAACTGGGTATGTCGTTCCGCTCATTACGCTATCGACTGAAGAAACTGGGCCTGGATTGACCTACTGGCACAGCTAAACTCTGGCAACGCTGAACTGGCCAGGGCACTCCACTTCCCCCTCTGATGCTCCGGGAATAGCTCATTTCCCGCTTGAATTCACCATCGCCCAGCTATTCGCCTACACTTAAGCTGTCAGGGTGCCTTCGAGTTTCTTGCTTGCCACATGGAGGTGGAGAAGATGCATCGCTATCGCGGATTTACGCTGATCGAACTGTTGATTGTAATGTTCGTGATGGCATTGTTGGCCAGTGTTTCCTTGCCTGATTTCAGCGCTATGCTTGAGAACAAGCGTAGCGACACCACCATCAAGCGCTTGGCGCAGGGCATTGAATTCGCGCGCGTATCCGCCATAACAACAGGCAGCCTGGTTACCCTGTGCCGTTCATCAGATGGGACTGAGTGTGGCGGTAATTGGCAGGAGGGGATATTGATCTTTACCGATAGCAATGGTGATCGAGTGATCAACCATCAAGACAGGATATTGCGACATCTTACCTTTGCTGGTCTACCTGGCACACTACGTTGGCGAGCATTCCAGAATCGACAATATCTGCAGATTACCAGCCAGGGGTTTACCCGCTATCAGAATGGAAATTTTACCTATTGCCCGAGTCCAAACCAGCTGCAATTCGCTCGACAACTAATCATTAATCGCTCGGCGCGGGTGCGCTTCGCTATGGACAGCGATGGAGACGGATTCAGGGAAGACAGTCGGGGTCGAAGAATCGACTGTAGTTAACGATTCCAGCACTCATCTACGGTGTCACCAGTTGCCCCGCGCACACCGATACTGTCAATGGTAAGGGTCGTGCAAGCATCATTCACCTGATTGCCCTGTGGAGTGGCAGTGGCAGTAAAACAGGTAGCAATACCAGCACCGCAGGCGGCGATCGTAATACTGTAAAGGCCCGTTTCAGTAGTGCGCGTGGTGCCGTCTGTTGTATTCAGGGGTGTGGCATCGACAACATAGGCATTGTTGCTGGAGAAGAACCGCTCCTGGTCGGAAGCGACTATCAATAGTTCACCCTTGGCTTCGGCCCGCCCCGAGCGCAACACGCTATTCTGGTAAGCCGGCAAGGCAATACTGGCCAGGACCCCAAGTATTGCGACTACGATAAGGATTTCGATCAGGGTAAATCCCTGTGTCGGTTTACTTTGCATAGTCTGCTTTGTTTGCACTGATTGTACTATTTGCACTTTTGGCATAAGACGGTCCATTGCTGCGCTGGATAGCTCCAGGCTATCCCCTGAATTAACTTGGCGGTGAGTCGCCCTAATTCTCCTCCAGAACCCGAATCTTGTCTATGGGACCGAGTATCTCCAGGCGCACAAGGGCGCCAGCGCGATTGATAGTAAAACGCACAACCATGCCTTCATCGAGCACTTCGGCACCAACCCGTTCATCATTAAGGTACACCTCGGCGACTTCGTTATCGAAGGCGAATTCACGCCCCGAAATAGTCAGATAGCCATCATCCTGACGCAGTACCTGCACGGTTCCAGTCTGAGGAGCCGCCAATATGCCCTGGGCACTGGCAGCCAGCGGTACGCTCAGCAAGGCCAATGCAACGTACAATTTCAGACCAGGCAGCAAGACTAGTTTAACAAGCAAGCGGATTTTCATAATTGCATCCTCGAGGACAAATTGACCACTATTCGAGCTGTCGCCATGACTGCCTTCCATAGGCCTGGTCTCCAACACTGAGTTGGATAACATCGATGTCGCCACTGGCACCAGAACCGAATGCCACGTCCTGCGCGTCATCGGCCAGGATACTGACCGTCGGCATGATACCCACATCGGATGCCCTGCCTGAGGCACTGGTATCGTCGGCATCATATTCGCCATCACCATTCAGGTCGAAGGCAGGAAATTCGAGCGCGCTACCGTCTCTGAAGTCCAGTTCCATCAAGAAACTGGTGCCACCGAATTCGCATTCGACGGTTGATGGAACCAGGGTAGTGAAGATTATCCGACCGTTACGCACAATGGCATTACTGGTCTGTCGTTCACCAAAGTTGTCCCCATTACCCGCTCCCTCGATTTCTACCGGTATCAGGTCCAGATAGAAACCATTATGGGTGTCCCAATTGATAATGTTATTGGAAACATCTCGCAGCGTAAAAGTCTCATCATCGACACCGTCATCATCGGTATCGAAGGCCTGATCATATTGGTTGTCAATAGTCTGTTGCAGCAAGGAAGCCTTGGAAATACTCGGCACCGTTGCGGTATCCTTGTCCCAGATTCCATAGAACGTCTGAGTTGTCTGTCCAGATCCTACATTATCGTTGATTTCAAGATACTGCCCGGTTCCGAAATAGATCATGAATCCTGCCCGATTATCCGGATGGAATGAGGCCTGGGGTTGAGAGGTAATCGGTTGATTCGCGGTGGTTGTATACAGCGGCGCCGGAGAGCCTCCAGAAGACCAGGCAGAGTCCCAGTTGGCCGAACTGGGATCGGACACATCAAACTTCCACATATTGCCCTGCATGTCGCCAGCATAGATATAATCGGCGGTGAAATTTCCATCCGCATCAATCAGAAGCGGGGTCGCCAAACCGTTGGGTGTGGCTACCGATCCCGCTTCAGTATCGAGTTTCTTCAGTACGTTGCCGGTTTCGATGTCCACTATGTACAGTACTGCATGTCCGGTCGTGCTGGCATTGCCATCGGCCTCGGTATTGTTATAGCCGTTACCGAACACCGCAGCCCAGGTGCCATCATTCATCTTGGCCATCTGTACCTTGCCGTAGGTGTAGCCGAGGTCGGCATCGTCAGTATCATCGAATTCCCACAGGATGATATCGTCTGCACTGCCTTCATCGAAGACAGTCGGGTCGGTGATATCAAGGGCGTAGACTCCCTGGCCGCCTCCAGCCAGACCGCCAGAAATTACGGTCCGCCACAGGCCATCGACTGCGCTCGCCGGATCATCCATGTTGGGCAGGAAGACATCGATTATATTGGCTCCACCATCGACAAAGTAGCGATGCTCATAGTCGCCATCTGCCAGTTCATCAAAATTCTGATACACGGTATTGGGAACATAGGCGAGCATCTCATCGCCAGTGTCATCATTAAAGGCATGCAGCATGCCATCGTTCGCGCCGACATAGACCACTCCCTGGCGGCTGGCGTTGTCGGTAATAAAATCATTGTAAGATTTCGGTTCCAACAAGTTCGGATAACGGAAGTTAGGCACGTCGACAAACTTGGGGTCGGAGTTAACGATGTCGCCCAGCACGCTATTGCGCAGTCGAAATCCCTGGCCCACGAGCTCGTTAGTCTCATCACCGCGAAAATAATTGGTAATGTCCTGGCCATAGGTCTGGTTCGCAGAGATCTCACCGGCGTCCACGGTAGCGATACTATAGGGTGCACTGGTCAACAGGTAAGCAATCTGGGCCGAACTCATTTCGGTTAGTGCATTGGGACTGGTGTAATCCGCCGGAAAGCGGAATGGGATACCTGCCCCCTCCACGACGCCGCCTGCTGGATCGTCCACGTTCGGGTTCCAGGTTATGATCTCTCGACCCGTGTTATAGTTCTGCATGTTCAGCCGCGTTCCAGCGTCCCACTCTGGATTGCCTTCGATAGAGCCATCCAGGTTAATCTGGAACGCCAGCAGTTGACCTTTCCAGTCGGAACTGTCGAAACGGGCCTGGAATAACTTGCTGCCGGCATTCAGGGAGCCGGTATTGGTGGCCACCGAGGCCGCCGAGCCGACCCGGTCGGCAATCTCCAGCAGTGCCTCACCGATTGCCTGGGCAACTCCGGAAGTCGAATTGGCGGCTATGAAGTAACCCTTGCTATTAAAGGCGGCATGCCACAGGTCATCGATAAATTCCGGATTCCGGTCGACCGCACCAGTGGTCCAGGCGCCATTTTCGGCCAGCTCCGGATTGGGGTAGTTGTCGTCATCAGTGTCAACCAGGTCCCCTTCTACGCCGAAGGCTACGGTGAAAGACACCATGTGCTGTTTCTCATTCTGATCGAGGGGCGTGGTCGGCACCTGGTCATCCAGCGGGCTCAGGTCCTCGGTATAGAAGTAGTGCGCCACATCGGCCACGGTATCGCTGACGCCATCACCGTCCTCGTCCCCGATAGCCGCGGTATACGGCGCGCTGCCATTCCAATAGCCATCGGTAAACAACACAGAGTAGTTCTGCTGACATTCGGAAATGATCGGATCGGTGTAGGTCGCGTAATAATCATCGTAATACCGCCCCACACGTTCCAAACCGCGACGCAGCGGAGTGCCGTTACTCTCCCACTCGAAATCATACATTTCCTGCAACAGGGCGGCATTGTGTGCCGTGTAGTCCTCGATCAGCACACCGGGAACCTCGACGAAAACCAGGTCATAACGATTGATCTGGCTGAGGCCGAAACGAAAATCATCGTTGGAATTTACCACCAGCGTTATCGCATTCTTGGACACGAACGAGCGGCGACGGTGGAACTCATACCAGTTGGCGATATTCTGTTTAACCTGGGTGACGGTACGACCCCAGGGATCCAGCTGTGCGCCGCTGATGGTGCTGGTGACCCGCGCGGTGCCGAAGCAATCGTTGTACTGCGGTGTATCCTGGGCATCGCCCAAATCACAGTTAACACCTAAGGCTTGCACCGTCGCTGCATCGGGCACAGTTAATGCTTCCACGGAGATATCGGCGGCATTCACGGTGTAGGTGGTATGGGAATCCCACAAATCCACCATGCCATTCGGGGTATCGTTGATGGTGCTCGGGCCTTCCACTTCACCGACACCATCAAGCGTGGCACCATGATCATCCACGTAGACATCATAGGTAAAACCAGTGAGATTGCGAGTAATAGTATAGCCATTGGTGCCCGACTGGGGATTGCTACGGGCGGTGGTAAATACCGCGTCTGAGAATCCGAACCAGGGACTATAGATGACGGCCGGGTTGTAATACATGATGTTCATATCAGACGAGCGCACCCGCCAGTCACGCTCTACCGCCTCGGGATGTTCATCCACCTGGGCATAAAAGCAGGTGTTGTAGACATTATCGGTGTTGGTGTCGGTGGAGTAGAGATAAGCATTATTGCGGGTCCCCGTACAGGAACCCGTGTTGGAAAAACTGCGCCAGTAGCCGTCGTCGAGTTCCCCCACCGTGCTGGCCGAAGACCAGTAATCGCTGTAGTAATGGTAGTCCACGGTGAGGATTTCCCAGTCCATGGAACCGGAGTCGTCCATCATGAAGAATACGTTGGGATCGATCTGGGTACCCAGGAACAGCGGAGCATCAGCCAGAGCCATCTCGGCAGCCTGTGAGGTCGTTGCAAGTGCCAGCAGGTACACAGAACCCAGCCAGGATAGAAAGAAACGTATTTGTAGTCGTAAACTCATCGCTGCCTCCAGGGCTAAACCACCGGAATTGTAGGGAAGCGCAAAGCTTCCCTAATCATAGGATTGAACGAAGGTCGCCTGCACAACCGCCCTGGCGTTGGTATTGATACCGACTCCGCGGGCGGTAATGCGATGAAAAATTCTCGGCACCGTAGTCTCACCGCCACCCAGTGCAATTGACTGCCCGGTATCCACGGTGCGGTACTGTTCGATAACATACGCCGGTTGTGCCGCTACCTGGGCTACGTTAGCGATAGAATCTGCGTTGGCGTTCCACCAGGCGGCGTTGATATTGGCGTGATCCCACCAGTAGAGACCATCCGCGGCATCCGGGTCCATGGCACTTTCAGCCCATACGGCGGTACTGCCATCAGTACTGGTAATTGGCAGAGTATTCTGCAGAATCAACCAGGCTTCTCCGACCTGCAGGGCGGATTCGGCGGCATTGAAGGCCAACTCGTGATCCCGCATATTGCCGGACATGCGTTCTTCCAGAGTGGTGGATTCCATGCCGGAAACCCCCATCATGGTCAACACTGCCAGAAAAACCAGACAGAACACCAGCACCGCACCCTGTTGCTGCCGCATGCCGGTATATCTGGACCTGTCGCTCAATTTGTTCATAATGATCAATCTACTCTTAATCCCATCTATTTCCGTGACCTGCATCTAATCTCACTATACTCCAGTGTTAACTCCATCACGTACCCAACGCACGGTTACGCAGACTGATGGTGCTGGTAAAGATCCGGCGAGCGCGCCGATCCTGCGGTAGGCTGCCTCCGCCCCCTGCCGCACTGTAGGTTACTCCATCAAAGGTATAGGCCTGGGGCTCGGATGTGGTGCCATCTTCGATGGACTGCATCAACAAGCTGACCCTTACGGAGATCACCTCATCCCAGTTCGTCACCAGGTCGGCCGGCAGATAGGCATCTACCGTTGCCCGCACATCCTGATCGACGTTGACGCCGTAGAGTAACTGCATACTCTCGACACCTTCGATAATCTCTTCCGGTGCCGCAAGGGTGCCGTCGGTATCCAGAACTGCACGGTATAAAGAGGGGGGATTGGTGGCGGTATCGTCGCGCTTACCGACATAGTAAAGCACGCCTTCCAGACGAATTACCTCAGCCGGCGATCCTGCCGGGGCCACCGAAGTCACGAAGGCGGTGGCGAGATTACCTGGATTGCAGGCAGTGGACAGGGTGATATCTACCGTCGATGCACCACCACCGGTAGGAGCCACTGCACAGGCCTGGACGAAATCGACCTGTTCGCAATCGCTGATAATGAGGAAATCATTAACGGCAATACCGATGGCCGCCTCCGCCGCAACAATCGGATCGCCACCGGTGTTATCGATGGAAATTACCGCGCCGGCGTCGCCGGCACCGCCCCACAGGCGCAGGATGTCTGAATTTGGGACCGCCTGCACGGTTGGAATATTGAAACCAACCCCGCCAGTGGTCCACTCTGCCGTGGTAGAGGCTACAGTGGCCACATCATTGGCGCTGTTGTTAACCACGCCCGGATTGGTCCCGGCCGCTTCCCAGCCCTGGATGCCGGTGCCCGGTTGCAGCGTGTTGGGAGGTGCATTTAAAGTGTTGTTGGCACCCGAGCCCTGCATCGATCCCAGGCAACCCAGGTAGCCCGCCATGCGAATCTCGTTGCCCAGGAAATTCAGCGCAAAACGGCCACCCTCCTGCATGCGCAGTCGGGCGTCCTGGCTGCGCTCGGTCGCCGAACTGCTGGCATAAATCTGCAGCACGCCCGATGCCAGGGTCAGGCCGAGTACCATGGCAATCAATAACTCAATCAGGCTGAGACCGACGCTGTGTTTTGGATTCAAGGTTTTCATTGCAGTTCGCATTTCTTCCAGCCCGTTACAGGGGTTGCCAGGTAGTGACATAGCGCATCTCGGCCACACCGTCCCGATCGTCGTCCCACCAGATCTTGATCGCATAGATATTGCCGAGTCCATCACAGGCCTGCGCGAGAGCCGTACCGTCATTGCCGGTCGAATCGATACACACTACCGAATCGCCACCGGGCAAGGCGGCGGTAACCTGGGCTGACCAGGCAAGCACATCCTGTGCCGCCATTTGCGCCGGAGTACAGCCTGCCACGGTAAAACAGGCAGCGGTGGCCCCACCAGCCACATCGTCATAAGCGGCGAGATTTACCCCGGCCTTGTTGCCACGCATGCGCTCAATCATGTCGGCACTGAACATGGTGGCCTGGGTTCGATAATAAGCAGCCTGGTTGTTGCGCAGACTCACCGATTGCACACCGGCGATTCCGAGCAAGCCACCCGAGAGTATCAGCAGGGAAACCAGCACTTCGATGAGGGAGGAGCCGAATTGCAGGTGGAGCCCCTTGCGATTATTTGATCTCATCATGGACATACCAGACCATCCTCAACGCGGCGCCCACGGCCAGATGGCCCGATCACTACCGAGCGCGCGTTAGCCGCATTATTGCTGGCTGGGCATAATAAAAAAGTCTGGGTACCACCGGTCGCACTGAAACCCAGGTTGTTATAGGAAAACAGATCTACTGTAAATGTCATGGTACTGGTGGCCCCGACAGAATCGAATACCCGGATCAGGTTATCTCCCACGTCGACTGACCCCGCATCGCCATCGGCATCGCCATTGACGTCTTCGAATACCAGCCAACCGTCTGACCAGGTGCCTGCACTGCAATCCGCACCGTCATCGCTGGCACAGATGAGAATATTGGTACCGCGCTTGATTGCCTCGCTGCGGGCCAGGTTTAGTGTAGTCAACATAACCTTGACCTGCGAATTGGTGTTGGCTGATTCAATGGTGTCCTGAAATCCAGGCATGGACAGGGCGATCAGGATGCCCATGATAGCAACCACGATAAGCAGCTCAATCAGGGTAAAGCCTTTGATTTTATTGCCTATTTTAGAATCTACCCGATCCATTTCCATACTCTTCTTAGCGTTTTGAATACTATATACAGAGTTGAATCCTTGCTTCAAGACCCCCTCTGATGCCCGTAATCTCTAATCCCTGCTTACTTTGTCGGTTCCGGTGCCGTTAATTCAATAGCCACCGGTCAAACCAGTGCTGCTCACCTTATCCGATGGCCCAGAAAAGACTGTGAATCAGCTAAAAGAATCAGTAAATTCAGCGACTTATTTAAGAGTACTGTGACAGATTTCACATCCGGCTGGAGTTTCCCAACGTGCCGATAAGCAGTGACCGCTGCAATTCCTGAATTTGGCATGCTGTGGGTGCGCAAGGCCCATTTAAAGTCATTAGTCACCCTATTCTGCTAAGCTTGCGCCGGTTAGATGCTGGCAGGCGCTTCCGGGCCGAAATCCCCAGACAGGTGGCCTCGATGCCATTCACAGTGCTCACAACGGAAGTCCCTTGGAAATAAATCTGAGCTCAATCCTGATCCTCACCGTGACCGGATTCCTGGCCGGTGGTATCAATACGGTGGCCGGGGGCGGTTCTAACCTGACTCTACCTGCCCTGATGATTCTGGGCTTGCCTGCCGACATTGCCAACGGTACCAACCGGATCGCTATTCTTCTGCAATCAGTTGTCGGGATTGCCGGATACGATAAACATGAATCATTAGACCGCCCGGCGATAATTCCTATCCTTATCCCAACCCTGATTGGCGGGGTCTGCGGTGCCATAGCGGCGGCTTTGCTGCCAAATCTCTACCTCAAGCCGGTGCTGTTGGTGACCATCCTCAGCATGTCGCTGGTAATACTGCTCAGGCCCGAAATCATCGCTCCGCCGCCAGGCACACCAACCCTCTCGCCAAACGAACATCGCGGTGCCTGGTGGGGCTTGTTTGCCGCCGGCATCTATGGTGGCTTCGTGATGGCTGGCGTCGGGTTCATCCTGTTGGCCGCTCTGGCAGGAGGACTTCGCTATGACCTGCTGCGTGCCAACGCGCTAAAGACGACCTGTGCATTCGCGTTCACTTCGGTTGCGGTGGTGGTATTTATTGCCTTCGATCAGATCTGGTGGCTACCGGGTTTGATTCTAGCCGCAGGGTCGATGGCGGGTGCCCACTTAGCAGTGAAAATTGCCGTACGGGCAGCACCGAACAGTCTTAAATGGTTTCTGTTTCTGATGACGCTCTGTGCGGTGATTGCCGGATTCCTTTTCTGAGAAACTCAGGGCGATTTGAAGGCAATTCTGATGCGCGCACCCCCGAGCTTGCTTCGCCCGACGCTGATATCACCTGAGTAGCTACTTACTATATCGGTTACTACTGCCAGACCTATTCCCTGGCCCTGTACCAAAGTGTCAGCCCTGGCACCTCGCTGTAATACATATTCCTGTTTGTCATCGGGTATTCCTGGCCCGTCATCCTCAACCACAATCTCGAGTCCGCGACTCCTGTCGGTTATCTTTGCAACGCGCAGTTGAATATGCCTACTTCCATACTTGAAAGCGTTGTCCAGCACATTACCCAGAACCTCTATGAGGTCTCTCTCATCTCCGTTAAAAATTACCGATTTGTCCAGCTCCTTGTGCAATTCGATGGATTTGTCCGCATACACCTTGGTCAGGGCATCGACTACCTTCTCGACAGCCCTGGTAACATTTACCTGTTTCGCCAGAGAACTGGCATCGGTTGATTGCACGGCCCGCTGTAACTGATAGGTCACTATCTGATTCATTCTTTCGAGCTGATTGTTCACCTGCTCCAATTGCTGATTCACGTCAGCCGTAGAATTGAAGTTTATTTTCGGAAGAATTCCGGCAACTACGGCCAACGGTGTCTTGAGACTATGGGCCAAGTCTCCCAACGTGGTGCGATAACGACTCTGTTGCTTTCGCTCCGTTTCAATCAACAAATTCAGATTGTCGGCAACTCCGCGCAGTTCTCTGGGATAGCTACCTTCCAGCTTGTCCTGGTTTCCCGATTCGATCTTCTTCAGATCAATAGCCATTCTGTGTAAAGGGGATAAGCCCCAGCGCATCAGGAAGAACTGAATCAGCAATAACAGGAACGCCACACCGCCAAGCCATGACCACAAGCTGTTGCGAAAATTTGAGATTTCCGAATAGTAAGGAGCCGCATTCTCCACGACACTAAAGCTGTATTCACTGATGCCATCTTCCCAGAGAATGCCATAACTGAGCTGGAAATATTCTTCACCCAGCTCACCGGGCAGTCGGCTGAACAGGGAATCTCCCACTGCAACCCGTTGCCGGAAAACTTGCGAATCGGGCAGCTCAAATGTACGAGCCGATTCACTACGCCATAGCTCGCCCAAACTGGATTGACTGATAAAACCATACAAACCGGAGTTCAACACACTGAAGCGTGGTTCTTGCAAGTCTTCCAAAAAATAGAATTCGCCGGCATCTTCTTCAACAGCAGCCAGTATCAGGTAGATTTTATCCTGCAATCGGTCCGCCGCTCCCGCCTCGATACTGTTCCTGAATGCCCGATCCAGAACAATGCCGGTAAATCCGAGAAACACAAACAGCAGCACGCTGAATGCAATCAACAGTCTTGACTGAAGAGAGTAATCTGGTAGATGAGATTCAGGCGTCATACCAGATTTGCGACGAATAATGTCAGGCTTCGGAGAGATTAAAACGGTAACCCTGCCCGCGCACCGTTTCGATTGGTTTCAAGGTCTGATCAGGATCGAGTTTCTGTCGTATCCTGCGCACAAACACTTCCAGCACATTACTATCTCGATCGAAATCCTGCGCATAGAGATGCTCGGTTAATTCACTTTTGGAGATAACCTGGCCAGGGTGCAGCATCAAATATTCGAGCATCTTGTATTCATAAGCCGTCAAATCCACATTTTCATCATTGACTGTGAGCCGCTTGGCTGATATGTCGAGATTTAAGGGGCCAAATTCCAGTTGCGACTTGGCAAAACCAGCCGCTCTGCGCAGCAAGGCATTGAGTCGGGCTAGAATCTCTTCCAATTGAAAAGGCTTGACGACATAGTCATCGGCGCCCGCATCGAGCCCGGTCACCTTATCCTGCCAGTCTCCCCGTGCTGTGAGAATCAACACTGGAAATTCCTTTCCTGCCGAACGGATTTGCTGAATCAAGGAGATACCGTCTATCTCGGGTAGCCCGATGTCGATGATGGCTGCGTCATAGTTGTATTCGGTTGCATAGTACAGTCCGGTCTTGCCATCGCCAGCGGCATCGACAACGTATCCTTCCTTGACAAGCCCCTGCTCGAGCTGTTGACGCAACAGACTTTCATCTTCCACGACTAGTAAACGCATAGCTGACATACCCCTTCTATTCAGCGAATTCAGTAGCTAAAGGAAATCAGGTCCCACCCGATACCCTGCCGGTAAATGCGTGCACAAACACAGTGAATACCTTGCCCTCATTTTCCATGCGAATCTGGTAGCGGCGGGTTTCACCCTCACCAACCAGACTAATACGCAAGATATTACCTGGAAATCGCTGCCTCGCCAGGTTCACCGCCTGCAGTTCAGTGAGCATGGCATTGGCCTGAGGTTCGGTGCGAATTTGTTGAGCGCGGTTGGCACGGTTCAGCTGATTCTGATCCTGTTGAAAAGGCATCAGCTGTGCATGGCTAATCCCTGCCACTGCCATCAGTAAATATGCGGTAAAACTTAATATGCCCCGTTTCTTCAAAATACACCTCAGCGTACCTGGGTTTGGCAAAGACTGGTGTCCAGGCATCCCGGGTCGATTTACAGCACTGGCTGCACACTTACCCTGAGTTGAATCTGCTCCCCTGGATCAGACTCGGTACGAATTGAGAACTCTTCGCCGTTATAGAGGTAAGTTACCTGGTAACCAACCAGTCGCTCTTCTTCGTGTTGTTGATATACCGTGTCACAGCGCTGGACTGTCTGATATTCGCGGTATTCAGGCTGGTCACCCTGGCGGATAATATCACGTCCAATAGAGTGGCCCAACAGGGCACCCAGGACTGCCCCGACTCGTTTGTTCGATTTATTATGGCCTACAGCGTTACCGATGGCTCCACCGATAAGCGTGCTCACAAGTACCGGAGTATTCGAGCGATTGCGGTCCGAATAGCTATCGATGGCGAGTTCTTCCTCCCAGCACTGCTCCTGGGGAGTGGATATTTTCACAACCCGGTAGATGGGCCGCGCTTCAATAACTTCGGCATACTCAATGCTGGTTTCGGCGGTTGCTGAAGCTCCTGCCAGGCCGAGAACTGCTCCTATGACCAGTGCTGGTTTGCTATTCATCCTGCGATCCTCTCTATAGTTCATCAAAAAGCCAGTCCATCAAAAGGGCTATGAAACACTTCCGATTACTTTCAGATCCAGCAATTTCTGCCGGATTCGGGAATATCCCTACATTGTTGCTAATCTAGCAATCGGAACCTGAATTGAAGCTGAAGGGAAAGCCTGATTTTGCTAATGAAACCAGTGAGTTCCGAAGCAGTTTTCTTTACGGGGCGGGTAGTGTATTTTTATGCAGGGCATTCCCTTACCAAACGCGAGCCAGACGAGCGAACAGCACGCAAGCATTCCGGGAGTACCCAGATTTCCAGAAAAGAGCAATAACCCGCTCAATACCTGATCAATTACAGATCAATAACTCAATAAAAATACGCAAGAGAAGTTCCATGTCCAACAAACCTGTTTTCATCGCGGCCGTACTTACGGTGCTGGCCGGAGTTCCCCTGTACTTGCTAAGTGCACAACAGTTTCAACTTGGTAGTTCTAATCTGCCAATTATCGTCCTGTCTCTTTTTGTATTGTTACTTGTCAGCGCATTCTGGAGTAGAACCACGCTTCCTCACTCTGATTTCGAACATTACGATCAGAGTGAACGGGAGAGCGGTAACGTGAAATGGTTCAACGCCAACAAAGGATTCGGGTTTATTACCAGAGACAGTGGCGAAGATGTGTTCGTCCATTTCCGTTCAATTCGAGGAGAAGGACACCGTGTACTGCGTGATGGTCAACGTGTCGAGTTTATCGTCTGTGAAGGAGAAAAAGGACTGCAGGCAGAAGACGTCGCCGCCGCTCCCTGAGAGCAGATTGCTTCTAACGACCTGAGGTCAGGCCGGCGTAGCCACGCGATCAAGCTAGCGAATTAATCAAGCTGTGGAATTAATAGTGCGGCGGCTTTTCATGTGCCTGAGTCGGATCATCAATTTCTGGCTCTGCCTGTAATTCAAGGAGCAGTGCCTGCATCCGCGTCAGCTCGAGTTGCAACTGATCGAGTTGGTGTTGTTGCCGAATAATCGCCTCATTCAGCGTCTGCAACAAGTCTTCCTGAAAGCTGAATTTAGTCTCCAGCTCTATTATTTTTTCGTCCATCTGCACCTCATCTATTTTTGCAATCAACGCTTGCCAAGAGCGCTGCCTACATGGGATGTTACCACTGAGGCAAACGAGCATTCATAAACTATTTATCTGCTTACTTATAATCCAAACCTGTTTGCCGCCATGCGGTCGACTACACACCGAGATCAGCAGCTGGACGAAGTCAGCGACCAGCAGCTGGACGAAGTCAGCGACCAGCAGCTGGACGAAGTCAGCGACCAGCAGCTGGACGAAGTCAGCGACCAGCAGCTGGACGAAGTCAGCGACAAAAGAGCAAACTTGAACTTAAGCAGCAGAATTCTGTCGAAGCAGCTGACAGACTACCTTAGGAACCGATCCCATGGAAAAAGCCCCGATAAACTGGACCAACATGATACTGTTTAGCATGACACCGGCTGCCGCTATTACGCTCGTGCCTCTTTACGGATTTTTTTACGGTTACGATCTCTATGAGTGGCTAGTGTTCATCCTTCTCATGGGATTCTGTGGTATGTCGATCACCGCAGGCTACCACCGACTCTGGTCTCACAAGACTTACACAGCGCATCCACTATTGAGAGTACTGTTCGCGCTAGGCGGAGCCTGCGCCTTGCAGAACGATGTATTGCACTGGGCTTCGGACCACCGCCGACACCATCAGTTCGTCGACAATAATGCCCGCGACCCTTATTCGGCAGGGCGTGGATTCTGGTTTTCCCACATCGGCTGGATTCTGCGGAATTACTCCAGCGGCAATAACGGTTTTTCCAATGTCAAAGACCTGGAGAAGGATCCGATCGTCGTCTGGCAACACAAAAATTATTTACTCCTGGTCTTGGTAATGAACATCGGTCTGCCGGCGCTGTTGGGGCTTATCCATGGAGATATCATTGCCGGACTTTTGTTGGGTGGCCTGCTGCGACTGGTGCTGAGCCAACATGTGACTTACCTGATTAATTCGCTGGCACATATGTGGGGTCGCCAGCCCTACAGCGATGCAAGCTCCGCTCGGGACAACTCACTAATAGCGCTCATCACGTTCGGCGAGGGCTACCATAATTTTCACCATACTTTTCAGTGGGATTATCGAAATGGGGTTCGCTGGTGGCAGTTCGATCCGACCAAATGGATGATCAGATTGTGCTCCTTTGTAGGCCTCACTCGCGACCTGAAACGCAGTACCCTGGCACAGCGAGAAACCGCCAGGTTGGAGATGCAGTACCGCCGCGTGACCAGGAATTGCGAAACATTAAACATCCCTGAGAACTGGCGCCTGCGGCTCGAACAGGAATACCAGCAATTCCAGAAAACTCTGCAACTTTGGACTGAGCATCGCCAGGCCTGGTATGAGTCAAAGGAAAAACAGTTCCAGGAGACCCTGAGTCAGTGGGAGCAGTGGGAGCAGTTGCAGCTGCGAGACAGGTATCGCGAGATCCAGCACAAGCTTAAATTCCAGAAACGTCGCTGGCAACAAATGCTTCGAAACCTGCGCGATCAGGCAATGATTCCCGCTTAATTCAGGTCTGCTGATGTAGACGAATCTAAATCTGGTACGTTATAGTCGATATAGCTGAAAGAGTGCGGTGTCATCGGCCAGATCAGGTCAGGATTGCCGCTTCAACCAGAACATCGTACCGTGCAGAAAAAAGTAAAGGAAAACACATGTCCCTCAAGCACCGATTACAACCTCTCTGTGCAATAGCTCTCACCACGCTTTGTACCGCCGTGCTGGCAGTCGAAGAAGGTGACCCAGCCCCGAACTTCGACCTGCCGTCTATTTACGCCGGTCAGCCGCCAATCTCACTCGAAGGGCTCGCTGGCAAGACAATATTTGTAGATTTCTGGGCATCCTGGTGTGCCCCCTGCCTGATTTCCTTACCGCTCTATAACGAGATGTATCACAAGTACAAGGATCAGGGTCTGGAGGTGGTTGCCATCACTGTAGATAATCCAATCGAAGACGGTCTGGACTTTCTCCTCGATACTCCATTGGATTTTCTCATTCCTGCAGATCCAGAAGGAGATGTGGCGGAATTGTTCCAGGTAATTGGCATGCCGACTTCCTACCTGATAAACGCTGCCGGCGAGGTAGAACTGGTGCATACGGGATTCCGCTCCGGTGACATGGAGATTATCGAGGCAGCGATAGAGAAAGCCCTCGCGGGCGAATAGTCTATGCGTACTACCCGGACTATCGGACTGCTGTTATTAACAACGGTTATTCTGACTGCTTGCACCCAAGTGCGACCCTGGGAACGGGGCATTCTGGCCCGCCAGGAAATGGCCTGGGAAGCAGATCCTCTGGAGAGCCTGTTGAACGATCACATCTTCTTCAGCAAGGAAGCATCATCCGGTGGCAACAGTGCGGCCGGCGGCGGCTGCGGGTGTAATTGAGCGCTGCACGCTGCGGTAGTAAACGACCGCTTCAGACTGCGCCCTGGAACCGGATCGTTCAGAGGCAAGTAAATTGAACCCCAAACATTCTCGCAGCCTGATTGCCCTCTCCACCACGGCGCTGGCGCTTCCCGGCATCGCTAACGCCGACGCCCCTCCGACGCAGAACAAAGTTTCTTATAAGATTTCAAACTATACCGAGGATGACCTGTCTCGCCGCGAAGCACCCTTCGGAGACCTGGACCGCTACGATATTGACGTTCACCAGTTTCAACTGATCTCTCCCGTTGGCAGAAACTTCTCACTTCAGGTGGATGCTAATTATGAATCTCTAACTGGAGCGTCACCGTGGTTTACCTCGACAGGACTGGATGGCGAGCCCATCGTCAGCCTGAGTGGTGCCAGTGGTATACGCGATAAACGCAGCGAACTCTCGGTAGGTACACGCTACTACCTCATAAACGGCAGCATCGGTGGCAATATTGGTTACTCTGAAGAAGATGATTATCGTGCGACTTATTTCGGGCTAAGTGGCGAACGCCATTTTAATGATGAAATGACTACCGTGTCTTTAGGTTTCAGTTATTCATCTGATGACATCTTCCCGACTGATGCCGAACTGTTTAATCGTGTGGTGAGCGAAGACAAGAGCAGCACATCGGCGGTGCTATCGATCAGTCAGGTGATAAATCAAGTATCTACTTTTCAAGTCGCTTTAAGCCTTACCGAACAATCAGGTTTTCTTAGTGATCCATATAAGCTGCGTGATGTCAGGCCCCAGGATAAAACCCAAATAGCATTGACTAATTCGTACCGGCGCTTTTTCGTCGCTGCCGATGCATCATTGCATGTAAATTACCGTTTCTATCACGATGATTTCGGAATCAGCTCGCAGACTTTCGATGTGGCCTGGTTCCAGAATTTGAGCAATTCCCTGCAATTGGTTCCAACTGTGCGCTACTACAGTCAATCTGCTGCCGATTTCTTTACTAATGTGGACGACTTTCTTAAGCCGTTGTCTGAATATCAATCCAGTGACTATCGACTCGCCGCTTTTGGTGCATACAGTGGAGGACTGAGTCTGATTGCAGATCTCGGTGCCTGGACTGCAGTACTGACCGCCGAGCGTTACGTTGCAAACGAAGCGTACTCTGCTTACGCAGTCTCCCAACCCAGTACCGCCCTGGTGCGCTATAATCGCATTTCTCTGGGTTTCGATTACTCCTTTTAGGCAGTCAATACAGAATCATGAATCCATCTTTAAAACGCTTCTCGATTAATGCCATGGGTGGGTATTGCGAATTTCAGATTTTTGACGAATCCAGAATTAATGCAAAACGCATCGTCCGTCAACTCACTACCGAAGTAAGGCGACTGGAACAGAAATATTCAAGATACCGAAGTAATAGCCTGGTTACCGCAATTAACTATTCGGCTGGAGACAAGCTGGGAATTAAGATCGACTCAGAAACCAGGTCCTTATTTGATCATGCATTGACCTGCTTCGAGCAGAGTAATGGTCTGTTTGACATTACTGCCGGAGCACTCAGTAGAATCTGGGATTTCAGGACTGCCCAAGTTCCCGCTCAGGCACAGATCGATGCTCTCTTGCCGCGAATTGGTTTTAATCGACTTAGCTGGCGAAACTCCCGTCTGCTGATGCCTGCTGGAATGGAGATCGATTTTGGCGGCATCGTAAAGGAATATGCGGCAGATGCCGTAGCCAAACTGGGGCGGCGCCTGGGAGTCAATCACGGCCTGGTAAATCTAGGTGGCGACTTCGCGGTGATTGGCGCCCAACCAGACAATCAACCCTGGACGGTTGGCGTCGCCGACCCTAAACAACGGGATCGTTTGATGGCTAAAATCGACCTGCTGTATGGTGGACTGGCGTCCAGTGGAGATTATGAGCGTTGTTTTATTCACAAGGGTAAGCGCTACAGCCACATAGTGAATCCTAAAACCGGTTGGCCTTGTGACGGATTGAGAGCCGTCAGCGTTGCCGCCAATCTCTGCACGGTGGCGGGTTCGATGGCGACAATCGCCATGTTGAAAGACGAACAGGCAGCGCTGGGTTGGTTGCAGGAATCGGGATTACCATTCGCGGCTATGACTGGTGAGGAGAGGATTACCGGAGAGGGACTGAATGAGCAGCAGCCCGAATCTTCCCTTTAACTATTACGCCCAGGGCAATTGCAGGGCAGGCTCATCCAGTGCAGCAAACTGTTCCCGCAGTTCAAGGATGTGCTCTGCCCAGTAGCGCTCAGTATTGAACCAGGGAAAACTCAACGGAAACGCAGGATCTTCCCAGCGCCTTGCTAACCACGCACTGTAGTGCATCAGGCGCAGAGTTCTCATGGACTCGATCAACTGTAGCTCTCGCACTGGAAAATCATAGAATTCATTGTAACCATCCACGAGCTCCAGCAATTGCGCCTGCCGCTCGTTACGATCACCGGACAACATCATCCAGATATCCTGAATAGCAGGGCCAGTCATCGTGTCATCGAAATCGACGAAGTTTGGTGTACCGTCCTTCCATAACACATTGCCAGGATGACAGTCACCATGAATTCGCAGAGTCGTCAGATCACCATGCTCTTCGAGTCGCTGCTGGATAACCCGAATCAGATCCTGAGTAAGGGTTTCATAGGCGTTAACCAGCGCTATGGGGATAAAATTGTTTTCCAGTAAGTAGACTCGGCTCTCAACGCCAAATCTTTCAATACTTAGTTCAGCTCTATGTAAAAAGTTATTCGTGGCACCTACGGCATGAATGCGACCAACGAATCTTCCCATAACCGCTAGATTATCGAGATTATCAAGCTCAGGCGGCCTGCCAATAAACTGAGGAAATATGGCCAGCTGAAATTCCTCGAACTGTACTAACGACCCTCTGTCAGAAAACGTCAGCGGCGCGATGATGGGAATTTCAAGAGCAGCGAGCTCATGGGCAAAGGCATGTTCTTCCAGGATCTGCTCATTGCTCCATCTGGCTGGTCGGTAAAACTTGACGACGACTGATGGAGCATCATGCAGCCCCACCAGATAGACACGATTTTCGTAGCTGTTTAGTGCAAAGATTCGCGCATCTGTTTCGAAGCCCATCCCCTCAACCGCAGCCAGTACTTTGTCTGGTGTCAGATTGGCATAAGGGTGAACTTTATCCATTACTTCAGGAAATGAAGAATCGGCAGGTATCGAGCGCCCTGCTCCCTAGGAATCCTTCGTATCGGCCTTGCCACCGACCATTGAAATTGGGAAGGGAGTGATGTTGTCTCCGCTGGAAATCTTGCTCACACCGCTCTTCTCTACTTCGTCGATGCGAATAACCGCCTGGATTGGTATAAAGCTACGTTTCACGCCACTAAATTCAGCCTTCAGCTTTTCCTCGCTGGGATCGACAACCACCTGGGATCTTTCATCAAATACATAGTCTTCGATCTCAATGAATCCATAGAGTTCGCTCTGGTATACCTGTTTAACAAAGACCTCATAGACCTTGCCTTTGTTGAGAAAGGTAATCTTGTATATCTCTGACGAATTTCCCATGAAAATCAATCTCTTAGTGTAGGAACCAGAACCTTTGCCGGGAAAGCGTCGTAATCTGCCGGCAAATTCCCGCCCGGGAATCGCGAGCGTACCCCTAATATCAGGCTAATTCGATGAAATTCAAGCCATTCTGCGCGATTTTCCAGTTAATTGCTTGCACTTTCCCGGTAAATCTCACCGCTGCAGTTTCTCGGTTTTCTCACCAAAGTTGCGCGCTTTTGCTGCTATAATTCGCCTCCTTTTTCCGCAAGTCGACCCGAACAGTGAAAGTAAGCCAGGCCACTGATAAACAAACGCTTCCGCAAGCCAGCGCCAGCGCCACCAGGGTTTATATCAAAACCCATGGCTGTCAGATGAATGAGTATGATTCGGCGCGTATGCTGGATCTGCTGAAGGAATCTCAGGGTGCTATTGTTGTGGACGACCCTGAACAGGCCGATCTGCTGTTACTTAATACCTGTTCAATCCGCGAGAAAGCCCAGGAGAAGGTTTTCCATCAGCTGGGTCGCTGGCGTAGTCTGAAGCAAACCAATCCCCATGTAAAAATTGCTGTCGGGGGATGTGTCGCCAGCCAGGAAGGTGAGGCAATCGGCAAACGAGCTCCCTTCGTCGATGTCGTGTTCGGCCCACAAACACTGCATAGATTGCCAGAAATGCTGGCGGCTTCAAAGCCTGGAAACCCTGTCGTCGATATCAGTTTTCCAGAGATTGAGAAATTTGATCGCCTGCCACAACCCAATGTAGATTCCTGCCAAGCTTTCCTAACAGTCATGGAAGGCTGCAGCAAATACTGCAGTTTCTGCGTGGTGCCCTACACTCGGGGCGAAGAAGTCAGCAGGCCGCTGGATGATGTGCTCGCCGAAGCCGTACACCTCGCCGGTCAAGGCGTGCGGGAGATTAATCTTCTTGGCCAAAATGTTAATGCCTATCGCGGGCTGAATCACAAGGGCAACATAGTCGACCTGGCACTTCTCATAAATTACATGGCCAGTATCGACGGCATTGACCGCATTCGCTTTACTACTTCGCATCCGGTTGAGTTTTCAACGAATCTGATCAATGCTTATTCCTGTGTTCCAGAACTGGTTTCTCACTTACACCTGCCCGTGCAGAGTGGCTCCGATAGAATACTGGCTGCCATGAAGCGAGGCCACACTGTACTGGAATACAAGTCCATCATTCGTAAGATCCAGGAACGTCGACCAGGGATAAGCCTTTCTTCCGATTTTATCGTTGGATTCCCCGGAGAAACCAACAAAGATTTCGAAGATACGATGAACCTGATCATGGAGATTGGTTTCGATAATTCATTCAGTTTCATCTACAGCGCCAGACCCGGTACACCTGCAGCCGACCTCAAAGACTCCACACCCGAACAGGAGAAGAAACACCGGCTGGCAACGCTGCAATCACAAATCGCCAGGCAGTCCACGGCCATCAGTGAGTCGATGGTGGGTTCGCTGCAGCGAATACTGGTCACTGGTCAATCCAGGAAGCATGCCTGGGACCTGCAGGGCCGCACGGAAAACAATCGCGTGGTAAATTTTCCCAGCGAGGATAAATCACAGATCGGTCAGTTCATTCCTGTGACGATCACTGAAGCACTGCCAAATTCGCTACTTGGCCGGCTGTAAGCCAGAGTGGCCAACTACTTGTTCAAAGGCCCCCTAATCCTAAATGCTTGATATACTTGACCCGTTTCAGCGCCGAGAAGGATTGATTAGTACTGCATGACAACCCATACCCAGAGTCTGACACTGACACCAGACAACGCCCAGCGCTTGGCAAGCCTTTGCGGGCGCCTCAATGAGCACATCCATCAAATTGAGTCCTTTCTCGCACTGAAGATTCAGCAGCGGGGCAATGTGTTTCAGTTATCCGGTAGCGCAACCGCCATTGCCGATGGCTCACATATCCTCGAAGCGCTGTATTCTGTCACCCAGCATGGCTCTCTTCTCAGCCCGAACCAGGTGCACCTGGCGTTGCAGGAAGTGAAGCATGCAGCGGATGAAGGGGATGAACAGGACGATAGCCTGCTCGTCAAGACTCCAAGGTCCTCAGTTAAACCGCGTGGCAGACACCAGAGGCAGTATGTGCAAGGAATCCGCCAACATGATATTAATTTTGGTATAGGCCCAGCTGGTACCGGTAAGACCTACCTCGCCGTCGCCTGCGCCGTAGAAGCACTGATGCAGGAGAAGGTGACCCGGTTGCTGTTAGTACGACCCGCCGTCGAGGCAGGAGAAAAACTGGGGTTTCTGCCAGGGGACCTGGCTCAGAAGATTGATCCCTACTTGCGCCCGCTCTATGACGCGTTGTACGAGATGCTCGGATTTGAGAAAGTTGCCCGGCTAATTGAGAAAAATGTCATCGAAGTAGCCCCTCTTGCCTATATGCGTGGCCGCACTCTGAATAATTCTTTTATCATCCTCGATGAGAGTCAGAATACAACCAGTGCTCAGATGAAGATGTTTTTAACCCGAATAGGGTTCGGATCCACTGCCGTGATCACGGGCGATGTGACCCAGATCGACTTGCCCAAGGGAACTCGATCCGGACTGGTTCATGTGAGCAAGGTCCTCGATGGCATTGATGAAATCGGCTTTACCTATTTCAACGCCAAGGATGTAGTTCGCCATCGCCTGGTGCAGAAGATTGTCGAGGCCTATGATAAATTTGACAGAAGCTCCGTTTCTAAACTCAGCAGCAAGGATCCCTCGCAATTTAATGAACGTGACAATTGAGATCACTAACGCTTGTGATCCCCACTGGATCCCCGAACTTGATATCTGTGAGCGCTGGATTTATGCCGCCCTGGATCTCATTGGAGCAGACAAGGCCTACAGTGTCAGTCTGCGCTTCGTGGATGAGATCGAATCCAAATCACTGAACAAGAAGTATCGTGCGAAAAGCAACGCCACGAATGTGCTTTCTTTTCCTGCAAATTTTCCTGCCACAATTAGTAAGCAGTTTGCAGCGGAGCCATTGGGCGATGTTGTGATCTGTCCGGCAATCCTGGAACGAGAGGCAGCCGAACAAGGTAAGACACTAGAGGCACATAACGCTCACTTGCTAATCCATGGAGTGCTGCATTTGCTGGGATACGATCATGACAGCGAAGCGAATGCGGAAACAATGGAGCAGCGAGAGATTAATATCCTTGAAAATCTTGGCTTCCCGAATCCATATTTGATAGGGTAAACCTCATATCAGGAACGGAGACAGAAGAGAAACCAACGCATGGCGAATGACCATCCTAGTATCGATCCAAGACCCAGATCCTGGATCGATAAAATTGCCCAGGTCTTTTCCGACGAACCCACCGACACCAGGAGTCTGCTCGAGCTACTGAGAAATGCCGAACAGGATCAGGTTCTGGATGCAGATGCTCTGAGTATTATCGAGGGCGCCCTGCAAGTTTCCAGCATGCAGGTTCGTGACATCATGATTCCGAGATCGCAAGTCGTGACGGTACCTGCGAAACTTTCTCCGAATGAGATCGTCGAGCTTGTCACCAAGGCGTCTCACTCCCGATTTCCGGTTACTGGAGAAAATGCCGACAGCATTATTGGCATTTTACTGGCCAAAGATCTTCTGCCACTAATTCTAAACGGGAAGACTGGCAAGCTCGACATTAAGGATATTGTGCGACCCGCCACTTTCGTTCCAGAGAGTAAGCGGCTGAATGTCCTCTTGAAGGAATTCCGTGAAACCCGACAGCACATGGCAATTGTTATAGACGAATATGGAAGTGTCTGTGGCGTGGTTACCATCGAGGACGTACTCGAGCAGATAGTTGGCGAGATTGAGGACGAGTACGATGTGGATGATGAGAGCTACATCAAGAAATTTGACGACGAAAATCATATTGTCAAAGCACTCACGCCGATAGGTGAATTCAATGAATACTTTGGCACCAGTTTCGACGATCAGGAATTTACCACCGTTGGCGGCCTGGTTTTACAGCAATTCGGGCATATTCCAGAGCGCGGCGAAACGAAAAACATCGGACCGTTCCTGATAACCGTACTGAACGCCGACAGCAGGCAGATAAAATTGATCAAGGTGACTTCGACTCTGGTGGATATGCGCAAGAAATCATCCTGAGGAGCAGCTGATCAATTACCTGTGTAACAACTCTGTCCTTCGGCAAATCAGCAGATCGTCCAATTCAGCGCTCTTACTAGATGTACCTATTTCTTCCTGCCACTACCTGTCTCAGCGGGTCTGAGTTATTCTTGCGAGCTTTTGCTGTGCCTGAAAAATGGCAGCAATGTTGTCGAATGCCTCCTGGCATAATGAATGCCTGGAAATACTCGGTGATTGACCGCAAGCAGCCGAGCAGCCCCGTTGTTATCAGGCTTTAAAGATATGCATGAGTAGCATCGATTCACAATATTTACCGCAGCAGGTCGAGGCTGAGGCGCAATCCTATTGGCAGGAAAATGACAGTTTCCGGGCGGTGGAGGATCCCTCGCGTGAGAAATTCTACTGCCTGGCGATGTTTCCTTATCCGAGTGGCCATCTGCACATGGGTCATGTGCGCAACTACGCCATCGGTGACGTAATCGCGCGTTTTCAACGCATGCAGGGTAAGAACGTTCTGCAGCCCATGGGTTGGGATGCGTTTGGCTTGCCCGCTGAAAACGCCGCCATGCAGAATAAGGTGGCACCCGCCAAATGGACCTATAGCAATATTGATTACATGCGTCAGCAACTGAAGCGACTCGGCTACGCTTATGACTGGTCCCGCGAATTGGCCACTTGCCACCGTGACTACTACCGCTGGGAGCAATGGTTTTTTACCCGCTTGTTTAACAAGGGACTGGTGTACAAGAAGGAAGCCGAGGTTAATTGGGATCCGGTCGATCAGACTGTACTGGCGAATGAACAAGTAGTCGATGGCCGCGGCTGGCGCTCCGGTGCGCTTGTAGAAAGGCGCAGCATACCGCAATGGTTTGTCAGGATCAGCCAGTTCTCACAGGAACTGCTGGACGATCTGAGTTCACTGGAAGGCTGGCCTGAAAAGGTCAAGACGATGCAGAGCAACTGGATCGGCAGATCGGAAGGCATCGAGCTGGATTTCGAAGTGGCCGGTGAGACTGACGCTGCGCTGCAGCACCTGTCGGTGTATACAACACGACCCGATACCTTACTGGGGGTAACTTATGTCGCCGTCGCGCCGCAGCATCCGCTGGCAGCAAAGGCAGCCAAGGTTAATCGCGAGCTGGCAGATTTTATCAACCAACAGAACAACATCAAAGTGGCCGAAGCAGAACTGGCAACCATGGAAAAACTGGGTATGGATACTGGCGTGAAAGCCATTCATCCGATCAGCCAGCAGCAAGTACCAATCTATGTCGCCAACTTCGTGCTTATGAGTTACGGTTCCGGGGCCGTCATGGCTGTACCCGGGCACGATCAGAGAGACTGGGAATTTGCCAGGAAGTACGGTCTGGACATTAAACAGGTTATTGCACCCTCATCCAAAGATTCGATCTGCGATCTGGAGCAGGCAGCCTACATCGACAAAGGGGTGCTAATTAACTCCGGTGAATTCGATGGCTTGGATTTCCAACAAGCCTTCGAGGCCATCGCGCAGTATCTCAATGCACAGGGCAAGGGTGAGAAAACCATCAATTATCGATTACGGGACTGGGGAGTCTCCAGGCAGCGCTACTGGGGAGCGCCGATTCCAATGATCAACTGCACGGCTTGCGGAGCGGTGCCAGTTCCTGAAGAAGACTTGCCTGTCCTGTTACCGGAAGACGTTGAATTCGATGACAGTGGCTCTCCTTTGGGAAGAATGGCGGAATTTGTCGATGTGGATTGTCCACAGTGTAAGCGTCCTGCACAGCGGGAGACAGATACCTTCGATACGTTTATGGAATCCTCCTGGTATTACGCCCGCTTCACCTGCCGGGACCAGAACGATCGCATGCTCGATGCTCGCGCCAACTACTGGTTACCAGTTGATCAATACATCGGTGGGATCGAACACGCCATTCTGCACCTGCTCTATGCGCGCTTCTATCACAAACTGATGCGTGATGAAGGCCTGGTAAATTCCGATGAGCCGTTTACCCGACTGCTCACCCAGGGCATGGTATTGAAAGACGGCGCCAAGATGTCAAAATCGAAGGGTAATACCGTCGACCCAATGCCATTGATCGAAAAATATGGCGCCGATACGGTACGAATGTTTGCGATGTTTGCCTCTCCCCCTGATCAATCCCTGGACTGGTCAGATTCCGGAGTGGAAGGTAGTTACCGGTTTCTGAAGAGAGTGTGGAAAACAGTCGCCGGCCACGACCCTGTCGCATGTGACGATTATGCGGCGCTGGAATTAAACGACGAACAGAAAAAACTTCGCCTGAAGACTCACCAGACCCTGGAAAAAATTACCGACGATTATGCCCGACGGCAGACTTTTAACACGGTTATTGCCGCTACCATGGAACTGATGAATGCCACCACCCGATTCCTGGACGACAGCGGCAGCGATACAGACCGGCCGGTAGTCCAGGAAGCGTTAGAAACCGCAATATTAGTGCTCGCGCCAATCGTGCCGCATTTTTCTCATGTGTTATGGAATCATCTGGGTCATCCGGACCCAATAATCGATGCACCCTGGCCAACCGTCGACCAATCGGCACTGAAACAGGACATGGCTTTGGTCGTATTACAGGTTAACGGCAAGCTGCGGGACAAAATCGAAGTACCCAGGAGTATCAAGCAGGAAGACCTGGAGCAGTTGGCACTGGAAAATGTAGCCGTTAAGCGTTTTATCTCCACAGGCACGGTCCGCAAGGTTATTGTAGTCCCTGAGCGCCTCGTCAACATAGTAGTGAACTAGGAAGCCTCTGAGCAAATTCATGAATCGATTGTTACACGTACTCATAGTGAGCTTTTCACTAATCAGCCTGCCTGGGTGTGGTTTTGCACTGCGCGGTAACGATGTTATTTCCTCACAATTCGACGCTATCCAGTTGCATCTGCAACAACCCAATAGTGAATTCTCCCGGCTATTGCGACGCAGCCTGGTTGTTTCGAATGTGAACTTCGAGCTCATCAATTCAGCCGTGTCAAACCCCGGTATACCACTGCTCGCAGTTGGCGTTGAACAGATCGTCAGCCGCCCGGTTACTGTCAATCCACGGGCGCGCGCGGCGCAGTACGAGATGCGAGTGGCGGTAGCCATAGCTTTCAGTCAGGGCGAACAGGTTTTCATTGAACCTCAGACTCTGTTTGTGGAACGCACTTATTTCGAAGATATTGAAAATATTGCCGGTAACCGCGAAGAGATCGAAATTATTACCGCCGAAATGCGCCGAGAACTCGTTAACCAACTGATGCGCCGACTGGAAGCAAGCGGAAGCTGATCTGACTGACAATGAAGATCAAGGCCGAGCAATTAGCTAGCACACTCAAGAACAAGAACCTGGCGCTCTACTGGATCTCCGGCGACGAAACTCTATTGACCCAGGAAGCAGCCGACCAGGTACGCCATCATTATCGCAATCTTGGGTTTCTCGATCGGGAAGTATTTAATGTCGATCGCAGCTTTGATTGGCAAGATTTCTCCCATGCAACCAGCAATCTGTCCCTGTTCGCTGAACAGAAACTGATCGAGTTACGTCTGACCAGCAGCAAGCTTGATGAAGCCGGTAAACAGGCGCTACAGGATTATCTCACCACGCCTGGTTCAGACTTATTGCTGCTGATCATCAGCCCAAAGCTGGAATCCGGCACAGCGAATACCAAATGGTTCAAGACTATCGAAGCTGCTGGTGCCTATCTGCCGATTTGGCCGATAAACCGCGATGGTCTGAGCACCTGGTTGGCACAGCGATTATTGCGGGAAGGGATTAGTGCCGAGCCGGCGGCGCTTCAGTTGCTTGTCGATAAAGTTGAGGGCAACTTATTGGCGGCAATGCAGGAGATCGAGAAGCTCAAACTAATGGCAAACCCTGCGCAACATGCCACTATCAATTTGGATGTCAATACGGTCATGCAAGTAGTCGCAGACAGTTCTCGATACACAGTGTACCACCTGATTGACGCCGCCCTGCTCGGCGAAGCGGCGCGTTCGCAAAAAATTCTTGCGGCACTAAAAGCCGAAGGAATATTTCCACTTCCGATTCTGGGCGCCATTACTCGCGAGCTTCGCCAGCTATTGCCAATGATTGAAAAAAGGCAACAGGGACAGGGTATAAACGCGATCATGCAAACTGCTCATGTCTGGTTTAATCGCAAGCAAGTGGTAAGGAGTGCCATTGGCAGGATCAAATCTCGGGAAATCTGGCTGATGTTGGAGCATGCCCGGGAAATCGATCAATCCATCAAGGGCATGCTACGAACAAACCCCTGGGATGAACTTAGTCTGCTGCTACTCAGCATCAGCGGTACAAGCACCGTTACTGCCAGACAGGCTTCTTAGACATTGACTAATTCAAGCCTCGACGCTCAAGCAGTGGTGCAATATCGGCATCGCGGCCACGAAAGTTTCTGAACAGAGTCATCGCCTCTTCACTGCCACCGCGAGAAAGCAGGGTTCGTCTGAAGTGGTCACCATTGCTTCTCAATAGACCACCATTCTCCACGAACCAGTCCGCCGAATCGGCGTCCAGGACTTCGCTCCAGATATAGGAATAGTAGCCCGCCGAGTAGCCACCCATGATGTGGTTGAAATAGGTGCTGCGGTAACGCGGAGGAACCTCCGGCAATAACACCCCGGCCTTATTCAACACCGCCATCTCGAAATCCATCAGTGCTTCAGCATTGGGCACTTCATCCGGTGATACCTGGTGAAGGGCCTGATCGAGAATGGCAGCCGCCAGATATTCTGTGGTTGCATATCCCTGATTGAATTTCCGGGCCGATAGCACCTTGGCAAGCAGTGCAGCCGGCATCGGCTCGCCAGTGACGTAATGAATGGCATAGTTTTCCAGCACTGCAGGCCAGGTTGACCACACCTCGTTTACCTGACTGGGATATTCGACAAAATCCCGAGGCACTCGGGTACCGGAGAAATAGGGATACTCTACGCTAGAGAACATGACATGCAATGCATGTCCGAACTCGTGAAACATCGTACTAACTTCGTCGATTGTCAAGAGCGTAGCCTCTCCCGAAGTCGGCTTGGTAATATTCAGGTGGTTGGCCATGACAGGTTGAGTATTCAGCAGGTCACTCTGCACTATATAAGAGCCATTCCAGGCCCCTCCTCTTTTACTGGGTCTTGCATAGTAATCGGTTATAAACAGGGCCAGCGTTGTACCAACAGTATCGAAGACCTCAAATACTCGAACGTCTTCGCTGTACACTGGCAAGTCGGTACGCTCTTCAAAGCGAATGCCGTAGAGCTGTTCTGCCGCGAAGAACACTCCCTTGAGAAGCACATTGTTCAACTCAAAATAGGGTCGTAATTGTCTTTCATCAAATTCGAATCGCGCCGCCCTGACTTTCTCGGTATAGAAATCCCAGTCCCAGGCAGCAAGTAAAAAATCTTCGCCGGCATCGTTAATCATCTGCTGAATATCAGCGGCTTCCTGCCTGGCGTTTGTGACAGCAGGCGGTGCTAATTGCGCCAGCAGCTGATTTACAGCAGTCACTGTCTGAGCCGTACTGTCCTCTAAAATAAAGTGTGCATGATTTTCATAACCAAGCAGTTGGGCACGCTCTGCTCGCAGTTTCAGTAATTGCACAAGTCCTTCCCGGTTATCGAAGTCACCTCCTCGATTACCCCTTGAGAGCGAGATTGTATGTATTCTTTCGCGCAGGGCTCGATTCTGTAGTGAGGCCAGAGCTGGTTGATTGCTGGTATTTAACAGGGGTAAGACAAATTTACCCGGCATTCCACGCTCGCCAGCCTCTTCAGCTGCTGCCGCGACCAGCGATGCATCAAGCCCTGCCAGTTCTTCTCGCGTATCAACGACAATCGCCAGGTCATTCACTTCGCTGAGAATATTTTGACTATACCGGGTCTGCAGAGTTGCGAGCTGGGCATTTATCTGTCGCATGCGCTGCTGCTGATCGATGTTTAGTGCAGCACCGGCACGGATGAAATCGATATGGTACTGCTCCAATAACCTTTTCGATTCCGCATTAAGCTCCAATGCTTCACGCTCTTCCCATAGAGCATGGATTCGTGCAAACAAATTGCGATTGAGCATAATCGCATCATCATGTGCGGCAAGATCAGGCGCAAGCTGTTGTTGTAACGCACGTATTTCATCGTTGGTATGGGCACTGGCCATCGCATAGAAAACGCTGCTTACTCGATTGAGTAATTGCCCCGATAGCTCCATGGCCAGGATTGTATTCTCGAAGGTAGGTTGCTCGGCCTGATTGGCGATAGCATCAACCTCAGCCAACTGCTCTGTCATGCCTCTGACAAATGCTGGCAGATAGTGGGCGTTTTCGATTAGATCGAATTGCGGATAGTTCAGGTATAAAGGGCTGTCAACAAAGAAGGGATTCATAGACTCTTCAAGTACAGCTTGACTTGTCAAATTCGGCTCCTGTCCTATCATATTAGCGGGGCCTGGAGCTTGTTCCGAGTCGCTGCATCCTGGCAGCAAGCCGACAAGCAGAGTCGAAGACATAATAATCAAAGCCCTTAGATTCATCACGCTACTATACATTTGGAAAACTATTAGTTGGTGGCAGCAATTTCACACGGATAAGGAGACGAGTCAACCAGCCTGCCGGATACGACATTAACCGAAATTTGCCCAACCCTTACCCAAATCGAACTTCGTTGTGTGATCGCATACTTTATAATGCGGTGGTTCATTGTATTCGAGGTCGTCTCACTCGTGTTTCGCCGCTGGTATTTTCTTAACAGTTTGAACTCTTACCTCCGAGGTTGGATGTTGCTACTGACCCTGTTCAGTTGGTTGATTGCGGGCGACAGGATAGCCGCGGCTGAACTGAATATTCGACAAAATCAGTTGCCCGTGGTTTTGGGCCAATACCTGGATCACCTGGAAGACCCGGGTAGCGAACTTTCCATTGAAGATATCATGCAACCCACGGTTCAGTGGCAGCGCTCCACCCAGGCCATTCCTACGTTTGGGTTGTCAGAGTCAGCCCACTGGTTTGGTATAATTCTCACCGGGAATCCTGCCCTCTATGCTGAATTGGTACTAAGCCTGGAAAGCCCCGGGCTAGATCGCGTCGACTTCTACCTCGTACATGGTGATGAGATAGTCGAACACAAGACTGTCGGTGATACCATAGCGGTCACTGACTTGGAGATACCCTACCGATTTCCAGTGATTCCATTCGAACTGTCGGAAACCGAGACTCAGACGCGGATTTTCTTCCGCGCTCATTCTCAGTCCGGTGTAGAAATACCCTTAACACTGACTACGATGGCTCTACTTGCCAATGATCAACAAGATGAACTCGCATTTCTCGGGGCATTCTTCGCTTTCTTCTTCCTCTGTTTCTGTGTGTGTGTAATTTTCCTCTATTTTTTACGCGAGAAGCAGTTCCTCGGCTTTGCATTGTTCTTTGGCGGTGCTATTGGATACTTCCTCGCCCAGACCGGCATGGGAAGAATATGGATTTGGGGAGGCTTTAGCGAATTTAATAATCGCGCTTCCTATGTCTCAGCGACAATCTTGATCGCCAGTTTCTGTTTGCTGGGGCAATCGTTACAGTTAACTGCCCGCTACAAGGATTCTGTGGATATCGTGCTGAGATTTTTAACCTACGCCATGATTCCAGTCGCACTCTACTTTTTGATAATTCCCTTCGCGCAGATTAGCAATGAAAACGTATCTCTCATGCTCTACCTCGGATTGCTAATCGCACTGACGGTTTTCGTTATGACCGGAATTACCGCGTTTCAAGGTTCACGTTCGGCGATGTATCTGTTCTTCACCTGGGCACTGGTACTGATGTCAATGAGTTCGTTCTCTCTGTATAAATTTAACTTGATCGAACGCAGTCCGATTGCGCCTGCGATAAGTCAGACACTGTTCGTATTCGCGGCAATGATGCTGCTGCTCTCCCTGGTTGAATTTGCCCGCTCCAAGAATGAAGAATACGCCCAGGCTCGCCAGGAGACCAAGGCGAAAGGCGATTTTCTACGCAATGTTTCCCGGGAGTTCCTTACACCGGTTCATCTGATTCTTGCAAATTCGAAACGATTGCTTGCTGCGCAATCGAAGAAGTTGGATGAACCCACGCGGCAGCATATGAATACAGTTATCAAACAGAGTGATCATCTTCATAACCTGATCAATGATTTACTGGAAATGGCTGAATTGGAATCGGACAGTTTCGAACCGGAATTCGAACTGGTTGAGATGTCCCATTTCTTGAATGAGGTACGGGACATGATGCTTCCCTCTGCCATGGAGAAAGGCCTGAATCTCAGTACCGAGTTTGCGTCAGCAAATCTTCTGGTGCAGACCGACAAATCACGACTGCAACATGCCTTGATGAATATTCTGACCAATGCCATCAAGTTTACTGACAAGGGCGATATTAAAATCGGCTATAAGGCGGTGTACTTTCGCAGGAGACTGGGAATCGAAATTTTTATTCGTGATACTGGACGAGGTATGAGCGAAGAATTTCAGCAGCGCATGTTTCAAGAATTCACCAAAGAAGTTCCCGGGTCAGAGAAGGAACCTGAAGGGACCGGTCTGGGCATGGTTATCGTCAAACGTATGATTGAAAAACTGGACGGCGAAATCAGCTTTGAATCGGAAAAAGACTTGGGCAGCGAATTTTTTATTCGCCTGCCAC
Source organism: Pseudomonadota bacterium (assembly GCA_027623555.1). GTDB lineage: Bacteria > Pseudomonadota > Gammaproteobacteria > Pseudomonadales > Pseudohongiellaceae > UBA9145. The sequence goes on along the minus strand of JAQBSZ010000002.1, from coordinate 47,539 downwards.
TCAGAGAGAGCATCGGTTAAAATATTCAATCAAGCCCTGCCACTCGAACCAGTCTCCTTCTCCAGTTGAAATACTAAATCACTGAATTCTTCTATCTTGCCTTCGAAGGCTTTGAGGGCATCTGCCAGGCCCTGGTTATAGTAATAGCAGCCCAGGTGCTCAGCGAAAAAGTCCACGAGAAACTGGGCGTCGAATCCACCGAGTTCAATCTGCAATTCATCGTGCAGATACTTCTGCACCTGTTCGACAATTTCCTGCTTCGATTGCGAATCGAGTTCAATTTCAGACAAGTTATGCTTCCCTGTGCCCTGTGCCGATTGCTAAGCGCCGAGTTGGCGAGCCAGATCGAGGAAGTCCGTCGCCGTGTAGTCAAACTCGCCCGCCGGGTTCAAATCCACGGGTCGTCCCGGCCCTCTCTCCAGCGGCCTGATTACATAGGCAGTATGTAAACCCGTTCTTGCCGCTGCCCGCAGGTCACTCGGGTGAGCAGCGACCATCATGACCTGCTCCGGGGGTAGACCCAGTAGATCGGCTGCAGTCAGGTAGGCCTCAGGATCGGGTTTGTAGTGCCTGGCCAACTCCGCCGACAGGACAGCATCCCAGGGCATGCCGGCATTCTTCGCCATATTTGTCAGTAAGGCTACGTTGCCATTTGACAACGTCGCAATAACATACTTCGTCTTCAGACGATTAAGCCCTGCCACCGTATCTGGCCAGGGTGACAATCGATGCCAGGCCTTGTTGAAATGATCCAGTTCCGCTTCATCCATACCCGTTAACGCATATTCCTGAACCAGCTCATCGAGAATCATGCGATGCAGATCGTCAATCCTGGTCCAGGGTAGCTCACCGGTGCGCACTTTGTTCATGGCTGGCCCATAGCCAGAGCGCCAGCGATCGGCAAACTCTGCCCAATCCACTTGATAACCTTTGCGGGCCGCCAGTAGCTGACCTTCCCTGATAATGGATGCACGCCAATCCACTACAGTGCCAAAGACATCGAAGACCAGCGCCTTGACCGAGTTGGCAACACTGTCCTGTGCCAGCACAGAGTTTGTGGCCAGCATTCCCATGCACAGGCCGGTGGGTAGAATTGTCAGACTTTTCAAGAGTTGTCGACGACCGGCAAGTTGCTTTTCTGTAGATTTATTTTTGCAGGAAGCAGTCATGGGGTTCCTCGCTTGATTATCATTGTCACTCGGTAGAGTCCTGATTGCTGCCTGTTAATTCTCGGCAGATAGTTCCAGCTACCAATTTCTGGCACGGTAGCATATCTATTTGCTAATATCATCCGCCTACACAGGCCCCCCTGCGCGGACGTCATTTCACGTGCGTTGCTCCGATTGCTAACCCTCAGCAAACTGTTTTCAAGCGAGTTTTCTGATGGACATAAAAAAATATGCGAAGAAACTCGCGCCTGTCTACGCATCGTGCATTTCAACAATGCGGGTTGTACCTTGTCTCCGGCATCGGATCGGTACCATCCAGGATCACCTGGTTCTCGAACAGGAGTATGGAAGTTTCGAGGCGGCGGAGAATGAGCAGGAAAAGATTCAACAATTCTATGTTGCGTTCACCCAACTTTTCAATTGCACTCCTGGGGGAGATCGGCTGTAGGGAAAATCAATGCACGCCTGGATCTGGCTAGATCCGGTCCCGGTGACCTCAATCGAGCATCCGTTCACTACATTAATACCGAAGAAGAGATTCAGCGATTTTGCGATGTTGTCAGCACTGACCGCTACTGAAAATAGACCACCAGGATCGCGAGCGGGCAGATAAACTTCATATAGAATGGCCAGACCCTCCAGAAAATACCCGCGTCAACATTTGGACTGCCCTGTCTAATTTCTTCGAGCACTTCATTTCTGCTCCAGATCCAGGCTACGAAAATGCAGAATGCAAACCCCAGTAATGGCTGACTTATTTCTGTTGTATAGGTAACCACCAAGTCAAACAGTGGATCAAAGTTAAATACAATGATCAGCGAGATCACCGTAACTACCGCACCGAGTATGATCGCTGCCTTGGGTCTATCTACACCGTGATGTTCCACACTGTAGGCTACTGGAACTTCCAGCATGGATATGGAAGAAGTGAGTGAAGCGATGGTCATCAGTAGAAAAAATGCTATTGCCACCAGGATGCCAACAGATCCCATAGAATTGAATAAGGAAGGCAATACGGAGACGATCAATCCAGGTCCGGCAATCAACCCACCACTGGCGTCGTAAATTTCCACTCCATTGCTCTGGGCTACATACATCGCTGGAATAATCAACATCCCCGCCATTACCGCAATTCCTACATCCAACAGCGCCACCAGACTGCCTACCACCGGCAGGTTCTCCCGCTTGCTAATATAGGAGCCGTAAACGAGCATGGTGCCAACTCCCAGTGAGAGAGAGAAGAAAGCCTGCCCCATGGCATCAACCAGCAATGCAGGATCGGCAATGCGGGAAAAGTCCGGAACTAGATAGGCTCTCATCCCTTCCATTGCTCCGGGTAAGGTCAGCACGTAGAGAATAAGCAGAATCAGGATTACGATTAATGACGGCATCAGGCGGGAAGCCCATTTCTCAATGCCATCTTTTACTCCTGCGCTAATGATATAAACCGTAAGCAGCATAAAAATAATCACGAACAGGCTGTTTCGCACGACCGCATCTTCAGTCAACCATTGTGCCAGTGCATCCAAACCCGCTAGCCTGGCCAATGGATCGAAAAAATGTGCAATCATCCAACCACTGACAATCGCATAAAAACTCAGGATAAAGCTTACGGTTACAATGCCTGCGAAACCGACGGCAAGCGCCAGAATCTTGCTCTTCCTTCCGCGAGAGATCGATTGCAATGCAGTAACCGCATTGGCTCTGGCATGACGCCCTATAATCAATTCCGCCATCAAGGCAGGGTAAGCCAGGGCGAAGGCGAGTATTAAATAGGCGAACAGGAACGCCGCTCCGCCATTGGAGGCCGCATTGGTGGGAAATCCCCAGATATTGCCAAGCCCTACTGCCGAGCCCGAAGCTGCCATCAGAAAACCGAATCTGGAGGTAAATTCGCCGCGGGGTGTGGCCATTGAGAGGGAGTCCTGTTAATCGAAATACTGACGGGTAAAGAACATTGAATGGAGCAAGAGTAACCTAACACTCCGCAGCGGTAAACTCTGGCATCATAGATCGAAGGATTCGAGAGTAAAACGACCCAACACGGCATCTGAAAGCACGAATACAACATTTGTCACGACCGAAACGGTACCTGCAAGATTGACTTCCAGCGAAGGTATCCGGAAACGATTATCAGTAGTGGAAAAAGTCGCAATTCCTGGAAAACTCTCTCGGATTGGAATAATGCTTTCCAGGTTCGCCTCGATAGTTACTTCCGGCTCTGAGGGTACCAGGTTGAAGTTCATGCTGACAAAATCGCTGCCTCCGTTGATATCCACCGCCGTTATCAGCAACCCGGTTGTGGATTCGATAACGTGCGCTGCAGCACTAAACCGGTCTGTTACTTCAATATTGAGATAAACGAAGTCGAGAGGGCTACTATAGGAGGGAGTAATAAAGGGAGCATCTGATGCCGCATCGCCGAGTGAAACCGTTGGAAGGGCGTTAATCGCATCCAGGATCTGCATGCCCTCACCAAGCACCTGTGCGAAAACTGTAAATCCGCCATCGGTGGTATCCAGCGACAGGTTATCAGCCAGGTTTACAAACCACTGATTCGTCGCACTATCTTCAGCACCAGAAATTTTGGCCATGGCCACCGTTCCACGGGTATTGGACACATTGAATTCGTTGACAATTGGCGGATCTGTAGGAACTGCGATTGGTCCCTGGAATGGCTCAAATCGAAAAGCTCCACCCTGTACCACGAAATTATCCACAGCACGGTGAATATAAGTTCCGTTGTAGTCATTGCGGTTTACATAGTTAAGAAAATTCTGCACCGTGATCGGAGCAGTATCATCGAGCAGTTCCATGGAAAAGTCCCCTATACTGGTACTAACCCGCACTATCGTGCCAGCCAGGCTTGGTAAAGAAGCACCAGCGAGAGCAATGCTGAGAACGATTCCGAATGTGAATTTGATGATGAATAGTCGTGCTACTGCGCTCATGAATACTCCGGATACCTGATATCTTCTGTGCAGCTCTGATTTGACCGGTGGAGCATAGGTTAAGTTCCATCAGGATTCAACCGATACCGGGCTTCCCCAGGAATTGCCTGCCATACTCGCCTCTTTCGCTAGCGGAGCAAACTGGCATCGTGTTTTCAGGCATGCCCAACACACTACCTTTGCCGCATCTGGCAAAATAGGCTATGCTATCGTCTGGCTCGTTACAGGGATAAGTCCACGGCGAGTTTTAATCTGAACGTTCTGTAAAAAATTCGATCGAATACGCAAGAGTTATTGGTGTCGGGATCACATCACCAACAGCAAAATACCACCTACGGCATTGGAGTTGACTTCGGCACCAGCAATAGTGCCGCAGCAATCTTCGATGGCCGAAATGTGCATCTGGTTCGCCTCGAAACGAATTCCACAATAATGCCTTCGGCTACCTATATCGATCGCGATTACAAAATCGTAACCGGTCAGAGCGCCATAGATCACTATATCGAAAGCAATATGGGGCGCAAGGTAGAACTCAGTGCAGAGGTTCTCGGAGAAGGTCGTACTACGACTGGGCAGATTGGCGATCACGGATTGCCAGAAGAATCCAATACCGAAAAGTTTTATGGCCAGTCGTTTGTTGATAGCGGTCAGAAAGGACGTCTCTTCCGGGGCACCAAACGCCTGCTAAGCAGTACCAATGCCCCACGCCTGATGGTCTTCGATCGAGCATTTCGGCTGGTGGCCCTCATAACTCCGCTGTTACTGAGAATCAGGCGCAGTATCGAGGAACGGCTGGCGACATTGGCGCATTCCGAAAATCCTGTCGACCATGCCTGCATTGGACACCCGGTAAATTTTGAAGGGGCCGGACCAGGCGGAAATCGACGTGCACTGGATTTATTGTCCGAGGCTTATGGGCATGCAGAATATACTGAACAGAGTTACTATCCGGAACCGATTGCAGCGGCACTCAGCTATTTATACAGCAACCCCCACGCATCGGAACAAATGCTATTGGCAGTAGACTTCGGCGGTGGCACACTGGACCTGTGTATTCTGAAAAGATCTCAGCAAGACTTTTCCGTCATTGCCACCCACGGAATCGGACTTGGTGGCGACCATATTGACCAGGTTCTGTTCCGAAAACTGTTGTTTCCATTGTTGGGAAAGGGAGAACGCTGGCGGCGCGCCGGAGAAGATCGTGTAATCGAAACAACATTCCCCTTCGAAGAATACGAGGAATTTTTACTAAACTGGGCGGTCAGCTACATGTTGAATCAGAACCAGTACACATCGCCTCTTATGCAACGCATCCAGTACGGCGACGAGGCAGCATCAAAGTTTCAACGCCTGTACGATCTAATCAAGAACAACTACAGCTATCTGGTGTTTCAATACCTGAAAGAGTTGAAGGCAACACTCTCGGATCAGCATGAAGCGAAACTGGATATCCCCGAACTGGACATTGAACTGATAGTAAACCGGCAGGAGTTCGAGTTGATCATTGTGGATCTGCTGAGCAAATTCAAAGAATCGATTGCTGAGGTACTGAGAATCGCCAAACTCTCAGTCCATGATATTCAGTTAGTCATTCGAACCGGTGGCTCGTCACTGATTCCGGCGGTTAAAGATATTCTGGAGAATCAGTTCCCGGGCATGGTCATCGAGCATGATCCATTCACCAGCGTCGCCGCCGGGCTTGCCATAGCAGAATATCAGCGACTCGGCAGCAATCGAACCAATACATGAATATCAGGAATAATTTGAAGGTGTGTTAACAATTCTCTGAAAAATTTCTAATCTGTAACATAATGCAGTTTGGAGCATTGATTATGATAGAAAATTTCAACTTCAACGAAGCCAATGAAAACGCAGTCTGCGTCTATTCTGCTATATGTGGCCTGGTAATTTTTAGGTAAGCTCTACTCAACCTCTGGTCGAGGGGAGGATGGTAACAATCCAATGAACTTCACAGAAATAATCTCCATTACTGGTTACAGCATTGAGACAGTCGGCGTATTGGTAATTGCTATTGGTATAATTTTCGCCTCTGTCAGATTATTATTCCCAGCCAGCACTGTACCTGAAGGTGATATCTACAATAATTATCGAAAGCAATTAGCGCGATCCATAATTCTCGGTTTGGAGTTTTGAATTGCTGGCGACATCATTCGCACCGTAGTTGTAGCAGATACACTCACAAACGTGGCAGTGTTGGGATTAATAATTCTAATTCGGACCTTTTTGAGCGTCGCGCTGTTTATTGAAATAGAAGGTCGTTGGACTTGGCAACCCGATTCTCGAGCGTAAAACACAAGCTCACTAGTTAATCGCCGCCGGCAATTCGACACTGAGCATTTCTGCTGCGCCTTCGAATGAGAGACTGATTATCTCGTCTGCCAGCTCTATATTTACCAAGTTCGATTGCTCAGGCCACACGTCCCTGAGCGCCATATTGACGATCGCCAGGGAATGAATCGCGGCGGTTTGTGGTGCCTCCTGGTAAACCCAGAGAAACTGGCCATCGATTTCCTCGCCAATGTACTCCAGCGCCAGTTCACGACGCGCACCACCGACAAAGCTTGCCTCAATTGCAAACCGATTCATCACGTAACTGCTGAATAACTCGCGCGATTCAGCCGATTCAATCAGGGTTTGCCGTTTACCAAAAATCAGAGTCGCAGCGTGTTCCGCGTCATGAATGTAAAACCGGTGCATGACTTCGATATTTCCCGAATTGGCGTTAAACAGGATTCGGGTAACCGCCATTTTTTGTTGATGAGCAAAGCTGGCTGTCAGTGCAAGACTCGCAGTGGACAGTACCACGAGAAACCGAATAGCCAGACTATCCGGGCGCTTCAAATTTCTTCTCATAGAACTAGTTGTTGTCAATTTGCTCATCATCTGCGTCTGGATCATCGTCGTCGGATTTTAGCTCTGTCTTGATATCCTGCATGATATCCCTGCCGATGAGGCTGCTGCCACCCTCAGCCTTGAAGCTTTCAATCCGCGAAGGAATGATGCGGCGAGGATAGAAGTTATTCTCGATATCGGCGTCGGCAGTCTCCTGTAATGGATCGATGATAATACTGGCAATATTCTGATCAGTTACCAGGAGTTTCCTAACAGCGCGGGAATTTCGCCGCCAGATTTCAGCCGGTATGCTCAAAGCCTCATTACTGCCATCGACGTACTCAAGCTGCAACAGAATTGGCATTACCAACCCACCCTCGTTCGAGAGCTCCAAAATATAATAGTTCAGATCCTCCTCGACGGCGCGATTCAGTACGGCTCGCTCCCAGTCCTCCAGACCTTCCAGGAAGCTGTTATAGCGATTTCGCTCCACATTGGTAACGGTGAACTGATCGTTGTCATCTTAAAAATCCCGAACATCTGGATTGCGCTCCACCCAGGTCTGAATTCCTGCCTGGCGATTACGTTCGATGTACAATGATGGTGGTAACGCTTTCTCGAATTCTCGTTGTCTTCCGTAATCGATATCCGGATTCTCTGTATCGATGCGCATCTCGTACACACGATTCAGTGCAATATCAACATGATCTGTAGTATAAAACCAACCGCGCCAGAACCAGTCCAGATCGATACCTGAAGCTTCTTCCATCGTACGAAAGAAATCAGCGGGCGTCGGGCGCTTGAATTCCCATAGTCTGGAATATTCCTTAAATGCGAAATCAAACAGCTCGCGCCCCATAATAGTTTCACGCAGTATATTTATGGCTGTCGCCGGCTTGGCATAGGCGTTTGCACCAAGTCGAAGCACACTGTCCGATTGGGTCATTATCGGTACCTGATTCTGCGAAACCATGTAATCTGTGATATAGCGCGGCTCTACTCCCCAGGGAATTTCAGCATCCCACTCTCTGCCAGCTACTGAATCGAGGTAACTGTTTATGCCTTCATCCATCCAGGTCCATTGGCGTTCGTCAGAATTTACAATCATCGGGAAATAGAAATGACCTATCTCATGAATGACCACGCTAATCAGAAAGCGCTTTTCTGCCAGTGAGTAAGTGCGAGTTCCATCCTCCTGTAGCTCGGTCCGAGGACCATTAAAGGTAATCATCGGGTACTCCATACCGCCGAGAAATCCAATATTTACAGACTGCGCGGTAGGATAGGGAAAATCGAATGAGAAGCGGCTATAGACATCCAGGGTATGAATTACAACCTCTGTTGAATAGTCTGACCAGAGAGTGCCGCCCTCTTTAGGCCAGAAGGACATGGCCATTATCAACTCCTGCTCGGCTCCAGGCTGGTGATGACCCTTGGCATCCCAGATAAATTTGCGCGAAGTCGACCAGGCAAAGTCTCTTACATTCTCTGCTATAAATCGCCACGTCGCTGTGCTACTGGAACCCTCTCTCTCATTCTCCAGCGCCTCTTCCGGGGTCACGATATACACTGGTCGAGCGGCATTCTCGGCCTGCCGCAGTCGATCTCGTTGCGCACTGGTCAGGACCTGGTTTGGATTCTGGAGTTCTCCGGTAGCTGCAACAACATGATCAGCGGGCACCGTCATGCTGACTTCGTAGTCACCAAATTCCAGGGTAAATTCACCAGCGCCCAGGAATTCTTTGTTCGTCCAACCTTCGTAATCGGTGTAGGCAACCAGACGTGGAAACCATTGCGAGAGTGCAAAGATGTAATTGCCCCCTTCTCTTTCATCATCGGGGAAATGCTCATAGCCGCCGCGCGGGCTCAATACATCCCCATTGACGATGTTATAGGAAAAGTCGATGCGCAGCTCTACGTTGTCTCCCGGCCTAAGGGGTCGTGCCAGGTCAACTCTCATGAGGGTTCCTACAACCGTGTACACCAGTGCATTCTCACTGCTGTCAGTTACGGCATTGATTTCGTGCCCCAATGCTGTATCGGCCTGGTACTGGAGGGCGCGCAACTGGTTCAGGCTGATCCGCGCCAGATCATTGGCATCGGCATCGGGACTGGTGCCATTAAAGGTACCGCTCATCTCCGCCAGCGAATCAGAACGAAACCGATTCTGATCCAACTGAAACCATAGATAGGTCAGCGTATCAGGAGAGTTATTCTGGTAATTGATAATTTCGGTAGCAGACAGCCGTTGATTCTCTTCATCCAGAACAGCAACGATTTCATAGTCGACCTCCTGCTGCCAGTACTGGTGACCAGGTGCACCTGCCGCGTTTCGATAGACATTGGGGGTAGGCAACACTTCATCGAGCTGCCTGAACTTGTCCTCAAACGAGCCCTTGGTTTGCTGAATGCCCTGCGCCTGCAGTAAAGCGCCTGCAAGCGGCAATACCATGGCGCAAATTAACAAGACAATTTTTCTCATGTAGTTTCACTCCTGATTTTTTCTGCCAAATGCTGCCTGATTCAGTTTCAAGGGCCCAATTCTCCGAGTTATGGGACTCGTTTTGGGCCCGCAGTAGCTATTCTCGACTAAGGGGAAGCGCTGAGGGCGACAACAAGCCCGGCATTTTAACCTGCTTGCGCTAGCGTGGCGATGCAAATACCATGCAGCAATAGTCGCGACTGAAGTCCACTGCGTGGAAATAAGTCTCCAGATTTTATCCAGTTATTGAAGCAGTACTGCCCATGGATCTCATTCTCTATGCCATACCGTTTTTCCTGCTACTGATCTTTATTGAGATTGGTTACGGAATCATCCGTAAGCGCAATACTTACCGCATCAACGACACCATCAACAGCCTCTCGATGGGGAGCCTGAGTCGTTTACAGGGGCTGGTTATCCTTGGTATTAGCGGGACACTCTATGAACTGGTGGTGGCCACCTATCAGTTAGCACAACTGGAGCGTAGCCATACCTGGGTGTGGGTCTCCTGTTTCTTGCTCTACGACCTGGCTTATTACTGGAAACATCGCCTGGGCCACGAGATGGCAATTTTCTGGGGTTCACATGTAGCTCACCATCAGAGCGAAGACTTCAACCTCGGCACCGCCCTGCGACAAACCAGTATCGATTTCTACAGCTTCCTTTTTTATCTCCCCTTCTTCGTACTCGGGTTTCCTGCAGACGTGCTATTTACGGTAGTCAGCCTGAATCTTATCTATCAGTTCTGGGTGCATACCGAACATGTGCCCAAACTGGGTTTCCTGGAGTGGATCTTTGTGACTCCCTCTAATCATCGGGTTCACCATGCGCGCAACAAGCTCTATGTAGATCGCAACTATGGAGGCGTGTTTATCATCTGGGATCGTCTGTTCAGGAGTTTTCAGGAAGAGCTAAGCTGCGAACCGGTAGTCTTCGGACTCAGGAAACCGCTGAATAGCTGGAATCCGGTCTGGGCAAACCTGCATGTTTACTGGCGACTGCTGAAGGATTGCGTGAATGCACCTGGTTTACGGAATAAACTGCTGATCTGCTTCAAACCACCGGGTTGGCAACTCACAGGCATCGAGAGCAGTTGCAAATTGAAGGGCAAATCCGTCGATCTCAGCGCCCGCTTCGATCCGAAGATAACGACCTTCAGCAAGTACTACACGTTAGTGCAGTTCATTGTCAGCGTGATTTTGAGCCTGACTGTAATTCTCAATGCGGCTTTCCTGGATTACGCTAGCACTACCGGCGCAGTACTGTACCTGACCTACTCTTTCTTTGTTCATGGCATGTGGCTCGAAGGCCGGCCCACCATTTACTGGCACGAATTGTTCAGGTTGGCCTTGCTCATCATCGGCGTGCAGTTTGCTGCCTGGGAAGCACTGCTCGTAAACGAAATCTCTACGTATGCGGTTATATCGATGATCGCCCTATTTATTTCCAGAAACTCAGGACTCCTGGCTGACCCGGCCGGTACTTATGATCACCCCTGATCGATTCTGTTGATCACCGGTGATCAATACTTTTGATCGCTTTTGATAAATACTCATACACTGACCATTCCAGAACCGCAATAGCATGCCATTTAATCCTGTCAAATACATCACTCGCTCACTTCGAAAAAACCAGGAGTTGCGCTATTTCAGGAATGCCTCGAACCAGCAGATATTTACCCACATCTATGAAAAGAATAAGTGGGGCGATAACAATACCCGCAGCGGTAAAGGTTCAAATCTCGATAAAACCTGGCGACTGAGACAGGAATTACCCTCCGCACTGGCGCAACTGGGAGTGATGTCTTTGCTGGATATTCCCTGCGGTGACTTTTTCTGGATAAAAGAAATCGATCTTCAGATCGATCACTATCTCGGCGCAGATATAGTCCCTGCCTTGATAACTGCCAATACTGAGAAGTATGGCAATAGCTCTGTACGGTTTTTACACCTGGATTTACTGCGCGATCCGCTTCCGCAGGCAGATGCTATCCTGTGTCGGGAATGCCTGGTGCATTTCAGTTTTGCCGATGCTCGGCAGGCTATCGCCAATATTAAATCCAGTGGAGCGAACCACTTGCTTACGACACACTTCCCGGATATTGACAGGAACCTGGATATCATCACAGGCAAACACCGGCCGCTGAACATGTGCCGAGAACCTTTTAACTGGCCAGAGCCGGTAATTCAGATAGCGGAGGGGGACGCAGGCAGCAAGCGTGGGCAGAAATGCCTGTCGATCTGGTCGATAGCTGATCTTCCCCTGTGGGTGCCCGGAACTAGTTCGGCGTAGCTCTCTCTACCCGGCGGGCTCCGGCAAGAATTCCGGTGAGGGCATAGTTGCCTTCATGGCAGGCATACTCATACAGCGCTCCCGTAGCAGCATGCAGGGGAATCTGGGCCGTCCAGGGCTGGCTGTAGGCAATCTCGTCCTCCACGGTAAATTCGTAGAGAATTTCCGCGGGTCCGGTCCGAGAGAAACGTTCTATCACTTTGGCAGTCGGCGGCAGGTAGAGGCTGTGCTTGATAGCGAACCGAAAGCTCTGTTGGGGATGGAATTTCCTTGTTTCCACCACCAGGGTATCACCGTCCCAGTGACCTACCGAGTCTCCCAACCACGGCTTGTAGTCCTCATGAAGATGAGCGGAATCCAGGCGTATGATGCGGGCGTCATGGTTCATTTCCACCAGGATCATAACGTACTTGTCATTCTGCACAATTTGATAATGATTGTTGTACAACACCGGTAACATAGGCGGGCCACCAGTGGAGCCAAATCCCACCATGCAACGCTCACCCAGCGGACGTTGCTCCGGCCCGTCATAACCACTGGATTGTCCGTATGCCATGAATGCCTGACCGGCGGCGGCCGTATACGGTATACGGCCATTCGGTGGATCCACTATGAATGAGGTGCGGTATTCTCCACTGATCTGGGCCAGCCTGGTACCGGGATCGATCCAGAAAGCGTTATAACCGGCATCGGTATCGCCATCGGTAGGGGGCGCTCGATTGGGGTCGCTCGGCGCATTATCAGAGGCTGTCAGTACATTCAGTGCTGAAGTCTGCTCGAGTCTCAGCGCCTCTTCAGAGTCCACGATCAGGGTGTCACCGAGCGCTGGATCGCGCTCCAGGGTCGTAATGGTCGCGGAATTCCAGACACCCTGTAGATCCGGTACACCAGAGGCAGTGCGCGGTACTTCCCATAAATCCTGGGCGGTGGCCACCGGAAGCAGTCCGCTGAACAGTATCAGGACCCAGTATCCAGCCAGTTTTTTTGATGTCATTGTCTTGTCCAAGGTTGTAGTCGAATTTCTCAAAAGAAATTCTGGATTCCAGTGATTGAGTTATGGGGGTTAAGACTAAATTCGATTGAGTGGAAATTCCAGTAGTAGCTGACCGTTTTCAGGATCCCTTAGTTCGAACTGCGCCTGATAGGCTCTTCCCAGTGCTTCTGTAAAAGTGGTCCCGTCATCAAGATTGCTGATGATGAATACAATCCGGCCCTCTATTGTTCGATTCGGTGGCAGAGCGACAGGATTGAATAGATAGCTCGTGTTCTCACTCAGCATACCTCGAACCGTGGACTCTACGGTGAGGCTGGAACCGGGAATGCGAGAGCGCACACCGCGAAACAGTGCATCGTCGCCATTAGCATCGGTCATGCGCAGAAACACATTCACCTGGCGAGTATAGAGTTCCAGGTTCTGCAACGAGATCGTCGGTGTATAGATCGGGTAGCGAAAACCTACTTCGATTATCCCATTGCTGGAACTATCGGTAATTAACTGACTTTGCAACTGGACTGCCCGCATCCCCTCGCCTGCCTGGTTGGGCAGAAGATACAGAAAATAGAAGAACCCGGGCACCAGGGCTGGCAGACAGACTGTCATTGCATAAGGCAGCGGCCTGCCGCTGAACAATGGATTGAACGGATAAATCGTAACCAGGGCAGCCAACACTGCCAGGTCGAGAATAACCGCCCTCAGCAGCAGTGGTTCACTGCCAAATTGGGCCGGGTTCTGCGCGATGTAAATTACCGTCACGATGGTGATAGGCAGGGCAACAAGACTGGTAAATATTTTTCGCAGACTTATCTTCATTAATCGGGCTCTGCAATCAGGCGATGGTCTCGCCATGAGCCTGTTTATCGGCATGATAGGAAGAGCGTACTAAAGGGCCGCTGGCAACCCGCTTGAATCCCAACTGCTCACAGAATTCTCGCAATTCGTCGAACTCGGTAGGATGCACAAATCGCTCAACCCTGAGGTGTTGCATGCTCGGCTGCAGGTATTGACCTAGCGTGATCATATCAACCTCGTGTTGACGCAGATCCTGTAATACCTGTTTAATTTCTTCCTTGGTCTCACCGAGACCGAGCATCAAGCCTGATTTGGTGAGTACGTTGGGTAGCCGGGACTTATAGGCCGCTAATAGATCCAATGACCATTGATAGTCCGCGCCCGGGCGCGCGCGTTTATACAGGCGCGGTACAGTCTCCAGATTATGGTTAAATACATCCGGTGGCGTCTTCTCCAGAATATCCAGCGCAATTTCCATTCGACCTCTGAAGTCCGGAACTAATACCTCAACCTGGATGGCCGGATTGCAGCGCCGCGTCTCGGTTATACAGTTGGCAAAGTGTTGGGCTCCGCTATCACTGAGATCGTCTCTGTCTACCGAAGTAATTACCACGTAGCTCAGCTCCATTTCGCGGATAGCTTCTGCCAGCTCAGTCGGTTCATTCGCATTCAGCGGCTTGGGTTTGCCATGGGCTACATCGCAGAATGGGCATCGTCGTGTGCAAATATCACCCATGATCATGAACGTTGCAGTGCCATTACTAAAACATTCACCCAGGTTTGGACAGGATGCTTCTTCGCATACAGAGGCCAGTTTGTGTAAGCGGAGTTTCTCTTTAATGTGGCCGATTCTCGGCGAGACGGGAATTTTTACGCGAATCCAATCGGGCTTGGCAAGCAACTCCGTGGTCGGAATCACTTTCACAGGAATGCGCCGTACTTTTTCAGCACCGCGAAGCTTCTCGCCCTCTACCAGCACATTACGTCGTTTGCGTTCAGCCATAAGATTTCTTGATGGAGAACCTCCTAGTAATTTTCGAGATAGCCCAGTTCAGTCAGCAGCCTGTTACACAAGACCCTGCTGACGTTCTGTAACAATGTGTCGTCTTCCGCTACGAATTCTGCTACTTGAGTTACCGCCAGATTTTCAAAGCCACAGGGATTGATATTGGCAAAAGGCGAAAGATCCATGCTCACGTTCAGGCTAAGCCCGTGGTAGCTCCAACCATTCTTAATGCGCAATCCCAAAGCCGCTATTTTAGCATCATTCACATACACTCCGGGAGCATTCGGGTGCGTCGTTGCAGTGATACCGTAGCTTGCAAGGGTGGCGATCAGTGCCTTCTCGATCAGATCCACCAGGGATCTAACGCCGAGTTTGCGGCGCTTGACGTTTATCAACAGATAAGCCACCAGTTGGCCAGGACCATGGTAGGTAACCTGACCGCCCCGATCGATCTGCACAACCCGGATAGTACCCGGATTGAGGATGTGTTCTGCCTTTCCCGCCTGACCCTGGGTATAGACCGGTTTATGACTCAGCAGCCAGATCTCATCGTTTCTCCCGGACTTGCCGTGCTCGGCCAGATAGCGCATTGATTGCCAGATCGGCTCGTAATCCTGCAAACCCAGCCTGCGGACGATCAGTCCCGGGAGAATTGCCTCGTTGATGGGAGCGGGTTGTGCCTGGAACCATTTATAATCGGTCAACAGCACGTTACAGGACCATTTTGACGTTTTCGATCTCTTTGAGATCCAGAAAAATTCCTCGCAGCTGATCTTCACCGGTGGCAGCAATGGTGACTGTAATGGAAAGATAATTGTTCTGCCGACTGGCCTGAACGCGAATCAGTTTTTCGGAGATTTTGCCAGTATGTTTTTCTACGACTTCTATCACTCTACTTTGAAATTCATCTCCTGCTTTGCCGATGATCTTAATGGGATAGAGACACGGAAACTCAATCTTTGGTGCTGCAATTGATTCTTCAGATTCGGATCCGTTAGACATGCGTCTGGGAAGACTTAACCGGAGAACAGATTACTAAAGAAGAGTGATAGCCAATCCACGAAGCGCTTGAGAAACCCGCCCTGCTCTACTTCCTGCATCGCAAATACATCACCCCTGTAGATCATGTCATTATCCAGCACTACATTGACCACACCCATGATCTGACCATGTTCCAGTGGTGCGCGGATTACTTCATCGACATCCACTGTAGCGGTCATGGATTCGGCCTGTCCTCGAGGGATTGTGACATAGACTTCATCTCGAATTCCAAGGTCAACAGCATTTTGACTTCCTGACCAGACCGGCACATTGGTAAGAATTTGATTGGCATCGTACAGCTTGTGAGTTTCGAAATAGCGAAATCCATAGGTAAATAATTTCTGGGTTTCGATGGCCCTGGCTTCTTCACTTACCGTGCCCATGACCACCGAAATCAACCGCATTCCATCTCGCTCCGCCGATGCGACCAGGCAATAACCTGCTGCATCGGTCCAGCCAGTTTTCAACCCATCGACATTACGGTTGCGAAACAACAGTGTATTGCGATTACTCTGACGGATATCGTTATAGGTAAACTCACGCTCGGCGTACATCGGGTAGAATTCACCGTGCCGATTGATAGTGGCTTTAGCCAGGGTCGCGAGGTCTCGGGCCGACATCGTGTTGTAATAGAGCTCAGTATCAAGCCCACTGGAGTTCATAAAAAAGCTATTGGTCATTCCGAGTACTTCACTGTACTGATTCATCATGTCGGCGAAGGCTTCTTCGCTACCGGCGATGTGTTCGGCAATAGCTACACTGGCATCATTGCCTGATTGAATGATAATGCCACGCAACAGATCTTCGACACTTACCTGAGTATTTACTCCTACAAACATCTTCGAGCCTTCCATGCGCCAGGCTTTCTCACTGATATGCACCTGATCATTGAGCGAGAGGTTGCCGTTTATAATCTCTTCGATGGCGATATAGCTTGTCATGATCTTGGAAAGACTGGCTGGCGGTAATGGTTCATCGGCATTTTCTTCGACGATGATGTGGCCCGTTCTGGCATCGAGCAATATATAACTGGTCGCTGCTACCTCTGGCGGACGAGGAATGATGGCTTGCGCGATTGCCGTATTGCTGAAAACTACCAACAGAAGCAGGACGTACAATCTGCCAACAACCTTGGGAGACAAATAGAAAATTACGTTCTTTAGAGACATAAAGAATTCCGGTTCAAATCGTAGTGACTGTGTTGAAAGAGAGGTGACAAATCTGCAAGTGAAATCATACGATGTGCATACTACTGAGTTATAGTGTACGGGCTTCCAAGTTCAGCGGCAACTACACTTTGGGTGAGCCGTAGTATTTCACTCGGATCATTTATTGGTCCTATCCGCACACGATGCAGAACGCCTTGTGATTGGCTTTCTACTGAGCGGATAAACACCGGATGATTGGTCATTCCTCTCAATTTGTCTGATAACTCCTGAGCCGTGTCGATTTCCGAGAAGGCACCGACCTGCAGATATTTATCACCTGGGGAACCCATTCGCAGGACTTCCGTTCTGGTTGGCTGATTTCGAGTAACCGGCCTGTCCAGCAGCGCTCCTGAAGCGATGATAGATTCCAGCTGCACCCTGGCGGTTCCCCGATCCGCATATCCCAGTTTGAGGGCTGCCGCATAAGACAGGTCAACAAGGCGATCACCATGAAAGGGTCCCCTATCATTTACTCGGACAACAATACTGCGATTGTTATCCAGGTTAGTAACCCGCAGGAAGCTCGGAATAGGCAAAGACTTGTGTGCCGCAGAAACCTGGTACATATCGAAGATTTCACCATTCGAAGTCTTGTGTCCATGGAATTTTTCCCCATACCAGGAAGCCACTCCACGTTCCTGGTAACCGGTTTCGCTGGGCAAGACATGGTAGGTCCTGCCGAGCACGGAATAGGGGCTTCTGTTTCCCGCCATGGTGCGAGTCACCGGTTCCGGGATGACTTCCGGGATGGACGCAATATCAACAGTCTTACTAGTTGGGGCGCGATCCTGCTCAATGCTGTAGCGTCCCGCGTTTGGTGATGTGGGCGCTGGTGCCGAACTACAGGCAGCCAGTAGTATTACCAAACTGGCCAGGCTGCCGCCATTGAGAGCAATTCGAATCATGATTTGCGCACCTGCTATCGAGAAAATCCAGAATATTTAGTTACTTAGCGTCCAAACCGGAGATAATTTTAATACCTGGTGCGAATCCATGAGTGATCGGATCGATAATTTTGACATTTACTGCCGGGCGTTTGGGGAGTGGGAAATTTAGTTCTTTTGAATCAATGTGTTAGGGTGTAGTGCTGTGCCCATGGGTCTGCACGGACATTAACAGGCCGAAACCGATAAACAGGGTCACGATGGCAGTCCCACCACGGCTGATCAGGGGCAGAGGCAATCCGATTACTGGCAACAGGCCCGACACCATCGCCATATTGACGAACACATAGAAGAAAAATGTCAGTGTGATACTGCCAGCCAGTAGTCGACTGAACATATCCCTGGCCGAATACGCGATGTAACAACCACGCACCAGAACGAACAGATAAAGACAGATGAGAAACAAGACTCCCAAAAAGCCAAACTCTTCAGCCAGCACTGCAAGTATAAAGTCGGTATTGCTCTCCGGGATAAAATCCAGGTGTGACTGCGCGCCTTCACGAAAGCCCTTTCCGTAAACTCCACCAGAGCCAATAGCTATCTGGGACTGAATAATGTTGTAGCCCGCCCCGGTCGGATCCCGGTACGGATTGAAAAAGGTGAGTATGCGGTTCTGCTGATGTTCCTGTGCCAGAAACAGATACCAGGCCGGAGACGCCAATAACAGCGCTACGAAGCCGGCTATCACAATCCGCCAGCGAATGCCTGCCAATAACACAACGAACACACCCGACATCGCCACCATGATGGCTGTGCCGGTATCGTTCTGGAGAATAATTAACGCCGCCGGCAATAGAATCATCAGCACCGACCAGAACAGATGTTTGAAGCGCGGTGGTAATGGTCGACTCGCCAGATACCAGGCCATAAGCAGGGGTATCGTGACCTTCATGATCTCCGACGGCTGAAAGCTCGGAAGTCCCGGCAGGTCGATCCAACTCCGGGCGCCATTCTCTTCGACACCGATGACGAGCACGAGCCCTAACAGGGCCAGGCCCGCCGCGTACATAGAGGGTGCCCAGCTTCTGAAAAAATGCACGCTGAACTGGGAGACAATAAACATCACCACCAGCCCGACCAGCATCGCCAAGCCCTGGCGCCGCACCACCGCCGGGTCACCGTCGCTGGCGCTGTAGAGGACAAACAGACCGAAACCGCACAGCAGTGTTATTCCTACCAGCAATGGCGGGTCGGTGTGAATGAGTCTCCAGATGGATCTGGAACGATTGCCAGCGTGTTGGAATCCCGTCGATTGACGGATGAAATCCAGGTTATTCATTGCCCTGGCTAACCAGTCTGTCAGGATCGCCAGCTTTTTCCATGGCGGTGAAATCGAGCTGCAGTATATCCAGCAGGTAGGAGTCGATGACCTGTTTTGCAATCGGTCCAGCTACACTGCTGCCGTGTTCACCGTTCTCTACGAAAACCGCGACGGCGATCTGGGGCTCGATATAGGGATTCTGTGCTGGGGCAAACGAGATAAACAGACCATGGTCCTTGTTTAGATCAGAGACTACGATGTCGGTGCTTGCCTTAATGTCCTGGCTGATTCCGACCACTTGCGCTGACCCTGATTTCCCAGCCATCTTGTAGGGCATGTCCCGGTCGGCCATCGCGATTGCTTCGAAGGCCGTGCCGTAATCCCGGAATACATCAGAGAATGGACGATGTACAACCATGGTCATCGCCTCTTCCATGTAACGCCAGTAATCCGGGTCTCGAACCATTACATCAGGAATTGGATCTCTGATCACTGGTTCGAACGCTTTACCATCCAACGCTTTGAGCATGCGCGGCTGCATTACCTTACCCTTATTGGCAATGATCGAAGCCGCAGTGGCCAGCTGCAATGGAGTGGCCCACATGTATCCCTGACCAATAGAAGAATTAACCGTGTCGCCTGGATACCAGGGTTCGCCCCTGGTTTCCCTCTTCCAGTCCCGCGAAGGTAAGACGCCGGTCCTCGCGTAGGCAATATCCACGGCAAAATTCTGTCCGAATCCAAACCTGCTCATAAAACCATGCATGGTATCGATGCCCATGCGATTGCCAAGATCATAGAAAAATGTGTCACAGGATTGATAGATCGCCTTTAAGAGATTGGTGTGCCCGTGTCCGCCGCCATTCCGGGTACGCAAAGTGTAATCACCCCAGCGATAGGAAACGCCGGGAAGACGAAAGTACCCCGGATCTTCTATGGCAAAATCGTAATCCACTAATCCATGATGCAGTCCACCCAGGCCCAGGAATGGTTTAATCGTGGAGCCTGGAGGATAGGGATTGGTGGTGCGATCAAATAGCGGAGTGTTTATCTCGTCAGTGACCAGTACGCTATAGTCTTTGCTGCTGATGCCGGTAACGAACAGGTTCGGATTGAAGGCGGGCTTGCTCACCATCGCAATAATTCCGCCGGTAGTGGTGTCTATCGCAACGATAGCCCCTCTGAAATCTCCCAATGCTGCCTCGGCAGCAATCTGCAGTTGCGCATCTATGTGCAGAGTTAGGTTTTTTCCTGCAATGGGATCGGTGCGATCGAGTCGCCGCATAACCTGACCCCTGTTGTTCTTCTCAACAATTTCGTAGCCGACAGTACCGTGCAAGAAATCCTCATAGGTTCGTTCGATTCCAGTCTTGCCGATATGGTTAGTGCCTCCATAATTCTCTCGACTGGCATCGCTCATACTATCGAGCTCTGCTCTGTTAATCTCAGATACATAGCCAACAGAGTGGGCGGTAAGATTACCCAATGGATAACTACGAACGAATTGCGGTTCGATAGCAATGCCAGGCAAGAGGTGACCATTAACTGCGATTTTCGATTTTTCTTCATTACTTAATACGTAACGCAAAGGCACTGAAGAGAAAGGAACCCGATTTCGCTGCATCCGATTATTGAACTGGTCGATGTCGTCATCGGTCAGACCTATCAAAGCGCGCAGTGTTGCCAACGTGGCGTCCAGGTCTTCCACCTGTTCGCTTATGACAGTGAGATTGAAAATGGGCTGATTATCGGCTAGCAAATTGCCATTGCGGTCGAAGATCAATCCGCGCGCAGGTGGAACATATTGAGAATGCAGTCGATTGCCATCGGAGCGTGCAGAGAAGTAATCATGTTGATAAATTTGCAGATTAATCAACTTGAGAACCAGCGCGGCAAACAAGAGGAATATAATTACACCCGCCAAACCTAACCGGCGGTTGAACAGCTGCTGCTCAGCTTCGTGATCCTTTAGTTGCCACTTACCTGCCATTTTTCTCTTCTACTTTATTACTATTGCCTTGATACGCGTTTTTGGCTGCCGGTGATGACCCATGTAGTCGGCTGCCTGGTCCCAATCCTTATTTCAGGGCTGTTGATGCCTGGCAATTGGAATTCATTGCCAATTCCCGGTTTTCAGGCTTTCCACTGAACCGGACAGGGGCTTAGACAGCCCGCGAGCCGATTAGTTTAACATTAAGAGCTGCCCTTAAGTTTAACGTGTTTTTGAGTGATTTTTCACCATTCAGGTGCCTGTACAGGTATTTTAAATGTACCACCCCGCAGGCACCGTGATTCCACCCGTTATCTACTCACGATGGTAAGGATGACCATCCAGAATACTGACCGCTCGGTACAGTTGCTCAGTGACCAATATCCTAACCAGTGGATGCGGCAGAGTTAAGGAAGAAAGAGACCACCGCTCATCGGCACGCTCGAGGCAGGTCTTATCGAGGCCGTCCGGACCACCAATTAGCAGACTCAGGTTGCGGCCATCTTGTTTGAATGAATCCAGGCGCCTGGCTAGTTGCTCCGTGCTGATTGAGGCACCATTGATATCGAGCGCCACTAGGTAGTTATCGGTCGGTACCTGGTTCAGGATCGCGATCGCTTCTTTCCGGATACACTGTTCAATGGATTGAGAACGACTGCGTTTACTAAGTGGAACCTCAACTAGACTAAAACCTAAACTTTTGGATATTCTCTTTTGATATTCATCAACGCCTTCCTTCACCCATTGTGGCATCTTGGTGCCCACAGATATCAATGCGACTTTCATTAAAAAATCTCCATTAGTTCGAGATTCCTGATTCTTCCTCCCTGCCCGGAGTAGAACCAAAGCTCCAGAGATCTTCAAGATTATAAAGAGCGCGAACTGGTGCCGTCATTATATGAACTACTACATCACCCACATCAACCAGAACCCATTCCGATTGGTGACGACCTTCAACTCCAATGACTTTACCGCTAGACTCTTTTACTTTTTCAACAACCGCATCTGCTAGCGCTTTGATATGGGTGTTCGATCTACCCGTTACAATGATCATATAGTCTGTAATTTCTGTCAGGCTTCTAACATCGATGCAACGAATCGATTGACCTTTTAAATCATCAAGTGCCAGTTCCGTCAATTTTGCAAGTTTCTTGCTATTCAATCTGCTTACCTTCATTTCAATATTTCAGTATAAATCTTAACAATAGAGTTCATGTTCAATAATGTAACCCTGAACTTTGCTATCCAGATAGCGTTCGGCGTTTCCGCCGGACTGCAATATTTCGCGAACAGCGCTGGAAGATACTTCCTGGTTAAAATCCCTGGCTATTAATACCTTGCCATAGGCTCGAGAGAACAATTCATCGGCAGATTCAACCTGTCGTTCAGTCAACTCGGTCAGTTCGGCAACCTCTGCAGACAATCTCGCATCGGAGCGCGCCAACACCAGGAGATGACACAATTCAAGAATCCGCTTCCAATCATGCCACTGCGGCAAGGAATTGAATGCATCCAGCCCTAACACGAATACCAGACTCTCGGCTTCACCGGATAATCGAATCGATGAGAGCGTGTCGACGGTAAAAGAAATTCCCGCACGGTTTATTTCGATCGGATCAACAGTAATAGCAGGATAACCAGCAGTAGCCAGTTCGAGCATTTGCAGGCGATGCTCAGCATTTGCGAAGGATTGTTCTCTGTGATTGGGTGTCGCACAGGGAATCATCTTGAGCACTGTTACATCAAGACAATCAATTGCGTAGCAGGCCGCACTAATGTGGCCGATATGCACAGGATCGAACATACCACCCAGAACACCTAAGCGAGCAATCATTGCCGAATATGACCATCGCCCAATACGATATATTTCTGTGAAGTCAGTCCTTCCAGGCCAACTGGGCCTCGAGCGTGCAGCTTGTCTGTTGAAATTCCTATTTCAGCGCCGAGCCCATACTCGAATCCGTCAGCGAATCGAGTTGAAGTATTTATCATCACAGAGCTGGAATCGACTTCTCGTAAGAAGCGTTGCGCCTTGCCATAGTCCTCGGTCATGATTGAATCAGTGTGGTGCGAACTGTACTTGTTTATATGACTGATCGCCTCGTCCACATCGCTGACAATCTTGATCGACAGAATGGGTGCCAGGTACTCCGTTTCCCAATCTTCTTCTGTCGCTATGAGTGCATCCTCGATAATGGCGCGAGTCTTGTTGCAACCCCGCAGCTCCACCTGATGTTCTCTATACTGAAGTGCCAGCGGCGGCAACACCTTGCTGGCGATTGCTTCGGCCACCAACAATGACTCTAGTGTGCAGCAAGTCCCGTAACGCTGGGTCTTGGCGTTAACTGCAACGCTGATCGATTTTTCCAGATCGGCTGCATCGTCTATATAGAGATGACAATTGCCATCAAGGTGCTTGATTACCGGTACCTTGGCATCTCTGCTAATGCGCGCAATCAGACCCATACCTCCACGCGGAACTATCACATCGACATATTCGGTCATTGTAATGAGCTTGCCGACAGCGTCGCGGTCGGTGCGATCGAGCACCTGGACTACATGTGGATTGAGCCCAGCCGACTCCAGCCCATCACTAATACACGCGGCAATTGCTTGATTCGAATGAATCGCTTCGGAGCCGCCCCGCAAAATTGCAGCGTTACCTGATTTCAAACAAAGACTCGCTGCCTCACAAGTTACATTGGGGCGTGACTCGTAAATAATGCCGATGACGCCTAACGGCACACGCATTCGACCCACCTGAATGCCACTTGGCCTGAATTTAAGGTCACTGATTTCACCCACGGGGTCGTCCAGACTTGCGACCTGCCTGAGTCCTTCTATCATGGAATCGATTCGGGCTTCGTTTAACTCCAGACGCTCCATCAGTGCCGGCTCCAACTGCTTGCCTTTGCCTGCTACCAGATCGAGTTGATTCGCAGCAAGCAATTGTTCGCGCTTGCTGTTTATAGCGTCGGCAATTGCCAGCAGTGCCGCATTTTTCTGCGCCGTGCTTGCCTTGCCAATTTCCCAGGAGGCTGCCCGCGCCTGAATTCCCAGCTTGAGCATGTAGGCTTCGATATCGGTCATGTATCTTTCCGCGCTATTCATCTTGTTTATTTGTCATTTTGGTCAGGGATTCTATGACTGTAAGCATCTCGAGAATTTTCCCGTAAGCAGCCAGTTATATTCAGAAAGTGCCAGATTATACCCCAACTCCAGGGATCAACTGATCAAAAATTCAACTTCCCCGCATAAATAGGGACATCAATAGACACGTGTACCCCAATACCGATATGCTTCGACAAAGCTAATGGCGCGTCGATATGGCTATAACAGAGGGATCCGAAATCAGCGACACTGGCGGCAATGCCGGTCCGCCCGTTCTTCAGGCGCTGATACCTGTTTCAGTTCTAATCTGCCTGCTGTCACTCTCGGTTTATCTGTTTGGTGAAGATGCCAGCTCTGGACCCAATCAGATCGCACTGTGCGTAGGTGCAGCCGTAGCTGCACTGATCGGATGGAACAATGGCCAGAGTTGGGAAGATATTGAGGCGGCAATCGTCTCCGGTATCACGGTGGCCATTAAACCCCTCTTGATTCTCTTCAGTGTTGGGATGTTAATCGGTAGCTGGATACTGTCCGGCACTGTGCCAACCATGATCTATTACAGCCTCCTGATGCTGGATCCTGCAATCTTTTACGCGGCTAGTTGCCTAATCTGTGCACTGATTGCACTGAGTATTGGCAGTTCCTGGACTGTTGCAGGTACCGTCGGAATCGCCCTGATTGGAGCCGCCGGGGGGATGGGCCTGTCTCTCGAGATTACCGCAGGTGCGATTATTTCCGGCGCTTATTTTGGCGACAAGATGTCACCACTGTCTGAAACGACTAACCTTGCACCAGCAGTAGCTGGCACCGACCTGTTTAGTCATATCGGTCACATGGTATGGACGACTGTCCCAAGCATTGTCATTGCGTTGGTATTGTTCAGCCTGATGGGTCTGAACATCAATGCAAGCGCTTCGGCGAGTGACCTTGAAATTACCATGCAGCTCTTGAATGAGAATTTTTCTATCAATCCAGTGATGCTATTGCCCGTTGCACTGCTGCTATTCATGGCAAACAAGAAATTACCGCCAATCCCCACTATTGTCAGCGGCGCGCTGGCCGGCGTGATTCTGGCATTGATTTTCCAGCGACCCGTGATTATGAGCCTGGCCGGTGATGCCCCGAATGTGTTTCTCGGATTGTTCCAAGGAGTGTGGTACACACTGTTTGATGGATTTATCCTGGACAGTGGCAATGCCACGTTGGATGATCTCATGACCCGAGGAGGGATGAGTTCCATGCTGACCACGGTCTGGCTGGTGCTCTGTGCCATGGTATTTGGTGGAGTTATGGAGCACACCGGATTGCTCAGAGCGCTGGTGGACTATGCCCTCTCGTTCATTCACAGCACTGGCAGCTTGATCGCTACGACGGTAGTCACTTGCATCGGGGCGAATATCATAACCTCGGACCAGTATATTTCCATCGTGCTCCCGGGGCGCATGTACAAGCTCGAATATGAAAATCGCAACCTGGACATGAAGAACCTGTCGCGAACGCTTGAAGATTCCGGCACGATCACTTCGCCACTGGTTCCCTGGAACACCTGCGGAGCTTATATGGCCGGCACTCTGGGAGTCGCCACCTTCGCTTACCTACCGTATTGTTTCTTTAATCTGATCAATCCGGTGATTGCCGTTATCTACGGATTTCTGAATTTCAAGATTGCTCCGGCGATCGCAGAACAATCCCTGTGATGGCAACATCGGCGCACTAGTCAGCTGCCGATAATTCCCTGGCAAGCTTGAGCTCGACTACATTGCCCTCCGGGTCATTGATATACAGCGACCGCCCAAAGCCATCGGCTCCATAGCGTTCCTGGAAGTCCTGGACAGCAACACCTGCTGCTCTCAAATAGCCGATTAATTCGTGCTCATCGACACGATCGATCAACAGGCACAGATGATCCATATTGCGACCATCCTGAGATGGGAGACCGCCGCCCTGGCGTCCCAGTTCACTGTCCACCGGCACCAGGTCGATCAGTGCTGATCCGGCACGCAACTGAGTCAATCCTATCTCTTGAAGTTCTCGTTCAATCTCACAGCCCAGCACGCCACGGTAGAACCCGAGCATGCTGCCAATATCTGCAGTTCTCAAAACCACATGATCGATCGCCTTTATATTTATCAACTTCGGTTTCATAGCCGCTCTTAAACAGAATCAACAGTGGGGATTAAATATCATTCTGCAGGCTCAATTCGGCAGGATAGGGATTCATATACCAACTGTTAGTGATGTATTCGTTGGGAAATTTTCTGAAGTAATGATTGAGCAGAGTAATCGGTACAATAATGGGTAGTTGACTCGTGCGATACTTCTCGATTGTTGCAATGAGCTCCTGCTTTTCATCGGCATCCAGTTGTTGCTTGAGGTATCCCTGGACATGTTGCAATACATTGACATGATTCTCCCGGGTTGCCTGAATTTTTAATGCCGCCATAAATGCATTCAGGTAGAGGTGCACGGTGTCGGTCAGGTTTGATTTCGTCGTGGCAGCAACCAGCTGACCCAGTTTTTGATAAAAGACCTGATCGTGGCTCATCAGAATCAGTTTATGGCGAGCATGGAACTCTGCCAGTCCGGCAACGCTGAATCCAGCGGCTGCGAATGCGCGCCAGCGATGGAGTGCAAATACCCGTTGAATGAAATTTTCCCTGAGAATCGCGTCCCCGAGCCTGCCTTCCTCTTCTATGGGTAGACAGGGAAGATTGTCCATCAGTCTCTGTGCGTAGATTCCGACCCCATCGCGGCTGGACATCTCGTCATCCCAAATCCTGACCCTTTCCATACCGCAACTCGGCGAGTCTTTCTTGAGTATGTACCCACACAGGCGCTGCTGCCAGGGCTTCTGGCGATCTGCACAGTCCCTCAAGTCTTCGCTAAAATCCCGGGTATCGTCTTCGATCGCTACGCAGCGGATTGTATTGTCCCTATTGCGCTTAAGACGTATGGGTTTGCGGGGCACTCCCAGACCTATATCCAGCTCTGGACAGAATCCCTGGAACTCAAAATACTCACCGAGGGTCTGCACAATATAGGAATGGCGCTTATGCCCACCGTCATAGCGCACCTGTTCCCCTAACAGGCAGCTGCTGATACCCACAGCAATCTTGTGATGCTGATTCAATTCATTAATATCGAGACGATCATTCATAGTGGTCTGTGGTCATCCAGCGAGTTGATGTTCAGCGCCCCGTTCACCAGGTCCTCTTTCTCACTCTTGCTCAATTGCTTGACTCGATACTCCAGTTTTGCAGCTTGGGATCGGTTGCCGACCGGAATTTGATACGCCAATGCCAGGGGTTGTTTACCGCGCAGGGCTTTGGCACCCTTCCCTGCACTCTTGCTTGCGCTCTTGCCTGCACTCTTGCCTGCACTCTTGCCTGCACTCTTGCCTGCACTCTTGCCTGCACTCTTGTCTGCACTCTTGCCTGCACTCTTGCCTGCACTCTTGCCTGCACTCTTGCTTACACCCAGGCCAGGATCGAGTTGCTGATGCTCTGCAAAGCGCCGCTGCACATCCACAGTTATCCCCGTATACAAGCTGCCGTCATTGCCGCGAACCAGGTAAAGATACCAGTGCTGTTTTTCGGTAACCATGCGCTGGTCAGTCATGCCGGATCAATTTCCATTGCTCGTTATTCAGAACTACGAATCCTTCCCGTTGCAGTTTAATAAGGTGCGCCAGCATTGTTCGCAGCGCCCAGGGTATGAGGTGCTCACCTACATCGTCATAGACACTTCTAACCAGAACTTCCTCTGTACTGGTGCCCAATTGCGCCAGCTTTTCAATAATTTTTTGCTCCCGTTTCAGCCTATGAGCGATTAGAGCACTCAGTTCTTGCTGTGGATTATTCAAGATGTCGCCATGCCCGGGGGCCAGAAACCGCAAATCCAGAGTTTGCAGATAGCCGAGCGAATCCAGATAGGCACCCATATCACCATCAGGCGGCAGAATCACCGAAGTAGTTCCCTGCAGGACATGGTCGCCTGTGAACAATAGTTTCTCCTGTTCCAATAAATAACAAATATGATTGGATACGTGTCCCGGGGTGTGAATCAAGCGGATGCTGTAGTCTCCACAGTCCACACGATCATTGTGTTGCCAGACCCGAGTTGGATTAAAAGTCGTGTCATGACCGGGAACCGCCGGTGCTGGCATACCCACCAGTTCGGCGCCGGTTGCTTGTTGAATGGACCATGCCGCCGGAGAATGATCCGCATGGGTGTGGGTGATGAGAATATAGTCCAGTTGCCTAGCGCCCAACGCGGTCATGAAACTTTCAAACTGGACAGCGTTAACCGGTCCAGGATCCAACAGACATAATCTGGACCCACCTATCAAGTAGCTATTGGTACCGGGTCCGGTCATTGGCCCGGGATTACGCCCCAGTATGCGCCTGACGGGGATGGTAGTCTCTGCTACCCGAATCGGCAGCCCCGGTTCAAATCCTGTCATCGGTCTAAAATCTCGAGTGAAAAAGCCATCATAACCTGTGACCACTATTCACCAAACTGCTCTGGGCAGCAACCACGAATTCTGACTGGAGTTTCGACACGATTCACGACATAATTGCCGCCTTTAAAAATCCTGGTTTCCCACTCCACCCTGCCAAAAATGAGTACTAGCAGCTAAGCGGTTTCCCGGTAGATGACCCAAATGATGAGCTTCGATCAACTACTTTGCAGACTTCTGGTTTGCGAAACTAAAGCCCTTTGCAACTAATTACCCCAGGATCAGAACCCATGCACAGGATTCAGACATTCAATGCGATCTCCGAGCGAGGTCTGGAACGATTTCCAGGCAATCAATACGAAGTTAGCGCCGAGCTTGACGATGCTGACGCCATCCTGTTGCGCAGCCACAGACTCGATCCAGCCGCAATTAACGGCCGCCTGAAGGCGGTCGCGCGTGCGGGTGCAGGAGTGAACAATGTGCCGGTTAGTGAATGTACTGAACATGGAGTGGTTGTATTCAATACCCCAGGCGCTAATGCAAATGCCGTTAAGGAATTGGTGTTATGCGGCATGTTACTGGGCTCTCGAGGGATAATTCCGGGCATCGGATTCGCAAGTACCCAGACTGACGTCTCCGACTATGGAGATTTATCCAGGATAATGGAGCAGGAGAAGAAGCGATTTGCGGGCAATGAGATTGCCGGCAAGACACTGGGCGTGATCGGGTTGGGCGCTATCGGTTCTATGGTTGCAGAGATGGCCATTAGCCTGGGCATGGAAGTACAGGGTTATGATCCTGCATTGTCTGTAGAAGCCGCCTGGCGATTGCCGAGCCAGGTGAAGCGCATCGAAAATTTGCATGCCCTGGTGGGAAGCTCAGATTTTATTTCCCTGCATTTGCCAGTCCTGGATTCCACCCGCAATCTGATCGATGCCAATATGTTCGCCTCGATGCGCGCTGGAAGCTGCCTGTTAAATTTCGCCAGAGATGAGATAGTCGAGCCCCAGGCACTACTGGATGCACTTCAGTCTGACAAATTGGGCATGTATATCAGTGACTTTCCAAGGCCAGAATTGATGGGGCGCAACGATGTGATCTCAATGCCGCATATCGGTGCCAGCACCCAGGAGGCAGAAGAGAACTGTGCCGTGATGGCTGCCGATCAATTGCGGGACTTCCTGGAGAACGGCAACATTAAGAATTCAGTTAATTTTCCAAACCTGTATCTTGATCGCGATGCTAATGCAGAAAAATGCACCCGCATTGCAATCAGCAACAAGAATGTGCCGAAAATGCTTGGACAGATTCTCTCGGTATTGGCAGATCAAAACATCAATGTCATCGATATGCTCAATAAGAGCCGCGATGAAATTGCCTATAATCTGATAGACCTCGCGAGCGCACCTTCAGATGAGGCGCTTGCCGCTATCGCGAATATAGACGACGTCATCAAGGTGACTGTACTTTAAGGACAGATTTTAGTAAGGGCTCCCTGGCTTCAAAAACTCACTATTCAGGATTTAGCAATGACTCGACTTTATAATTTTGGTGCTGGGCCAGCAATGCTTCCTACGGCAGTTATGGAAAGAGCCCAACAGGAATTTCTTGACTACAACGGAATGGGTGCCTCAGTTATTGAGATCAGCCATCGCTCCAAAGAATTCGATGCCATCATTGATGAAACCGATGAGTTACTCATTGAACTGGCCAAAATTCCATCAAACTACAAGATTCTTTATGTGCATGGTGGCGCCCAGATGCAATTCTCCGCGGTACCCATGAATCTGATCAATCGTCTGGCGCCGCGAAAGGCAGCCTATGTTGAGTCTGGAAATTTTGCGATGCTCGCCGGCAAGGAAGCTGCCCGCTATGGCGACGTTTCGATCGTAGCCAGCAGCGCAGCGACCAACTATGATCGCATTCCCGGTTTCGACATGGCTGACATCGATACGGACTCTTCCTATCTGCATATCACCAGTAACAACACGATCTACGGGACACGTTGGCAACAGTTTCCGCAATCCTCAGATATCCCCGTGGTTGCAGACATGACATCGGAATTCCTGTCCCGGCAGTTGGATATCAATTCCTTCGGGATAATTTACGCCGGACTGCAGAAGAATCTAGGACCGGCGGGACTGGCGCTGGTCATTATTCGAGAGGACCTGTTGGAGTATGCTATGCCTGAAACTCCAAACCTGCTGCAATACAAGACCTATGCGCAGAAGCATTCTCTGGCGAATACGAACAATACCTTCGCAATCTATATGATGAACCTGGTCTTGAATTGGTTAAAGGACCAGGGCGGCGTTACAGCCATAGAGGCCCAGAATAACGCCAAGGCTGCAATGCTCTACGATGCTATCGATGCATCAAGTTTCTATCTCGGCACCGCTCAACCTGAGCATCGGTCCACTATGAACGTGACCTTTAACCTGGCAAACAATGCAGTACTCGATGATTTTCTGTCCCAGGCACTGGCGCAGGGTCTCTATGCGTTAAAGGGCCACCGCAATGTCGGCGGCGTTCGAGCATCAATCTACAATGCTATGCCAATTCAGGGCTGTCAGGCATTGGTTGATTTCATGCTGGAGTTTGAAAGATCCCAGGCCTGATTGCATGCAGATTCAGACGACGTTTTACTTGCTTCGAAGCCTGTTGTAGTTTGTTTGGAATTCATCACCAAACACGATTCGATGGAAGCTCAACGTAAGATAATTCATTGTGATTGCGATTGTTTCTATGCCTCAATAGAAATGCGCGACAATCCCGAATTGGCAGGCAAGCCCATAGCAGTTGGCGGTTTACCCCAACGCCGCGGGGTTGTTGCAACCTGCAATTACGAAGCCAGAAAGTTCGGCATTCATTCTGCGATGGCATCTGCCACGGCGCGCAAGCGTTGTCCGGAATTGATAATAATCAGGCCAGATATGGAAAAATACCGACGCGCCTCACAGCAAATACATGCAATATTTCGATCCTACACAAACCTGATTGAACCGCTTTCCCTGGATGAAGCCTACCTGGATGTAAGTGCCTGTGAGCAATTTCAGGGAAGCGCTACCCGCATAGCCGGGGCAATTCGCGAGGAAGTCAGAGAACGAGTGAGAATTACAATATCTGCCGGTATCGCACCGAACAAGTTTCTCGCCAAGATTGCCAGCGATTGGAATAAGCCCAATGGCCAATTTGTTATTCGACCTGAAGAAGTGGATGCCTTCGTGGCAAACTTGCCGGTCAAAAAGTTGCACGGTGTTGGCAAAGTCACTGCCAGCAAGATGAAACGACTGGGAATAATAAAATGCGGTGATTTGCGTCAACTCGACCAAGACCAGTTACAGAAATATTTCGGCAGCTTTGGTGAGCGTCTACATCAGCTGAGTTTAGGAATTGACAATCGTCCAGTACAAACAGAACGCGTGCGCAAATCCGTAAGCGTGGAAAATACCTATGCTAGCGACCTTCCTACACTGCAAAATTGCCTTGAAGAACTACCAGGGCTAATGCAACAACTGTCTCTGCGGATCGACAAGATCAGCGCAAATTACTCGATCCATAAGCAGTTCATCAAGATCAAGTTTCATGACTTCGTACAAACCACGGTGGAGATGTTGTCCGAAAACTGCGACAGGCAGAATTTTATCAAGCTGTGCGAAGATGGTTTTGCCAGAGGCTCCAAGCCCGTACGTCTTCTCGGAATTGGCGTACGGTTAACGCCGAAGCAGGAATTGACAGCAACGGCTGAGGCGTTGGACCAACTCTCCTTTGCACTCGAAGAAGAATCCTGAGAACTCAATGAGCCGTTATCGCCCACCCCAGAAACCGAGCGCCAAGTATATTACGCCCGAGGGTGAGACACTCTTGAAAGAAGAGCTGCATCAACTATGGAAAGTGGAAAGACCGAAGGTAACCCAATCGGTTGCGGAGGCAGCTGCACTTGGTGATCGATCGGAAAATGCAGAATACATCTATGGCAAGAAACGCCTCCGCGAAATTGACCGTCGAGTCAGGTATCTTAGTAAGCGGCTTGAAGATATTAAGGTTGTAGTCGAAGCTCCTACTGACCAGACTCGGATCTATTTCGGCGCCTGGGTTTGTCTGGAAGACAATGCTGGCCACGAAGCACGCTATCGCCTGGTAGGTCCGGATGAGATAGACCCAAAACGTGGCTACATTAGTATTGACGCGCCCATGGGTCGCGCGCTGCTCGGCAAGCAGGTCGACAGCGAGATTGAGATCGAATCTCCTTCCGGCCACAAAAGTTATATTGTGATCGCTATTGAATACTGAGGCTACTGCTCTGCCATGATTCGGGTTGCCATCATTGTGTTACCAAGGGCATTAGGCTCGACGGTGACCATTCCTCTGGAGATGCTTAGTGCTGCTAACGATATTGCCAGGGCCCGCCGGCAACGGGACAAGCTATTAAAAATTGAGCTGGTTAGTACGCAAGAGGGAGCCGTCATCCTCAGTGGCGGACTGGCTATGAATTGCCCCAAGACTCTGGCTCAGGTAACGTCCCCTGATCTTATTTTTGTTCCGGGTATCTGGGGAAACCCACGGGCCAGTGTACGCAAACATGTGCGCCTCATTTCCTGGTTGCAGCAGCAGCATGAAGCAGGTGCGACGCTGTGTGCCGTTACAACAGGAGCCTTTTTTTTGGCCGAAGCAGGCCTGTTGGATGGAAAGGCGGCAACTACACACTGGCGATTCTTCGACCGGTTTCAACATGACTACCCTAAGGTAAAACTACAACGCAAACGATTTATCACCAGTATCGACAACATCTACTGCACCGGGAGCGTAAATGCTGCTCGGGACATCATGCTGCATTTCGTAGAGCAGCTCTACGGAGAATCCGTTGCCAGTGAAATATCCAGGCAATTCACTCATGAACTGAAGCGATCTTATGAGTCGTTGTTACTCAGCAAAGATCAGCAAACTACTCACCACGATGAGGAAATCATAAAAGTGCAAGAATGGCTGCAGGATAACTTTGCACATCTCATACAAATTGCTGAAGTAGCCGACAGATTTCGCATGAGCGTCAGATCGTTAAACAGGCGCTTCAAATCGGCTTCCAATACCACACCGCTTCAGTATTTACAGGACTTGCGAATTAATCACGCAAAGGACCTCTTGAAACAAAGTAATCTGGTCGTAGCAGAGGTTGCGGACAAGGTGGGATATCAGGATGCGAGTTACTTTACCAGTCTATTCAAGAAGCTAAATGCTGTAACCCCTAACGAATACCGGCAACTGGTGCGGAACAAGTTATTTGTAGCTGAGAGCGGCCAGCAGTCGGCTCAATGAACCGACTACTGCTCTCCCGACTAGTTCGTCTTGTGCTTGAACTTTTCCTTCTTTTCGACAGAGACCTCAGATTGAAACTTTGACTTCCACTCAGAATAAGGCATGCCGTAAACAATCTCCCTTGCCTCATCATAGGGCACCTCAATTCCCCTCGCTGCCGCTTCTGCGCTGTACCATTTCGACAAACAATTTCGGCAAAAACTCGCCAGGTTCATCAGGTCAATATTTTGCACATCCTTGTGTTCATCAAGATGATGCAACAGCCTTCTAAACGTAGCTGCTTCTATTTCGATATGTTGGTCTTTATTCATGGTCATAGCGAACCCGTCAAGCCGCCTCGTCATCGAAACCCGGACCGTCTTTATGAGGCGGAGTCTTTCGACGTTTCTTTTCAATTGATTTAAGTTGACGTTCGGCAGCATTGAATGCGTCCCGAATCGCTATGTAGAGATCTTCATGTGCATGGTTGTCATGCTGGTCCTGATTTACGCGAACTTCCTTTGAAGGGGTATGTATTTCCACTCCGACAGAATAAACCTTTCCCTTGTGATGATTGTTATGGGGTGAATCCAACACCACTCGTCCAGTAATAATATGCTCACAATATCTCTCTAGCTTACTAATTCGTTTTTGTACTGCGTCTGCAATAGCGTTTGTTTGATCGATGTTGTGGAATACGACTTGGAATTCATTGTTCATAAAATACTATCTCCTTAGAACATTCAAAATAGCGGTTTTAGAGCTTGCTGATTATTGTCTTCTCCTAATGGGTTAAATGATTTTGTTTCATATCAACTATTGATCCGGTAGACAGACAGTCTTGCAAAATACCGTCACGGCGAACACGGGCGTACACCCGGTGATAGAGACGACCGGAATTGCTTAAAATTTTTGAGAGGGAAATTCGAGTTTGAGTGAAGCGGCTAAATACCTGGGTACTTAGGACTAGCGGGCTGTTTCTGGTGCAGCAAATGGCGCGGCCGATGGCGTATCTTACCGGGTATTGCACCGGAAATTCTTTCGCTTGCATCCCCTTTCCTATGTGCGCAATGAACCTAGACTACCGCGTTCCTCGGCGTTTGTCTAAAGCTATGGCTGGCCTTCTGCAAAGCACCAATGCCAGGGTTCGTAAGCCATTTCATAGGAATTATTTCGTGGATAGGTCATGCGAAAACCGTAATTCGCAGCATTTTCTGTAAGCCATTGAAACGCTTTCGTATTCTCGAAGTTTTCTACCAGCGCCTCGCAGCCTTCTGTGCCAATGTCGATGGCACACCCGGTATGGTGTTCGCTGAATCCAGGGGCCGCGTTGACTGACAGGATCTCAGTAATCGAGCGGCCCTCCGCCAGCTTCCTTGCAATGACATCATGCTGATACTGGTAATCTCGAAATGCCGAAATGAGAAAGATGCTGATCTGTTGCGTGGCGGCTGCCTGCTTCATGGCCGACCAGGCCTGAAAAGCCTCGGGCATAAGCCTCTGTGGGCGCTGGTAGTAATCCAACTCGGTATCGATGAGTCGATTCGCTTCGCTACACAGGGGCATTTTGCAGGTGTCCAGGTAGTCCGGCGCTATACCGAGTGCCTGGTGCAAGACCAGCAGCTTTTCGTGGAGAGGTTCGATTTTATTCAATGAAGGAGGTGCGCCCGCCACCAAACGTAGCGGGCATTGCCAATAATTGGATAATCGAGCCGGCTAGCGTGGATAACTATCAAATACCGTTTCGATCCAGCGCCCCTCGTTGATGAAGCCCTGCCCCCAGCTCTGGTATTGCTCGCCAAGACCGGCAGCGACGATTTCTTCCTTACTCATGCGCTGGGATTTCTTGACGCGTATCTCAGTGGAGGTATCCCTTATCACACTATAGAAATTCAGCAAATCGGCTTTAGTACCGAGCGGGCCGTGCCCAGGGATTACCGCCGTGTCCTCGGCTATCCAGGACAACGCCTTTTCCAGATTGCTTAAATAGCCCTGTACGGTGCCACCGCTGGCGAGGTCGACAAACGGAAATCCGCCGTTAAAGAAATGATCTCCCATGTGGATAACATTGGAGCCTTCAAACAGCACCACACTATCGGTGTCAGTATGTCCAGCCGGCATGTGGATCAGGGTGATGTCTTCGCCATTGAAGTGAAGCGTCACATCGTCATCAAAAGTCACCACCGGTAGTGCCAATACTGGAGAATTGCCAGTCACCAGGCGGCCCCTTACATTCTCGTGAGCGACGATAATGCTGCCCGCACCGAATTCAGCGTTGCCCCCCGTATGATCACCATGAAAGTGCGTATTGAGCAGAAACTTGGGTGCATCAGATCCTAATGCGGCCAGTGCTGCCTTAATTTTTGCGGCCAGAGGCGCATATTGGTCATCGATGATCAAGATTCCATCAGCGCCGGCAGACACTCCAATGTTTCCACCTGATCCTACCAGCATGGAAATTCCACCCGTCACTGGCACTGTTTCAATTGTCACACTGGCGAAGCGGTCAGCTTGTGCCACGGCGGCGAAAGCCAGGCTTGCCCCAGCCATAACCGTAACCATCTTTATTAGGAATTGAATTTTCATTGAGCCTCCTGAAGGCTTATTTTTTGGACAAGACTGCCAATGCTATGTGCGCACTGGTTTTTATGCAAGCCGCAGACGCGCGTCGGGTAGCAACCCTGCATTGCTTGTCGGAAGCTTCACTGCGAAGACATCTGTCTAATATCACATAGTTAATGTCTAATTTGCCATAGCAAAAAACGGACTTCACTCACTATAGTCCTACCAAATTCATGGGAAGCACGGTCAGGAAATCCACTACATGGCGAATTTACCGGTTATTGCAGGGTTTGGCGGAGTCAATGCGGCAGGGAGAAGTTCCGGTCACCACGGCTATCGACGCATGGTGATTGAGTCTCTGTCTGACAAGCTGGCGAATGAGACCTGGGCCAGCCTTGCCAGCCTGACCGGCAAACTGCGCAAGTCTGACAATGGCTGGGTAGATGCAGAGGGTCAAGCGGTAGATCTCACAAGGCACATAGCCGCGCTGCAGCCCATTCTTGAGCAAGGCTCGCTAATCCGGCAACTTGAAGACAATCTCTTCGAGCCAGCTCGCATTCCCTTTCACAGCAGAGCCAGACTGAAGGGTATTGATGATCAGCCGCTGGAATTTGAACTCAGCAAGAAGCACCTTCCCTCACCCCTGCCGAAGGGCTGGGTAGTCAGCGAAGCAAGCTCCGATCCACGACACAAGCTCAGGGTTTCTGTTGCTAGCGATGTTGACGTGTTACTGCATAGCCATCGAGAGGCGTCGGTTAATTGTGCCGGACAATTACCCTCGGGGTTTGACCCGGCCGTACTCTATCCATCGCGTAATCACCCCCGTGCCTTGCAGATGACAGTTTTCGGTGCCTCGGATGCCATTAACTCCCTTGGCATCGACTGGGAGACACTCAAGCAACGCGTAGCTCCTGATCAATTTAGCGTTTATGCCAGCAATTGTATGGGCCAGCTGGACTACAATGGTTTTGGCGGATTACTTCAAGCGCGATTGCTCGGCAAAAAGGTAACTTCCAAGCAACTTCCCCTTGGTTTTACTGAGATGCCGGCCGATTTCTTGAACGCCTATTTATTAGGTAATTTAGGGACAACTGGCGCTAATGTCGCGGCTTGCGCTACTTTTCTCTATAACCTGCGTCTGGGTATAAGAGACATTCAGAATGGCACACAACGCGTTGTCGTCGTGGGTACGAGCGAAGCCTGCCTGGTTCCAGAAGTCTTCGACGGTTTTGATACGATGGGAGCACTTGCGGACGATGCTGGTTTGAGGGAGCTGGATGGTTTGGGCGCTGGAGAACTTCCAGATTATCGCCGCGCGTGCAGGCCATTCAGTTACAACACTGGTTTTACGCTGGGCGAATCTGCACAGTTTGTCGTACTGATGGATGACGCATTGGCACTGGAATTGGGTGCGAATATTTATGGCGCGGTAAACGAGGTCTTCGTTAGCGCCGATGGTTATAAGAAGTCAATCGCCGGACCAGGATTGGGCAATTACTTTACGATGGCGAAAGCGGCGGCGGCAACGCGCAATATAGTAGGAGATCAAGGCTTAAGGCAGCGCTCCTACGTTCATTCCCATGGTACGGGAACACCGCAGAATCGGACGACGGAATCACATATCCTCAGCGCAATAGCCAGGACTTTTGGTATTGAGAACTGGCCCATCACCGCAATTAAACCCTATGTCGGGCATTCCATTGCCAGCGCATCCGGTGACCAGCTAATGGCCAGCCTGGGGACCTGGGACCAGGGAATAATTCCGGGTATTTTCACCATCAATGAAATAGCAGATGACGTGCACACACAAAATCTGGATTTTCTGATGCAACACAGAGAAGTTGGCAATCGGGGTATGGACGCGGTAATTATCAACTCGAAAGGATTTGGTGGAAATAATGCCAGTGCGTCAATTCTGGCCCCCCATATCGTAGAAAAAATGTTAGGCAAGCGCCATGGCTCTGCTGCTATGAAGAAGTATCAGGAACGCAATGAGTCAATTAGCGAGCAAATAGCCGAGCATGATCGACTGGCGATTGCCGGAATCAACGACACGATCTATAAATTTGATCACAATGTATTAGGAGGTGATGCGCTTGAAATAAACCACGAACAGATCAGGATAAACGATATCGAGCCGGTTGTTTCACTATCGCTGCAAAATAACTACTCCGACATGTGTGACTGACAAGCCATTCGGCTCTTTACCAAAGACACTCAGCTAATATCGAGTGCATGCTCTTCGGCAATCTTTTGCTTCCAGATCGCCGGACCAGTTTGATGGACCGAAGTGCCTTTGGTATCGACCGCCACTGTTACTGGCATTTCTTGCACTACAAATTCATGGATCGCTTCCATGCCGAGTTCTTCGAAGGCAACGATTCTGGCCTTGCGAATCGCCTTTGAGACCAGGTAGGCGGCACCACCAACAGCCATCAGGTACACTGCACCGTGTTTCTTGATGGCTTCGATTCCAATGGGGCCCCTCTCCGCCTTGCCAATCATGCCGATCAGGCCAGTTTTCTCGAGCAGGGCATCGGTGAATTTGTCCATGCGGGTCGCCGTAGTTGGCCCCGCAGGGCCGATTACTTCATCCCTTACCGGGTCTACCGGACCGACGTAATAAATTAACTTGTTAGTGAAATCCACGCCCTTGGGAAGGCCCTGGCCACTATCGATCATAGCCAGAAGACGCTTATGGGCTGCGTCGCGCCCGGTTAACATGGTTCCGGAAAGCAACAGAGTTTCTCCGGGCTGCCACCCGGCGATTTCGTCACGGGAGAGTGTATCCAGGTTCACCCTGCGGGCACGAGGACCCACGTCCCAGGTAATTTCCGGCCATTCATCCAGGCTCGGCGGGGTCAATTCAGCGACACCCGAACCATTTAATGTGAAATGCGCATGGCGAGTAGCGGCACAGTTTGGGATCAATGCCACCGGCAGGGACGCCGCGTGAGTGGGGTAGTCGAGTATCTTCACGTCCAGTACCGTGGTGAGTCCACCCAGCCCCTGCGCGCCGATGCCCAGGGCATTGGCCCGGTCCATGATTTCCAGGCGTAATTCTTCGATTCGGTTGGCGGGGCCCCGGGCACGCAATTCATGAATATCTATGGGACCCATTAATGCTTCTTTGGCCATGAGCACCGCTTTCTCGGCGGTGCCGCCGATACCGATACCCAGCATTCC
Organism: Pseudomonadota bacterium; assembly: GCA_027623555.1. GTDB lineage: Bacteria > Pseudomonadota > Gammaproteobacteria > Pseudomonadales > Pseudohongiellaceae > UBA9145. The sequence continues at coordinate 7,940 of JAQBSZ010000002.1, read as the reverse complement.
CGGTGGGCACCAGCCCGCACCCATGCCAGGCAAGGTCTTCTCGACCCACTCGGCAACACTGTCACTGGGATTCAGCATCGCCATCCTGGCTTTGTTTTCCGAGCCGCCGCCCTTGGCAGCGAGCTTGACGTCTATACAGGCGCCGGGAACCAGCTCCATGTGAATGACAGCCGGTGTGTTGTCCCTCGTGTTCTTGCGCGCTCCCGCCGGGTCTGAGAGTATCGAGGCACGCAATACGTTGTCTGGCAGAAGATAGGCCCTTCTTACTCCTTCGTTGATCATGTCAGCAAGTGACATATCACCTTCCCATTGCACATCCATGCCAATCTTCAAGAACACATTGACGATTCCGGTATCCTGACAGATCGGTCGTTTGCCTTCGGCACAGAGACGCGAATTGATCAGAATCTGAGCCATGGCGTCCTTGGCCGCCGGAGACTCTTCTTTCTCATACGCGGCGTATACCGCCTTAACGAAATCCAGTGGATGGTAATAAGAAATGTATTGCAGAGCGTCAGCAACACTCTGGATGACATGTTCGTTGCGAATAAGCGGCATTGCGCAAAAATCCCTGCGATAGAATCGAAACCGCCATTCTACCACTTGTCGGTTCGATTATTTAAGGAAGCTCAGAAGCTGAAGCAAGACTGAGTTAGTTCGTCGAATATTCGGCCGCAGAATTTTCACTAGCGAATTCTGAATTCTGGCTCGTTTCGGTACGCCTGTTAAAAACCGAACCCAGCTTCATTCCTGTACCTGCCCACACTGCCGCGATTCCGGCGCCGATTGCCGCCATGGCAGCCATTCCCAGTCCCATGCCGTCTGTAAGCAGAGCGAAGGCCGATGACCATACGGCATCGCCTCCCCGATAAATCGCCACGTCGACCACTGGCTTGGCTTTGAAGCGGCTCTCTCGGGATACGGAAGTAAAGAGCATTTCCCGTGCCGGCCTGGTGATTCCATAATTCCCTGACTGCCTGGCGACCTGCAAAGCAAGTAACACGGTAAGAATCGGCGCAAACGCCAGAATCAGCAGCGCAGCGCACATGAAAAACGGTACCAGTGCCAGCGTAGTCGGCATCCCCAACTTCGTCGTTAATCGACTGGTGGCAAAAAAACCGAGGGCGAAGGTTAAAATATTAACCACAAGCGCCAGCATCGCAAGAATCTGTGTTCGCTGATCCCTGTCGTAGTCTCGTAGCAGATTAGTTTGTTCGAAGTAGGCGAAGGAACTGATTGCCGTATACAAGAGAATAAACGCTGCAATTCCCATCAGATAAGGACTCGTGAAGAAGTCTTTAAATCCGGCCAGCGGATTGCCACCAATCTTCATGTGTGACAAATCCACCTGGATAGATTCATTGTGCAATTCAGTGCGCTTCAAAAGTTGCAGGTAGTAAACGATGGGTAAGGGGATCAGCATGATCAATGACGCTGACAACATCAGGGATTCAGAGCCAATCGTTTGTGCCGCCAGCGTCGCTACGATTGGCCCGACGATAGCTCCAGCACTGGCGCCGACGGCGATAAATCCAAACAGACGTTTTGATTGCTCCTTGTTGTAGAGGTCTGCCATCAGACTCCAGAACACCGAGACATGAAACAGACTGAACAGGCTCACCCACAAATAAAATCCTTTATCCAGCAAGACCGGGTCTTCGACCATGACAGCGCCGAAATGAAAGCTCACAAAACTGATTGCAAAGAAACCGTATACAGAGGGGACCAGGCGGCGGAATTCTATCCTGGAAACCGCCAATCCATAGATCGCCACAAATCCCAGACTGAGAAAGAACTGTATATTCCATAGTAGGCTGATCTCAGTATTAGACCAGTCGCTGGCCATGGCATCTCGTACCGGACGTAGCATGTAGTAAGCGGCCATGAGGACAAACACGAGGGCGAAAGAGATAAAAACCGCTTTCTGCTCGTTGCGTTCGATCAGTGTTGTCGACCGAATAATGTTGGCGATTCTGAAATCAGTACTCATAAGATTTTTCGTAGCAGATCTAGCCACAAGGCCGAAGTATTAATACTCTACTTTACCTCGTTAATCTACCTGAATCAGGCATCCATTTACAGCACAGTAGTGCATGAGCAATGATCGAATTCATCGAACAGAAAGACTCTAAAATCAAGCACAGTCGACGCGCAGACGACCATCAAAACGTTTCTGGAAAGAAGAAAAGCCGGCTAGTCATCAAGGTTTTTTCAGAAGAAAGTCTTTTGCAGCATTGATTTTTTTGGCGAGATAATCCGATCCTCCACGATCAGGATGCAGCCCCTGCATCAATTGGCGGTGCGCCTTTACAATATCTTTCTTGTTAGTTGGCTCGGCCAATCCCAGGATCTCAATCGCAAGCTCTCGAGTCATCACTGAATCATCAGCCGTCGCCTGGCGGCGTGCGGACTGATTTATCTTTTCTCGCCAATCAGGGTGCTGCCGGTCGATATAAGCTTCCAGCACTTGAGAAGAATCGCCGTCACCGCTGCATTCACTGTAGAGCGCCAATAGATCATCAAGAGACAAATCGGCCATGCGCTTGTTGGCAAAGGCTCCCTTTAGAACTTGCCCATCCATCTTCCCACTATCGTGCTCTAGTTCCATCGCGAGGTACTCGGTGCGGATTGTGGAAGTTTGCCCCTTTTCCCTTGGCCTGGCGGAAGCGACCCGGCCTTTGAACATGTGCCACATGGGCAATAAACGCAGGAATGTCGGTAACATTCTGAGGAGGAAGGCCGCGGCAGCGCCTAGCGGCGCCAGGATAAAATGGACAGGCAGCCTGCCAATGGCTACCAGCAGACCCACCACGAGTAATGCAGCGACTATAATGAACAGGATTCTACTCTGGCGCGGCGAAAGATTGAGCCGCTGACTCCCAGTTTTCGCCAGGTAATAGGCCATGATCGGGAGAGCGATCAACGCTAGTAATCGAAAGATCATGAATTTGTTTCTACCAGGCTAAGACTTTAATTGCTGCTCGAGTAGTTTAACAGTCTTGTGAGAAGTTTTACTGAAATCCTGAAGAGCCTTGAGACCCCCGGCTGCATAGATTGCTACAGCTTTTAACAATTCCTTCAATTGGTCCACACTCGCTGTATCGAACTGAGAATAAGCTCCTCCGGATAAGCGGCTCATCTCTAAGTACGCTTGCCGGGCCACCGGGTCTCCGCGTTCCTGGAACATGAATAGTGGCACGTTCAGCAAACCCAGCTTTCCGGCAAGTTGCGCTAATACATCGATATTTTCTTCCATCGCATCGCCGATATAGACGATGCACTTTATTTTCTGCCTATCGTTTTCCTGTATAGCATGCCGTAGTAATCGTTCGAGTTGGGTGGCGCCAGCCTGACAACGAATCCCTGCCATTATCTGCACGATATCATCGGCGTTGCTCTGCCAGTTACTGCTGAAGAACTCACCGAAGCCTCTGAAGTAACACAACTGCACGTTAAGCCCACCGAGAGACTGAGTACTCAAAAACATATCAGTTTGTAACTGGCTGGCGACATCCCATGTCGCCTGCCTGCTGGCTGTGGCATCCACAGAAAATATCAGGCGCGCCTCGCCGGTAGTTTTCGGTAGCGTGGCCAGCTTCGAAAGGAAGGTCTGCACATCATGCTGACTGGAGACAGGTAGCCTATCTGTTTTTTTGCTTGCCGCTACCTTCGTCTGATTCGGGCGAAGAGGATTTTTCATCAATTCAGCTTAGCTGGTAGAACCAGGACAGGCAATAGGAGAATGAGAATGGCGATGTCGTGCTTTGACTGGAGATCGAGTGTGCTTTTATAAGTGGCTGCGTTTAAGGTCGCAGAACTCTGCAGATTACAATCGGCAACCTCGCCTTCAGACTGGGAATTCAGAGAGTTTCGAGAACGGCCTTCGTTCGAGTTAGGAGAACACTGCAGATTACAATCGGCAACTTCGCCTTCAGACTGGGAATTCAGAGAGTTTCGAGAACGGCCTTCGTTCGAGTTCGGAGAACTCTGCAGATTACAATCGGCAACCTCGAGTGGCTTAGGAGCCGTGTCATTTCTCGGTGCTGCAGACTTCATTTTGCATAGATGGTGCGGACGGGGAGACTTGAACTCCCACACCTTGCGATACTAGAACCTAAATCTAGCGCGTCTACCAATTCCGCCACGTCCGCATAGCCAGGAAAACGAGAACTGCATTCCCGTTCAAGAGGGCGCGTATTATACCTGAACTCCATCTTTTGCCAAGCTCACGGATGAAGCCTTCCTTTCAAGCAATCTCAAGCTATACTTGAGCCTCTTAGATTTTAAACACAGCACTCTGGCCAGGAAATCAACATGTCCCATCTCGAAATCTCCCACCATGACGGTATAGCAACACTTACCATGAACCGACCCGAGGCACGCAATGCGTTGAGCATGGAAATGCGTTCCCAACTGAGTGACGCATTACACGATGTGGAACGCGACCCTGCAGTCAGATGTGTCGTATTAAAAGGTGCCGGAGATCACTTCATGGCTGGCGGCGATGTAAAAAGCATGGGAGAAACAATCAAGAAGTCACCGGAAGAGATTCGCAAAGAATTCATCCTGCGAATTCATGATCTTCACCCTATCATGTTTGCTATGCGCAGAATGCCGAAACCAGTAATTGCGAGCTGCCGGGGAGCGGCTGCAGGAGCCGGTGTCAGTGTCGCGCTCGCCTGTGACCTGGTGATCGCCGCCGACGATGCGTTCTTTACTCTTGCCTACTGCAAGATTGGCACCAGCCCGGATGGGTCTTCATCCTTTCATCTACCAAGAGCAGTAGGCATAAAGAAGGCTATGGAAATTGCCCTGCTCGGTGATCGCGTCGATGCACAGACTGCAAAGGATATCGGCATGATAAATTTTGTAGTGCCTGCGACTGAGCTCGATGCAGAAACCGACAAACTAGCTGCTCGGCTGGCCTCTGGTCCTACCCACGTATATGGCAATACCAAAGCGCTTTTCTACCGATCACTGGAGAGCGAATTTGAATCGCAATTGCAGGCGGAGGCGGAATATTTTTCCGATTGTGCTTCGCGTGAAGATTTTCGGGAAGGAGTGACTGCATTTATAGAAAAACGTGATCCGGTATTCACCGGAAACTAGCGAGTAATGCTTTAGAGGCTACTTCCTTGAGTACCCTGCGCGCGCTGCAGTGCTTCCAGGTTTTCTTGCAGGCGAAACAGGCTTTCGTTGATCTGCAGTCGGTGGGCATTGATGGATTCCATAGACTCTTCAATGTATTCCAATCGCCCCACTATTCCCAGCACAGTACTGTCGCCACTGTTTAAGACCTGACGTATCAAATCCAGGTCCGTGCGCATAACGCTGAGATCATCGACCGTGGCATTGAGACTGCGCACTGATTGAGTGATCTGTGCCAATTCAGTAATCAGGGTATTGAGTCTGGTCTCGTTCGCCATGGCAGCCTGATTGGCATTGGCAAGCGCCTGACTATTGTTAGCGGTGGCTTCGTCCTGCCCTTCATTAGCCAACTTTAACTTGGCAATCTCTCCCTGGATATCTTCAAAGATGCGGTTATTGTTGCGCCAGTTTGCCCAAAGCAGATCGTACTGTTCGATGGTCTTCTCGATGTTTTCCATCAGATTACTGTCAGATTCCTCGCCTTGCTCTCCAGCAATAGCCAGGCGTAGCTCCAGATCCCCGATGCGCAATTCAGACTGTCGCAGCGAAATCTGATACTCCTCATAGAAATAATAAGACCCATAGCCTCCCCCCAGCATGCCGAGGGTAAGAATTGTGAGCACAATCCGAACCGGCCAGGTGCTTACTTTGACCTTCTGAGTGTAATAGCTGGGGCGTACGATATCCTGACTCTGCGCCTTCTTATTCTTCAGATGAGTGGCCACATCATCGCGCTCAGGCACCATGGGAGGGATATTTGTCAGTTCGTCATTTTCGCTCATAGCCGCCTATTATCCTCAAAATCCGCTAAACGTGCCATCCCTGCGTCCAGATAGCACTGGCGCTAGGCCAGTGATAACATTGACGCAAATATTTGGCAGGTAATCCCAAGCCTTCTGCCGGGTATTACAATACCAATCATAAAAAAATTTGGAGTCCTTGCTATGGAAATGGGAAACTTTATTGACTTTTTAATGCGCTGGATACACTTCTTCGCCGGAGTGACATGGATAGGCATCCTCTACTACTTCAATTTTGTCCAGACTGAGTTTTTCAAAGTAGCCGACGCCTCTACGAAATCCAACGCTATTGCGCAATTGGTACCGAGGGCACTCTGGTGGTTTCGCTACGGTGCACTATTTACCTTTCTTTCGGGACTCGCACTCGCTGGTTTCATGGGAGCCGCGGTAAACGTCTATATTACTATCGGCATGCTGCTCGGTACGCTTATGTTTCTGAACGTCTGGCTGATCATCTGGCCGAACCAGAAAACTGTCATTGCCTCCGCAGAGCAAGTTCTGGCTGGCGGAGAAGCGCTACCTGCAGCGGCGGGTGCACTGGCCAAGGCGGGGCTCGCCTCGCGAACCAACACCCTGTTCTCACTACCCATGCTGTTCTTTATGGGAGCTTCAGGACACCTGAATGGCATGGGTAGATCGCTGGTCTCATCCCTGTCCTCTGACAACGGCGTCAGCACCCTGGCTTTCGCCATAGCGCTGCTCATTATCGCAGGATTGCAATTCAATGCGATCAAAGGTAAGGCCGGCCCCATGACCAGCGTTGTCGGGGTAATTCATTGCGGCATTGGCCTGGCAGCAGTACTGCTGGTGGTTCTGGAATTCCTCTAAATCCAGACTGACAGACGCTTGCACAAAAAGGCCGGGCTCAATAGTCCGGCCTTTTTTGCTGTGAGCTTATTTATCAGAATGCCAAAGCACTAAAATTGTCTGGATTAGAGGCCTGGAGCCTCCAGGACGAGAAAGCCCGAAGTTTTTGAGCGCAATGTATTGATAATACCTGAGCATCAAATACTTGAGTCTGCCGAAATTTGACGAAGCCGATCTGTCTAAAGCATTAAAATCGGCTGTTAGGGAGAGGATTAATGCTTCCTAACGAGAAAGCCCGAAATTTTTAAGCGCAATGTATACAAGCATACCTGAGCATTAAAAATTTCGGGCTGACGAAGTGAGGAAGTCAAGACCTCCCTAGCGGTCGATTTTTTACATCATGCCGCCCATACCGACCTATGATATTGTTTTATATAGTTAATATTTAATTCAACTTAATTGATACCCCTCATTATACCCTCAGCCGGATCATTTAAGCTGCCTGCCCTATGTCGATCAGCACCCCACGACAAACTGAAAGCAGGCGCGGAGATCGTACGGTAATCCCCCCTATGAGGATGTTATTTAGAGCCTAGGTGGGATTTTGGGAATGCGGGGTGAGACACCCAAAAAAATCAAAAATATATTCGATAAATTTGGTGATAAAAACAACGGGGCAGGAGAAGCAATTTACGTGGGCCTTTTTTTTGCAATCCCTTGGAAGTCCATACCAAGAGTTATGAATATAGGCATCCGAGCACTATTCCAAGAAACGCGTCTTCAATCCTCCTTAGTAAGGACTGTCAACTAATTGTAAGATGCTGTGTATGTACTACCAACTGCACCTGTTACGTATACCGTGCATCTGCCTAATTCCGGCTGCGCGGAAATCTCTATGGTATCCTCCACCACCAGTTGCTCATAATGATTAGAACAAAAAATCTCAGCTTTGCCGATTTCACCGTCTATTAATCTTAAAGAAATTTTGTCCCCCTCAAAATCAAGAGAAGCAAGTCCATCTGAGTAGATTATGTCTGTAATTAATCGCGGTTCTTTTGTGGCAAGTGCAATTTCAATCCGTGTCGCTATTGCTGAAGTTGCGCTTAGAAACTCCAGGTTGTTGAATTGCAGCGAAATTTGACCCAGTAATTGTATTTAACTTTGACCCCCAAATTACCAGCAAGC